>NZ_JADBRJ010000008.1:0-182567 GCF_014930585.1 Enterobacter cloacae complex sp. P43RS
ATATATGTTGTTTCCAATATATTTTTCATTTGTCAAGATTTGATGTATTTTTGCACGAGTCCATAATGTTCCATTTTCTGCAGGTATATTCTGTTCATTTAATCTCTCAGCAATAATGAATTCTGGTACGTTATAATCTATAAAGAGATCATAGATTCTATTTACAATTTTTATCTCATTTTTGGGGCCCGGAATTAATATTACTCTATCTGTTTGAATACTCTTTCTTTTGCGGAAACTCAATATTTCTTTAGCTATGCCATTTTCATCTACTAAAAGACGTCTCAGCCCATAACCAGCCATGCCGCCTTGATGATAACCAAGCTTTATTAAATTTACTTGTCCTATAAATACCTTTTCTGATAAATTCCTGCTGTGATATGCAGCACTAGATCTTTTTATATTCAGTATTACAGAAGACTCTAAAGGGAAATCTTTAGTGGGTATAGGTTCAGAACAGTATATAAGGTCTACACCGTTTCTCTCAAATAGAAAGGAATAATATGCAGCTTCATCACTGTTTTGAAAACGACCAAAACGGCTCACATCATAAAATAATACAGCCTGTATATCTATTTTCTTTTGTTCTACATCACTAAGTAACTGCTGCAAAGAATGCCTGCCTACGATACTGACTCCGCTCTTACCTGCATCATCGTAGGTATAAGCGATTTCCATATTGTTCTTTTCAGCATAATCTTTGATGTATTCGGACTGATTATGTAAAGAATATTGCTGATGGTCGGTAGACATCCTCAAGTACTGTGCGACTCTAACTTTATGATTTTTATCATTTTCGCTAGCCATGCACTAAACCTCATGGATGATTAAATACAATGTAGAGTATAAAGTTGATCAATTTTTAATCAAATTCAACTCTTTTATCATCGATTAGCGCGAATTTGGTAAATCTTCGAGGTGTATGATAATCGAGAGGAGATGTGAATTATTTAGCTGATATGACCGACAGCTTTCGTTATGTGGACTCAAGGTCCCCATTTGTAAATGGCTATGCTTAGTCCACATAGGTTAATGGTGTGATTATTAATTCTTTAACTAAATCAAGATAGTTAACCCATCATGGGAGAGTTATGCGGCAATAACTTTGCATTTTTGAGACGAAACATAGTCACTCCACCATTGCATGAGAACCACCCGTTCAGTGAGATACTCTGCACGATTGTAGGCTGCAATTATTTCATCTTTCTTCGAGTGGGCAAGGGCGGCTTCTAAGACATCAGTCCTAAACTTGCCAGACTCCTCAGCAGCCGTTCTAGCAATGGATCGCATACCGTGAGCTACAAGCTCACCTCCGAAGCCCATACGGATTATGGCCGCATTGGCTGTTTGTTCATGCATGTGATTGAGTGGAGCTTTGATACTGGGGAAAACCCACTCTCTACGCCCGCTGATGGCTTTCATTGAATCCAAGACTCGCAAAGCTTCTTTGCTTAGTGTTTATGTTGCTTTTTAGCGTGCAAAAAATAGAGAGCTACTATACTAATTCATTTTCTTTATTCTCTGGGCGAATTCAAACGGTGTAATGTGTTCTTTTCTGTTGGCATCAAGGTAGTCAGCCCACCATTGTAACATGAGCTTTCTTTCTTCGAGATGTTCCGCTTTGTGGATATATGCTGCCCGAACCGAGTTTCGCTCTTGGTGGCTCATTTGACGTTCTACGGCGTCTCTTGACCATAACCCAGATTCAATTAATGCACTACAAGCCATAGTTCTAAAACCGTGACCACAAACTTCAGCCTTCGTGTCGTAACCCATGGTGCGAAGAGCCTTGTTAACAGTGTTTTCGCTGATTGGTTTGTCATCGCGACTAAAACCAATGAACATAAGATCCTTTTCTCCACTTATAACTTGGAGCCTTTTAAATAATACAACAGCCTGCTTACTTAGCGGCACAAGATGAGGGGTTTTCATTTTTGAGCCCCTATTTGAATACTTTACGCCCTCCAATCCTTGTCTTTCTGCAGGGATTGTCCATAAGTAGTTTTTGAAATTCACCTCTGACCAACGAGCGAATCTAAGTTCGCTTGAACGGATGAAAGTCAGTAGAGTTAATTGAACTGCTATTTGAGTGATACCTTTTCCTTTATAGGCATCAATCCGTTTGAGGAGCTCAGGAAGTTGTTCGAGGGGAAGGGCAGGACGGTGATTACTCTTGGCCGTGGTTACAGCGCCTGCGAGGTCGTAAGCTGGGTTTTGGTCAATCAAAGCATTGTGAACAGCATACCGCATGATGGCAGTGATTCTTTGTTGTAAACGGGCAGCAAGTTCAAGATGTCCAGTTTCCTCTGCTTTTTTCAGAGGAACAAGTAAATCACGAGTTTTAAGCTCAGTAATGTTCCGCTTACCGATAACAGGAAACACATGAGTGATCAGGCTGTTTAATACGGTAGTTCTGTGACTGTCTGACCAGGTTCTGTTGCTTGAGTGCCAGTCTCTGGCAACAGTTTCAAAAATGAGTAAGCCTTTCTCTTCAATCTTTTCTTTTTTTCGCTTTTCGCCAGGGTCAACATTTTTGGCAATGAGTTGTCTTGCTTCTTCTCTTCTACGACGAGCTTCTGCTAAAGACACTTCGGGATAAACACCAAGCGCCAACATTTTTTGCTTACCAGAAAAGCGATATTGAAGCCGCCAGTATTTTGAACCCGTAGGGTGAACCAGGAGATGCATACCATCCCCATCTGTTAACTTGACGGGCTTTTCAGTAGGTTTCGCATTTCTGACTTTTACCTCAGTTAGTGCCATTGTGACCTCCTGATGATGGTATCTGCATTATCGAACTTACAATACCAACAGTTATACCAACAAAACAAGCTGGATGTCCGTATATCCCAACAGTCCTTGATAGACCATGGTTAAAGTTTACTTCATTGAAATAATTGAGAAAAATAGACTTTGATATACTTCGGTAGACAGGGTTCTGGCGTCCCCTGCAGGAATCGAACCTGCAACTAGCCCTTAGGAGGGGCTCGTTATATCCATTTAACTAAGGGGACGAGGCGGCACGAGTATAGCGTTATTTACACTTTGCGTTAAGCGCGTTGCCGCCTGACTGCTCAAAGAGTCACCATTCAGGTTGATTTTTTTGCTGCTTTATCCTTTTCTGCCTGCGCCTTAAGCTCGGCTTTGCGTTTATTCGACATGTCGTTACGGATTTGGGCATGGCTTAACAGCGCGAAGATAAACGTTCCACCGCAGATATTCCCCGCCAGCGTCGGAATGGCGAACGGCCAGAAAAAATCGCTCCAGTGAAGCGTGCCATTAAAGACCAGGTAAAGTATCTCAACGGTACCGACCACGATATGCGTGGTATCCGCCAGCGCAATCAGCCAGGTCATCAGTATGATCACCACGATTTTAGCGCTACCGGCAGAAGGGAACATCCACACCATTGTGGCGATAATCCACCCAGAGATGATGGCATTAGAAAACATTTCGACCGGCGTGTTTTTCATCACATCCATACCGATCTTCACAAACGCGTCCCGGGTGGGTTCATCAAATATCGGCATATATTCAAATGCCCAGGCCGCGATGCCCGTGCCGATGATATTTCCCAGCAGAACCACGCTCCAGAGCCTCATCAATAAACCAAAATTGCCGAGGGTGGGGTTTTGCATCACCGGCAGTACGGCGGTCACCGTGTTCTCCGTAAATAGCTGCTGGCGGGCCATGATGACGATAATAAAGCCGAAGGTGTAGCCGAGGTTCTCCAGTAAAAATCCGCCAGGAACGCCCTCCAGCTGCACATGAAATATCCCTTTAGCAAGCAGCGAGGCGCCCATTGACAGTCCAGCCGCGATTGCTGACCAGAAGAGGGCCATGGCATCGCGCTCCATCTCCTTTTCGCCGTCCTGGCGTATATGTTCGTGAATTGCCATCGCGCGGGAGGGGAGGCGATCCTCATCAATCTCTATCTCCTCACCGCGCGCTTTCTCCTCGCTTTCAATTTCATGTTCCTCATTACTTTCGCCAATTTTGTCTTCACCCACTTCTTTCATATCTGCTCCCGGAGGTTGATCTTTCTTTTAAGCGTAGCGGCTTTTATCGGGATGCCTGTGGGGATGCTCTTAAATTGGCGGGAATGACAACAAAGGTGATACATCTTGTTCAAAGACATTATAAAATTGCCAGCGAAACGAATTCCAAAAGTCAGGCTATGCTGAGATCAGAGTCATGGTGATTACTGCCCGTAACTGTACTCATAGACATCGGTAAACGTGCTGTTACAATCACTTGCACGTTTTCAGACGGAGCGCCAGATGCTCCGTTACGGATGGCAATCAACGATAGCCATACTGAACAGGGAGATATTTATGAAACTTCGGCTGTCGGCGCTTGCGCTGGGCGCGACGATGCTTGTGGGCTGCGCCAGCTCCGGGGAGCAAACGGGACGCTCCGATCCTCTCGAAGGATTTAACCGCTCTATGTATAGCTTCAACTACAACGTGCTGGACCCGTATGTGGTTCGCCCGGTGGCAGTAGCATGGCGCGATTATGTTCCACAGCCCGCGCGTAATGGGTTAAGCAATTTTACCAGCAACCTCGAAGAGCCTGCGGTGATGGTCAACTATTTCCTGCAGGGCGATCCGTATCAGGGGATGGTGCACTTTACGCGCTTCTTCCTGAACTCCCTGCTGGGTATGGGTGGTTTTATCGATGTTGCAGGTATGGCAAACCCGAAACTGCAGCGTGAACAGCCGCACCGTTTCGGCAGTACGCTGGGGCATTATGGTGTCGGTTACGGTCCTTACGTCCATCTGCCGTTCTATGGCAGCTTCACCGTGCGTGATGATGGCGGCGATATGGTCGATACGCTGTATCCGGTTCTGTCGTGGCTGACCTGGCCGCTGTCGGTGGGTAAATGGACGGTGGAAGGGATTGAAACCCGTGCGCAACTGCTTGATTCAGACGGTCTGCTGCGCCAGTCGTCCGATCCGTACATTATGGTGCGTGAAGCGTACTTCCAGAATCATGACTTTATCGCCAACGGCGGCAAGCTGAAGCCGGAAGATAATCCAAACGCGAAGGCAATTGAAAACGAACTCAAAGATATTGATTCGGAATAAATAAAAAAGGTGAGCAACGCTCACCTTTTTTGATCCCTGCGCGATTAGAACGCGTAGTTGAAGTTAGTACCGAACAGCCAGGCTTTACCTTCAGAGGTAAATTCGTACGGGCCTTCCTTGAAGGTCACTTTCTGGCCATGCATATAAGATACGCCCGCATCGACAGAAGCATTCTCGTTGAACGCGTAGGTTGCACCAGCACTCACCCAGAAGCGGTCCTGATCCGGAATGGAAATGGAGCGCTTATCAGCCGGTACCGGGCTGTCATCGAATGCGATACCGGTACGGAATGTCCAGTTATCATCCATATAATAGGTGGTACCCAACGCAATGCGATAGGCGTCGTGGAAGCTCTCGTCCTTATAGAACAGCGTTTGACCGTTGGTGCCGGTCGCTTTCAGCTCCTGGAACTGGCTCCAGCTGGTATAGGCCAGGCTATAGTGAATAGCCCACTGTGGCGCTACGCGGTTGTAACCCGAGACTTCCCACATTTCTGGCAGATGCAGTGACAGTGAGCCAGGGACAGTTTGACCGGAAGTCCCCCACGGGATAGTGGTACCCGCACCAGGGACCAGGCTGTTGACCGGCGTCAGGATGCCGCTCTTGTAATCACCGTCGAAGTCAATTTTTACTTCGGAACGATAGGTCAGGCCCCAGCGGTTGTTTTTGTCCAGCTCGTACAGAATACCGGCGTTCCAGCCATAGCCCCACTCATCGCCCTTCAGGCTGGCAATTTTGTTGCTGTTTTTCGGCAGGCGAGCCGTTTGTTCACCGGCGTAACGCTCAATTTTTGCATCGGCGTAGACGGCATCAAAGCCCAGACCGAAGCTCCAGCTGTCGTTCAGACGATAAGCACCGCTCAGGTTCAGGTTTAGCGTTGTCAGGTCTGTTTTACCGCCGTATTCGCCTGCCGGGTAGTTGTTATTGAACTCGGTAGCAAGGCCATAGTTAGACGTGACGGATGCGCCCCAGCCAAATTGTTCATTGATTGGTGCAACGAAGTGCAGGTTAGGTACCCACGCCGTTGGCGCAATGTTATCTGCTTTCAGGCTCGCACCAGAAGGTGACGTGCCGGAAATGTTGACATCAGGATCGATATACACCGCACCAGCAGAGAAGGTCGGGCGATCGAACATCATGATTAATGCAGGGTTACGGCTTGCGTTACCCGCATCATCAGCGATTGCACCTTCCCCTGAATACGCGCGGCCAAGGCCAGAGGAAGAAAATTCGTTTAGCTGAAAGCCCGCTGACCAGGCGGAAGTAGAGACGATTGCCACTGCGACTGCCAGCGCAGTCTTGTTGAACAGGGTTTTCTGGCTCATGACCATAACCTCATTGAGTTATTTTTATTCAATAATTGTTACATACCGTAACAGGAGCGCGAAGTGTAGGGTCTGAGGTATGACAGACAAATCAGACCAGTGGCCAGAGTATAGGTCCGACCAGCCTGAATGTTGCAAGTTTGTTTATTAATATTTTCAAACATGTTTCTTGAAACGAGATCTGGTTGGCAAAATTGTGACCATCGCGGCTCACCCAAAAGGGTGGTTTTTGTTTTAGATCATTTTTTAGTGTGATATCGGTCACTTATCCGATTTTGCGCCATTAACGGCTGGAGAGAGCCAGCGCTGGGGCGTAAAATATCAGCATCGTGTTTATCTCGCGCGCTGCGCGAATACAGAGGAAATTGAGCTATGAGTAAATGCAGTGCTGATGAAACCCCGGTTTGCTGCTGTATGGATGTTGGCACCATCATGGACAACACCGATTGCACCGCGTCTTACAGCCGTGTGTTCACCAACCGCGCCGAAGCCGAAGAAACGCTGGCCGCGCTGAGCAAGCGCGCGCGTGATGTGGAGTCCGATCCGTGTGAAATCAAATCTACCTTCACGGAAGTGGACGGCGGCGTGAAGCTGGATATCGACTTTGTGTTTGCCTGCGAAGCTGAAACGCTGATTTTCCAGCTCGGTCTGCGTTAATCCTTTTTGCCCGGCGGCGCTTCGCTTGCACGGGCCTAGGATCGTGTAGGCCGGGTAAGGCACCGTCGCCACCCGGCAGCAAACCGCACAATTGCCTCTGCCATGCAGGGGCATTTTCTTTTTCTTCTCTGTGTTTTACCTCGCATTTTTATGCTTCCCCGATTGGCTGAATGTAAAAAAATGGTTAAGACTGTTATCAGGTCAGACCACTTTATAGTCATGTAAAATTTTTCACAGGGGAAGGTTATGAGTCAGGCATTACCGCTAATCACCCGACAAGGTGACCGCATTGCCATTGTCAGCGGTCTGCGTACGCCGTTTGCGCGTCAGGCGACGGCGTTTCACGGTATACCGGCTGTCGATCTGGGGAAAATGGTAGTGGGGGAGATGCTGGCTCGCAGCGAAATTCCGCCTGAGGTCATCGAACAACTGGTCTTCGGCCAGGTGGTGCAGATGCCTGAAGCCCCTAACATTGCGCGTGAGATTGTTCTCGGTACCGGCATGAACGTTCATACCGATGCCTACAGCGTTAGCCGCGCGTGCGCGACCAGCTTCCAGGCGGTAGCAAACGTGGCGGAAAGTCTGATGGCGGGCACCATTCGCGCCGGGATCGCAGGTGGCGCCGATTCTTCCTCCGTACTGCCGATTGGCGTCAGTAAAAAGCTGGCCCGCATTCTGGTGGATGCTAATAAAGCCCGCACCACCGGTGCGAAGCTCAAACTCTTCTCGCGTTTACGCCTGCGCGATCTCATGCCCGTGCCACCTGCCGTCGCGGAATACTCGACTGGCCTGCGAATGGGCGATACCGCCGAGCAGATGGCAAAAACCTACGGCATCACCCGCGAGCAGCAGGATGCGCTGGCGCATCGCTCGCATCAGCTGGCAGCGAAAGCCTGGTCGGAGGGCAAACTCACCGACGAGGTCATGACCGCCTACACGCCTCCCTATCGAGAGCCTCTTACTGAAGACAACAATATTCGTGGCACCTCGACGCTGGCGGATTACGCCAAACTGCGCCCGGCGTTTGACCGCAAGCACGGCACCGTGACGGCGGCCAACAGTACGCCACTGACCGATGGTGCTGCTGCGGTGATCCTGATGACGGAGTCGCGTGCAAAAGAGCTGGGCATCACGCCGCTGGGCTATTTGCGCAGCTATGCCTTTACCGCCATTGATGTCTGGCAGGACATGCTGTTAGGTCCGGCGTGGTCCACGCCGCTGGCGCTGGATCGCGCGGGGCTAACGCTGGCGGATTTAACCCTGATTGATATGCACGAAGCCTTTGCCGCGCAAACCCTGGCAAACGTGCAGCTGCTGGCAAGCGAGCGTTTTGCACGCGACGTGCTGGGCCGCGCCCATGCCACCGGCGAAGTGGATCAGAGCAAATTCAACGTGTTGGGTGGGTCGATCGCCTACGGCCATCCGTTTGCGGCCACGGGCGCGCGAATGATCACCCAGACACTACACGAACTCCGTCGCCGCGGCGGCGGGTTTGGTCTCGTCACCGCCTGCGCGGCGGGCGGCCTTGGTGCAGCAATGGTTCTGGAGGCTGAATAATGGATATGCCATCTGCATTTAATCTGACGGTTCGCCTCGATAACGTCGCGGTTATCACTATTGATGTGCCTGATGAAAAGATGAATACCCTGAAGGCTGAATTCGGCACTCAGGTTCGCGCCATGCTCAAGCAGATCCGCGAAAATAAAGCGATTCGTGGTCTGGTCTTTATCTCGGCTAAGCCGGATAACTTTATTGCCGGGGCCGATATCAATATGATCGCCCGAGCGAAAAGCGCGCAGGAAGCTGAAGATCTGGCGCGTCAGGGACAGCAGGTGATGGCTGAAATCAACGCTCTGCCGATTCCGGTTATTGCCGCGATCCACGGTGCCTGCCTGGGCGGCGGGCTGGAGCTGGCGCTGGCCTGTCACAGCCGTATCTGCACTGACGATCCGAAAACCGTTTTAGGGTTGCCAGAAGTGCAGTTAGGCCTGCTGCCGGGATCGGGTGGAACACAGCGTCTGCCGCGTCTGGTTGGGGTTAGCACCGCCCTGGAGATGATCTTAACCGGCAAGCAGCTACGCCCCCGTCAGGCACTGAAAGTGGGGTTGGTTGACGACGTCGTTCCGCACACCATTTTACTGGACGCTGCCGTTGAGCTGGCGCTGAAGGGACGTCAGACAAAACGTCCTCTCCCTGTACGCGAGCGCGTGCTGGCAGGGCCACTGGGGCGCGCGCTCCTGTTCAACATGGTAGGCAAAAAAACCGAGCAAAAAACCAAAGGCAACTATCCGGCGGCAAAGCGCATTCTGGAAGTGATGGAAACCGGGTTGTCGCAGGGCAGCAGCAGCGGCTATGCCGCTGAGGCCAAAGCCTTTGGTGAACTGGCGATGACGCCGCAGTCGCAGGCGCTGCGCAGCATCTTCTTCGCCAGTACTGAGGTGAAAAAAGATCCGGGCAGCGAGGCAGAGCCTGCTCCGCTGCGCGCCGTTGGCGTGCTGGGCGGTGGGCTGATGGGCGGCGGAATCGCGTTTGTTACCGCCAGCAAAGGCAAATTGCCCGTGCGTATCAAAGACATCAGCGCAAAGGGCATCAACCACGCGCTGCAGTACAGCTGGCAGAACCTTGATCGGAAGGTCAAACGCCGCCATATCAAGGCAAGCGAGCGTGATAAAACCCTGGCGACGATCTCCGGCACGACGGATTACAGCGGTTTTGCACACCGGGACCTGGTGATTGAAGCCGTATTCGAAGACCTGGCGCTTAAGCAGCAGATGGTGGCTGACGTAGAGCAGCATTGCGCGCCGCACACTATTTTTGCCTCAAACACCTCGTCTTTACCGATTGGCGATATCGCGGCGAAAGCTGCTCGTCCGGAGCAGGTCATTGGTCTGCACTTTTTCAGTCCGGTCGAAAAAATGCCGCTGGTGGAGGTGATCCCGCACGCCACGACCAGCCCGCAGACCATCGCCACCGTGGTGAAGCTGGCGAAAAAACAGGGTAAAACCCCGATTGTGGTCGCGGACAAGGCTGGCTTCTACGTCAACCGTATTCTGGCACCCTATATCAACGAAGCGATGCGGCTGCTGACGGAAGGGGAGAAAATCGAGCACGTCGACGAGGCGCTCGTAAAGTTTGGCTTCCCCGTCGGTCCAATCCAACTTTTGGATGAGGTGGGAATAGACACCGGCACTAAAATTATACCTGTGCTGGAAGCGGCTTATGGCGATCGTTTTACCCCGCCTGCAAACATTGTTTCTGCAATTTTGAAGGACGATCGCAAAGGCAGAAAAAATGAACGCGGTTTCTATCTTTACGGCGCGAAAGGGCGTAAAAGCAAGAAACAGGTCGACCCTTCGGTTTATGGGCTTATTTCGGCCACCGGTCAGGGAAGACTGTCTGCCGTTCAGTGCGCAGAACGTTGCGTGATGATGATGCTCAATGAAGCGGCGCGCTGCTTTGGTGAACAGGTGATCAAGAGCGCACGCGATGGCGACATCGGCGCGGTATTTGGTATTGGTTTCCCGCCGTTCCTTGGCGGCCCGTTCCGTTACATGGATACGCTCGGTGCGGGTGAAGTGGTTGTCATTTTGCAACGTCTGGCCTCGCAATACGGTCCGCGGTTCACACCGTGTGACGAATTATTGCAGATGGCGGAGCGGGGCCAGACATTCTGGCCTGCAAGGGAAACTGATTTCGTAAACTGAAGTCAAAGAAGGGTAAATCCTGAGGTGAATGAACCTGTTCTGGCGATTTTGTAAACAGAGATTGACTATACTTACGCCATTGAGGTAAAAAACAGCGTTTCATTCACCGAATGGATCAGGCACAATGCCCGGCCATCGGGTTTTCTACCTCAGAGCATTAATCGCGGGTAGTTAACGCCGGTGATTCTGGTTAACAAAAGCGGTGCAATATGCAAGTTTTTATCATGCGTCACGGCGACGCGGCACTCGATGCCGCCAGTGACTCAGTACGTCCTTTAACCGTCTGTGGCTGTGACGAATCCCGTCAAATGGCGACGTGGCTTAAAGGTCAAAAAGTGGACATTGAACGCGTTCTGGTGAGTCCGTTCCTGCGTGCAGAACAGACGCTGGACGTGGTAGGGGAGTGTATGAACCTGCCATCCAGCGTGGACGTTCTCCCTGAGCTGACGCCATGCGGCGATGTCGGTCTTGTCAGCGCTTACCTTCAGGCGCTGTGCAATGAAGGTGTCGCTTCCGCACTGGTCATTTCCCACCTGCCGCTGGTCGGCTATCTGGTATCTGAGCTGTGCCCGGGCGAAACGCCGCCAATGTTCACCACTTCCGCCATTGCCAACGTCACTCTCGACGAAACCGGCAAAGGGGTCTTCAACTGGCAAATGAGCCCGTGCAACCTGAAGATGGCAAAAGCCATCTGACGTGACGTGTGACAGGGCGGGGTACTACGTGTTTCCCGCCCTTCTGTCAGGGCAATTCTGGCGGCTGCCACTCCTCAACTTCAATCAACACCAGCAATGCGGCATCGCCGCCGTACTCTTTCGGTGCCTGATGAAACGCCATCACGTGCGGGTGCTGAGCCAGCCACAGCGGCGTCTGTTGCTTCAGAATGTGTTTACCGTGGCCGTGCATCACGCAGGCGCAAAAAACATGTTCGCGGCGACAGGCGGCAATCAACGCCCCCAGCTCCTGTTTCGCCTGCATCTGGGTTAAGCCGTGCAGATCGAGAAACAGCTCCGGCGAATAATCTCCGCGTCGTAACTTTTTCAGCTCAAAATGGCTGACGTCTTCGCGCACGTACTTCACAGCCCCTTGCGTATTGAGCAGAGGCTGAAATTCATCTGAAAAATAGTGGCTGTTATCCGCCTGCTCCTGGAGCAGCCGTTTGACCGGGACTTCGCTGATTTTTTTACGCTGCGGACGGTGGACAATCGTGTCCTGCGCGATTTTACGCGTCCCGGTCATCAGCTGGCGGAAGAGAGCCTGATCCTCCTCGCTGAGCGATGTTTTCTTTTTCATTCGTCATTCTCATCTCGTATTTCCGATAGTGTACCCGACTAAACGCATTTTTTAACCTCAAGCGGTACGCGTCATTGCTGATTTATCGCCGTCTTCATGGCAAACTAGCCGCCGAAAATTATGCGAGCATGCCCTGGAGGAAAGAGTGGATAAAATATTTGTCGATGAAGCAGTAAACGAGCTGCATACCATACAGGACATGTTGCGCTGGTCGGTTAGCCGCTTCAGCGCCGCTAATATCTGGTACGGTCACGGTACCGATAACCCGTGGGACGAGGCCGTTCAGCTGGTGCTGCCGTCTCTTTACCTGCCGCTGGACATTCCGGAAGACATGCGCACCGCGCGCCTGACCTCCAGCGAAAAACACCGCATCGTTGAGCGCGTGATCCGTCGCGTAAACGAGCGCATTCCGGTGGCTTACCTGACCAACAAAGCCTGGTTCTGCGGCCACGAGTTTTACGTTGATGAACGCGTGCTGGTACCGCGCTCGCCGATTGGTGAGCTAATCAACAACCACTTTGAAGGCCTGATTAACCATCAGCCGCAGCACATTCTCGATATGTGCACCGGCAGCGGCTGCATCGCTATTGCCTGCGCCTACGCTTTCCCTGAAGCGGAAGTGGACGCCGTCGATATCTCCACCGACGCGCTGGCCGTGACCGAACACAACATTGAAGAGCACGGCCTGATCCATCACGTCACGCCAATCCGCTCTGACCTGTTCCGCGACCTGCCGACGCTGCAGTACGATCTGATCGTCACTAACCCGCCGTACGTCGATGCAGAAGACATGTCCGATCTGCCGAACGAATATCGTCACGAGCCGGAGCTGGGCCTGGCGTCAGGCTCGGACGGCCTGAAGCTGACCCGCCGCATTCTGGCCTGCGCGCCGGATTACCTGACCGATGACGGCGTTCTGATTTGTGAAGTGGGCAACAGCATGGTACATCTGATAGAGCAGTACCCGGATGTGCCGTTCACCTGGCTTGAGTTCGACAACGGCGGTGACGGCGTCTTTATGCTGACCAAAGCGCAGCTGCTCGACGCGCGCGAGCATTTCAGCATCTATAAAGATTAATCCAGCGGGCTTCGGCCCGTTTCACAACGCTCAAACACAAACAACAACATCGGAGCCGTGATGGCAGGAAACAGTATTGGACAGTTATTCCGCGTGACCACCTTTGGCGAGTCGCACGGGCTGGCGCTGGGCTGTATCGTTGATGGCGTACCGCCAGGCATCGAACTGACCGAAGCAGATTTACAGCACGACCTTGACCGCCGTCGTCCGGGCACCTCTCGCTACACCACGCAGCGTCGCGAGCCGGACCAGGTCAAAATTCTCTCCGGCGTTTTTGAAGGCCGCACCACCGGCACCAGCATTGGTCTGCTGATTGAAAACACCGATCAGCGCTCTCAGGACTACGGTGCTATCAAGGACGTGTTCCGCCCGGGCCATGCCGACTACACCTACGAGCAAAAGTACGGCTTTCGCGACTATCGCGGCGGCGGACGCTCTTCCGCGCGTGAAACCGCGATGCGCGTGGCCGCTGGCGCGATTGCTAAAAAGTATTTGCAGCAGAAATTTGGCATCGTCATTCGCGGCTGTCTGACCCAGATGGGCGACATTCCGCTGGCGATCAAAGACTGGGATCAGGTCGAGCAAAACCCGTTCTTCTGCGCCGATGCGGATAAGCTTGACGCCCTGGACGAACTGATGCGCGGCCTGAAAAAAGAGGGCGACTCCATTGGCGCGAAAGTCACCGTGGTGGCAGATGGCGTTCCGGCTGGCTGGGGCGAGCCGGTATTTGACCGTCTCGACGCCGATATCGCCCACGCGCTGATGAGCATCAACGCGGTGAAGGGCGTCGAGATTGGCGACGGCTTCGACGTGGTGGCGCTTCGCGGCAGCCAGAACCGCGACGAAATCACGAAAGCGGGCTTCCAGAGCAACCATGCGGGCGGCATTCTCGGCGGTATCAGCAGTGGACAGCAGATTATTGCCAACATCGCGCTGAAGCCGACCTCAAGCATCACCGTGCCGGGCCACACGATTAACCGCTCAGGCGAAGAAGTTGAGATGATCACCAAAGGTCGTCACGATCCGTGCGTGGGGATCCGCGCGGTGCCGATCGCGGAAGCGATGCTGGCGATCGTGCTGATGGATCACTTCCTGCGCCAGCGCGCGCAGAACGCGGACGTGACGACCACCATTCCACGCTGGTAAACATGAAAAAAACCGCAATTGCTCTGCTGGCGCTGCTGGCCAGTGGAGCCAGTCTGGCCGCCACGCCGTGGCAAAAAATCACCCATCCGGTGGCGGGAAGCGCGCAGTCCATCGGCGCCTTCTCTAACGGCTGTATCGTGGGCGCGCAGGAGCTGCCGCTGCAATCAGATACCTATCAGGTGATGCGTACCGACCAGCGTCGTTACTTCGGCCACCCTGATCTGGTGCTGTTCATTCAGCGACTGGGGAACCAGGTGCATAACCTGGGGCTGGGGACGATGCTGATTGGCGATATGGGGATGCCTGCCGGTGGCCGCTTTAACGGCGGGCACGCCAGCCACCAGACCGGACTGGATGTCGACATCTTCCTGCAGCTGCCGAAAACGCGCTGGACGTCTGCGCAGCTGCTGAAGCCGCAGGCGCTGGATCTGGTGTCGCGCGACGGCAAAAGCGTGGTGCCATCACTGTGGTCACGGGATATTTCGAGCCTGATCAAGCTGGCGGCGAAAGATAACGACGTCACGCGGATTTTCGTCAACCCGGCGATCAAGCAGCAGCTTTGCCTGGATGCGGGGACGGATCGCGACTGGCTGCGCAAAGTGCGCCCGTGGTTCCAGCACCGGGCGCATATGCACGTGCGTCTGCGTTGCCCGGCGAACAGCCTGGAATGTGAAGATCAGCCGCTACCGCCGCCAGGCGATGGCTGTGGTTACGAACTGCAAAGCTGGTTTGAGCCGGCAAAACCTGGAACCTCTAAGCCTGAGAAGAAGACACCGCCTCCGTTGCCGCCTTCCTGCCAGGCGCTACTGGATGAGCATGTACTTTAATGGATAATTTCGTCGATCTGTTTATGGTGTCACCGCTGCTGCTGGTGGTGCTGTTCTTCGTGGCCATGCTGGCCGGTTTTATCGATGCCCTTGCGGGCGGCGGCGGGCTGTTAACCGTGCCCGCGCTGCTGGCGGCAGGCATGAGCCCGGCGCAGGCGCTTGCCACCAATAAGCTGCAGGCCTGCGGCGGCTCGCTTTCGGCGTCGCTCTATTTTATCCGCCGCAAGGTGGTGAATCTCGCCGATCAAAAGCTCAATATCCTGATGACCTTTATCGGCTCAACGTCGGGCGCGCTGCTGGTGCAGCACGTGCAGTCTGATATTTTGCGCCAGATCCTGCCGATTCTGGTTATCTGCATCGGTCTCTATTTCCTGCTGATGCCTAAGCTCGGCGAGGAAGACCGGGCGCGGCGGCTGCACGGCCTGCCGTTTGCGCTGATTGCCGGTGGCTGCGTCGGCTTTTACGACGGCTTCTTTGGCCCGGGGGCAGGCTCGTTTTACGCGCTGGCGTTCGTGACGCTGGCCGGCTTTAACCTCGCCAAATCCACCGCCCACGCCAAGGTGCTGAATGCGACCTCGAACGTCGGCGGCCTGCTGCTGTTTATCATTGGCGGCAAGGTTATCTGGGCAACCGGGTTTGTGATGATGGCAGGGCAGTTTTTGGGCGCGCGCGCAGGCTCGCGTCTGGTATTAAGCAAAGGGCAAAAGCTGATCCGCCCGATGATTGTTGTCGTCTCGGCGGTGATGAGCGCCAAACTTCTTTATGACAGCCATGGACAGGAGATCCTCACCTGGTTGGGGATGAACTAATGAACAGTACGCATAAATACGAACAGCTGATTGAGATCTTCGATAGCTGTTTTGCTGATGATTTTAATACCCGTCTGATTAAAGGCGACGACGAACCGATCTATCTTCCTGCTGATGCAGAGGTTCCGTACAACCGCATCGTCTTTGCCCACGGCTTTTACGCCAGCGGTTTGCACGAGATTTCGCACTGGTGCATCGCGGGGAAAGCGCGTCGCGAGCTGGTGGACTTCGGTTACTGGTACTGTCCGGACGGGCGCGACGCCGCCACCCAGGGCCAGTTTGAGGACGTGGAAGTGAAGCCGCAGGCGCTGGAATGGCTGTTCTGCGTGGCGGCGGGTTTCCCGTTCAACGTGAGCTGTGACAACCTTGAAGGTGACTTTGAGCCAGACCGTATCGTCTTCCAGCGCCGTGTGCATGCGCAGGTGATGGAGTATCTTGAGAAAGGCATCCCGGAACGTCCGGCGCGCCTGATCGAGGCTTTACAGAATTATTACCACACGCCGGAGATCACGGCGGAATGCTTCCCTTGGCCGGAAGATCTTTAACAGAGGAAAGAAGATGATCGCAGAATTTGAATCACGCATTCTGGCGTTAATTGATGACATGGTGGAACACGCCAGTGATGATGAGCTGTTCGCCAGCGGTTATCTGCGTGGTCACCTGACGCTGGCGGTAGCCGAGCTGGAAGCAGGTGACGATCACTCTGCCGACGCCGTTCACGCTGAAGTCACGCGCAGCCTGGAAAAAGCCATTCTGGCTGGGGAGCTCTCTCCGCGCGACCAGTCTCTGGTGCTGGGGATGTGGGACAATTTATTCCAGCAGGCTAAACGCTAAGTAAATGCGTCATCTCCCTCTCCCTGTGGGAGAGGGCCGGGGTGAGGGCACCAGACCGCACCCTACTTAACCATTTTCCCCTTCAGCAGTTTCCTTACCCACAACCGGTTCGGATTCAGCCCCGCGAGCGTAACCCTGTCCAGAGGAACCGGCTCATCGCTCATTTGCGCAGCCAGCACCTCTGCCAGCAGCGGCGCGGAGCACAATCCTCGTGATCCTAATCCGCCCAGCATGAACAGTTCCGGATAAACCGGGGCACTTACCGCCGTTTCCTTGTTTTCTGCCAGATCCTGATAGAGTTCAAGCGTGGCTTCATAGTCCGGCACGTTTCCCGCCATCGGCAGGTGATCGCGGGTCGCGCAGCGCACGCCGCAGCGCGCTTCGCCCTCGCTCACGTCAACCTCTTTCGCCCACGCCGCGTCCGGGAAGCAGTCAATCAGGCGCTGGCGGTTTTGCTGCTGATCCGCTTCGCTGTAGCGCATATCCGCTTCGCCACGATGGTAGCTGGCGCCGATGCAGTGATGTCCGTTAGACGGATTTTGTGGCGTCAGATAGCCGTCATAGCACAGCACCTGGCGCAGCTTGCTCAGTTCGGGCGCGGTCGGAATATGGCTTACCTGGCCGCCGACCGGATAAACCGGCAACGTCTCGGTCTGGATAAACTGGCTGATGTTATGTCCGTTTGCCAGCACAACGCTGGCATGGTGTGCCGCTTTGCCATCAGCAAAATGCAGAGTCCACCGTTCTGACCGGCTAAGCGATTCAACCTTATGAGCATAATGCACCCTCAGCCCGCGTGACTGCGCCAGGCTAATCGCCGCCGCGGTCAGTTCAGCCGGGCACAGCCAGCCGCCGAGCGGATATTGAATGCCGCCACAGCCGGTTTCCACGCCCGCCATGTCTGCCACCTCTTGCGCACTGACCGCGCGGGCAATCTCCTCCGGCAGACCCAGCGACAGCATCTGGGCGATTTTTTGCTGGCTCTTTTCATCCCAGCCGAGCTGCGTCACGCCACACCAGTCGTGGTCGAATGCCACTGGCAGCGCGTCGTACAGGCGACGGGCGAAGGTAAAGGCCGCCGGGAAAAACTGGAACAGGGCCGGGTCGTGCGCGCTTAAAAGCGGGTAAAGCGCGCCCTGGCGGTTGCCGGACGCGCCGCTGGCTGGTGCCTCGTCAGCGCAGTAGAGCGTCACCTGCCAGCCCCGGTGCAGCAGCGCGAGAGAGAGCAGGGCGCTGGCGATCCCTCCGCCAACGATCGCCACTTCGCGCGATGCGCTGGCGCTGCGCGCAAACCAGGGAGCCCGAGCGGGAATGTCCAGCGCCCGTTCCATCGTGCCGACCAGCATGTCGCGCTTGCGGCCAAAGCCTTTGGTCTTCTGCATGGTAAAGCCCGCGTCCTGCAGGCCGCGGCGAACAAAGCCGGCCGAGGTAAAGGTGGCGAGCGTTGCGCCGGGACGCGCCAGCCGGGCCATCGCGCTAAACAGATGCTGGCTCCACATGTCCGGGTTCTTGGCGGGCGCAAAGCCGTCAAGGAACCACGCGTCCACCGTCTGGTTCATCGCGTCGTCGAGCGTATCGGTCAGGTCGTTAATGTCGCCCAGCCATAAATCCAGCGTCACTCGTCCGCCGTCCAGAATCAGACGGTGGCAGCCGCCGATATGCGGCGGCCACTGCGCCTGAAGCTGCTCCGCCCAGGCTGCAAGCTCCGGCCAGCGCTGGTGGGCGAGCCGCAGATCGTGCGCGGTAAGCGGAAATTTTTCGAAACTGATGAAATGTAATCTTTGTAGCGTAGCCTCAGGGTGCGCAGCGTGAAACTGGTCAAACGCCTGCCAGAGTGTTAAAAAATTGAGCCCGGTGCCGAATCCGCTTTCCGCAACAACGAACAGACTGCGCGGGTGCGCAGGGAAGCGGGCGCTGAGCTGGTTTCCCTCGAGGAAAACATAGCGGGTTTCTTCGAGTCCGTTATCATTAGAAAAGTAGACGTCATCAAAATCTCGGGAAACAGGTGTACCCTCAGCGTTGAATTCGAGGTTGGCGGGTTGTATAGCGTTTTGTTTCACGTAAGTTACTCGTCTGACAGGCAGTGGCACGATCTTAACGATGTGAGTCCATCGGTGCAAATTTCCGCAGAAAATGTCTGATCGGACTTGTTCGGCGTACAAGTGTACGCTATTGTGCGACTCGAAACTTTTTATAGTGCGACTTACAGAGGTATTGAATGAAACGTGCAGTGATTACTGGCCTGGGCATTGTTTCCAGCATCGGTAATAACCAGCAGGAAGTCCTGGCATCTCTGCGTGAAGGACGCTCCGGGATCACTTTCTCTGAAGAGTTTAAAGATTCAGGTATGCGTAGCCACGTATGGGGTAACGTCAAACTGGACACCACCGGTTTGATTGACCGCAAAGTGGTTCGTTTCATGAACGATGCCTCTATTTATGCTTATCTCTCCATGCAGGAAGCGATCAAAGATTCCGGCCTGAGCGAAGAGGTTTATCAGAACAACCCGCGCGTGGGCCTGATTGCCGGTTCCGGCGGTTCCTCTAAAGCGCAGGTATTCGGTGCTGACGCCATGCGCAGCCCGCGTGGTCTGAAAGCGGTAGGTCCGTACGTGGTGACTAAAGCCATGGGTTCTGCGGTTTCCGCGTGCCTGGCGACCCCGTTCAAAATCCACGGTGTGAACTACTCCATCAGCTCCGCGTGTGCGACTTCCGCACACTGTATCGGTAACGCTGTTGAGCAGATCCAGCTGGGTAAACAGGACATCGTATTTGCTGGCGGCGGCGAAGAGCTGGGCTGGGAAATGGCCTGTGAGTTCGACGCGATGGGCGCACTGTCCACCAAGTACAACGAAACCCCAGACAAAGCCTCCCGTACTTATGACGCGCACCGTGACGGTTTCGTCATCGCGGGCGGCGGCGGTATGGTTGTGGTTGAAGAGCTGGAGCACGCGCTGGCACGTGGCGCGCACATCTATGCTGAGATCGTGGGCTACGGCGCAACGTCCGACGGCGCCGACATGGTTGCTCCGTCCGGCGAAGGCGCGGTGCGCTGCATGAAGATGGCGATGCACGGCGTTGATACCCCAATCGACTACCTGAACTCCCACGGTACCTCTACTCCGGTAGGTGACGTGAAAGAGCTGGGTGCGATCCGCGAAGTGTTCGGCGACAACAGCCCGGCTATCTCTGCCACCAAAGCCATGACCGGTCACTCTCTGGGTGCGGCGGGCGTGCAGGAAGCGATCTACTCTCTGCTGATGCTGGAAAACGGCTTTATCGCCCCAAGCATCAACATCGACGAGATGGACGAGCAGGCGGCTGGCCTGAACATCGTGACCAAACCAACGGAAGCGACGCTGACCACCGTGATGTCCAACAGCTTCGGCTTCGGCGGCACCAACGCCACACTGGTTATGCGCAAGCTGAAAGCATAAGCGTTTGAATGTATAATAGAAGGGAGCCGGAAGGCTCCCTTTTTTTATGCCTGAACACGGAGTTATGCATGAAGGCTGTTACCCCCGAGAAGGGCACTCCTTCCGGGAACCTTTCTCTTTTCCGCATCGCCTTTGCGGTATTCCTGACCTACATGACCGTTGGCCTGCCGCTGCCGGTGATCCCACTGTTCGTTCATCAGGAACTCGGCTATGGCAACACCATGGTCGGCATTGCTGTGGGCATTCAGTTTTTAGCCACGGTATTAACCCGCGGCTACGCAGGACGGCTGGCCGATCAGCACGGTGCAAAACGCTCGGCGCTGCAGGGCATGTTTGCCTGCAGTCTGGCGGGGGGCGCGTGGCTGCTGGCCGCTCTCCTGCCGGTCGACGCCGCGTATAAATTTGCGCTACTGGTGGTGGGCCGTTTAATCCTTGGCTTCGGTGAAAGCCAGCTGCTGACCGGTACCCTGACCTGGGGGATGGGGCTGGTGGGGCCTGCGCGCTCCGGCAAAGTGATGTCATGGAACGGGATGGCGATTTATGGCGCACTGGCTGCAGGCGCGCCGCTGGGTTTGCTGATCCACAGCCAGTTTGGTTTTGCGGTACTGGCAGCAACCACCATGGTATTACCGCTGCTGGCGTGGGCTTTTAACGGTTCGGTACGCAAGGTACCCGCCCATAAAGGCGAACGTCCTTCGCTGTGGAGTGTGGTGGGGCAAATCTGGCAGCCAGGGCTGGGGCTGGCGCTTCAGGGAGTAGGCTTCGCGGTGATTGGCACCTTCGTCTCCCTCTATTTCATGAGCCGCGGCTGGGCAATGGCGGGCTTTACGCTGACGGCCTTTGGCGGCGCGTTTGTCCTGATGCGTGTCCTGTTCGGCTGGATGCCGGATCGCTTTGGCGGCGTGAAGGTGGCGGTGGCATCGCTGGTGATTGAAACCGTTGGGCTGGTGTTGCTCTGGCAGGCGCCGGTCGCCTCCGTTGCGCTGCTTGGTGCGGCGTTAACCGGCTGCGGCTGCTCGCTGATCTTCCCGGCGCTGGGCGTTGAGGTGGTGAAGCGCGTGGCGCCGCAGGTCCGCGGTACGGCGCTGGGCGGCTATGCGGCGTTTCAGGATATCTCATACGGCGTAACCGGGCCGCTGGCGGGTCTGTTAGCCACTTCGTTTGGCTACCCGTCCGTCTTCCTGGCGGGCGCGGTTTCTGCGGTGGTGGGGATCGTGGTGACGCTGGTGGCGTTTCGCAGAAATTAACAGTTGTCGCCGGGTGGCGGCTGCGCCTTACCCGGCCTACGGTTCGAGCCGTTGTAGGCCCGGTATGCGTAGCGCCACCGGGCAAATCCTCAGGCAACCAGCCAGAAAATCGCCAGCGCAATCAATAATGCAATCAACATTAATCCCGGGCGGGCAGAGAGCGTTCTGAACGTCTCCACAACGGGCGCAAACAGCGGGCTGTAGATCGGCTGAACGTTTCTTACCTCCGGCACGCCGCCTTCCCGCTCGGCGCGGCGAACAAAGATCTGATTCAGCACATCCTGCACCTGCGCGGTGGTCAGTACCGTTTGCGGCGTGGCCTGCCAGTTCTGCTGGGCGTAATCCCTAATCACCTCGAACTCGTGCGGTTCCAGCGGCTGTTTAAGCGCCGCCTGAACGGTATGCAGGGTAGGGGCGCTCTGGGTGCTGAGCGTCTGGCGCGCCTGGAGCCAGGTCACCAGATGGGTAAACTGTTTGGCCGGAATCAGCTCGCCCGCCTTCACGCCGGACAGTTCCAGCATGGATTGCCAGATAAGCTTCGTCGACTCGCCGGTGGCGGCGGCCAGTTTGGTCACCATCTGGTTCAGCGTGTTGTGCTCGGCAGGCTGCAGCGGGCGCTCGGTTGAGGGGCGCACCTGAGGCTGCGGAATAGACAACTGATTGTTCTGCAACAGCGTCAGCACGGTTTTAAGCTGGTCTGGCGTCAGCTGGCTCAGGGCGGTCTGGCCATACTGCTGACGGATAAAGTCACTGACAGCCTGACGGTTATTTCCCTGGCCCAGCAGCTCGGTCAACTGCGTGACAATCTGACGCGTGGTGTGGTTCTGCTGCGCGGTCGTAATACGCTGGTTGAGATTTTGCTCGGCGGCAGGGAAATGGCGCGACTGCAGCGGTGCGTCGTTCCTCACGCCTAAATCATGCTTTACCCCGGCCCAGACTTCCGCGTTTTGCTGCGAAGTCAGCGCTATCAGGCGCGTGATCAGTCGCTCCAGCACGGTGCGCTGTTGCGTGGATAGTGGCTGTTCACCGGCAACGTTTGGCGTGACAGGGCCTTCACCCGGAGGGCGTGGCGGCGTACCTGAAATGGGCTGCATCGTCAAAAATCCTTAAAGTCAAAACTCAGCGTAAACCCGGCATACGTATATGCCTGGCGGCCAGATTATGGCACACTTGGCAGGTTTTCTTCCTCTCAAACAGGTACTCAGACGTGAAAATCCTCGTTGATGAAAATATGCCTTACGCCCGCGAGCTGTTTAGCCGCCTCGGCGACGTTAAGGCTGTCCCTGGTCGCCCGATCCCGGTTAACGAACTGGATGACGCAGACGCGCTGATGGTGCGCTCGGTGACCAAAGTAAATGAGGCGTTGCTTGCCGGTAAAGCGATTAAGTTTGTCGGAACCGCAACGGCAGGGACCGATCATGTGGATGATCAGTGGCTGAAGCAGGCCGGAATCGGTTTTTCCGCCGCGCCGGGCTGTAACGCCATTGCCGTCGTGGAATACGTTTTCTCCTCGCTGCTGATGCTGGCCGAGCGCGATGGTTTTGCGCTGAAAGACCGCACCGTGGGGATTGTCGGCGTGGGTAACGTCGGCGGGCGTCTGCAAAAGCGCCTTGAAGCGTTAGGTATCCGCACGCTGCTGTGCGATCCGCCGCGTAAAGACAACGGTGACGACGAGGATTTCCGCGCGCTGGATGAGCTGGTTGAACAGTGCGATGTGCTGACGTTCCACACGCCGCTGTTTAAAGAGGGGCCGTATAAGTCCCTGCATCTGGCGGACGAGGCGCTGATTCGCCGTCTGAAGGCTGGCACTATTCTGATTAATGCCTGCCGTGGCCCGGTGGTGGATAATGCCGCGCTGCTGAAATGTCTGAATGAAGGACACGATCTCAGCGTGGTGCTGGACGTCTGGGAGCCGGAGCCGGATCTCAACGTTGAGCTGCTGAACAAGGTTGACGTTGCCACCGCGCATATCGCGGGCTATACGCTTGAAGGCAAAGCGCGCGGCACGACGCAGGTGTTTGAAGCCTACAACGCCTTTATCGGCCATCCGCAGCAGGTGGCGCTTGATACTTTACTCCCCGCGCCTGAATTTGGCCGCATTACCCTGCATGGCCCGCTCGATCAGGCAACGCTGAAAAGGCTGGTGCATTTGGTGTATGATGTGCGCCGCGACGATGCGCTGCTGCGTAAGGTGGCGGGGATCCCGGGTGAATTTGATAAGCTGCGCAAGAACTACGTTGAGCGCCGCGAGTGGTCTTCCCTGTATGTGATGTGCGACGACGCAGCGGCTGCGACGTTGCTCAAGAAACTGGGTTTTAACGCCGTTCATCACCCGGCGCATTAATGTCTTCTTAATGCTCCCTGTCGGATACGCCGACAGGGACGCTTTTTTATTTCTGGAGTAAACCACCATGTCTGAAGGCTGGAATATTGCCATTTTAGGTGCCACGGGTGCCGTGGGCGAAGCCCTGCTCGAAACTCTTGCCGAGCGTCAGTTCCCGGTGGGAGATATCTATGCGCTGGCGCGCACCGACAGCGCGGGCGAACATCTGCGCTTTGGCGGTAAATCCGTGATGGTTCAGGATGCGGCCGCGTTTGACTGGACCCAGGCGCAGTTGGCGTTTTTTGCCGCAGGTGCTGAAGCCACGGCGTCTTATATTGAAGAGGCGACCAATTCGGGCTGCCTGGTGATCGACCTGAGCGGTCTGTTCTCCCTGGAGCCGGACGTGCCGCTGGTGGTCCCGGACGTCAATCCGTTTGTGCTGGCTGACTACCGCAACCGTAACGTTATCGCGGTACCGAACAGCCTGACCAGCCAGCTGCTGACCGCGCTGAAGCCGCTGATTGACGACGGCGGCCTGTCGCGCATTACCGTCACCAGCCTGCTGTCCGCGTCGGCGAACGGTAAAAAGGCCGTTGACGCGCTGGCCGGGCAGAGTGCGAAGCTGCTGAATGGCATCCCGATCGACGAAGATGATTTCTTTGGCCGCCAGCTGGCGTTCAACATGCTGCCGCTGCTGCCGGATCGTGAAGGTTCCGTGCGCGAAGAGCGTCGTCTCGTCGACGAAGCGCGCAAGATTCTGCAGGACGAGGGGCTGATGATTTCCGCCAGCGTCGTACAGTCCCCGGTCTTCTACGGCCACGCGCAGATGGTCGGCTTTGAAGCGCTGCGTCCGCTGGCGGCAGAAGAGGCCCGCGATGCGTTTGGCCGCGGTGAAGATATCGTCCTTTCCGAAGAGAGCGAGTTCCCGACCCAGGTGGGCGACGCCACCGGCAGCGCGCATCTTTCCGTTGGCTGCGTGCGTAACGACTACGGTATGCCGGAGCAGGTCCAGTTCTGGTCCGTTGCCGATAACGTTCGCTTTGGCGGCGCGCTGATGGCGGTCAAGATCGCCGAGAAGCTGGTGCAGGAGTATCTGTACTGATGTCCGAAGTGGATCAAAAGCCGGTTCATAAGATTGCCCTCGGTATTGAGTACGATGGCAGTAAATATTATGGCTGGCAGCGTCAGAATGAGGTGCGCAGCGTTCAGGAAAAGCTGGAGAAAGCGCTCTCTCAGGTGGCAAACGAGCCGATTAACGTCCTGTGCGCGGGGCGTACGGACGCGGGTGTTCATGGCACGGGGCAGGTGGTTCACTTTGAAACCACCGCCGTGCGTAAGGATGCCGCCTGGACGCTGGGTGTAAATGCGAATTTACCTGGTGACATCGCGGTGCGTTGGGTGAAAGCTGTGCCGGATGATTTTCACGCGCGCTTCAGCGCAACGGCGCGTCGCTATCGCTATGTCATCTACAACCAGCGTCTGCGCCCGGCGGTATTAAGCCAGGGCGTGACGCATTTTTATGAACCGCTCGATGCAGAACGCATGCATCGCGCGGCGCAGTGTCTGATTGGTGAAAATGACTTTACGTCGTTTCGTGCGGTGCAGTGTCAGTCCCGTACGCCGTGGCGTAATGTCATGCACATTAACGTCAGTCGTTATGGCGCGTATGTGGTGGTGGATATCAAAGCCAATGCCTTTGTACATCATATGGTGCGGAATATTGTAGGCAGCCTGATGGAAGTGGGCGCCGGACACCAGCCGGAGAGCTGGATTGCAGAACTGCTGGCAGCGAAGGACAGAACGCTTGCGGCAGCAACGGCGAAAGCGGAAGGGCTTTATCTGGTCTCGGTAGACTATCCGGATCGGTTTGACCTGCCAAAACCGCCAATGGGCCCGCTGTTTTTAGCGGACTAAACAAAGGTGCAATTAAGGCTTAGACAATATGGACGTAATACGTTTTCTGATTGATTTCATTCTGCATATTGATGTTCACCTGGCGGAGCTGGTCGCGCAGTACGGCGTCTGGGTTTACGCCATTCTGTTCCTGATTCTGTTCTGTGAAACCGGTCTGGTCGTTACCCCGTTCCTGCCGGGAGACTCGCTGCTGTTTGTGGCCGGTGCGTTGTCGGCGCTGCCCACCAATGATTTGAACGTGCATCTGATGGTGGTGTTGATGGTGATTGCCGCGATTGTCGGGGATGCGGTCAACTATACGATTGGCCGGGTGTTCGGTGAGCGGTTGTTCAGTAATCCGGACTCGAAAATTTTCCGCCGCAGCTATTTAGACAAGACCCATGCCTTCTATGAACGTCATGGCGGAAAAACCATTATCCTTGCGCGTTTTGTGCCTATTGTGCGCACATTTGCGCCGTTTGTGGCGGGAATGGGCCATATGTCCTATCGTCATTTTGCAATGTATAACGTGGTGGGCGCACTGCTTTGGGTGTTGCTCTTTACCTATGCAGGCTATCTGTTTGGCGACTTGCCAGTGGTTCAGGAAAACCTTAAGTTACTGATTGTAGCGATTATTGTGCTTTCCGTTCTGCCGGGTGTTATCGAAATCATTCGTCACAAACGCGCGGCAGCAAAGCAAGCGAAGTAAATGCACGCTGGCGGTTCGACCACTTTTTTATCCAAAGTTTCGGGCTGTTATGTTTTAATGTGCAACATTCATGGTCTGTTGGAGGCAAAAATGGCATTATTCGCCTCTTATAGCAAAACTGGCATACGACCAGGTTCAGGCAGAAAGGTTATCAATGAGCTGGATTGAACGAATTAAAAGCAACATTACCCCGACGCGCAAAGCGAGCATTCCTGAAGGGGTATGGACGAAGTGTGATAGCTGCGGCCAGGTTCTGTATCGCGCAGAGCTGGAACGCAATCTCGAGGTGTGTCCTAAGTGTGACCACCACATGCGTATGTCGGCGCGCAACCGCCTGCATAGCCTGCTGGACGAAGGTTCTCTGGTAGAACTGGGCAGCGAACTGGAGCCAAAAGATGTGCTCAAGTTCCGCGACTCCAAAAAATACAAAGATCGTCTGGCCTCTGCACAGAAAGAGACCGGCGAGAAAGACGCGCTGATCGTCATGAAGGGCACCCTGCACGAGATGCCGGTGGTTGCCGCTGCGTTTGAGTTCTCCTTTATGGGCGGCTCAATGGGCTCCGTGGTCGGCGCGCGTTTCGTGCGTGCCGTTGAGCAGGCGCTGGAAGACAACTGTCCGCTGATCTGCTTCTCCGCCTCCGGTGGTGCGCGTATGCAGGAAGCGCTGATGTCCCTGATGCAGATGGCGAAAACCTCTGCGGCGCTGGCGAAAATGCAGGAGCGCGGTCTGCCGTACATCTCCGTGCTGACCGACCCAACCATGGGTGGCGTCTCCGCAAGCTTCGCGATGCTGGGTGACCTGAACATCGCTGAGCCAAAAGCGCTGATCGGCTTTGCCGGTCCTCGCGTCATCGAGCAGACCGTTCGTGAAAAACTGCCGCCGGGCTTCCAGCGCAGTGAGTTCCTCATTGAGAAAGGCGCTATCGATATGATCGTCCGCCGTCCGGAAATGCGCCTGAAACTGGCCAGCATTCTGGCGAAGCTGATGAATCTGCCAGCGCCTAACCCGGATGAGCCGCGCGAAGGCGTGGTGGTACCGGATCAGGAACCCGAGGCCTGATAACTGAAAAGGGCAGGGCCAGATGGCGCTGCCCTTTTGCTTTATAACCTGTTAATGACAACCGGGCATTATGGAAAATAAAAGCATTCCCCAAGCCACGTCGCCCCTGGCCGCGTGGCTTTCTTATCTGGAAAACCTGCACAGTAAAACCATCGATATGGGCCTTGAGCGCGTAAGCCAGGTTGCCGCGCGTCTCGACGTGCTGAAACCGGCTCCGTTCGTGTTCACCGTTGCAGGTACTAACGGTAAAGGGACGACCTGCCGCACGCTGGAGTCAGTCCTGATGGCGGCGGGGTACAAGGTTGGCGTTTACAGCTCACCGCATCTGGTGCGCTATACCGAGCGCGTGCGGGTGCAGAACACCGAGCTGGCGGAATCTGCCCATACGGCGTCGTTCGCGGCTATCGAAGCGGCGCGCGGGGAAACCTCATTAACCTATTTTGAATACGGCACCCTGTCGGCGCTGTGGCTGTTCAAACAGGCGCAGCTGGACGTGGTGATCCTGGAAGTGGGGCTGGGCGGGCGTCTGGATGCCACCAATATGGTGGATGCGGACGTGGCGGTGGTCACCAGCATCGCGCTGGATCATACCGACTGGCTGGGCCCGGACCGTGAAAGCATTGGCCGCGAAAAGGCCGGTATTTTCCGGGCGAATAAGCCCGCCGTGGTGGGCGAGCCGGACATGCCGCATACCATTGCCGACGTGGCGAAAGAGAAGGGCGCACATCTGTTGCGCCGAGGCGTTGACTGGCAGTATGAGGTGCAGGGCAACGGCTGGCGCTTCAGCGATGCGCAGGGCGTGCTGGAGAATCTGCCGCTGCCGCAGGTACCGCAGCCGAACGCGGCAACCGCGCTGGCGGCACTGCGCGCCAGCGGATTAGCTGTAAGTGAGCAGGCGATCCGTGACGGCATTCAGAATGCGCTGCTGCCGGGTCGTTTCCAGATAGTCAGCGAGTCACCGCGTCTGATTCTGGATGTGGCGCACAACCCGCATGCGGCGGCGTATCTCGCAGGACGTCTCAAATCGTTACCAAAAACCGGGCGCGTGCTGGCGGTTATCGGTATGCTTCATGATAAAGATATCGGCGGCACGCTGGCCTGCATGGAGAGTGTGGTCGATAGCTGGTATTGTGCTCCTCTGGAGGGGCCGCGCGGTGCGACAGCTGAGCAGTTAATGGAACATCTCGGCAAAGGTGCAATCTACAGTAGCGTGGCGCAGGCCTGGCATGCCGCGATGGCGGATGCTAAACCAGAAGATACCGTGCTGGTGTGTGGCTCTTTCCACACGGTGGCACATGTCATGGAAGTGATGGACGCGGGGAGAACCGGTGGCGAGTAAGTTTCAGAACCGTTTAACAGGAACCATTGTGCTGGTCGCGCTCGGGGTGATTATTCTTCCCGGGCTGCTCGACGGGCAGAAAAAACATTATCAGGACGAGTTTGCAGCCATTCCGCTGGTGCCGAAGCCGGGCGACCGCGATGAGCCGGATATGCTGCCTGCGGCGACTCAGGCGCTGCCTGCTCAGCCGCCTGAAGGGGCGGCGGAAGAAGTTCGCGCGGGCGATGCCGCTGCACCGTCACTCGACCCGTCGCGTCTGGCGGCGAATAACAACATCGAGATCGATCCGGTACCGGTAGAGAAGCCTAAGCCTGTCGAAAAACCGAAGCCGGTAGAGAAACCGCAGCCGAAGCCTCAGCAACAGCGAGATAAAGCAGCAGAGCAGCTGGCTGCAGCGTCTGAAACTCCACCACCTGCGAAGCAAGACGCAGCGCCGACCGGCAAAGCCTACGTTGTGCAGCTGGGGGCGCTGAAAAACGCCGATAAAGTCAACGAGGTTGTGGGTAAACTGCGCAGTGCGGGCTATCGCGTTTACACTTCACCTTCCACGCCGGTGCAGGGTAAAATCACCCGTATCCTCGTGGGGCCGGAGGCGTCGAAAGACAAGCTGAAAGGGTCGCTGGGCGAGCTGAAGCAGATCTCCGGGCTGAGTGGTGTGGTGATGAGCTACAGCGCGAACTAAGTACGACCTGCTCCTTTAGAGAGAGGCGATAAGCCACGGCGTTGAACATTTTTTCAGCGCCTTTTTTATTTACGCGCGGGAAGGAAATCCCTACGCAAACGTTTTCTTTTTCTGTTAGAATTCGCCCCGAACTGGATGACAGGGCGTTTAATCGTGGGACACATATGGTCTGGATTGATTACGCCATCATTGCGGTGATTGGTTTTTCCTGTCTGGTTAGCCTGATCCGTGGCTTTGTTCGTGAAGCGTTATCGCTGGTAACCTGGGGTTGTGCTTTCTTTGTTGCCAGTCATTACTACACTTACCTGTCTGTCTGGTTCACGGGCTTTGAAGATGAACTGGTCCGAAATGGAATCGCCATCGCGGTGCTGTTTATCGCGACGCTGATTGTCGGCGCTATCGTGAATTACGTGATAGGTCAGCTGGTCGAGAAAACCGGTCTGTCAGGAACGGACAGGGTACTCGGGATCTGTTTCGGGGCATTACGAGGCGTGCTGATTGTGGCCGCGATCCTGTTCTTCCTGGATACCTTCACCGGGTTCTCCAAAAGCGAAGACTGGCAAAAATCGCAGCTCATTCCAGAGTTCAGCTTCATCATCAGATGGTTCTTTGACTATCTGCAAAGCTCGTCGAGTTTTTTGCCCAGGGCATAAACCCTGAGATGTGGCTTAACGAGGAAAAGACGAATGTGCGGTATTGTCGGTATCGCCGGTTTCATGCCGGTAAACCAGTCGATTTATGACGCGTTAACGGTGCTTCAGCACCGTGGGCAGGATGCTGCGGGTATCATCACCATTGATGCAAACAACTGCTTCCGTTTACGTAAGGCCAATGGCCTGGTAAACGATGTGTTTGAAGCCCGCCATATGCAGCGTCTGCAAGGTAATATGGGGATCGGTCACGTTCGTTATCCTACTGCTGGCAGTTCCAGCGCCTCTGAGGCACAGCCTTTCTACGTCAACTCACCGTATGGCATCACGCTTGCCCATAACGGCAACCTGACCAACGCTCATGAGCTGCGTAAGAAGCTGTTCGAAGAGAAACGTCGCCACATTAACACCACCTCTGATTCAGAAATCCTGCTCAATGTGTTCGCCAGCGAGCTGGATAACTTCCGTCACTACCCGCTGGAAGCAGACAATATCTTCGCTGCCATTGCCGCGACAAACCGCCAGATCCGCGGTGCGTACGCCTGCGTGGCGATGATCATCGGTCACGGCATGGTCGCCTTCCGCGATCCAAACGGCATTCGTCCGCTGGTGCTGGGCAAGCGCGACCTCGGCGATGGCCGTACCGAATATATGGTTGCCTCTGAGAGCGTGGCGCTGGATACCCTGGGCTTCGAATTTCTGCGCGACGTTGCGCCGGGCGAAGCGGTGTATATCACCGAGAAGGGCCAGCTGTTCACCCGTCAGTGTGCCGACAACCCGGTCAGCAACCCGTGCCTGTTTGAATACGTCTATTTTGCCCGTCCGGATTCGTTCATCGACAAGATCTCCGTCTACAGCGCGCGCGTCAATATGGGCACGAAGCTCGGCGAGAAGATTGCCCGCGAGTGGGACGATCTCGACATTGACGTGGTGATTCCTATCCCGGAAACCTCCTGCGATATCGCCCTGGAGATCGCCCGCATTCTGGACAAGCCGTACCGTCAGGGCTTCGTGAAGAACCGCTACGTTGGCCGCACGTTTATCATGCCGGGCCAGCACCTGCGCCGTAAGTCCGTTCGCCGCAAGCTGAACGCCAACCGCGCGGAATTCCGCGACAAAAACGTTCTGCTGGTGGATGACTCCATCGTTCGCGGCACCACCTCTGAGCAGATTATCGAGATGGCGCGCGAAGCGGGTGCGAAGAAAGTCTACCTGGCGTCTGCCGCGCCGGAGATTCGCTTCCCGAACGTGTACGGCATTGATATGCCAACCGCCAACGAGCTGATTGCTCACGGCCGTGAAGTGGATGAGATTCGCCAGATCATCGGTGCCGACGGCCTTATTTTCCAGGATCTGAACGATCTCATCGACGCGGTGCGCGCCGAGAATCCGGAGATTCAGCAGTTCGAATGCTCCGTGTTCAATGGCGTCTACGTGACGAAAGACGTTGACCAGCAGTACCTCGACTACCTTGATTCGCTGCGCAACGACGATGCGAAAGCCGTTCAGCTGCAAAACGATCTCGAAAGCTTAGAGATGCACAACGAAGGTTAATCTCTGCGCAGGTGAGGGCGCTCGCCCTCACTTGCAACTCCCCGCAAAATCCTGCACAGTCAGCCCAGAATTCAGCAAGGGCGAAATCATGAAACGACTCATAATAGGCATCAGCGGTGCCAGCGGCGCGATTTACGGCGTACGCCTGCTACAGGTTTTGCGTAACGTGGCAGAAGTGGAAACGCATCTGGTGATGAGCCAGGCGGCGCGGCAAACCCTCTCCCTTGAAACGGATCTCTCCCTGCGCGATGTCCAGGCGATGGCGGACGTGGTTCACGATGCCCGCGATATCGCCGCCAGCATCTCCTCAGGCTCGTTTAAAACCGCCGGTATGGTGATCCTGCCCTGTTCAATCAAAACGCTCTCCGGGATTGTGAACAGCTATACCGACACGCTGGTAACGCGCGCGGCGGACGTGGTGCTGAAGGAGCGCCGCCCGCTGGTGCTCTGCGTGCGGGAAACGCCGCTGCACCTGGGCCATCTGCGCCTCATGACCCAGGCCGCCGAGCTGGGCGCAGTGATCATGCCGCCGGTGCCGGCGTTCTACCACAGACCACAGTCGCTGGACGATGTGATCAATCAGACCGTCAATCGCGTGCTGGATCAGTTTGACATCGACCTGCCCGAAGACCTCTTCACCCGCTGGCAGGGAGCCTGATTCTGTGCACAAATGCTGTGCATGAAAAAAGACGTTGCCCTGTTTCAGGGCAATTATGCAACGGCGATCATATCCTCGACATTTAATTCGCTTTTTCCCTTTTTCTCTTTCCGGTTCGTTCGGCAGACCTGCTATCTTTCACCATTAAGGCAATATCGCAACGTTTTATTAACATATTTAACGTCGAACTTTTGACCAGACGGCAATGTGGCATAAGACCTGCAAGAGAAGCCTGCAACACAACACACAACACAATACATAATAAAATCACGGTACTTGAGGGTAAATGTATGAAGAAGACGGTTCTGGCTCTGTCTTTGCTGGTGGGGTTAAGTGCGGCGGCAGGTAGCTACGCAGCGCTTCCACAGACGGTTCGTATCGGTACAGACGCAACCTACGCGCCATTCTCTTCCAAGGATGCGAAAGGCGATTTCGTGGGGTTTGATATCGATTTGGGAAATGAAATGTGCAAACGTATGGAAGTGAAATGCACATGGGTGGGCAGCGACTTCGACGCGTTAATCCCGTCGCTGAAGGCAAAGAAAATCGACGCCATTATCTCTTCTCTCTCCATCACCGAAAAACGCCAGCAGGAGATTGCCTTCTCTGACAAGCTCTACGCTGCGGATTCGCGTCTGATTGCCGCGAAAGGTTCCCCGATCCAGCCGACCATCGACTCGCTGAAAGGCAAGCATGTGGGCGTGCTCCAGGGCTCGACCCAGGAAGGTTACGCGAATGCCAACTGGCGCGAGAAGGGCGTCGACGTGGTGGCTTACCAGAACCAGGATCTGATCTACTCTGACCTGGCGGCAGGCCGTCTGGATGCCGCGTTCCAGGATGAAGTCGCGGCGAGCGAAGGCTTCCTGAAGCAGCCGGCTGGTAAAGATTACGCCTTTGCGGGCCCGTCCGTGAAAGACAAAAAATACTTTGGTGACGGCACCGGCATCGGCCTGCGTAAGGACGATAAAGAGCTGAAAGCCGCCTTTGACAAAGCATTCACGGAGCTGCGCAAAGACGGTACCTACGACAAACTGGCGAAGAAATACTTCGACTTCAACGTCTACGGTGACTAACGCACCAGCGTGGTGCGTCGCGAGTGTGGATGATTCAATATGGTGCAATTTGTGCACCATATTGGGTCGCTACGTGCATACTTAAGCATTTATAATGCAAAAATTCCCGTCTGAAAGGCATTATTCTTTGCCTGACAGCGTGGATTAATGGCACATTAACCCCACCCCGTCGTCGTAAAAAAACCGTATGAAGACAGTTTGTTGAGGACAAATATGAAAAAACTCGTGTTGTCATTATCTCTGGTACTGGCCTTTTCCAGCGCCACCGCGGCCTTCGCAGCCATTCCGCAGAAAATTCGTATTGGCACCGATCCCACCTACGCGCCGTTTGAATCGAAGAATTCAAAGGGTGAACTGGTGGGTTTTGACATCGATCTGGCCAATGAGCTGTGCAAACGCATCAAAGCACAGTGTACTTATGTAGAGAACCCGCTGGATGCGCTGATCCCTTCACTGAAAGCTAAAAAAATAGACGTGATTATGTCCTCGCTTTCCATCACCGAGAAACGTCAGCAGGAGATTGCCTTCACCGACAAGCTCTATGCGGCCGATTCACGTCTGGTAGTGGCTAAGTCTTCTGACATTCAACCGACCCTCGAGTCGCTGAAGGGGAAACGCGTAGGCGTGCTGCAGGGCACCACGCAGGAAACCTACGGTAACGAACACTGGGCGCCGAAGGGGATCGAAATCGTCTCCTATCAGGGCCAGGAAAATATTTACGCAGACCTGACGGCAGGCCGTATTGATGCGGCATTCCAGGATGAAGTCGCGGCAAGCGAAGGTTTCCTGAAGCAGCCGGTAGGTAAAGATTACAAGTTCGGCGGTCCGTCCATTAAGGACGAGAAGCTCTTTGGCGTGGGTACCGGTATGGGCCTGCGTAAGGAAGACAACGAACTGCGTGAGGCGCTGAACAAAGCGTTTGCTGAAATGCGCGCTGACGGTACCTACGACAAACTGGCGAAAAAGTACTTCGATTTCAATGTGTACGGCGGCTAATCGCTCCGTCAAATAACGTGCGGCCCCTCCCGCTGGGGGAGGGGATAAGACACGGTTTACCACTCACGATACGACAGGGCTCGCGGTATGCTGTACGGATTTTCTGGCGTTATTTTACAGGGCGCGCTTGTCACCCTTGAGCTGGCTATCAGCTCCGTGGTGCTGGCGGTGCTGATAGGTCTGGCGGGCGCAGGGGCGAAGCTTTCGGCTAACAAACCGCTGGCGCTCATTTTCGAAGGCTATACCACGCTCATTCGCGGCGTACCCGATCTGGTGCTGATGCTGCTTATTTTTTACGGCCTGCAGATTGCTCTGAACAGCGTGACGGATGCGATGGGCATGGGACAAATTGATATCGACCCGATGGTGGCCGGTATTATCACCCTCGGTTTTATCTACGGTGCCTACTTCACGGAAACCTTCCGTGGCGCTTACATGGCGGTTCCCAGAGGACACATTGAAGCAGCAACCGCATTTGGTTTTACCTCTTCACAAACGTTTCGCCGGATTATGTTCCCGGCCATGATGCGCTATGCGCTGCCGGGCATCGGTAACAACTGGCAGGTTATCCTCAAAGCGACGGCGCTGGTCTCGCTGCTCGGTCTGGAAGACGTCGTGAAAGCGACTCAGCTGGCGGGCAAGAGCACCTGGGAGCCGTTCTACTTTGCGGTGGTCTGCGGAGCGATCTATCTGGTCTTTACGACCGTCTCCAATGGTGTGCTGCTTCTGCTCGAGCGTCGCTACTCCGTGGGTGTGAAGAGGGCTGACCTGTGATTGAGATTATTCAGGAATACTGGAAATCCCTGCTGTGGACGGATGGCTACCGCTTTACCGGCGTGGCGATCACACTCTGGCTGCTGATTTCTTCCGTGGTGATGGGCGGCATTCTGGCGGTGTTTCTCGCCATCGGTCGCGTGTCGAACAATAAATTTATTCAGTTCCCGATTTGGCTGTTTACCTATGTGTTTCGCGGCACGCCGCTGTACGTGCAGCTGCTGGTGTTCTATTCGGGGATGTATACGCTGGAGATCGTAAAAGGCACGGAAATGCTGAATGCGTTCTTCCGCAGTGGCCTGAATTGTACGGTGCTGGCGCTAACGCTCAACACCTGCGCCTATACCACCGAGATTTTCGCCGGGGCCATTCGTTCCGTGCCGCACGGTGAGATCGAGGCGGCGCGCGCGTACGGCTTCTCCTCGGTGAAGCTTTACCGCTGCATTATTCTGCCGTCGGCGCTGCGCATTGCGCTACCGGCCTACAGCAACGAAGTGATTTTGATGCTGCACTCCACCGCGCTCGCCTTTACCGCCACGGTGCCGGACCTGCTCAAAATCGCGCGCGATATCAACTCCGCGACCTATCAGCCGTTTACCGCGTTTGGCATTGCGGCGGTGCTCTATTTAATTATCTCTTATGTTCTGATTAGCCTGTTCCGTAAGGCTGAAAAACGCTGGTTGCAGCATATAAAACCTTCTTCGACGCACTGAGAAAGATGATGGCTGAGAACAAATTAAACGTTATTGATTTGCACAAACGCTACGGCGAACATGAAGTGCTGAAAGGGGTGTCGCTGCAGGCTAACGCGGGCGACGTGATCAGTATCATCGGTTCATCCGGCTCGGGTAAAAGTACCTTCCTGCGCTGCATTAACTTCCTCGAAAAGCCGAGCGAAGGCTCGATTGTGGTGAGCGGGCAGAACATCAACCTGGTGCGTGACAAAGACGGCCAGCTGAAGGTGGCGGATAAGCATCAGCTGCGCCTGCTGCGTACGCGCCTGACGATGGTGTTCCAGCATTTCAACCTCTGGAGCCACATGACGGTGCTGGAGAACGTGATGGAAGCGCCGGTTCAGGTGCTCGGCTTAAGCAAGCAGGAAGCCCGGGAACGCGCGGTGAAATACCTGGCGAAAGTGGGTATCGACGAGCGCCAGCAGATGAAGTATCCGGTACACCTTTCCGGCGGCCAGCAGCAGCGTGTCTCTATCGCCCGCGCGCTGGCGATGGAGCCGGAAGTGCTGCTGTTCGACGAACCGACCTCCGCGCTGGACCCGGAACTCGTGGGCGAAGTGCTGCGCATCATGCAGAAGCTGGCCGAAGAGGGCAAAACGATGGTGGTGGTGACGCACGAGATGGGCTTCGCCCGTAACGTTTCGAACCACGTGATTTTCCTGCATCAGGGGAAAATTGAAGAGCAGGGGCACCCTGACGAGGTGCTGGCAAACCCGCAGAGCCCGCGTTTGCAGCAGTTCCTTAAAGGATCTCTGAAATAAAGAGGGCATCAGCCCGCAGTGCAGCCCAATCGCCCGGTGACGCTTCGCTTACCGGGCCTACAAAACCCCAGGCCGGGCAAACGCAGTGCCGCACGGCATTCAGGCCGCACCACACTCCAGGCGATACACCCAGTCGTCATACCGCACGCCGTCAATCTCATACGCTTTTTCCAGCACCTGCGTGCGCACAAACCCGGCTTTCTCAAGCACCCGCACAGACCCGCCGTTGTCCGCCAGCACGTACGCGTTAATCGCCTTCACGCCGGTCTGGTTAAACGCGTAGTCACATACCGCGCGCAGCGCCTCGCTGGCGATGCCTTTTCCCTGCGCGGCAGGCACAACCGTGTAGCCGATGTCCGCCTCTTCACGATTCTCAGGGCTGATTTGCAGGCCGATATCGCCCAGCGGCGTATCTTCATTCAGAAAGCGGATCACGAAGACATGCTCCGCCATCAGGCGTGCGGCAAACACGCGTCGGGTCTCTTTCTCAGGCGCAATCGCGGCCATATAGCGCATAATGTCGCGGTTTTCGCGCAGCGAGCGGAAGAACGCCCAGTCAGAGGGTTCGAAAGGGGTGAGATGAAGCCGGGGAGTGGTGATGGTTGCCATTGTTACGCCATTTCATCGGAACATGGCGTATCACTGTAACATATTCAGCGTACCACATCCCCCAGCGCCTCTTCTAAGTCATACCAGCGAAACGCAAACCCGGCCGCTTCCAGCCGTTTTGGCAGCGCGCGCTGACCGCCCAGCACCAGCACGGACGCTTCGCCCATCAACAGGCGAATTGCCGTCGCAGGCACGCGTAATATCGCCGGGCGATGCAGGGCATGCCCCAGCGCGTGGGCAAACTGTTCATTTCGCACCGGATACGGCGCAACCATGTTAAACGGCCCGCGCAGATCGTTATCCAGCAGCCAGATAATGCCGTTCACCATATCGTCGATATGGATCCAGGCCAGGTACTGTCGCCCGTTGCCGATCGGCCCGCCGAGCCCCAGCCTGAAGGGCGGAAGCATTTTACCCAGAATGCCGCCTTTCGGCGCAAGCACCACGCCGGTACGCAGCAGGCAGACGCGGGTATTATCGCTTTGCGCCGCGCAGGCGATACGCTCCCACTGGGCGCAGAGTTTATGGGTGAACTCGTTGTGGGGCGGCTCTTCCTCGGTCACCACCACTTCGCCGAGATCGCCGTAATAGCCCGTCGCAGAGCCTGAAATCAGCACCGACGGCGGGGTCTGGCTGTTGCGAATCAGCTCAACCAGCTTCTCGGTGATGTTCCAGCGGCTGCTGCACAACCGCTGTTTCTGCTCTTCGGTCCAGCGCTTATCGGCGATGGGTTCGCCCGCAAGGTTGATGACGGCGTCGAAGCCGTCCAGATTCTGCCGATCGACCAGCCCTTTCCAGATATCGACTCCCGCGCCCAGCACCTGGCGCGCTTTCTCCGGGCTGCGGGTCACTACGGTAATGTCGTGATGCAGCGCCTGCAAACGCGCAATGAGATGGCGCCCAATCAGGCCTGTACCGCCGGTCAGCAGAATCTTCATACAACCTCCAGGTTTACGCCTGGCGTCGCCAGCTTAACGTCATGGAGACGGAGTCGGCATAGCGCAGGGCGTGAAGTTTATCGATCTCTACTTCAGCATAAGTGACCCAGTGATGATCGCGTGCGATATCGAGCACATCCTGGGTTAATTTCTCCAGCAGCGAGAAGCGGTTGTTTTCCACGTACTGGATGATGTTTTTAGTGATCGTGCGATAGTTCAGCGCGTCATTGATGTCTTCGCTGGCCCGCGCTTTGTCTGCCGGGTAGTGAATCACCACATTAATGACAATATCCTGACGGTTGGCAATCTCTTCCTCTTTGATACCAATGAACGTGCGCAAGCGTAAATTTTTTATACGAATAATAGCGTCTGGCTGTGACATTGCAGGTCTTCTCCGTGTCAGTATTTCCCGCCCATAATACATGAGAGCCTCTCAGCCACCCAGCCTCATAGGTGATTAAACCTGCTGGATTTTTTGCATTGCGCGTTCGGTGGCCGGGCGGGTCCGGATACGCTCAAACCAGTTGTTCACCGCCGGGTAAGACGCTAAGTCAATCCGGTGTTTATCATGCGTATTTACCCACGGCCAGCAGGCGATATCGGCAATGCTGTAATGGTCGCCCCCAAGCCACGGCGTTTTCTCCAGCCGCTGGTTCAGAACGCCGTAAAGACGCTGGGTTTCAACCTGATATCGCTCAATGGCGTAAGGAATGGTCTGTGGCGCGAAGGCGGTGAAGTGGTGGTTCTGCCCCAGCATCGGCCCAAAGCCGCTTGACTGCCAGAAAAGCCACTGCAGAGTGTGGTGACGCTCGCGTAGTTCACCGCTCAGCAGCTTGCCGGTTTTCTCTGCCAGATAAAGCAAAATTTCACCGGATTCAAACAGGCTTAACGGCCTGCCTCCGTCCGCCGGCTGACTATCGATAATGGCCGGAATTTTATTGTTGGGCGAGATAGCCAGAAACACAGGGTTGAACTGTTCGCCTTTGCTGATATCCACGCGGATGATTCTGTAATCCAGTTCGGCTTCTTCGAGAAAGAGGGTGATCTTGTGGCCGTTTGGGGTAGGGGCGTAATAAAGGTCAATCATTCTCAACTCCTGTCCATGCGAATAGTGGTGCCATGACAAATGAGTATAGGTGCTTGTTGTAAATCGTGAGTTTTCATCAAGTGACAGCGAAGCAAAGAGATTATATGTTGAGTAAAAACCGATCAGCCGATGAGGATGTTATGAACCAGCCCGTAATTACGTTGTGGTCCGATGCAAATTTCTTTTCTCCCTATGTTATGAGCGTTTACGTCGCGCTGGCCGAAAAGGGGCTCTCTTTTACGCTGAAGACCGTCGATCTCGACGGTGGTGAACACCTCAAACCCCAGTGGCAGGGTTACGACCTGACGCGACGCGTGCCGGTGCTGGAACTGGATGGTTTTGCACTGAGCGAATCCTCGGCGATCGATGAATATCTGGAAGATCGTTTTGCGCCGCCGGAATGGGAGCGCATCTATCCTCACGATCTGCAAAAGCGCGCCCGCGCCAGGCAGATCCAGGCGTGGCTGCGTAGCGACCTGGTGCCGATTCGCGTCGAGCGCTCCACGGATGTCGTGTTTGCCGGTGTGAAAAAGCCAGCGCTCAGCGCAGAAGGCGTCGACAGCGCGCAAAAGCTGATTGAAACTGCAGCCTCGCTGCTCGCTCACGGCAACCCGAACCTGTTCGGTGAATGGTGTATTGCCGATACCGATCTGGCGCTGATGCTGAACCGTTTGATCCTCAACGGCGATGAGGTCCCTCAACTGCTGGTGGACTATGCGGCGTTCCAGTGGCAGCGAGCCTCCGTACAGCGCTATGTGGCACTCTCCGCTAAGCGCGCGGGCTGATAAGCCCTGACGCTTCAGGTATGATAAGGGGAGTTTTTTTACCAGGGAGTGACGGATGAAACTGATGTTTGCGTCAGATATCCATGGATCGCTGCCCGCGACCGAGCGAGTGCTTTCTCTGTTTTCGCAAAGCGGGGCCCAATGGCTGGTGATTCTGGGGGATGTTTTAAATCATGGTCCGCGTAATGCGCTGCCGGAAGGCTATGCCCCGGCGCAGGTGGCGGAAAAGCTTAACCCGTTTGCCTCGCGCATTATCGCCGTTCGCGGTAATTGCGACAGCGAAGTCGACCAGATGCTGCTGCATTTTCCCCTTACCGCGCCATGGCAACAGGTTCTGCTGGAAAACAGCCGCCTGTTTCTGACCCACGGACACCTTTTCGGCCCGGATAATCTCCCGGCGCTCGCGGCTGGCGATGTCCTGGTTTACGGCCATACTCATATTCCGGTGGCTGAAAAACGCGGTGAGATTTATCACTTTAACCCGGGGTCGGTCAGCATTCCGAAAGGCGGATATCCTGCGAGCTATGGCCTGCTGGATGGAAATACCCTGAGCGTTATCGCACTTAATGATCAGCAAGTTATTGCGCAGGTAGCGATTAATCCGTAAGTTACACCACAACTGCAAACGCGCCGAAAGAGCGCTTAGACGAGAAGGTTTCCCGATGGTGGAGCAGAATCATTTGGCAAGTACTGAATGGGTTGACATTGTCAGCGAAGAAAATGAAGTGATCGCGCAGGCGAGCCGCGAACAAATGCGTGCAGAGCGCCTGCGTCACCGTGCAACGTACATCGTTGTGCATGACGGCATGGGCAAGATTCTGGTCCAGCGCCGCACGGACACCAAAGATTTTCTTCCGGGCATGCTTGATGCCACCGCAGGCGGCGTCGTGCAGGCCGATGAAGTGCTGCTGGATTCCGCACGTCGTGAAGCGGAAGAAGAGTTAGGTATCGCCGGGGTGCCGTTTGCCGAGCACGGGCAGTTCTATTTCGAAGACGAACATTGCCGCGTCTGGGGTGGACTGTTTAGCTGCGTTTCCCATGGGCCTTTCGCCCTGCAGGAAGAGGAAGTGAGCGAAGTCTGCTGGATGACGCCGGAAGAGATTACCGCCCGCTGCGATGAGTTCACGCCGGATTCGTTAAAAGCGCTGGCGCTGTGGATGACCCGCAACGCCAAAAACGAATCCGCTAAGCCGGAAAACAAAGCGGAAAAAGAGGAAGAGGCTGAGTAAGCTTAACAGCTTTCCCGCAGGCACAGGCTGGACGCGATGGTTTTTTGGTCGCGCCAGTCTCCGTCATTCAGACGTTCCAGTAGCGCTTTACCTGCCTCAATCCCAATCTTTCGATGCGGTACCGCCATCGTCGTCAGCGGCGGCTGGCAGACGCGGCTCACATCGCTATCGCCAAAGCCCACGACAGCCAGATCGTCCGGCACTTTAATGCGTCGACGCTGACACTCATACAGCGCGCCGCAGGCCAGCTCGTCTGATACGCACACCAGCGCATCCAGCTCCGGCCACGCCAGCAAGAACTCTGGCAGTTGTGCCGCGCCGGTCGAGAAGCTCGGCGGCATCGCCGCGTTAATCACCCGGTTTGGCGACAGATGATGGCGCAGCATCGCCTTGTACCAGCCCTGCAAATGCTGCTGGAAAATCCACTGCTCCTGGTTGGCGCACAGCAGGCCGATATTCTGGTAGCCGCGCCTAATCACCATTTCCGTCAGCTCGTACATGGCCGCCACGTTATCGATCCCGATATTCATATCGATCGGATCGGCGCGCATCGCACCCATCTCCATTACCGGAATCGAGGCGTTTTTCAGCCAGTGGCGAACAGTGTCGGTGTGCTCGACGCTGAGCAAAATCGCGGCGGCGATATTTGACGCCAGCAGGGTCTCAAGCAGCTTCTCTTCCTGCTCAAGCCGATGCTGGGACTCTGCCAGCATGATCTGGTATCCGGCGGGCTGCAGCACCTGCTGTAGGCCCGCAAACATTTCAGAGCAACCGGCTTCGGAAAGGTTGGGAACAACCATCGCAATCGTCCATGAGGACGCGGATGCCAGTGCGCTGGCGGCGAGATTGGGCATATAACCCAGCTCCTGCACCGCAGCTTCAATTTTTTCACGCAGTTTATCGGAAACCTGTTCGGGCGTGCGGAGCGCACGGGAGACGGTCATCGTGCCGACTCCGGCAAGCTGCGCGACATCAGCGAGCGTGACTTTTCCGGTACTGCGCCGTTTTCGGGTTAAAGACATACACCTTCCTGCTGACCAGACGCGTTCTTTTTTCCTTCATTTCAGGTGACAGGCAGTATACGCCTTAAATCCCTTTTTTTGCTGTGATTTCACACCATGATTACATTTTGATAGCGCTATCACATTTCTGCATGTTGGTAATTGGTAGCGCTATCTTTGTGATCGCGATCGCAGTCAATGATTGATGGGTTGAATAAAGTTTGCCCATCTTTAGCGTTTGGCGAGAGGGAAAATGCTCAAAAATTGGATATATGATACAACCATCACGCTGCAGGATAGCGTGGAAAGCTGGCCACAGGCGCTGGAGATATGCGCGAAACCGCTGCTGGATCTGCAGGTGATTGCACCGGAATACGTGACGGCAATCATTCAGCAGCACCATACGTTAGGACCCTATTATGTGCTGGCACCAGGGCTAGCCATGCCGCATGCGCGGCCGGAGGAAGGCGCCAAAGGACTGGGCTTGTCATTACTAAAACTAAAACAGGGCGTCTCTTTTGGTGCCGGAGAGTTTGACCCTGTCGATCTGATTATTATGCTTGCGGCACCGGATAAACATAGCCATATCGAAATGATATCCGCGCTCGCTGAATTATTTTCCAGCGACGAAGATATGGAGAAATTACATCAGGCGAATACCCTGGAGGACATTAAAACCATTATTAACCGCTTCTGATTTAATTTTTTAATCCGATTATTCACAACATTACGCGCCAGCGTGATGGGGCGTGCTCTACTCAAAATAAGGGGACAACAATGAAAATCATGGCTATTTGCGGTTCTGGCCTGGGCAGCAGTTTTATGGTCGAAATGAACATTAAAAAAGTGCTTAAAAAGCTGGACATTGAGGCTGAGGTTGAACACTCCGATCTCTCCTCCGCCACGCCGGGCGCGGCGGACCTGTTCGTGATGGCGAAAGACATTGCGGCCAGCGCCAGCGTGCCGGAAAGCCAGCTGGTGGTGATCAACAACATCATTGATATCAACGAACTCGAAGCGCAGCTGCGCGCCTGGTTCGACAGACAATAACCCTGATAAGGCGAGGTGGATATGTTTATCCTTGAAACGCTGAATTTCGTTGTCGATATTTTAAAAGTCCCTTCGGTGCTGGTGGGTTTAATTGCGTTAATTGGTCTGGTCGCGCAGAAAAAAGCGTTTTCTGATGTCGTAAAAGGCACAATTAAAACGATTCTCGGCTTTATTGTACTGGGCGGTGGCGCCACGGTGCTGGTGGGGTCGTTAAACCCGTTAGGCGGCATGTTTGAGCACGCTTTTAATATCCAGGGCATTATTCCAAACAATGAAGCGATTGTGTCGATCGCGCTGGAAAAATACGGCGCCTCGACCGCGCTGATCATGGCCTTCGGCATGGTGGCGAACATTGTCGTCGCGCGCTTTACCCGCCTGAAGTACATCTTCCTGACCGGGCACCACACCTTCTACATGGCGTGCATGATTGGCGTGATCCTGACGGTCGCAGGCTTTGAAGGGGTGGGGCTGGTCTTTACCGGCTCGCTGATCCTCGGCCTGATTATGGCCTTCTTCCCGGCGATTGCGCAGCGCTATATGAAGCGTATTACCGGCAACGATGAGATCGCCTTCGGTCATTTCGGTACGCTGGGCTACGTGCTGTCCGGCTGGATTGGCAGCAGGGTCGGTAAAGGCTCGCGCTCCACCGAAGAGATGAACCTGCCGAAAAACCTCAGCTTCCTGCGCGACAGTTCGATCTCCATCTCCCTGACCATGATGATTATCTACCTGATCATGGCGGTGAGCGCCGGACGCGAGTACGTCGAGGCCACCTTCAGCGGCGGGCAAAACTACCTGGTCTACGCCATCATCATGGCGATCACCTTCGCGGCGGGCGTGTTCATCATCCTGCAGGGCGTGCGCCTGATTCTGGCGGAAATCGTCCCGGCCTTTACCGGCTTCTCAGAAAAACTGGTGCCGAACGCGCGTCCGGCGCTGGACTGCCCGGTGGTCTACCCGTATGCGCCAAACGCGGTGCTGATTGGCTTCCTGTTCAGCTTCCTCGGGGGAATTGTGGGGTTGTTGATCTGCGGTCAGTTTAGCTGGGTGCTGATCCTGCCGGGCGTAGTGCCGCACTTCTTCACCGGCGCAACGGCAGGCGTGTTCGGTAACGCCACCGGTGGACGCCGCGGGGCAATGATAGGCGCCTTTGCTAACGGCCTGCTGATTACTTTCCTCCCGGTCCTGCTGCTGCCGGTACTGGGTGCGATTGGCTTTGCTAACACCACCTTCTCGGACGCCGACTTCGGCGCGGTCGGGATTGTGCTGGGCAACCTGGCGCGCTTCCTGTCACCGCTTGCCATCACCGGGCTGGTTGTGGCGCTGTTCGCGCTGCTGGTGGCCTACAACATCTTCGCGAAAAACAAACCTGCGGGTAGTAACGCGCAGGAAAATACCGGAGCCAAATCATGAATGAGAACGAGATAACCGAACTGGCGCGTCAGATCCGTCTTGAAACCCTCAAATCCCTGACGCAGCTGGGCTTTGGGCACTACGGCGGCAGCATGTCGGTGGTGGAAACCCTGGCGGTGCTGTACGGCGCCGTGATGAAGATCGACCCGGCGGATCCGGACTGGCCTGAGCGCGATTACTTTGTGCTGTCGAAAGGTCATGCAGGCCCGGCGCTCTACAGCACCCTGGCGATTAAGGGCTACTTCCCGGTTGAAGAGCTGAGCACGCTGAACCAGAACGGCACGCGTCTGCCCAGCCACCCGGACCGCCTGAAAACGCGCGGCGTGGATGCCACCACCGGCTCGCTGGGGCAGGGGATCTCCATTGCGGGCGGTATGGCACTCTCGCACAGGCTGGCCGGGCGACCGAATCGGGTCTTCTGCATCGTTGGCGACGGCGAGCTGAACGAAGGCCAGTGCTGGGAAGCGTTCCAGTTTATCGCTCACCATCGTCTGAACAACCTGACCGTGTTCGTGGACTGGAACAAACAGCAGCTCGACGGCGAACTGGACGAAATCATCTGTGCCTTCGACCTTGAGGGCAAATTCCGCGCCTTTGGCTTTGATGTGGTGACGGTCAAAGGGGATGACATTCCGGCACTGCTGAAGGTGACTTCAAGGGTACCGGAGGCCGATGCGCGTCCGCGGGTGGTGATCCTCGACAGCATCAAAGGGCAGGGGGTGCCGTATCTGGAACAGCTCAGCAACTCGCACCACCTGCGATTAACCGCGGAGAGCAAAGCGGCCCTCAATGAGACGATTCGCCAACTGGAGGCTTCACATGATTAAGGTTGCACCGGCAGGACAGAAAGACGCCGTTGAGATGCGCAAGGTCTACGCGGGCTTTGTGGCAAAGCAGATTGAGGCCGGCAGCGAGATTATCGCCCTGGAAGCGGACCTGATGAGTTCAATGGCGATGGATGGCGTAGCGCGCGATTATCCGCAGCACGTGATTAACTGCGGCATTATGGAAGCTAACGTCATCGGCACGGCCGCCGGGCTCTCCCTTACCGGACGCAAGCCGTTCGTTCACACCTTCACCGCCTTTGCCAGCCGCCGCTGTTTTGACCAGCTCTTTATGTCCCTGGACTATCAGCGCAACAACGTGAAGGTAATTGCCTCAGACGCGGGCGTGACGGCCTGCCACAACGGCGGAACGCATATGTCGTTTGAGGATATGGGCATCGTGCGCGGTCTGGCGCACTCGGTGGTGCTCGAAGTCACCGATGCGGTGATGTTCGAGGATGTGCTGCGCCAGCTTATCGATCTCGACGGCTTCTACTGGGTGCGGACCATCCGCAAGCAGGCGCCGAGCGTGTATGCACCGGGCTCAACCTTCACCATCGGCAAAGGCAACGTGCTGCGTGAAGGAACCGATATTACCCTAATTGCCAACGGCATTATGGTAGCGGAAGCGCTGGAAGCGGCGCGCCAGCTTGAGCAGCAGGGGGTAAGCGCGGCGGTCATCGACATGTTTACCCTGAAGCCCATCGACCGGATGCTGGTGAAAAACTACGCCGAGAAAACCGGGCACATCGTGACCTGTGAAAACCACAGCATTCACAACGGGCTGGGCTCGGCGGTGGCGGAAGTGCTGGTGGAAACCTGCCCGGTGCCGATGCGGCGGGTCGGGGTCAGGGAGCGTTACGGCCAGGTGGGAACGCAGGATTTCCTGCAGAAAGAGTATGGCCTGACGGCACATGACATTGTATCGGCGGCGCGCGAGCTGCTGTAAATAAAAAAGGCGACCGGGTGGTCGCCTTTTTGTTGCCCGGCGGCGCTAGCGCTTACCGGGCCTACGGTTTTGTAGGCCGGATAAGCGAAGCGCCATCCGGCAATACATTACTGCTGTTGCTGCGAAGACTGAATCGCCGTCAGCGCGATGGTGTAAACGATATCGTCTACCAGTGCGCCACGAGACAGGTCGTTCACAGGTTTGCGCATGCCCTGCAGCATTGGCCCGATGGAGATCAGGTCGGCAGAACGCTGTACCGCTTTGTAGGTGGTGTTACCGGTGTTCAGATCCGGGAAGATGAACACGGTAGCGCGACCGGCAACCGGTGAGTTCGGCGCTTTGGATTTCGCAACGTCAGCCATGACCGCGGCGTCGTACTGCAGCGGGCCGTCGATCATCAGATCAGGACGTTTTTCCTGCGCAATACGGGTCGCTTCACGCACTTTCTCTACGTCGCTACCTGCACCCGAGGTGCCGGTGGAGTAGGAGAGCATCGCTACGCGCGGCTCGATACCGAAAGCGGTGGCGGAGTCTGCGGACTGGATAGCGATCTCAGCCAGCTGTTCTGCGGTTGGATCCGGGTTGATCGCGCAGTCGCCGTAAACGTAAACCTGTTCAGGCAGCAGCATGAAGAATACGGAAGAAACCAGAGAGCTGCCTGGTGCAGTTTTGATCAGCTGCAGCGGTGGACGGATGGTGTTCGCCGTGGTGTGAACCGCACCGGAAACCAGGCCGTCAACTTCGTCCTGCTCCAGCATCAGCGTGCCCAGCACCACGTTGTCTTCCAGCTGCTCACGCGCAACGGCTTCGGTCATGCCCTTGTTCTTACGCAGCTCAACCAGACGGGCAACGTAGCTTTCGCGGACCACTTCAGGGTCAACGATTTCGATGCCAGCGCCCAGCTCAACGCCCTGAGAGGCCGCCACGCGGTTGATCTCATCCGGGTTACCCAGCAGCACACAGGTCGCGATGCCGCGCTCTGCACAGATAGCCGCCGCTTTAACGGTACGCGGTTCGTCGCCTTCTGGCAGAACAACGCGTTTGCCCGCTTTGCGCGCCAGCTCGGTCAGCTGGTAGCGGAAGGCTGGAGGAGACAGGCGACGGCTGCGCTCGGAGGTCGCCGTCAGGGATTCGATCCAGTCTGCATTGATGTAGCCGGCAACGTATTCCTGCACTTTCTCGATACGCTCGTGGTCATCAACCGGCACTTCCAGGTTGAAGCTTTGCAGGCTCAGAGAGGTCTGCCAGGTGTTGGTGTTCACCATGAAGACTGGCAGGCCTGTCGCGAACGCACGTTCGCACAGCTTGCTGATGCGCGCGTCCATTTCGTAGCCGCCGGTCAGCAGAATTGCACCGATTTCCACGCCGTTCATCGCCGCCAGGCAGGCAGCAACCAGCACGTCCGGACGGTCTGCGGAGGTCACCAGCAGGGAACCTGCGCGGAAGTGCTCCAGCATGTGCGGAATGCTGCGCGCACAGAAGGTCACGGACTTCACGCGGCGGGTGTTGATATCGCCTTCGTTAACGATGGTCGCGTTCAGGTGACGCGCCATATCGATTGCACGGGTGGCAATCAGATCGAAGCTCCATGGCACTGCGCCGAGTACAGGCAGCGGGCTGGATTCCTGCAGCTTTGCCGGATCAACCTTGATGACTTTCGCTTTGGAAGAGTCGTCGAAGATTTCGGACAGGTCAGGACGCGTACGGCCCTGTTCATCAACCGGTGCGTTCAGTTTGTTAACGATCACGCCGGTGATGCTGGTGTTTTTCGCGCCGCCGAAGCTGCTGCGCGTCAGTTCGATACGCTCTTTCAGCTGCTCTGGGGTATCAGTCCCCTGAGACATCACGAAAACGATCTCTGCGTTCAGGGTTTTCGCGATTTCAAAGTTCAGGGACTGGGCAAACTGGTGTTTGCGGGTCGGGACCAGGCCTTCAACCAGCACCACTTCCGCGTCCTGCGCGTTAGCGTGGTAGTTGGCGATGATCTCTTCCATCAGCACGTCTTTCTGGTTGCTGGAGAGCAGAGACTCAACGTGGCTCATCTTCAGCGGTTCAGCCGCAGGAAGATTGGAATTCTTACGCACGATGGTGGTGGTCTGGTCTGGCGCATCGCCACCGGCACGAGGCTGGGCAATAGGCTTAAAGACGCTCAGACGAACGCCTTTGCGTTCCATAGCGCGGATCACGCCGAGGCTGACGCTGGTCAGGCCGACGCTGGTTCCGGTAGGGATCAGCATAATAGTACGGGACACGGTTTATCCTCTTTCGTTACCGCCGCGTTGGGCGGGTTACAAAACAGCACCGCCAGCATTGCTGGCGGTGTGGAATCAGGCAGTCAGGCGGCACGCGTCTTGCGCGATGACCAGCTCTTCGTTAGTTGGGATAACGATAGCCGGGCGGGTGCCTTCTTTGTTGATGAAGCCAGACTTGCCGAAGCGGGCAGCCAGGTTACGCTCGTGATCGACTTCGAAGCCCAGAACGCCCAGTTTGCCCAGGGACAGTTCACGTACCATTGCCGCGTTCTCACCGATGCCACCGGTGAAGATAACCGCGTCCAGACGACCGTCCATCAGCGCGGTGTAAGAACCGATGTACTTCGCCAGACGGTGGCAGTAAACGTCCATTGCACGCTTAGCGTCTTCTTTGCTGTCGTAGTTGTCTTCAACGTAACGGCAGTCGCTGGTGACTTCGGTCAGACCCAGTAGGCCAGACTCTTTGGTCAACATTTTGTTGATGTCGTCAACGCTCATGCCCAGAGTGTCGTGCAGGTGGAAGATGATCGCCGGGTCGATGTCACCGGAACGGGTACCCATTACCAGACCTTCCAGCGGGGTCAGACCCATAGAGGTATCAACACATTTACCGTTGCGGATAGCAGAAACAGAACCACCGTTACCCAGGTGGCAGGTGATGATGTTGACTTCTTCAACCGGCTTGTTCAGGACTTTTGCGGCTTCCTGAGTCACATAGAAGTGGCTGGTGCCGTGCGCGCCGTAGCGACGTACGCCGTGCTCTTTGTACAGGCTGTACGGCAGGGCATAGAGGTAAGACTCTTCCGGCATGGTCTGATGGAACGCGGTGTCAAACACGGCCACGTTTTTGTCTTTCAGATTCGGGAAGGACTTCAGCGCTTCAGCGATACCGATCAGGTGCGCCGGGTTATGCAGCGGAGCAAAAGAGGCAGAGTCTTTGATGCCCTGGATAACAGAGTCGTCGATGACAACGGAGCTGGTGTATTTTTCGCCACCGTGGACGATACGGTGACCAATCGCAGTCAGCTGAGCAGACAGTTCTGGTTTTTGTGCCAGAATAGTGTTAACGATAAAGTTCAGCGCTTCACTGTGAGCGGCGCCTGCACCTAAAGCCGCTTCTTGTTTGCTGCCGTCCATCTTCCACTTGATACGTGCTTCAGGCAGATGGAAACATTCGGCCAAACCAGAGAGGTACTCGTCACCGTTGAGCGCATCGATGATGGCGAATTTCAGTGAAGAGCTACCGCAGTTCAGAACCAGTACTAACTTACTCGACATGGAAGTACCTATAATTGATACGTGGCTAAAAAAACGTCAATGAGCCTAAAAGCGTAACGCAAGCTGACCCAGACGTTTATGATTAACATCATGCCAAACGAACATTCTGGCAGGATGGAAGAAATACCTATGATTTTAAGCCATTTTGAACATTTTTCAGACAATGGCATAATATGCGATAATTTGACGAGTTAACGCTTCTCGTCTACGGCCCTATCAGGCTGGCACAGAATACCCGATACGGGGTAGCGATGACAAAATATTTTGAACGTTGTCATAGCCTGTTGTGGTTTTGCACAAAAATTTTAATTTTTATATGTGAAGTTGAGGTACAGCCATGTCGACACCCGAAATCCCGTCCGTGAGCTTTTTTAGTCTGTTTCGTCGGGGACAGCATTACGCAAAGACGTGGCCAATGGAAAAGCGCCTTGCGCCAATGTTTATTGAGAATCGCACGATCCGCGCCACGCGCTATGCGATTCGCTTTATGCCTCCGGTCGCTATCTTTACTCTGTGCTGGCAAATCGCCCTCGGTGGACAGCTAGGTCCTGCCGTCGCAACGGCGCTCTTCGCGTTAAGCCTGCCGATGCAGGGGCTGTGGTGGTTAGGCAAACGCTCTATTACGCCGCTTCCGCCTTCTATTTTACACTGGTTTTATGAAGTGCGTGGAAAACTGGAGGAGGCCGGGCAGGCGCTGGCCCCGGTTGAAGGCAAGCCGGATTACCAGGCGCTGGCGGACACGTTAAAGCGTGCTTTTAAGCAGCTGGATAAAACATTCCTCGATGACTTGTGATTGATCATCGAAACGACTAACAAAAGAAGGCACAGTAACACACCGTTACCGTGTCTTTTTTTTACAGTGCAATGCGCTACAGGAGTCGAAAGATGGAAATGACCCATGCTCAACGTCTGATTTTGTCTAACCAGTACAAGATGATGACTATGCTTGATCCCGATAACGCTGCGCGCTACAGCCGCCTGCAAACCATCGTCGAACGCGGTTTTGGTTTGCAAATGCGCGAACTGGACCGCGAGTTTGGCGAGCTGAAAGAAGAAACCTGCCGCATCGTGATCGACATTATGGAGATGTATCACGCTCTGCACGTCTCCTGGACGAACCTCAAAGACCAGCAGACCATTGACGAACGTCGCGTGACCTTCTTAGGCTTTGATGCCGCGACGGAAGCGCGATATCTGAGCTATGTTCGCTTTATGGTGAACACCGAAGGGCGCTATACCCATTTTGATGCGGGAACGCACGGCTTCAACGCCCAAACCCCCATGTGGGATAAATATCAACGTATGCTGAGCGCGTGGCACGCCTGCCCGCGTCAGTACCATTTAAGCAGCAACGAAATTCAACAAATCATTAATGCCTGACGGAGGTGCGTGTGCAGTGTAAAGGTTTTCTGTTTGATCTGGACGGTACGCTGGTGGATTCGCTGCCGGTGGTGGAACGCTCGTGGTGCCACTGGGCCGACCGGCACGGCATCGACCATCAGGACGTGCTGAATTTTATCCATGGCAAACAGGCCATTACCTCATTGCGGCACTTTTTAGCGGGGCGTTCTGAGGAAGAGATCCAGGCGGAGTTCAAATACCTGGAGCAGATTGAGGCCACCGACACCGAGGGCATTACCGCGCTGCCCGGGGCGCGCGAACTGCTTGAGCATCTGAATGAAGCGCAGATCCCGTGGGCTATCGTCACCTCCGGCTCTGTTCCGGTCGCACATGCCCGCCATAAGGCGGCCGGTTTACCGAAGCCAGAGGTGTTCATTACGGCTGAGCGCGTTAAACGCGGCAAGCCGGAGCCGGATGCGTTTCTGCTTGGTGCAGAAATGCTGGGCTTCGCGCCTGCAGAGTGTGTGGTGGTGGAAGATGCGGCCGCTGGCGTGCTGGCCGGGCTGAACGCCGGGAGCCACGTCATTGCCGTTAACGTTCCGGCGGGATCTCCACGCCTGGACGAGGCGGACTTTGTGATTCATTCTCTGACGGCGCTGGCGGTGTCAAAAGCGCCCGACGGAGTTGTAACCGTCTCGCTAAAAATGTAATCCCATGATATAGCCCCACGCTGCTGGGGCTTTTTTATGGCAAAATTTCTCATCTTCCACTGACAAGGATAGGTTGTGAACGGTGAACTGATCTGGGTTCTGAGCCTGCTTTTAATCGCCATTATTCTCTTCGCCACAGGCAAGGTGCGCATGGATGCCGTCGCCCTGTTTGTCATCGTCGCGTTTGTGCTGAGCGGCACGCTCACGCTACCGGAAGCCTTCTCCGGGTTCAGCGACCCCAACGTTATCCTTATAGCTGCCCTGTTTATCATCGGCGACGGCCTTGTTCGCACCGGCGTGGCGACCATCATGGGCGCGTGGCTGGTTAAGGTGGCCGGCAGCAGTGAAACCAAAATGCTGATCTACCTGATGCTGACGGTCGCCGGGCTGGGGGCGTTTATGAGCTCAACGGGCGTGGTCGCTATTTTTATCCCGGTGGTGCTGAGCGTTTCAATGCGGATGCAGAGCTCGCCGTCGCGCCTGATGATGCCTCTGAGCTTTGCCGGTTTGATCAGCGGAATGATGACGCTGGTGGCGACGCCGCCGAACCTGGTTGTCAACAGCGAGCTGATTCGTGAAGGGTTTCAGGGCTTCAGCTTTTTCAGCGTCACCCCGCTTGGGCTGGTGATTCTGGCGATGGGCGTGGTCTACATGCTGCTGACCCGTTTTGCCCTCAAAGGCGACAAACAGGATAAGAACAAAGAGGGGTGGAAGCGACGTACCTTCCGCGATCTGATCAAAGAGTACCGCCTCACCGGGCGGGCGCGCCGTCTGGCCATTCGCCCCGGCTCGCCGATGGTCGGCCAGCGGCTCGACGACCTTAAGCTGCGCGAGCGTTATGGCGCGAACGTGATCGGGGTTGAGCGCTGGCGTCGTTTTCGTCGGGTGATCGTTAACGTGAACGGGGTATCAGAGTTCCGCGCGCGTGATGTCCTGCTGATTGATATGTCAACGGCGGACGTGGATCTGCGAGAGTTCTGTAGCGAGCAGCTGCTGGAGCCGATGGTGCTACGCGGCGAGTATTTCTCCGACCAGGCGCTGGATGTGGGGATGGCCGAAGTGTCGCTGATACCGGAATCGGAACTGCTGGGTAAAACCGTGCGTGAAATGGGTTTCCGTACCCGCTATGGCCTGAACGTAGTGGGGCTGAAGCGTGATGGCGTGGCGATGGAAGGGGCCGTCGTCGATGAGCCTATCCTGCTGGGAGATATCTTCCTCGTGGTCGGCAACTGGAAGCTGATAAGCCAGCTCGGGCAAAAAGGGCGTGATTTTGTGGTGCTCAACATGCCGGTCGAGGAGAGCGATGCCTCCCCGGCGCACAGCCAGGCGCCCCATGCGATTTTCTGTCTGGTGCTGATGGTGGCGCTGATGCTGACCGATGAAATTCCTAATCCGGTCGCGGCCATTATCGCCTGCCTGCTGATGGGGAAATTCCGCTGCATTGACGCCGAAAGCGCGTATAAAGCCATTCACTGGCCGAGCATTATTCTTATCGTCGGGATGATGCCCTTTGCCCTGGCACTGCAAAAAACCGGCGGGGTGGATCTGATCGTAAAAGGCTTGATGGACGTGGGCGGCGGGTATGGACCGTACATGATGATGGTCTGTCTGTTTGTCATGTGCGCCACGATAGGGTTATTTATCTCGAATACCGCGACGGCGGTGCTGATGGCGCCCATTGCGCTGGCGATGGCGAAATCCATGGGCGTGTCGCCGTACCCGTTTGCGATGATGGTCGCGATGGCGGCATCCGCGGCGTTTATGACGCCGGTTTCATCGCCGGTGAACACGCTGGTGCTGGGGCCGGGGAATTATAAGTTCAGCGATTTCGTGAAGCTGGGCGTGCCGTTCACCGTGCTGGTGATGGTGGTGTGCGTGGTGTTAATTCCGGTTTTATTCCCGTTTTAGCGTGAGCGCAGAAACGTAGGCCGGGTAAGGCGAAGCCGCCACCCGGCTAAAATTACAACGGTGAATCCTGGCTAATCTCGTCCAGCGATAGATGGAAACTCGGCACAAATACCTGCATGAAGTAGTCCATCTCTTCGCTGCGGCGGGATTCCAGCGTTTTTTCCAGACGCGTTTTCGCCAGTAAAAACTCATTATTGCCCGCAGACAGCTCTTCCAGACACTTCAGATAGGCGCACAGCGCGTCGGCCTGTTTGACCAGCGACTTTTCATCTTCCGTATACTGATGCTCGTCGATGAGCGGTTCAAAGATATCGCGTAGCTCTTCGGGTACCATCTCGATAAGCTTTTGCTGGGCAATCTTCTCGATAGCCTTATATTCCTGAGCAATCTGAGAATTGAAATATTTCACTGGGGTAGGCAGGTCGCCGGTCAGCACCTCTGATGCGTCGTGGTACATCGCCAGCAAAGCGATGCGCTCGGCATTCACCTGCCCGTTAAATTTGCGATTCTTAATGGCAGCCAGCGCATGAGCAACCATAGCAACCTGCAGGCTGTGCTCAGACACGTTCTCTGTACGCACGTTGCGCATCAGCGGCCAGCGGTTGATCAGTTTCAGGCGGGAGAGGTGGGCAAAGAAATGGCTCTGACTCATAGGTTACCTTTTGTCTTCACTGCGACAGGACTTCATTGTGCGGGGAGGGGAGGGAAGATGCAAATCAGGCTACCGAAGTAGCCTGATTTTAAGATTACTGATGGTATCCAGAGAGGAATCGCCCGAAGCGGCTGATAGCCATTTCGAGATCGTCTTCACGTGGGAGGGTCACGATACGCACGTGGTCCGGCCACGGCCAGTTAAACGCCGTCCCCTGAACCAGCAGCACTTTTTCCTGCAACAGGAAATCGAGCACCATTTTCTGATCGTCGTGGATATTGAAGCGCTTCGCGTCAATTTTCGGGAACATATACAGCGCCCCGTTCGGCTTCACGCAGGAGACGCCCGGGATATCGTTGATCAGTTCCCATGCGCGGTTACGCTGTTCGTACAGGCGACCGCCAGGGACGATAAACTCGCTGATGCTCTGGTAGCCGCCCAGCGCCGTCTGGATCGCGTGCTGCGCAGGCACGTTGGCGCAAAGACGCATCGACGCCAGCATCTCAAGCCCTTCAATATAGCCTTTTGCGTGCTTTTTCGGGCCGTTCAGCACCATCCAGCCCTGACGGAAACCGGCCACGCGGTAGGTTTTAGACAGTCCGTTAAAGGTGACGGTCAGCAGGTCGGGCGCCAGCGCGGCGATAGAGTGGTGCTGCGCCGCGTCGTACAGGATCTTGTCGTAGATTTCGTCAGCGAAGATGATCAGGTTGTGCTGGCGGGCGATCTCCACGATCTCCATCAGCAGCTCTTTTGAATAGACCGCGCCCGTCGGGTTGTTCGGGTTGATGATCACAATCCCACGCGTGCGAGGCGTGATTTTCGCGCGAATGTCATCCAGATCCGGGAACCAGTCAGAGGATTCGTCGCAAAGATAATGTACCGCTTTACCGCTGGAGAGCGATACGGCAGCGGTCCACAGCGGATAGTCCGGCGCGGGAACCAGCATTTCGTCACCGCTGTTCAGCAGCGCCTGCATGGCCTGAACGATAAGTTCGGAGACGCCGTTGCCGATATAGATATCTTCGACGGTAACGTCACGCATACCGCGCGCCTGGTAGTGCTGCATAATGGCTTTACGGGCGGAGTAAAGTCCCTTTGAGTCACAATAGCCTTGTGCCGTAGGCAGGTTGCGGATCACATCAACCAGAATTTCATCCGGCGCTTCAAAACCAAATGGCGCGGGGTTGCCGATGTTGAGCTTCAGAACCTTGTTGCCTTCTTCTTCAAGGCGTTTTGCCTCTTTCAGAACCGGGCCACGGATGTCATAACAGACGTTATCTAGCTTGCTGGATTTTTCGATAGGGGACATGAACCTTTAACCTTTTCGCTATTATTGCCACTCCCTGCCGTGGAAGTCAGCACGGAATAATGTACTCCCCCCACGCTTCGTTTTGAAGGGTGTGCAGAAGAAGATTTTGTGCCCATAGCGAAATTTTGATGAATCTTTTTAACTATTGACTGTCGCTTTCACCGCCTTAACATCATGTACAAACCATAAATAAAGGTTGATTGTGCTAAGAATTTATGTGAATTATGTATATTGTTCTGATGGAAAATAAAAAACGCGCAGACAACAAGCAGAAGTTACGCTGGGTGACATTTCGTAAAACCTGAGTGTTGAAGGGACCTTGCAGTAATAGCCCGGAGCGGCTAAAAGTTAATCATGTGAAATTAATGTTAAGTGTTATTAATGAATGACCATAATCTAAATTAAAATTTATTTATTATTAACCAACAAAATGCAACTTTAGTTAATTCTAATAAAATTAGTTTAGAAGCTTAACAAACCTCTTTAATCCTGAATATTGCAATAAGACTTATAAATAAAGTGGATTTGGGTTAAGATGTCTATACGGAAAGCAGTAGAAAGATGCAGTGGTTTTGCATTTTTGAAACTGATTTTCCGATTTAATTGATTGTTATTGTTGGAGTTATCTCTGGCTGGAATGTGTCAAACATCTCCTGCTACGTTGACAGCGCTGCGAAAAAGATGGCAGAAAAAGTGTTACGCCTTTAATGTAATTTACATAACCCTGCGAACATCTAAATATCCTGAACGTTTAAGAGAATAAAAATAACGTCATGAAACGTGCTTTCTGACTGTTGATATAAAGCAGCACAATAACTATCTGTCAGGCAGTCTGCCGGGCCGGGATGCGAGGGAAAACCTTCAGAAGGAATTGCTTAACTGTTACACACAGCTTCAACCCGGGCAGCTCCGCACGAGCAACCTGAAAGTGAATAGATATGATAAATGCAAATCGTCCGATAATGAATCTCGACCTCGATCTGCTGAGAACGTTTGTTGCGGTCGCCGATCTCAACACTTTTGCAGCAGCTGCTGCCGCCGTCTGCCGAACTCAGTCCGCCGTTAGCCAGCAAATGCAGCGGCTGGAGCAACTGGTTGGGAAAGAGCTTTTTGCCCGTCACGGGCGTAATAAGCTTTTAACGGAACACGGTATTCAGCTACTGGGTTATGCCAGGAAAATTCTTCGCTTTAATGATGAAGCATGTATGTCATTAATGTTTAGCAACCTTCAAGGGGTGTTAACCTTAGGGGCATCTGATGAGTCAGCGGATACAATATTGCCGTTTCTTCTCAACCGAATTAGCTCGGTTTATCCGAAGCTTGCGCTGGATGTGAGCGTAAAGCGTAATGCCTTTATGGTTGAGATGTTAAATGAGAACAAGGTCGACCTGGTGGTCACGACGCATCGTCCCGGACAGTTTGATTGTCTGACCTTGCGCACATCGCCAACGCACTGGTATTGCGCAGCGGAATACGTGTTGCAAAAAGGGGAACCCGTACCGCTGGTTTTACTGGACGATCCGAGTCCTTTCCGGGATATGGTGCTTACGGCGTTAAATGAAGCCAACATTCCGTGGCGTCTGGCCTATGTAGCGTCCACGCTGCCCGCGGTGCGTGCCGCCGTGAAAGCGGGTCTTGGCGTAACGGCCCGTCCGGTAGAGATGATGAGCCCCGATCTGCGCGTTCTCGGTAAATCTGATGGTCTCCCAGCACTGCCGGATACCGAGTATCTGCTTTGCCATAACGCGTCCAGTCATAACGAGCTGGCGAAGGTGGTGTTTGAGGCGATGGAAAATTACCATAACCCATGGCAGTTCGAGCATGTTACCTCCGAAGGGGGGGATGATTCCCTGATCGTTGAAGGTGACTTTGAGTGATCAAAAGCTCAAAATTCTGGTAACAAATTGTAAGTGTAAAAAAAAGCCACTCGTGCCGTTTTCGCACGCAGTGGCTTTTTTTTGCCATTATTATCCTCTTTCGGTACAGGGTTTTCATAAATAAAACTTACATATCAAGGGAATAAATGCTTCTGCTTAAATCTTGTTCACTTTCCGTTCTAACTTCATCCATAACCCCTTGATGTTAAAAAAGCAGCAAATATGTTGCCGGTTTTTTGGGTGAATTAACAAAAGCGTGTCTCAGATCAAGAAAATACTCCTATTTGGGGGGAGGAATCGTTGGCAAATCCTGTCAAAATAGGAGGGTTATTTTTTTTACTTCCAAAACGGACACGATTCAACAACATGCATTTGACGAAAAGTCAGGTAACCACCAGGGTTAAAGGGCACCAAATGTTAATGAGAATCGCTCGATGTAATTTAATGTGAAGAAACCTTTGTTAAAGTTGACAATAGGTTATAGAAAGGAGTAAAAAACCCCATCATTTTGCTGTCTACGTCTCATTTCAGACAGTTAGTGTAAGGTTATTTGTTCCTCCCCATGAATCGATGTGATGCCCATCTGCCAGCAAGAGCAGTGTCGTCGGTATCACTTTTGATGAGTAAGCAATGAGTATGTCAACATCCACAGAAGTCATCGCTCATCACTGGGCATTCGCAATCTTTCTTATTGTAGCCATTGGCCTGTGCTGCCTGATGTTAGTCGGCGGCTGGTTCCTGGGCGGTCGCGCCCGTGCAAGGCACAAAAACACACCTTTCGAATCAGGTATTGATTCAGTAGGTTCCGCTCGCTTACGCCTGTCTGCCAAGTTCTATCTGGTAGCGATGTTCTTCGTCATCTTTGACGTGGAAGCGCTCTACCTGTTCGCATGGTCGACCTCCATTCGCGAAAGTGGTTGGGTGGGCTTTGTCGAGGCCGCAATTTTCATTTTAGTGCTACTGGCCGGTCTGGTTTATCTGGTGCGTATTGGCGCGCTTGACTGGACGCCTGCGCGTTCACGTCGTGAACACATCAACCCGGAAAACAGTATCTCTAATCGTCAGCAGTAACAGCGAGGCAATAAGATGGATTATACGCTCACCCGCATAGATCCTAACGGTGAGAATGACCGTTACCCCCTGCAAAAACAGGAGATCGTAACCGACCCCCTGGAGCAAGAAGTCAACAAAAGCGTGTACATGGGCAAACTCGAACATGCCATGCACGATATGGTCAACTGGGGTCGTAAGAACTCCATCTGGCCATACAACTTTGGCCTTTCTTGCTGCTACGTTGAAATGGTGACGTCATTCACTGCGGTGCATGACGTTGCGCGTTTTGGGGCCGAGGTACTTCGTGCTTCCCCGCGTCAGGCTGACCTGATGGTGGTGGCCGGTACCTGCTTTACCAAAATGGCACCTGTTATTCAGCGTCTGTATGACCAGATGCTGGAGCCAAAATGGGTTATTTCCATGGGCGCATGTGCAAACTCCGGCGGTATGTACGACATTTATTCCGTTGTACAGGGCGTTGATAAGTTCATTCCGGTGGATGTTTACATCCCGGGCTGCCCGCCGCGCCCAGAAGCCTATATGCAGGCGCTGATGCTGCTGCAGGAGTCTATCGGTAAAGAACGTCGCCCACTCTCATGGGTTGTTGGCGATCAGGGTGTCTATCGCGCGAACATGCAGTCCGAGCGCGAGCGTAAACGCGGTGAACGTATTGCCGTCACCAACCTGCGTACGCCTGACGAAATTTAATTTGCGCCTGTAGGCCTGGAGAAAACCTTCGCATATCACTACTCAAATAGCGCGAAGCCAGGCTTAACAGTCACCACGGACCATTTGCAATGGTGAACAATATGACCGACTTAACCGCGCAAGAAGCCGCCTGGCAGACCCGGGATCATCTTGATGACCCCGTTATTGGCGAACTGCGCAACCGTTTTGGGCCGGATGCCTTTACCGTTCAGGCGACCCGCACCGGGGTACCCGTTGTTTGGGTGAAGCGTGAACAATTGCTGGAAGTTGTCGATTTCCTCAAGAAATTGCCAAAACCTTACGTCATGCTGTTTGACTTACACGGCATGGACGAACGTCTGAGAACGCACCGCCAGGGTCTCCCTGCTGCGGATTTTTCCGTTTTCTACCACCTGATCTCAATAGACCGCAACACGGATATCATGCTTAAGGTGGCATTGTCTGAAAACGACATGCATCTGCCGACGATCACCAAACTTTTCCCGAACGCTAACTGGTATGAGCGTGAAACCTGGGAAATGTTCGGCATGACCTTCGACGGCCACCCGCACCTGACGCGCATCATGATGCCACAGACCTGGACCGGCCACCCGCTGCGTAAAGACTACCCGGCACGTGCGACCGAATTCGATCCGTTTGAGCTGACCAAAGCCAAGCAGGATCTGGAGATGGAAGCGCTGACCTTCAAGCCGGAAGACTGGGGCATGAAGCGCGGTACTGAAAACGAGGACTTCATGTTCCTCAACCTCGGTCCGAACCACCCGTCTGCGCACGGTGCATTCCGTATTATTCTTCAGCTTGATGGCGAAGAGATTGTCGACTGCGTCCCTGACATCGGCTACCACCACCGCGGTGCTGAGAAGATGGGCGAGCGTCAGTCCTGGCACAGCTACATTCCGTATACCGACCGTATCGAGTACCTCGGCGGGTGCGTAAACGAAATGCCATACGTGCTGGCCGTTGAGAAACTGGCAGGCATCACCGTACCGGATCGCGTTAACGTGATTCGCGTTATGCTGTCAGAACTGTTCCGCATCAACAGCCACCTGCTGTACATCTCTACGTTCATTCAGGACGTGGGCGCGATGACCCCAGTCTTCTTCGCCTTTACCGATCGTCAGAAAATCTACGATCTGGTGGAAGCGATTACCGGCTTCCGTATGCACCCGGCCTGGTTCCGTATCGGCGGTGTGGCACACGATCTGCCGCGCGGCTGGGACCGCCTGCTGCGTGAATTCCTCGACTGGATGCCGAAGCGTCTGGCGTCTTACGAGAAAGCCGCGCTGCGCAACACCATCCTGAAAGGCCGTTCCCAGGGCGTTGCTGCCTATGGCGCGAAAGAAGCGCTGGAGTGGGGGACTACAGGTGCTGGCCTGCGCGCGACCGGTATTGATTTCGACGTGCGTAAAGCCCGTCCTTACTCTGGCTACGAGAACTTCGACTTTGAAGTGCCGGTTGGCGGCGGTGTGTCCGACTGCTACACCCGCGTGATGCTGAAAGTGGAAGAGCTGCGCCAGAGTCTGCGCATCCTTGAGCAGTGCCTCAACAACATGCCGGAAGGCCCGTTCAAGGCGGATCACCCGCTGACCACGCCGCCGCCGAAAGAGCGCACGCTGCAGCATATCGAAACCCTGATCACCCACTTCCTGCAGGTTTCCTGGGGCCCGGTCATGCCGGCGCAAGAATCCTTCCAGATGATTGAAGCGACCAAGGGTATTAACAGTTACTACCTGACCAGCGACGGCAGCACCATGAGCTACCGTACCCGCGTGCGTACGCCGAGCTTTGCGCACCTGCAGCAGATCCCGTCCGCCATCCGCGGCAGTCTGGTCTCTGACCTGATTGTGTATCTGGGTAGTATCGATTTTGTTATGTCAGATGTGGACCGCTAATTATGCACGAGAATCAACAACCACAAACCGAGGCTTTTGAGCTGAGTGAAGCAGAGCGTGCCGCCATTGAGCACGAGATGCACCACTACGAAGACCCGCGTGCGGCGTCCATTGAAGCGCTGAAAATCGTACAGAAACAGCGTGGTTGGGTGCCGGATGGGGCGATTTACGAGATCGCAAAAGTGCTGGGCATTCCGGCAAGTGACGTAGAGGGCGTAGCCACGTTCTACAGCCAGATCTTCCGTCAGCCGGTAGGCCGCCATGTGATCCGCTACTGTGACAGCGTCGTCTGCCACATTACCGGCTATCAGGGCATTCAGGCTGCGATTGAGAAAAAGCTCAATATCAAGCCGGGCCAGACCACGTTCGATGGACGCTTTACTCTGCTGCCAACCTGCTGCCTGGGTAACTGCGACAAGGGGCCGACCATGATGATTGATGAGGACACTCACAGCCATCTGACGCCGGAAGCGATTCCTGACCTGCTGGAGCAGTACAAATGAAAACTGTAATTCGTACTGCTGAGACGCATCCGCTGACCTGGCGTCTGCGCGATGACAAACAGCCGGTATGGCTCGACGAATACCAGAGCAAAAACGGCTATGCCGGTGCGCGTAAAGCCCTCGGCGGCATGGCGCCGGACGACATCGTTAATGCGGTGAAAGATTCCGGCCTGAAAGGCCGTGGCGGCGCGGGCTTCTCCACCGGTCTGAAGTGGAGCCTGATGCCGAAAGACGAATCCATGAACATCCGTTACCTGCTATGTAACGCCGATGAAATGGAGCCAGGCACCTATAAAGACCGCCTGCTGATGGAGCAGCTGCCGCACCTGTTGGTGGAAGGCATGCTGATCTCCGCGTTTGCGCTGAAAGCGTACCGTGGCTACATCTTCCTGCGCGGTGAGTACATCGAAGCGGCAGAAAACCTGCGTCGCGCGATTGCCGAAGCCACCGAAGCCGGCCTTCTTGGTAAAAACATCCTGGGTACCGGGTTTGACTTCGAACTGTTCGTGCACACCGGTGCCGGGCGTTACATCTGCGGTGAAGAAACTGCGCTGATTAACTCCCTGGAAGGTCGCCGTGCGAACCCGCGTTCCAAGCCACCGTTCCCGGCAAGCTCCGGCGTGTGGGGTAAACCGACCTGCGTAAACAACGTCGAAACCCTCTGTAACGTCCCGGCTATCCTCGCCAACGGCGTGGAGTGGTATCAGGGCATCTCCTCAAGCAAAGATGCCGGTACCAAGCTGATGGGCTTCTCCGGGCGCGTGAAGAACCCTGGCGTCTGGGAACTGCCGTTCGGTACCACCGCACGCGAAATTCTTGAAGACTACGCCGGCGGCATGCGCGATGGCCTGAAATTTAAAGCCTGGCAGCCGGGCGGGGCAGGGACAGACTTCCTGACCGAAGCCCACCTTGACCTGCCGATGGAATTCGAAAGCATTGGTAAAGCAGGCAGCCGTCTGGGTACGGCGCTGGCGATGGCCGTCGATCACGAGATCGGCATGGTCTCGCTGGTACGTAACCTGGAAGAGTTCTTTGCTCGCGAGTCCTGTGGCTGGTGTACACCGTGCCGTGACGGTCTGCCGTGGAGTGTGAAGATCCTGCGCGCCATCGAGCGCGGCGAAGGCCAGCCGGGCGATATCGAGACGCTTGAGCAACTGTGTCGATTCTTAGGGCCAGGTAAAACCTTCTGCGCCCACGCACCGGGTGCCGTCGAGCCGCTGCAGAGCGCGATTAAATATTTCCGCGACGAATTCGAAGCAGGCATCAAGCAGCCGTTCAGCAATACCCATTCGATCAATGGTATTCAGCCGAACCTGCTGAAAGCGCGCTGGTAACGACAAGAATTTTGATTAACGCTCGGTTTCGACTGAGCCAACTGGAAGCATGCTAATGGCTACGATTCATGTAGACGGCAAAGAATACGAAGTCAACGGGGCGGACAACCTGCTGGAAGCTTGTCTGTCTCTTGGCCTCGATATTCCGTACTTTTGCTGGCATCCGGCGCTGGGCAGCGTCGGTGCTTGCCGCCAGTGTGCGGTGAAGCAATATCAAAACGCGGAAGACACGCGTGGTCGCCTGGTGATGTCCTGTATGACGCCAGCCACCGAAGGCACTTTTATTTCGATTGATGACGAAGAAGCCAAACAGTTCCGCGAAAGCGTGGTGGAGTGGTTGATGACCAACCACCCGCACGACTGTCCGGTTTGTGAAGAGGGCGGTAACTGCCACCTTCAGGATATGACCGTGATGACCGGTCACAGCTTCCGTCGCTATCGCTTTACCAAGCGTACCCACCGTAACCAGGATCTGGGGCCGTTCATCTCTCACGAAATGAACCGCTGCATCGCCTGCTACCGCTGCGTGCGTTACTACAAAGACTACGCGGACGGTCAGGATCTGGGCGTGTATGGCGCGCATGACAACGTCTACTTCGGCCGTCCGGAAGACGGCGTGCTGGAGAGCGAATTCTCCGGTAACCTGGTAGAAATCTGTCCGACCGGCGTATTCACGGATAAAACCCACTCCGAGCGCTACAACCGTAAATGGGACATGCAGTTTGCGCCAAGCATCTGCCAGCAGTGTTCCCTCGGCTGTAACACCAGCCCGGGTGAGCGCTACGGCGAACTGCGTCGTATCGAAAACCGTTACAACGGCACCGTTAACCACTACTTCCTGTGCGACCGCGGTCGTTTCGGCTATGGCTATGTGAACCTGAAAGACCGTCCGCGTCAGCCGGTTCAGCGCCGTGGCGACGACGTTATTACCCTGAACGCTGAACAGGCGATGCAGGGCGCGGCAGATATTCTGCGCCAGTCGAAGAAAGTGATCGGCATCGGCTCCCCGCGCGCCAGTATCGAAAGCAACTTCGCGCTGCGCGAGCTGGTCGGGGCGGAAAACTTCTATACCGGTATCGCCCAGGGCGAACAGGAACGTCTGCAGCTGGTGCTGAAGGTGCTGCGTGAAGGCGGTATCCATACCCCTGCGCTGCGCGAAATTGAATCCTATGATGCGGTCCTGGTGCTGGGTGAAGACCTGACGCAGACCGGCGCCCGCGCGGCTCTGGCGGTTCGTCAGGCGGTGAAGGGTAAAGCACGTGAAATGGCAGCGGCGCAGAAAGTGGCTGACTGGCAGATTGCGGCGATCCTCAACATCGGCCAGCGCGCGAAGCATCCTCTGTTTGTGACCAACGTCGACAACACCCGTCTGGACGATATCGCGGCGTGGACCTACTGCGCGCCGGTTGAAGACCAGGCGCGCCTGGGCTTTGCCATTGCCCACGCGCTGGACAACAGCTCACCGGCCGTTGAGCTGGATCGCGACCTGCAAAACAAGGTCGACGTGATTGTTCAGGCCCTGGCAGGTGCGAAGAAACCGCTGATTATCTCCGGAACCAACGCCGGTAGCGCTGAAATCATTCAGGCCGCCGCGAACGTTGCCAAAGCCCTGAAAGGCCGCGGTGCAGACGTCGGCGTGACCATGATTGCCCGTGCGGTAAACAGCATCGGTCTGGGCATGATTGGCGGCGGCTCGCTGGAAGAAGCGTTGAGCGAACTGGAATCCGGTGCCGCTGACGCCGTGGTGGTGCTGGAAAACGATTTGCATCGCCATGCGTCTGCCGCTCGCGTTGACGCCGCGCTCTCCAAAGCGCCGCTGGTGATGGTCATTGACCATCAGCGCACCGCGATCATGGACAAAGCGCACCTGGTGCTCTCTGCGGCAAGCTTCGCAGAAAGCGACGGTACCGTTATCAACAACGAAGGCCGCGCCCAGCGTTTCTTCCAGGTTTATGACCCGGCGTACTACGACAGCAACATCGTGATGCTGGAAAGCTGGCGCTGGCTGCACTCCCTGCACAGCACCGTGCAGAGCCGTGAAGTGGACTGGACGCAGCTCGACCACGTTATCGACGCGGTGGTGGAAAAACTGCCTCAGCTGGCAGGCATTAAAGATGCCGCACCTGAAGCAAGCTTCCGCATCCGCGGCCAGAAGCTGGCGCGTGAACCGCACCGCTACAGCGGCCGTACCGCGATGCGTGCCAACATCAGCGTACACGAACCGCGCCAGCCGCAGGATAAAGACACCATGTTCGCCTTCTCCATGGAAGGGAACAACCAGCCGTCTGCCCCGCGTTCGCAAATCCCGTTCGCATGGGCTCCGGGCTGGAACTCCCCGCAGGCGTGGAACAAGTTCCAGGCTGAAGTGGGCGGCTCCCTGCGCCACGGCGATCCGGGCGTGCGTCTGATTGAAGCTTCCGAAACCGGTCTGGACTTCTTCACCACCGTACCGGCGAGCTTCCAGGCGCAGGACGGTAGCTGGCGTATTGCCCCGTACTACCACCTGTTCGGTAGCGACGAGCTGTCCCAGCGTTCACCGGTCTTCCAGACCCGTATGCCGCAGCCTTACATCAAGCTCAACCCGGCGGATGCCGCGAAGCTTGGCGTTAACGCGGGCGCGAACATCGCCTTTAGCTATGACGGCCAGACCATCAGCCTGCCGCTGATTATTTCTGAAAATCTGACAGCAGGGCAGGTCGGTCTGCCGATGGGTATGCCTGGCATCGCGCCGGTTCTGGCGGGTGCGCGTCTTGATAATCTGCAGGAGGCAAAAGCATGAGTTGGTTAACGCCGGATCTTATCGACATCCTGCTGAGCATTCTGAAAGCGATTGTTATCCTGCTGGTGGTGGTCACCTGCGGCGCGTTCATGAGCTTTGGTGAACGTCGTCTGCTCGGTCTGTTCCAGAACCGTTACGGACCGAACCGCGTGGGCTGGGGTGGTTCACTCCAGCTGGTCGCGGACATGATCAAGATGTTCTTTAAAGAGGACTGGATCCCTCGCTTCTCGGATCGCGTGATCTTTACTCTGGCACCGATGATCGCCTTCACCTCGCTGCTGCTGGCGTTTGCTATCGTTCCGGTCAGCCCGACCTGGGTGGTCGCTGACCTGAACATCGGCATTCTGTTCTTCCTGATGATGGCAGGTCTCGCGGTTTACGCGGTCCTGTTCGCAGGCTGGTCCAGTAACAACAAATACTCGCTGCTGGGTGCGATGCGTGCTTCCGCGCAGACGCTGAGCTACGAAGTGTTCCTGGGACTCTCCCTGATGGGCGTGGTGGCGCAGGCCGGTTCATTCAACATGACCGACATCGTCAACAATCAGGCCGACATCTGGAACGTTATCCCGCAGTTCTTTGGGTTTATTACCTTTGCTATCGCGGGCGTGGCCGTGTGTCACCGTCACCCGTTTGACCAGCCGGAAGCCGAACAGGAACTGGCCGACGGTTACCACATTGAATATTCCGGCATGAAGTTCGGTCTGTTCTTTGTGGGCGAGTACATCGGTATTGTCACCATTTCTGCGTTGATGGTAACGCTGTTCTTTGGTGGCTGGCATGGCCCGTTCTTACCGCCGTTCATCTGGTTCGCGCTGAAAACCGCGTTCTTCATGATGATGTTCATTTTGATTCGCGCAGCGTTACCGCGTCCACGTTATGACCAGGTAATGTCCTTCGGCTGGAAAGTGTGCCTGCCGCTGACGCTCGTCAACTTGTTGGTAACGGCAGCTGTCATTCTCTGGCAGCAGCCATAAGGGGCTATAGACCATGACCTTAAAAGAATTACTGGTAGGTTTCGGTACCCAGGTACGCAGTATCTGGATGATCGGCCTGCACGCGTTTGCTAAACGCGAAACCCGGATGTACCCGGAAGAGCCGGTATATCTGCCGCCGCGCTACCGTGGCCGTATCGTGCTGACGCGCGACCCGGACGGTTCCGAGCGCTGCGTTGCCTGTAACCTGTGTGCGGTTGCGTGTCCGGTCGGCTGTATCTCTCTGCAGAAAGCCGAGACGGTAGACGGCCGCTGGTACCCTGAGTTCTTCCGCATTAACTTCTCACGCTGCATCTTCTGCGGTCTGTGTGAAGAAGCGTGCCCAACCACGGCGATTCAGCTGACTCCAGACTTCGAGCTGGGTGAGTACAAGCGTCAGGACCTGGTGTACGAGAAAGAGGATCTGCTGATTTCCGGTCCGGGCAAATACCCGGAATATAACTTCTACCGGATGGCGGGTATGGCAATCGACGGCAAAGATAAGGGCGAAGCAGAGAACGAAGCTAAGCCTATCGACGTCAAGAGCCTGTTACCGTAAGGAGAGGGCAATGGAATTCGCTTTTTATATCTGTGGCCTTATCGCCATCCTGGCTACGCTGCGAGTGATTACGCACACCAATCCGGTGCATGCGCTGCTGTACTTAATCATTTCGCTGCTGGCCATTTCCGGGGTGTTCTTCGCGCTGGGCGCGCACTTCGCCGGTGCGCTGGAGATCATCGTTTACGCCGGGGCCATCATGGTGCTGTTCGTGTTCGTCGTGATGATGCTGAACCTGGGCGGCTCTGAAATTGAGCAGGAACGTCAGTGGTTAAAACCGCAGGTGTGGATTGGCCCGGCAATTTTGTCGGCCATCATGCTGGTGGTGATCGTTTACGCCATTCTGGGCGTCAACGATCAGGGCATCGACGGCACGCCAATTGGTGCGAAAGAGGTGGGTATCACGCTCTTTGGCCCATACGTTCTGGCGGTGGAACTGGCCTCTATGCTGCTGCTGGCAGGCCTGGTTGTGGCTTTCCACGTTGGCCGCGAAGAGCGTGCTGGCGAGGTGCTGAGCAACCGCACTGACGACCGCGCGAAAAGAAAAACGGAGGAGCGCGCATGATCCCCTTAACACATGGACTGATCCTCGCTGCGATTTTATTCGTTCTGGGTCTGACCGGTCTGGTTATCCGCCGCAATCTGCTGTTTATGCTGATCGGCCTGGAAATCATGATTAACGCCTCCGCGCTGGCCTTCGTGGTCGCCGGAAGCTACTGGGGCCAGACCGATGGTCAGGTGATGTACATTCTCGCCATCAGCCTCGCGGCTGCTGAAGCGAGTATTGGCCTGGCGCTGTTGCTGCAGCTCCATCGTCGCCGCCAGAATCTGAACATCGATTCAGTAAGTGAGTTGCGTGGATGAACATGCTTGCCTTAACCATTATTTTTCCGCTGATTGGCTTCGTGCTGCTGGCGTTTTCTCGCGGCCGCTGGTCTGAGAATCTGTCCGCGACCGTTGGCATGGGCTCTGTCGGCCTGGCCGCGCTGGTCACAGCGTATGCGGGTATCGACTTCTTTAACAACGGACGCCAGCCTTTCAGCGTGCCGCTGTGGACCTGGATGTCGGTCGGTGATTTCAACATCGGTTTCAACCTGGTGCTGGACGGTCTCTCGCTGACCATGCTCTCCGTGGTCACCGGCGTCGGCTTCCTGATCCACATGTTTGCCTCCTGGTATATGCGCGGTGAAGAGGGTTACTCCCGCTTCTTCGCCTACACCAACCTGTTTATTGCCAGCATGGTCGTTCTGGTGCTGGCCGATAACCTGCTGCTGATGTATCTGGGCTGGGAAGGCGTGGGCCTGTGCTCTTACCTGCTGATCGGTTTCTACTATACCGATCCGAAGAATGGCGCAGCGGCCATGAAAGCGTTCGTCGTGACCCGCGTGGGTGACGTCTTCCTCGCGTTCGCGCTGTTCATTCTTTACAACGAACTGGGCACGCTGAACTTCCGCGAAATGGTGGAACTGGCGCCAGCACACTTCGCCGCAGGCAACAACATGCTGTGGTGGGCAACGCTGATGCTGCTGGGTGGTGCCGTGGGTAAATCCGCGCAGCTGCCGCTGCAGACATGGCTTGCCGACGCGATGGCGGGTCCAACCCCTGTCTCCGCGCTGATCCACGCCGCGACCATGGTTACCGCCGGTGTCTACCTGATTGCGCGTACCCATGGCCTGTTCCTGATGACTCCGGAAATTCTGCATCTGGTGGGTATCGTCGGTGCGGTCACGCTGGTGCTGGCAGGCTTTGCCGCGCTGGTTCAGACCGACATCAAGCGCGTTCTCGCGTACTCCACCATGAGCCAGATTGGCTACATGTTCCTCGCGCTGGGCGTTCAGGCGTGGGACGCGGCCATTTTCCACCTGATGACGCACGCGTTCTTCAAAGCGCTGCTGTTCCTCTCATCCGGTTCGGTGATTCTGGCCTGCCATCACGAGCAGAACATCTTCAAGATGGGCGGACTGCGTAAGTCCATCCCGCTGGTCTATGTCTGCTTCCTGGTGGGCGGCGCGGCGCTGGCGGCACTGCCGCTGATCACCGCGGGCTTCTTCAGTAAGGACGAAATCCTTGCGGGTGCCATGGCGAATGGTCATATCAATCTGATGGTTGCGGGTCTGGTCGGTGCGTTCATGACTTCCCTGTATACCTTCCGTATGATTTTCATCGTATTCCACGGTAAAGAACAAATTCACGCTCACGCAGGGAAGGGGATTACCCACCACCTGCCGCTGATTGTGCTGCTGGTACTGTCCACCTTCGTTGGCGCGATGATTGTGCCACCGTTGCAGGGCGTACTGCCAGACACCACCGAGCTTGAGCACGGTCGCGTTCTGACGCTTGAAATCACCTCCGGTGTGGTCGCTATCGCGGGTATCCTGATTGCGGCATGGCTGTGGCTGGGCAAACGTACGCTGGTCACTGCCGTGGCCAACAGTGCGCCGGGCCGCCTGCTTGGCACCTGGTGGTACAACGCGTGGGGCTTCGACTGGCTGTACGACATGATCTTCGTTAAGCCGTTCCTGGGCATTGCGTGGCTGCTGAAGCGCGACCCGCTGAACAGCCTGATGAACATCCCGGCGATCCTCTCCCGCTTTGCAGGTAAAGGCCTGCTGTACAGCGAGAACGGTTACCTGCGCTGGTATGTGGCGTCCATGAGCATTGGTGCGGTTGTCGTGCTGGCGCTGCTGATGGTATTGCGTTGATCGTTAAGTGAATTTTATTCGAATTCGTTGAAAATCAGGCCCCTGCTGGGGGCCTTAAAAAGGAATGTAAATCGCCATGTTACTACCCTGGCTAATATTAATTCCCTTCATCGGCGGCTTCCTGTGCTGGCAGACCGAACGCTTTGGCGTGAAGATGCCGCGCTGGATCGCGCTGATCACCATGGGATTGACGCTCGCGCTTGGCCTGCAACTGTGGTTGCAGGGCGGTTACTCACTGACCCAGTCTGCGGGCATTCCGCAGTGGCAGTCTGAGTTCATCCTGCCGTGGATCCCGCGTTTCGGCATTACGATCCACCTGGCGATTGACGGTCTGTCGCTGCTGATGGTGGTGCTGACCGGTCTGCTCGGCGTTCTGGCGGTACTCTGCTCCTGGCGAGAAATCGAAAAATACCAGGGCTTCTTCCACCTGAACCTGATGTGGATCCTGGGCGGCGTGATCGGCGTGTTCCTTGCCATCGACATGTTCCTGTTCTTCTTCTTCTGGGAGATGATGCTGGTGCCGATGTACTTCCTGATCGCGCTGTGGGGCCACAAGGCGTCCGACGGTAAAACGCGTATCACGGCGGCAACCAAGTTCTTCATCTATACCCAGGCGAGCGGTCTGGTAATGCTGATTGCCATTCTGGCGCTGGTGTTCGTTCATCACAACGCAACCGGCACCTGGACCTTCAACTATGAAGACCTGCTGAAGACCCCGATGTCACACGGCGTTGAATACCTGCTGATGCTGGGCTTCTTCATTGCCTTCGCGGTGAAAATGCCGGTGGTTCCTCTGCACGGCTGGCTGCCAGACGCGCACTCCCAGGCACCAACGGCGGGTTCCGTTGACCTGGCGGGCATCCTGCTGAAAACGGCGGCCTACGGTCTGCTGCGTTTCGCACTGCCGCTGTTCCCGAATGCCTCCGCGGAGTTCGCACCGATTGCCATGTGGCTGGGTGTGATCGGTATCTTCTACGGTGCCTGGATGGCCTTCACGCAATACGACATCAAGCGTCTGATTGCTTATACCTCCGTTTCCCACATGGGCTTCGTGCTGATTGCTATCTACACCGGCAGCCAGCTGGCGTACCAGGGCGCGGTGATCCAGATGATTGCGCACGGTCTGTCCGCAGCCGGTCTCTTCATCCTGTGCGGCCAGCTGTACGAACGTCTGCATACCCGCGACATGCGTATGATGGGTGGTCTGTGGAGCAAAATTAAATGGCTGCCAGCGCTCTCCATGTTCTTCGCGGTGGCTACCCTGGGAATGCCGGGCACCGGTAACTTCGTCGGCGAATTCATGATTCTGTTCGGCAGCTTCAAAGTGGTACCGGTGATTACCGTGATCTCCACCTTTGGTCTGGTGTTCGCTTCCGTTTACTCGCTGGCGATGCTGCACCGCGCTTACTTCGGTAAAGCGAAGAGCGAAATTGCTGCACAAGAACTGCCGGGGATGTCGCTGCGTGAGCTGTTCATCATCCTGCTGCTGGTCGTACTGCTGGTGCTGTTGGGCTTCTTCCCGCAGCCGATTCTGGATACCTCGCACAGCGCGATGGGCAATATCCAGCAGTGGTTTGTTAATTCTGTTTCTACTACAAGGCCGTAATTCGCCATGACAATAACTCCACAACAACTGATCGCGCTGCTACCGCTGCTGATCGTCGGATTGACGGTGGTGGTTGTGATGCTCTCCATTGCGTGGCGACGCAATCACTTCCTGAATGCCACGCTGTCGGTCATCGGCCTGAATGCCGCGTTAGTCTCACTCTGGTTTGTTGGCCAGGGCGGGGCGATGGACGTCACCCCGCTGATGCGCGTTGACGGTTACGCCATGCTGTATACCGGGCTGGTGCTGCTGGCGAGCCTGGCAACCTGTACCTTTGCTTACCCGTGGCTCGAAGGCTACAACGACAACAAAGAAGAGTTTTACCTGCTGGTACTGATTGCCGCGCTGGGCGGCATTCTGCTGGCGAATGCCAACCATCTGGCCGCGCTGTTCCTCGGTATTGAGCTGATCTCTCTGCCGCTGTTCGGCCTGATTGGTTACGCCTTCCGTCAGAAGCGCTCTCTGGAAGCGAGCATCAAGTACACCATTCTGTCTGCTGCCGCGTCATCCTTCCTGCTGTTTGGTATTGCGCTGCTGTACGCTCAGTCCGGTAACCTCTCCTTCATGGCGCTCGGCAAGAGCCTCGGCGACGGCATGCTCCATGAGCCGCTGCTGCTGGCGGGTCTGGGCATGATGATCGTTGGCCTCGGCTTCAAGCTCTCTCTGGTTCCGTTCCACCTGTGGACGCCAGACGTATACCAGGGTGCGCCTGCTCCGGTGTCGACCTTCCTGGCGACGGCGAGCAAAATCGCTATCTTCGGTGTGGTCATGCGTCTGTTCCTGTACGCGCCGGTGGGTGATAGTGAAGCCGTTCGCGTGGTGCTGGGCATCATCGCGTTCGTCTCCATCATCTTCGGTAACCTGATGGCGCTGAGCCAGACCAACATCAAGCGTCTGCTGGGCTACTCGTCCATCTCTCATCTGGGCTACCTGCTGGTGGCGCTGATTGCGCTGCAGAGCGGTGAGATGTCGATGGAAGCCGTGGGCGTGTATCTGGCCGGTTACCTGTTCAGCAGCCTCGGCGCCTTCGGCGTGGTAAGCCTGATGTCCAGCCCGTACCGTGGTCCGGATGCCGATTCACTGTTCTCCTACCGTGGTCTGTTCTGGCACCGTCCAATTCTGTCCGCGGTAATGACCGTGATGATGCTCTCTCTGGCGGGTATCCCGATGACGCTGGGCTTTATCGGTAAGTTCTACGTGCTGGCCGTCGGTGTGCAGGCGCACCTGTGGTGGCTGACTGCCGGTGTCGTTATCGGCTCCGCGATTGGCCTCTACTACTACCTGCGCGTGGCCGTGAGCCTGTACCTGAGCGCGCCTCAACAGCTCAACCGCGATGCTCCAGGCAACTGGCAGTACAGCGCCGGTGGTATCGTGGTGCTAATCTCCGCGCTGCTGGTGCTGATCTTCGGTATCTATCCGCAGCCGCTGATTGATATCGTGCAGCGAGCGATGCCATTAATGTAAAAACAAAAAACCCGCCTTGGCGGGTTTTTTATGGTTTGCGCCCTCTCCCTGTGGGAGAGGGATGGGGTGAGGGCACCAGCCCGCACAGGACTTAAGCCAGCTGCTTCCGGCTAATCAACGGCCCGCCAATCTTCTTCATCGAACGATCCAGCACTTCCTCAATCACCGACGACAGCTCGTTCAGCTCAAACTTCGCCACGTACCCGTCCGCCTTCACCTTGCGAATATGATCTTCGTTGGCGTTGCCGGAAAGGGAGGAGTGGATCACTACCGGAATATCCTTCAGAACCGGGTCGGTTTTGATTTTGCGCGTCAGCGTAAATCCGTCCATCTCCGGCATTTCGAGGTCGGTCAGCACCAGCGCGATCTTATCGGTGATCGGCACGCCCTCAGCCTGCGCCTGTGCGGCCAGGACGCCAATTTTTTCCCACGCGTCTTTGCCGGTGATGTGCAGCTGCGCTGGGATCTCCATCGCCTGCAGACCTTTCTCCAGCATCGAACGCGCCACTTTGGAATCTTCCGCCACAATCGCGACTGCGCCCGGCTTGATGTTGAACTTGGTGGTTTTCAGATTGGTGGCGTGCAGATCGTGGTTGGCCGGGGTGATGTCATAGAGGATCTGCTCAACGTCCAGCACCATCGCCAGATCGTTGGTATCCGTTTTCTCATCCAGGCAGGCAATGCTGGTGATATAGCGGCCGCTGACGGCGGTCTCCGCCGCGTGCACCTGCTTCCAGTCCAGACGCATGATGTTTTCAACCGACTCCACGGCAAAGGCCTGCACGCTGCGGGCATATTCGGTGATAAGCAGGATGTTCAGCCCGGTGGTAGGCTTACAGCCCGCCACGGCGGCCAGGTCGATCACCGGGATCACCTGATCGCGAATATTCACCATCCCCATCAGCGGTGATTTCATCCCGGCGGGTTTTGTGAATTCCGGCATCGGCACAATTTCACGCAGCTTAAAGACGTTAATGCCAAACAGCTCGGATTTATTTTCGTTCAGAGAGGTGCCAAGACGGAACAGCAACAGTTCAAAACGGTTCGACAGGGTGAGATTCGCCCTGTCATCAATATCTTTCTGGAAATTATCCATTCTACCCTCGAGAGAAATGCTGACCTTTTAATCGTTATCGGCATTCTGAGAGAAAAATGAAGGGCTAAACGCTGACCTTAGCGAAATCTTCGGCCAGCTCGCACGCCGGGAACACCGCCAGGCACTCTGCCAGCAGGCTTGCACACCCCCGCGCGTCGTAGCGGGAACTGACGTGAGTGACGATCAGCCTCCCGACGCCCGCGTCGCGGGCAAGCTGCGCCGCCTGACGCGTTGAGCTATGGCCGCGGCCGTTGGCTTTCTCTTCCATCGTCGTTTCCAGCGTGGCTTCGTGCACCATCACGTCAACGCCCCGGGCAAGCTGAAGGGCGGCAGGGCACGGCGCCGTGTCGCCAAAGATAGCCAGCTTCTTGCCCGGCTCGGGCGCGGCGAGATAATCCTGACCGTTGATGACGCGACCGTCCTCCAGCGTGACGGTCTCGCCGTGCTTCAGGCGCTGGAACAGCGGTCCGGGTTTTATGCCAGCGGCCATCAGCGCGGCGGCGTCCAGCGCGCCGGGTTTGTCATGCGCTTCAATGCGATAGCCATAGCACTCAACGGGATGATTTAGCGGCTGAGCGCTCACCTTATAATCACCGTCATCGAAAACCAGGCCTTCGCTAATCTCAACGATCTCCAGCGGATAATCCGTCCATGATCCGCTCAGGCGCAGCGCGGTTTCAACAAATTCACGCACACCCGCAGGACCGTAAATCGTCAGCGGATTGGCGTTGCCGGCCATGGAGCGGCTGCACAGCAGGCCCGGCAGGCCAAACAGATGGTCGCCGTGCAGGTGAGTAATAAAAATTTTATCCAGCTTGCCGGGGTGATACGCGGTGTGCAGCAGTTGATGCTGCGTCCCTTCACCGCAGTCAAACAGCCACAGCCCGCCGCGGGTGGGGTGCTTAAGATCCAGCAGAATTGCCGTCACGTTTCGTGAGCGGGTTGGCACGCCAGCGGACGTACCCAGAAAAATCAGTTCCATAACGCAATCAGCCCTTTGCCGAACGGGGAGGGGTTTAGTATAACGTGATGAACCCCAGGAAGGAGAAAGAGATGATCCAGTGGCAAGATTTACATCATAGTGAGCTCACCGTTCATTCGCTCTACGCGCTGCTTAAACTGCGCTGCGAAGTGTTTGTGGTTGAACAGACGTGCCCGTATCAGGACATCGACGGCGATGACCTCGTTGGCGAAAACCGCCATATCCTCGGCTGGAAGGATAACGAGCTGGTGGCGTATGCGAGGATTCTGAAAAGCGAGGACGATGTCGAGCCCGTGGTGATAGGCCGCGTCATTATCAGCGGTAACGCTCGGGGTGAGAAACTGGGCTATCAGCTGATGGAAAAAACGCTGGAGTCATGCCAGAAACAGTGGCCGGACAAGGCGTTATACCTGGGCGCGCAGGCGCACCTGCAATCCTTCTACGGTCATTTCGGTTTTATGCCGGTCACCGAGGTGTACGACGAAGACGGTATTCCGCACATCGGCATGGCGCGGGAAGCGAAACAGGCATAATGGCGCGTCGTTGTCTATAGTTAGCGGACTGGTGTACTAACATGGAGAAAAATATGTCATTTCAATCCTGGGATACCCGTATCGACGACGACCTGACCTTACTGAGCGAAACGCTGGAAGAGGTGTTACGTTCCTCGGGCGACCCTGCCGATCAGAAGTATATCGAGCTGAAAGCCCGTGCCGAGCAGGCGCTCCACGACGTTAAAAACCGCGTCAGCCATGCGTCTGATACTTACTACTACCGCGCCAAAAAAGCGGTTTATCGTGCCGATGATTACGTCCATGAAAAACCGTGGCAGGGCATTGGGGTGGGCGCAGCCGTAGGGCTGGTGCTGGGTCTGCTGCTGGCCCGTCGTTAAGCCGTTTAACCACTCCCTATACGTGGGTACTGATATTTCTTATGGTACCCCGTATAATATGAGGTTTTAACAGGGAGAGGTTCGCGTGAATTCGATTTTCCTCGCGCTGGAACAATTGCGTAGCCATCTTTCGCAAGCGTTACCTGCCACATCCGGCCTGCGTCATTTCGACGTGTCTTTCCCGTTAAACGATGCCTTCGATCCCCTCGCCTGGCTGGGCGAGCAGCAGTGCTATCCCCAGTTTTACTGGCAACAGCGTAACGGCGATGAAGAGCTGGCCGCGCTGGGAGCGGTGGTCCAATTTTCCTCTCTGGCGTTAGCCTCGCAGTTTTTAAGTGCGCAACACGCCCCTGAAGATACCCGAATCTGCGGCCTGAACGCGTTTAACCCGGAGCAGGGCAGCCTCTTTTTACCGCGTCTGCTGTGGCGACGTACCGCTGGCAACGCCACGTTGCGTCTGCAGCTGTGGAGCGACAGCTCGCTTGAGGACGATGCCGACACCGCGCGGGCGTTCTTACAGCAACTGCTTCCCGCCAGACCGATCCGTCCGCTCTCCGTGCAGGTTGAGCGCGAAACCCATCACCCGGAAAAACCGCAATGGCTTAGCCTTATCGGCAAAGCGACAGAGACGATTGCACGCGGTGATTTCGAAAAGGTCGTTCTCGCCCGAGCAACCGACCTGCAGTGTAAACAGCGCGTTAACCCCGTCGCGCTGATGGCCGCCAGCCGCGCCCTGAATTTAAACTGCTATCATTTCTGCATGATATTCGACGCCAGCAACGCGTTTCTCGGCTCCACGCCCGAGCGTCTCTGGCGGCGGCGCGGCAAGCTGCTGCGCACCGAAGCGCTGGCGGGCACCGTCGCCAGCCATACTGACGATAAACAGGCGCAGCGTCTGGGCGAGTGGCTGCTGAATGACGATAAAAACCAGCGCGAAAATATGCTGGTGGTGGAAGATATCTGCCAGCGTCTTCAACACCATACGCAGACGCTGGAGGTGTTGCCGGCTCAGGTCGTCCGCCTGCGCAAAGTGCAGCACTTACGCCGCTGTATCTGGACCGAGCTCAAGCAGGCCGACGATGAGCTGTGCCTGCACGTGCTACAGCCGACGGCGGCGGTTGCCGGGCTTCCGCGACAGCCAGCGCGCGAGTTTATTCAGCACGTTGAACCCTTTAACCGCGAGTGGTACGCCGGTTCGGCCGGGTATTTATCCCCCCAACAAAGCGAATTCTGCGTGGCGCTGCGCTCGGCGCGCGTACAGGAAGACGCTCTGCGGCTTTACGCCGGAGCGGGCATTGTCAGCGGCTCTGACCCGGAGCAGGAGTGGCAGGAGATCGAAAACAAAGCCGCCGGATTGCACTCTCTGCTCCTAAGGGATTAATACTGATTCGCGCAATCCCGATTCATATCAAAATTCCAATTTTTTCTATTATTTATACTGTGTCGCATTCTTGATACCGGACAATCTCATGTCAGTAAGTTCTTTTAACCGACGCTGGGCGGCGGTGATCCTTGAAGCCCTGACGCGCCATGGCGTCAGGCACGTGTGTATTGCACCGGGTTCTCGCTCAACGCCGCTGACGCTGGCGGCGGCTGAAAACCGGGCGTTTGTTCACCACACCCACTTTGATGAGCGAGGCCTGGGGCATCTCGCGCTCGGGCTGGCGAAGGTCAGCAAAGAACCCGTGGCGGTGATTGTCACTTCCGGTACCGCCGTGGCGAACCTCTATCCGGCCCTGATTGAAGCCGGGTTAACCGGTGAAAAACTGATCCTGCTGACGGCCGACCGTCCGCCTGAGCTAATCGACTGCGGCGCCAATCAGGCTATTCGCCAGCCCGGACTTTTTTCTACGCACCCTTCGCAGACGGTTTCGTTACCGCGTCCCACCCAGGATATTCCTGCAAGCTGGCTGGTCTCCACCGTCGATCACGCCATGGCGACATTGCGCAGCGGGGCGCTGCATATCAACTGCCCGTTTGCCGAGCCGCTGTACGGCGAGCTGGACGATATCGGCCTTGACTGGCAGCGGTCGCTCGGCGAATGGTGGCAGAGCGAAAAGCCGTGGCTGCGCGAGCAGACGCATCTTGAGAGCGCGAAACAGCGCGACTGGTTCTTCTGGCGGCAGAAGCGAGGCGTGGTCATCGCCGGGCGCATGAGCGCCGCCGAAGGCAGGCTCGTCGCCGAATGGGCGCAAACCCTCGGCTGGCCGCTGATTGGCGACGTGCTTTCCCAGACCGGCCAGCCGCTGCCGTGCGCCGATCTCTGGCTGGGTAACGCGAAAGCGGTTACTGAGCTTTCGCAGGCGCAGATTGTGGTCCAGATCGGCGCAAGCCTGACCGGAAAACGTCTGCTGCAGTGGCAGGCGACCTGCACGCCGGAAGAGTACTGGGTGGTGGACGCGCTGGAAGGGCGGCTCGACCCGGCGCACCATCGCGGCCGTCGTCTGGTGAGCAAAATTGATAGCTGGCTGGAACTGCACCCGGCGGAAAAACGTCAGCCCTGGGCGGTGGCGATCCCTGAGCTGTCGCGTCAGGCGTGGGAAATCACCAAAGCGCGCTGTGAGACATTCAGCGAGGCCGGGCTGGCGCACCGTATTCGCCAATACCTGCCAGAACAGGGGCAGCTGTTTGTCGGTAACAGCCTGGTCGTGCGGCTGATCGATGCCTTTTCGAAGCTGCCGGCGGGCTACCCGGTGTACAGCAACCGCGGTGCCAGCGGCATCGACGGGCTGATCTCGACGGCGGCGGGGGTGCAGCGCGCCAGCGCGAAATCGACGCTGGCGATCGTGGGCGATCTTTCCGCGCTCTACGATCTCAACGCGCTGGCGCTACTGCGTCAGGCGTCCGCGCCGTTTGTGCTGATTGTGGTCAACAACAACGGCGGGCAGATTTTCTCCCTGTTGCCAACGCCCCAGAGCGAGCGCGAGCGCTTCTACCTGATGCCGCAGAACGTGCAGTTTGAACACGCCGCGGCGATGTTCAGCCTGAAATACCATCGCCCGGAAAGCTGGGAACAGCTGGAAGCGGCGTTAAGCACCGCCTGGAAGCAGCCGGGCGCGACGCTGATTGAGCTGGTGGTGAACGAGGCCGATGGCGCGCAGACACTGCAAAGCCTGCTGGCGCAGGTGAGCCAGCTGTGATCCTCTCGGGTGTGCAGCAGGCCGGAAAACCGGGCTATCCCTGGCTGGTCTTTTTGCACGGTTTTTCCGGCGACTGCCGCGAGTGGCAGTCTGTCGGGAAGCCACTCGGCGAGTATTCCCGGCTCTATCTTGACCTGCCGGGCCACGGTGCGTCCGGGGATATTGCCGTGACGGGGTTCGACGAGATGAGCACGTTACTTACCCGAACTCTGCTTAGTTACAACATACTGAACCACTGGCTGGTGGGGTACTCCCTCGGCGGCCGCATTGCGATGTTTCATGCCTGCCAGCAGCCAAAGGGGCTGCTGGGGGTGATCGTTGAAGGTGGACATCCGGGCCTGCAGGATGAGGATGAGCGTCACGCGCGGTGGACATCCGACCGCCGCTGGGCGACGCGTTTTTGCACCGAACCGCTGGAAAAGGTCTTTACCGACTGGTATCAACAGCCGGTATTTGCTTCCCTCACTGACCACCAGCGCAAGGCGCTTATTGCCCTGCGCAGCCAGAACAACGGCGCGACGCTGGCGAAGATGCTCGAAGCAACGTCGCTGGCCGTGCAGCCCGATTTGCGTGCCGCGATTAGCGTATGCAATTTCCCTTTTGACTATCTCTACGGTGAACGTGACCAGAAGTTCGCGGCCCTGGCCGCTGAACTGGACGCCGTTCGCCATGCGATTCCAAACGCCGGACACAACGCCCACCGGGAAAACCCCGACGCGGTTGCCGCGAGTCTGGCTCAGATACTGCGTCTTCGAATAAAGGACACTCTATGATCTATCCTGATGAACACATGCTTTATGCGCCGGTTGAATGGCAGGACTGCTCCGAAGGCTACACCGACATTCGTTACCACAAATCCGCCGACGGCATTGCCAAAATCACCATCAACCGTCCGCAGGTGCGTAACGCCTTCCGTCCGCTGACCGTCAAAGAGATGATTCAGGCCCTGGCGGATGCGCGCTACGACGACAATATCGGCGTGATCGTGCTGACCGGTGAAGGCGAGAAGGCCTTCTGCTCCGGTGGCGATCAGAAGGTGCGCGGCGACTACGGCGGATACCAGGACGATGCGGGTACGCACCACCTGAACGTGCTGGATTTCCAGCGCCAGATCCGCACCTGCCCGAAACCGGTTGTCGCGATGGTGGCGGGCTACTCCATCGGCGGCGGCCACGTGCTGCACATGATGTGCGACCTGACCATCGCTGCTGAAAACGCCATCTTCGGCCAGACCGGCCCGAAAGTGGGCTCCTTCGACGGCGGCTGGGGTGCCTCTTACATGGCGCGCATCGTCGGGCAGAAAAAAGCCCGCGAAATCTGGTTCCTGTGCCGCCAGTACAACGCACAGGAAGCGCTGGATATGGGCCTGGTGAATACCGTGGTGCCGCTTGCCGATCTCGAAAAAGAGACCGTGCGCTGGTGCCGAGAGATGCTGCAAAACAGCCCGATGGCGCTGCGCTGCCTGAAGGCGGCCCTGAACGCCGACTGTGACGGTCAGGCGGGTCTGCAGGAGCTGGCGGGCAACGCCACCATGCTGTTCTACATGACCGAAGAGGGTCAGGAAGGACGCAACGCGTTTAACGAAAAACGCCAGCCGGACTTCAGCAAATACAAACGGAACCCGTAATGCGTCGCGCGCAGGTTTACCGCTGGCAGATACCGATGGACGCGGGCGTGGTGCTGCGTGAACGGCGTTTAAAAACCCGTGACGGCTTCTTCGTGCATTTGCAGCAGGACGAGCAGGAAGGCTGGGGCGAGATTTCGCCTCTGCCGGGATTTAGCCTGGAGTCGCTGGATGAGGCGCAGTCTGCATTGCTGACGTGGGTAAAGGCGTGGCGTGAGGGCGCAAACCCGGCGTTACCGGACGCACCTTCCGCCGCCTTTGGCATCAGCTGCGCGCTGGCGGAGCTGGACGGTAGCCTGCCGGAAGAGGCTAACTATCGCGCGGCACCGCTCTGCACGGGCGACCCGGACGAGCTGTTCGCGCTGCTCGCCGCCATGCCGGGCGAGAAAGTGGCGAAAATCAAAGTCGGTCTCTACGAAGCGGTGCGTGACGGCATGGTCGCCAACCTGCTGCTGGAAGCAATTCCCGATCTGCACCTGCGTCTGGATGCCAACCGCGCGTGGACGCCGCTTAAGGCGCAGCAGTTCGCCAAGTACGTCAACCCGGCGTACCGCAGCCGCATTGCCTTCCTCGAAGAACCGTGCAAAACCCGCGATGACTCGCGCGCCTTTGCCCGCGAAACGGGGATCGCCATCGCCTGGGATGAAAGCCTGCGCGAGGACGATTTTGAATTTGTCGCCGAGCCCGGCGTCAGCGCGGTGGTGATTAAGCCGACGCTAACCGGCAGCCTGGCGAAGGTGCGCGAGCAGGTCTCGGCGGCGCACGCGCTGGGGCTGACGGCGGTGATCAGCTCGTCGATAGAGTCCAGCCTGGGGCTGACCCAGCTGGCGCGCATTGCCGCCTGGTTAACGCCGGACACGGTTCCCGGCCTCGACACGCTGAACCTGATGCAGGCTCAGCTTCTCCGCGAGTGGCCTGCCAGCACGCTGCCGTGCCTCGACGCAGAGGCGCTGGAGCCGTTGCTATGAGTTTTACCGACTGGCCCTGGCGTCACTGGCGCGCGCTTTTTGCCGATAAACCGGCCCTGAGGCTGAATGATGAAGCGCTCACCTGGCAGCAGTTGTGCGTGCGCGTCGACCGCCTTGCGGCAGGGTTTCACCAGCAGGGCGTGGCGGAGGGCGACGGCGTACTGCTGCTGGCCTATAACCACCCGCAAACGCTGCTGGCATGGCTGGCGCTGCTTCAGTGCGGGGCACGTATTCTTCCCGTTAATCCGCAGCTGCCGCGCCCGCTGCTCGACGTGCTGATCCCGCAGATGACGCTGCGCTTTGCGCTGGTGCTGGACGGCAGCTACGACGGCCTTCACGGCCTGAGCATGTGCGAGCCAGCGGATGCGTACTGCGCTGCGTGGCAGCCGTCGCGGCTGGCCACCATGACGCTCACCTCCGGCTCCACCGGGCTGCCGAAGGCGGCGGTGCATACCTGTGCCGCCCATCTTGCCAGCGCCCTCGGCGTGCTGTCGCTGATGCCCTACGGGGATAATGACGACTGGATGCTTTCGCTGCCGCTGTTTCACGTTTCCGGCCAGGGGATTTTATGGCGCTGGCTGCAGGCCGGTGCGCTCTTAACCGTGCGCGAGAAGCAGCCGCTGGAGCAGGCGCTACGCGGCTGCACCCACGCCTCGCTGGTGCCGACCCAGCTCTGGCGTCTCCTGAATAGCGAAAGCCACATCGCACTGAAAGCGGTGCTGCTCGGCGGGGCGGCCATTCCCGTGACGCTGACGCAAAAGGCCCGGGAACAGGGCGTTCGGACGTACTGCGGCTACGGCCTCACCGAGTTTGCCTCTACCGTCTGCGCAAAAGAGGCTGACGGCGATCCGGACGTGGGCCGTGCACTGCCGGGCAGAGAGGTGCAGGTCGTTAACGGTGAAGTCTGGATCAAAGCGCAGAGCATGGCTTCCGGCTACTGGCGGGACGGCGCCCTGATACCGCTGACCAACGCGCAAGGCTGGTTTGCCACTCGCGATCGTGGGGAATGGCATGGCGACCGTCTGACGATTTTAGGCCGCATGGACAATCTCTTTTTCAGCGGTGGAGAGGGGATCCAGCCGGAATCGCTGGAGCGCGTTATCGCCGCGCATCCGCAGATTAACCAGGTGTTTATCGTCCCGCTGGATGACGCCGAGTTTGGACAGCGTCCGGTGGCGGTGGTGGAGTGCGAGCCGGGAACGGATATCACCCGTTTCCCGACCTGGGTACAGGGCAGGCTGGCGCGCTTTGAGCAGCCCGTTCACTGGCTGGTGCTGCCGGCTGAGCTAAAAAATGGCGGGATTAAGATCTCCCGCCAGGCGTTAAAGCAGTGGGTCAATGCCCAGCTGTTGGTATAGTTAGCCGATATCCGGCTCCGGTTTGCGCTGGCGACGACGCAGCAGGCGCAACACCGGCGGCACCACAATCACCATGACCGCGAGCGCTAACAGAACCTTCGCGACGCTGCTGTCCCACAGTATCGACACATTACCGTTGCTGATGGACAGGGCGCGGCGCAGGTTCTGCTCCAGCATCTCACCCAGCACAAAGCCCAAAATCAGCGGAGACATTGGGAAGTGCATTTTTCGCAAGATGTAGCCGAACACGCCGAGGACCACCATCAGCACGAGGTCAAACGTGGTGCTGTGCACCGCGTAAACCCCCACCGCAGAGACGGCGGCAATGGCGGGCACCAGGAACCACAGCGGAATCGTCAGCATGCGGGTGAACAGCCCAATCAGCGGGATATTCATCACCAGCAGCATCACGTTGGCGATCAGCAGCGCGGCAATCAGCCCCCAGACAATATCAGGCTGCTCGGTAAACATCGCCGGGCCGGGCGTAATGTTATAGAGCGTCAGCGCGCCCATCATCACCGCCGTGGTGCCGGATCCCGGCACGCCCAGGGTCAGCATCGGGATAAACGAGCCGCAGGCCGAGGCGTTATTGGCCGCCTCAGGCGCGGCGACGCCGCGAATATCGCCTTTACCAAAGCTGTCGCTATTGCCGCTGATCTTCTTCTCGGTCATGTAGGTGATGGCGCTGGCGATAGTGGCCCCGGCGCCCGGCAGGATGCCGACGAAGAAGCCAATCACCGACGAGCGCAGCGTGGCGCCGATGCACTGCGCGCCCTCTTTAGCGCTGAAGAGCATCCGGCCGGTTTTGCGCACCAGCGTCTGCCCGCTGCTGGTATGCTCCAGCATCAGTAAGATCTCAGAGACAGAGAACAGGCCGATCACGACGACAATGAACTGCACGCCATCGGACAGGTGAACGCTGTCGAAGGTAAAGCGATAGACCCCGGTGTTGGCATCCACGCCGACGGTGGCTAACCCTAAGCCAATCAGCGCGGATAAAAACGACTTCAGCGGATTTTGCGCCATCATGCTGCCGAGGCAGGCAATGGCGAACACCATCAGGGCAAAATATTCTGCCGGACCAAACGCCAGCGACCACTGGGCCAGCGCAGGAGCGAACAGAATGATGCCGCCAATGGCAATCAGTGAGCCAAAGAATGAACTGACCGCAGAGATGGAGAGCGCCACGCCGCCGCGTCCCTGCCGCGCCATTGGGTAGCCGTCCAGCGCGGTCATGATCGCCGCCGCATCCCCCGGCACGTTAAGCAGGATCGACGAAATGCGTCCGCCATATTCACAGCCGATGTAGACCGTTGCCAGCAGGATCAGCGCCGATTCCGCAGGCAGATGCAGGGCAAACGCCAGCGGGAGTAAAATCGCCACGCCGTTGATCGGCCCAAGGCCCGGCAGCAGGCCGACAATCGTGCCCACGAAACAGCCGATCAGGGCGATCACCAGGTTTTCCGGGGTCATCGCCACGGCGAACCCCTGCGAGAGGTAAATCCAGGTATCCATAGCGTGCTCCGTTAATTAAGCCAGGCGCCGAGCGGTAACGTCACGTCCAGCAGGCGGTCAAAGGCGTACCACAGTAAAATCCCCATCACCACGCCAGAGATCCCCGCCACGGGGAGGGTGGCGTTAAACAGCATGCCGATGACCATCGTCAGAATGGCGGTCGCCACCGGGAAGCCGAGCCACTCAAAGCCCCAGGCATACATCAGCAGGACAATCACCATCACCAGCAGACGCTGCAGAATGCGACGCGGCGGCCACTCGACGGTATCCGGGTGGCGAAGCAGCAGCGCCACCGAGCAGAGCAGCATCAGGCCGACGATGCCCATCGGGAAAGGGCGGGGTCCCACGGGTTCATAGCTGTATTCGCTGTGGATCTGCCAGGCGACAAACATCCCGCCTACGCAGAGCAGCAGCCATATCCCGGCAAAAATACGATCGCTCATAGCGCCTCCGGTTATTTCGCCAGGCCAAAGGCTTTCGCCTGTTCGCGGTAGTCATTCACCTGTTTTTTGACGTACTCATCCAGTGGCTTACCGGTCAGGTTAAACTCAAACAGTCCGCGCAGATCGCGCTGTTTCTTAAATTCTTCCGTCTGCTGGAGTTTGTTGAACGCGTCGACCCACCACTGGTACTCGGCGTCGGTCACTTTTGGCCCGACGAAGAAGCCGCGGATGATCGGCCAGACCAGGTTATAACCCTGCTCTTTGGCGGTCGGGACGTTCGCCAGCTGGCCCGGCAGACGGTTTTCCGAGAAGACCGCCAGCACGCGGATTTTATCCCCGCTCAGGTACGGCACCATCTCGCTGAGATCGCCGGAAACGGCCTGAACGTGGTTGCCCATCAGCGCAGTGACCGGTTCGCCGCCACCCTCAAAGGCCACGTAGCGCATCTTGTGCGGGTCAACCTTCGCCTGCTGGGCGAGAAGGGCCGCTTTCATCCAGTCCTGGCTGCCGATAGACGCCCCTGCGCCAATCACCACGCTGTTCGGATCTTTTTCCATAGCGGTCAGCAGATCTTTCAGGGAATTCCACGGGGAATCGGCACGCACGGCAATCATTCCGTAGTCGGTGCCGACGGTCGCCAGCCAGCGCACGTCGTCCACACCGTAGCGGCCAAACTTGCCCTGCGACAGGTTCAGCAGCGAGCCGCCGGAGAAGGCCACCACCGTTCCCGCTTCCGCCGGACGTTGCGCGACAATCGCGTTATAGGCCACCGCGCCCACGCCGCCTGGCATGTAGGTGACGCGCATCGGTTTCTCAATGGCCTTCGTCTCCAGCAGGCTGACCTGAATAAGCTTGCAGGTGAGATCGAAACCGCCGCCCGGTTTGGCCGGGGCGATACATTCGGTACGGGACGGAGCGTCCTGGGCCTGAACGACAGAGGTACTCAACAGCAACACGCTTGCAGCAAGGGTAGAAAGTAATTGTTTTTTCATCGTTTATCCTCACGCCGGGGGTACGGGTCTTTTTTTCTGATTATGTGAACCACCTTGTAGCGGTTCCGTTGCGTGATTGTTAAAACAATAACCTTTCATTTCCCTTTCAACGGGACACCAACTTTACAGGATGTGACATGCGTCTCTTACTCGCAGAAGATAATCGTGAGCTGGCTCACTGGCTGGAGAAAGCGCTGGTGCAGGAAGGCTTTGCCGTGGACTGCGTCTCCGACGGACGTGCCGCCGACCATCTGCTGCAGGGTGAAAACTACGCGGTCGCTATTCTGGACATCGGCATGCCCGGTTTTGACGGCCTGGAAGTGGTCCACCGCCTCAGAAAACGGGGGCAGACGCTGCCGGTGCTGTTTCTTACCGCCCGCAGCAACGTGGCGGATCGGGTGAAGGGACTGAACGCCGGGGCAGATGACTATCTGCCAAAACCTTTTGAGCTGGAGGAGCTTGACGCGCGTCTGCGCGCCCTGTTGCGCCGAAGCGAGGGTCGAACGCAGGAGCGCCAGCGCCTTGGGGAGCTGGAGTATGACGACGAGGGCTTTTTCCTGCTGCGCGATGAACCGCTTTCCCTGACGCCGCGGGAGCTCTCTCTGCTGAAAGTGCTGATGCACCGCCGGACCCGTCCGGTTTCACGACAGCAGCTTTTCGACCAGGTGTTCAGCCTGAACGACGACGTCAGCCCTGAAAGCATCGATCTCTATATTCACCGGCTGCGTAAGAAGCTGACCGGCAGCGGCGTGCGGATAACCACCCTTCGGGGGCTTGGGTACGTGCTGGAGTGCGGCGATGAGGTGGGTTAAGCCGCAGTCGCTCTATCTGCAACTGTTGCTTTTCCTGGGTCTGCCGCTGCTGCTGCTGTGGGGATTGTCGGCCTTTAACAGCTACGTTAGCGCTCTGCAGGCGGCCACGCAGGCCTACGATCGCACGCTGTTATCCTCTGCCCGCACCATCTCCGAGCGGCTGGAGGTGCGCAACGGCAGGCTGGCGGTGGACGTGCCCTGGGTGGTGCTCGACAGCTTTGAGCTCAACATGAACGACCGGCTCTACTATAAGGTGGTCGACCCCGACGGAGGGGTGATCTCCGGCTATGACGATCTGCCGAAGATGCCGCCTGCGACGTCGCGCACCACGCTCTATCCGGCGCTGGCCTGGTTTTACCACACCGAATATCGCGGCCAGGCGATTCGGGTGGCGCGCCTGCTGCAGCCCGTCAATGAAGATAATGTTTTTGGCATGGCGGAGATTTACGTCGCCGAGACGCTCCAGTCCCGCCGCTATCTCGCCAGCCAGCTGCTCTTTTCATCCTGGGTTTCACAGGGGCTGCTGGTGCTGCTGACGCTGGTGCTGACCGCATGGCTGCTGCGCCGCGTGCTGCGCCCAATGCGCCAGCTTTCGTCACTGATGGTGCGGCGCGAGCCGGGCCTGCTCGCACCGCTGCCGGAGCTGCTGCCCTGGTCGGAGACCCGGCTGCTGATAGTCGCCTTTAACCGCTATATCGACCGGCTGCGCGGCGTGCTTTCGCGTCAGGAACGCTTTAACGCGGATGCGTCGCACCAGCTCAAAACGCCGCTGGCGGTGCTTAAAACCCAGGTCTCCGTCGCCCTCGCGCGTCAGGATCCCGCCCTGTGGCAGGAGAGCCTGCGGGCAATGAATGTCACCCTGGATGACACTATCGTGCTCACCGAGCGGCTGCTGCAGCTTTCAGCGGTGAAGGGAAAAGAGCAGGGGGATCGTCATTTTACGCCTGTGGATCTGGTTCAGGTGGTGCAGAACTGCTGCTTTTCCCGGCTGGCGCAGGCGCGGAGCAAGGCGATTGATTTAGGATATGACGGTGTACAGCAGCCGGTCACGATCGAAGGCGATGACGTTCTGCTGGGCGAGCTGTGCGCCAACCTGCTGGAGAACGCGATTAAATATACGCCTGCAGGCGGGACCGTGACCGTATTCCTGCGCGTGGATGGCGGCGCCGTTGAGCTGAGCGTTGAGGACAGCGGCCCCGGCATTGAAGAGGATCAGATCTACCAGGCGATGCAGCCTTTCCACCGTCTGGACAACGTCGGGAACGCCGCCGGTTCCGGGATTGGGCTGGCGCTGGCGGGGGATATCGTCCGGCTGCACCGCAGCCATTTACAGCTGACTCGCAGCGAAACGCTGGGTGGCCTTTGCGTCAAAATGCGCTTTCTGCTGCTTACGTAAAAAAGCCGGGGGTTTCAAATCGTTACAATCTTCCTGTCCGCCGCACGCAGAGTGCTTGATCCCCCGCAGACTCAGGTTAAAATCTCGCGGTTTTGGGGACTTCTCTATAATTATGCAGGATCGCGACAATGAAAAAAGTGGCATTACTGGGCCTCGGCCTGATGGTTGTATCTGCGGCGGCTAACGCCATTAGCATTAATGGTTCGGCGGGTCAGGACTATACCCACCTCGGTTTTGGCATGGGTACTGAGACCTCCGGTCTGGCAATGACCGGCGGCTGGACGCACAACGATGACGACGGCGACGCGGCAAGCCTCGGCCTCGGTCTGAATATTCCTCTTGGCCCATTCCTGGCCACCGTTGGCGGTAAAGGTATCTACACCAACCCAAATGACGGTGATGAAGGGTACGCAGCGGCAGTGGGCGGCGGCCTGCAGTGGAAAATTGGCGACAGCTTCGGCCTGTTTGGCGAGTACTACTACTCTCCGGATTCCCTCTCCAGCGGCATCGACAGCTATGAAGAAGCTAACGCCGGCGCGCGCTGGACCATCATGCGTCCGATTACCATCGAAGCGGGCTACCGTTATCTGAACCTGGCCGGTAAAGACGGCAACCGCGATAACGCGCTGGCTGACGGCCCGTACGTGGGCGTGAGCGCAGGCTTCTAATCGTTCCGGCGCGGCGTTCCGTCGCGCCAGTTTCTCTCATCTCCACCCCGCGTTTGCGCTATAGTGTTTTGACCAAATAAGCGGGAGAACACAATGATTAACGTGGAGATGTTATCCACCGGCGACGAAGTGCTGCACGGACAGATTATTGATACCAATGCTGCCTGGCTTGCCGATCTTTTCTTTGAGCAAGGATTACCGTTAACGCGCCGCAATACCGTGGGCGACAATCTGGAGTCACTGGTCGCTGTTCTGCGCGAGCGCAGTGAACAGTGCGACGTGCTGATCGTGAACGGCGGGCTCGGCCCCACCGGTGACGACCTCAGCGCGCTGGCCGCCGCGACCGCAAAAGGCGAAGGACTGGTGCTGCACGAGGCGTGGCTTTCGCAGATGGAGCGCTTTTTCACCGAACGTGGCCGCGTCATGGCCCCCAGCAACCGCAAGCAGGCTGAAATTCCCGCCAGCGCCGAGCTGGTTGATAACCCGGTCGGTACCGCATGCGGGTTTGCCATGCAGCTGAACCGCTGCCTGATGTTCTTCACGCCGGGCGTGCCCTCCGAATTTAAGGTAATGGTCGAGCAGCAGATCCTGCCGCGCCTTCGCCAGCGTTTTACTCTGCCTGAACCTCCGCTGTGCCTGCGCCTGACCACCTTTGGCCGCTCGGAAAGCGATCTGGCCCAGAGCCTTGACCACCTTCCGCTGCCGCCGGGCGTCTCCATGGGCTATCGCTCCTCTATGCCGATCATTGAACTCAAATTAACAGGACCGGCCACGCAGAAAGAGGCGATGCTGGCCCTGTGGCCTGAGGTGCAGCGCGTGGCGGGCGAAAGCCTGATTTTTGAAGGGACGGAAGGGTTGCCTGAGCAGATTGCAAAACATCTGCAGACTCGCCAGCTCAGCGTGACCTTAAGCGAGCAGTTCACCGGTGGCCTGCTGGCGCTGCAATTGTCGCGCGTCAACGCGCCGCTGCTCGCCAGCGAAGTGGTGCCGTTTCAGCAGGAGACCCTGGCGCAAACCGCCCGCTGGGCTTCCGAAAGAAGGGTGAAGCATTTTGCCGGTCTGGCGCTTTTTGTCGGCGGGCTGGATGAGGATTACCTCAACTTCGCGCTGGCGACGCCGGAAGGCACCTGGGCGCTGCGGGTAAAAATGAGCATCACCCGCCACAGCCTGGCGGTGCGTCAGGAGGTGTGCGCCATGATGGCGCTGAATATGCTGCGCCGCTGGCTCAACGGCAAAGAGGTCGCCAGCGAGCACGGCTGGATTAACGTTGTCGAGTCGCTGTTCGTTGAGTAATGCCTGTGCCGGGGCCTTTCGCCCCGGCAACGTTCAGCCCAGTGCTTTCGCCAGCAGGGTAATCGGATGTTCGCAGCGCTTGCTGGTGGACATCTCAATCTGCCATTTACAGGTTTCGCAGTCCGTCACCACGATATCCGCGCCGCTCTCTTCAATCTGGCGGAACAGCGGGGCGCCAATTGCCTGCGAGGTTTCGTAGTTTTCACGCTTAAAGCCGTAGGTGCCTGCGATGCCGCAGCAGCGCGAATCCAGCACCGTCAGCTCCAGCCCCGGAATTAACCGCAGCAGCTCCAGCGTATAAAGCGACCAGCCCATTTTCTCCATATGACACGGGGTGTGATAGACCACCTTCAGCGGCAATGTTCCCAGCGGCAACGTCTTTCCGCTGTCCAGCTTGCGCCAGAGGAAGCGCGTCGCCAGCTCGATGTGCTCTCGCAGGCCGGTGTTGTCCACGTCCAGCAGGTGCGGATACTCATCGCGCAGGGTGAAGGTGCAGGTGGACGACGTCGCCAGCACCGGCATGCCTTTATCGACAATCGCTTCGCGCAGGGAGGTGACGTTGCTTTTGGCCTGCCTGCGCGCTTTATCGGTAAACCCGTTGGCAATCAGCGGCACGCCGCAGCACTTCTCTTTGCTAAGCAGCTGTACGCCGGTTCCCATGGCGTTCAGCACCTTCAGCAGGTCTTTTCCCAGCTGCGGGTGGTTGTAGTTCACATAGCAGCCGTGGAAAAAGGCTACCCGATCGTCGTACTGCGCCTGCTGCTCCGCGACGGTTTTATACCAGCGACGGAAGGTGCCGTGAGAATATTTTGGCAGGCTGCGGTGATGGTCTATTTTAAGCGTGGCATCCAGCAGCTGACGCACCGGCTTGAGTGAGGTTGCGGCATTCACCAGCGGGGCAAACGGCGTGGAGACGCTGCCCATCAGATCGGTATGGCTCAGGATCGCATCGCGCAGTGACGGCTTTTGCGTGCTGTAGCGCGCCCGGGCGCGCTGGATGATGTCGCCGATTTTCACGTCCGACGGGCAGGCGACCTCGCAGCGCTTGCAGTTGATGCAGTATTTCAGCGCCTCGTCGTACAGCCTGCCGTCCTTCAGGCGCAGGCGCTCGCCGTCCGGCCCGGCCTGCTTTGGCCCAGGGTAGCGCGGGTTTACGCCGCTGACCGGGCAGACGGTGGTACAGACCGTGCATTTAATGCAGCTTTCGAAACGGGTGTCGTTCATTGTTCAGCCTCCACGCGCTGGATAATCTGCTCGGCTACATACAGCGCCGTGACGGCGCAAACCCCGCCGCCGCATCCCTGGGAGATCGGATCGTATCCGCCCAGCAGCGAGCCGATGGCAAAAAGATTACCGACGGGCATACCGGAAAGCTGCGGATGTAGCCGGTTATCGACAATTACGCCAAACTGCTGCCAGGGCTGCGGCGTGAAGAAATCACACTGATACCAGTCCGCGCGGGAAGCGGTTTGCCGCACATCCAGCCCCATAATTGCTTCCCGGATGCCCTCCCGGCTGCTCAGCAGCCCGTTGCTGAAGAAGCTCCCGCTCGCCAGCACCGTATAGCGGGCGCGAAGCGGAATATCCTCGTGGTTGCGCGTCCAGATTTCGTTCACCGCGCCGTCGGTCAGGGTGATTTTTTTCACCTCGTCACCCGCCATCCATATGCCGCCCTGCGCAACAAACTGGCGCTGAAGCTGGGTGTGCAGACGAATGCCGGGTACGGAAGGGGGAAGCGTCGGCAGTAAACCGAGCGTGCAGGGCAGACGATCCGAGAGCCAGCGCCAGAGCCGGTTGTCGTTTAAACCAAAGCAGGAGGGCATTAACAGGGCTTCGCAGGTTTCACCGAGCGGCCTGAGCGCGTCATACAGCAGCGGCCATTTGTCCTCGTTATCCAGAAAACGGGCGATATTCACCGCGCGAAACTCGCTCGGGTTATCGCGCAGGATATCCAGCTCGGGCAGCTCTATTTCTGCCGTGTCGGCGTTGATGCCCTGGCGACAGAGCGAGGCCGCCGCGAGATGGGGTTGAAAATCCAGAAAGCCGCTAATACCCACCACCCGCACTCGTCCCGCGCTGACGGGGGCCACGGGGACTTCCTCCGGGCTGAGCCACGCGGAGCGCAGGGTGCCGAGCGGCGTGATGCGCTGGTGATTTTGCCTGGCGCTTCCCTTCAGACGCGCGCCGCAGCCCGCCAGCAGCGCTTCGGCTTCCAGCGCAAAGCGGTCAATATGCTGCGCGCCAACCAGGTTATAGGGGTGCTCCGGCGGCAGCCTGTCGCGGTACGCTTCGTCCACCAGATCCAGCGATCCCGACGAGAAGTGCAGGGCGCTCTGGCCACGGGTGATAATGGCGCAGCGCAGCCCCTGCTTCGTGAGTTTGATGCCGCAGAGCAAGCCTGCCAGCCCGCCGCCGACGATTACGGTATCAAATTTCATCGTGTTGCTCCTTCTCCAGGCCGCAAAGCCCCTGATAGACCCAGCGGGTAAATTCGCTTTCGCGCAGAGCATCGCCCCAGGCGACAGGCTGAATGCCTTTCCAGCGCTCGTTCAAAAACGCGCTGAGCTGATCGAGCGACTGGGTGGCGGTGGTGGTATGAAAACGCTGCAGCAGCCCGGCGGCACGGCAGGCGCACAGCTCGCCCTGACAGGTCCCCATTCCGACGCGGGTGCGGCGGCGGAGATCCAACAGGCTGTTGACCGTCAGGTTCTCTACCGCGTACTGCACTTCGCCTGCGGTAACGGCTTCGCACTCGCACACCAGGCTGCGGCTCAGTCGTCCTTCACCGAGCCACTGCGGCGTCCTGTCGCCGTGGCGGTAGATGGCCGAACCGCGCAGCGGCGCGGGCAGGGAGATGATTTTTTGCAGCGTTTTTTCGGTAGACTGGCGCGATCCCGGCAACGGCTGTTCTGCGGTAACGCACGGTTCGGTATTTCCGAGCTTGCGGCACACGGCATCGGTCGCCCACTCGGCCATCAGCCGGTAGGTCATCAGCTTGCCGCCGGTAATGGTGATAAACCCGTCCATGCCGTCGCGCTCGGCGTGATCGAGCAGCACGATGCCCCGGCTGACGTTACGTCCGCTCGGATCGTTATCGCTGGCGACAAGGGGACGCACGCCCGCGTAGGCGCGCAGAATACGCGTCTGCGCCATCACCGGCGCCAGCTTTTCCCCTTCGCGCAGCAGAATATCCACTTCTTCGGCGGTGACCCGGTTGACGTCAATGTCGCTGTAGTCAACGTGCGTTGACGTCGTACCGATGAGCGAAATGGTGTCGCCCGGTACCAGAATGTCGGCGTCAGACGGTTTGCGGCAGCGGTTGATGACGTGGTTATTGATGCGGTGGTCAAGGATCAGCAGCGAACCTTTGGCCGGGAACATGCGGATGGATAAATCGGCGTATTCCGCGATGCGCTGGCCCCAGATCCCCGCCGCGTTGACCACCACGGCGGCGTGCAGCTCGCTGTGCTCGTTGTACTGCGTATCAAACACCCGCACGCCGCAGATGCGATGACCCTCGCGGATAAGCCCGGTCACTTCATGTCCGGTCAGAATGCGCGCGCCATGCTCGCGGGCGTCCAGCATGTTGGCGGCGGTCAGGCGGAACGGATCGACGGTGCCGTCAGGCACCTTCACCGCGCCGATCAGCGTCGGGTTCACCGACGGCTCCAGCCGCCGGGCCAGCGCCGGATCCATGGCCTCAGCCTGAATGCCCGCTGCAGTACAGGCGGTTATGAAGGTTGATTGAAAGGCGAGGTCATCTTCGGGAAGGGTAATAAAGAGGCCGTCGGTCGGCTCTATGCAGTGTCGGGCGATACGCTTGAGGATCTGGTTTTCAGCGATACATTCGCGCGCGGATTCACCGTCGGTGACCGCATACCGCGCGCCGCTGTGCAGCAGGCCGTGGTTACGCCCCGTCGCGCCGGTGGCAATATCGTGGCGCTCCAGAAGCGTGACGCTTAAGCCGCGGAGGGCGCAGTCGCGTGCGATGCCGGCGCCGGTTGCGCCACCGCCAATGATAATCACATCGCTGTAGCGTGGATCGTGAATTGTCATTGCCTTTCCTCTATGTTCGTTTTTTAGCATTTAGCCACATAGAACGTGTGGTTTGTTTGATTTCGAACATAAACGCGCGAAATTCGAAACTGAAACGTGATTTCATGCGCTTTTTTGCGCATTCTGTCATATTTCTGTAACAATCTGTGCGTTGATTCACAGTAACAAACCGCATGTTTTTTTAACATCCCCGCCTCTGTAACCGGGCGCGAGATGCCTGGTCATTTTTTGAAAGGCCACGGAGGCTGTTATGCTCAGTATCTTCAAACCTGCGCCGCATCGGGCGCGACTGCCAGAGGCAGAGATCGATCCTCTCTACCGCCGTCTGCGTTGGCAAATCTTCCTCGGGATCTTCTTCGGGTATGCGGCGTACTATCTTGTACGTAAAAACTTTGCGCTCGCCATGCCGTATCTGGTGGAGCAGGGCTTCTCTCGCGGCGACCTGGGCTTCGCGCTGTCGGGGATCTCCATCGCCTACGGTTTTTCTAAATTCATCATGGGTTCCGTGTCGGACCGTTCGAATCCGCGCGTGTTCCTGCCCGCCGGTCTGATCCTCGCGGCAGCGGTCATGCTGTTCATGGGCTTTGTGCCGTGGGCGACGTCCAGCATTGCCATCATGTTCGTGCTGCTGTTCCTCTGCGGCTGGTTCCAGGGGATGGGGTGGCCGCCGTGCGGACGTACCATGGTGCACTGGTGGTCGCAGAAGGAGCGTGGCGGCATTGTGTCGGTGTGGAACTGCGCGCATAACGTCGGGGGCGGGCTTCCACCTCTGCTGTTCCTGCTGGGGATGGCCTGGTTCAACGACTGGCACGCGGCGCTCTACATGCCTGCCTTTGGTGCTATTCTGGTGGCGATTATTGCCTTCGCCCTGATGCGCGACACGCCGCAGTCCTGCGGGCTGCCGCCAATCGAAGAGTACAAAAACGACTATCCGGATGACTACAGCGAGAAGCACGAAGAAGAGCTGACCGCGAAACAGATCTTCATGAAGTACGTGCTGCCGAACAAGCTGCTGTGGTACATCGCGGTGGCGAACGTGTTCGTATACCTGCTGCGCTACGGCATCCTCGACTGGTCCCCGACCTACCTGAAAGAGGTGAAGCACTTCGCGCTGGATAAATCCTCCTGGGCGTACTTCCTGTATGAATATGCCGGGATCCCGGGCACGCTGATTTGCGGCTGGATGTCGGACAAAGTGTTTAAAGGCAACCGCGGCGCAACGGGCGTGTTCTTTATGACCCTGGTGACCATCGCGACTGTCGTTTACTGGCTTAACCCGCCGGGTAACCCATCAGTAGACATGGCCTGTATGATCGTTATCGGCTTCCTGATTTACGGCCCGGTGATGCTGATCGGTCTGCACGCGCTTGAGCTGGCGCCGAAAAAAGCGGCGGGCACGGCGGCAGGCTTTACCGGTCTGTTTGGCTACCTCGGCGGTTCCGTCGCGGCGAGCGCTATCGTGGGCTACACCGTTGACTTCTTCGGCTGGGACGGCGGCTTTATGGTGATGATCGGCGGCAGCGTGCTGGCGGTTCTGCTGCTGGTTGTTGTGATGATCGGCGAGAAACGTCACCACGCGGAAGTGCTGGCGCGTCGTCAGTAAGGAGCATTGCGATGAAATTAACTCCATTAACCACCGGCCTGCTGCTGGCAGGCCTGATGACAGGCTCTGCCCTGGCGGCGGATAAAATCGTTATCGCCCACCGCGGTGCCAGCGGCTATCTGCCGGAGCATACGCTGCCGGCGAAAGCGATGGCCTATGCCCAGGGCGCGGATTATCTGGAGCAGGATCTGGTGATGACGAAGGACGACCAGCTGGTCGTCCTGCATGACCACTATCTTGACCGCGTCACGGACGTGGCGGAGCGTTTCCCGGACCGCGCGCGCAAAGACGGTCGTTACTACGCCATCGACTTTACCCTGGATGAAATTCGCTCTCTGAAGTTTACCGAAGGCTTTGAGATTGAAAACGGCAAGAAGGTGCAGGTCTACCCGGGACGCTTCCCGATGGGCAAATCTGACTTCCGGATCCATACCTTCCAGGAAGAGATTGAGTTTGTTCAGGGGCTGAACCACTCGACCGGTAAAAATATCGGTATCTACCCGGAAATCAAAGCGCCGTGGTTCCACCATCAGGAAGGGAAGGACATTGCCGCGAAGACGCTGGAGGTGCTGAAACAGTACGGCTACACCAGCAAGAAGGACAAAGTTTACCTGCAGTGTTTTGACGCCGCCGAGCTGAAGCGCATCAAAACCGAGCTGGAGCCGAAGATGGGGATGGATCTCAATCTGGTGCAGCTGATTGCCTACACCGACTGGAACGAAACCCAGGAGAAACAGCCGGACGGGAAGTGGGTGAACTACAGCTACGACTGGATGTTCAAGCCGGGCGCGATGAAGCAGATTGCGCAGTACGCTGACGGCATCGGGCCGGATTATCACATGCTGGTGGCGGAAGGCTCAACGCCTGGCCACGTGAAGCTGACGGCGATGGTGAAAGAGGCGCACGCCAGCAAGATGCAGGTGCATCCGTACACGGTGCGTGCCGACCAGCTGCCGCCATATGCCACCGATGTGAATCAGCTTTACGAGGTGTTGTATAAGCAGGCGGACGTGGACGGGCTGTTTACGGATTTCCCGGATAAAGCGGTGACGTTCTTAAAATAGAAAAAGGGCCGTAAGGCCCTTTTTTACATCTCGATCTCAATATCGCCTTTTGCCCGGCAGCAGCAGGGCAAAATTTCCCCTTCACTGATAAAGGCCAGCGGTTCGGTCAGCCAGTCCACCTGGCCTGCGACCAGACGGCAGCGGCAGGAGCCGCAATAGCCTTCACGACACTGGTACTCTACCTCCACCTGATGCGCTTCAAGCGCCACCAGCAGGGAAGGGTGCTCTTCCTGGCACAGCACTTCGGTGCCAGAAAGGCTCAGCGTTACACGCGTCATCAGAGCTGGAAGTCGCTCAGGTCGTCGGTGTTGACTTCAGAATCAATCTGACCGACCAGATAAGAGCTAACTTCCACTTCCTGCGGCGCAACCTGCACGTTATCGGATACCAGCCAGGTGTTGATCCACGGAATCGGGTTAGAGCGCGTCTGGAACGGCAGGTCCAGACCAACCGCCTGCATGCGGATGTTGGTGATGTACTCCACGTACTGGCACAGAATATCTTTGTTCAGACCAATCATGGAACCGTCGCGGAACAGGTAGTCTGCCCACTCTTTCTCCTGCTGAGCCGCCAGCACGAACAGGTCGTAGCACTCCTGCTTGCACTCTTCAGCGATTTCCGCCATCTCCGGGTCGTCCGTACCGCTGCGCAGCAGGTTCAGCATGTGCTGGGTGCCGGTCAGGTGCAGGGCTTCGTCACGAGCGATCAGACGGATGATTTTGGCGTTGCCTTCCATCAGCTTGCGCTCGGCAAAGGCGAAGGAGCAGGCGAAGCTCACGTAGAAGCGGATCGCTTCCAGGGCGTTAACGCTCATCAGGCAGAGGTACAGCTGCTTTTTCAGCGCGCGCAGGTTCACGGTAACGGTTTTGCCGTTCACGCTGTGGGTGCCTTCGCCCAGCAGATGCCAGTAGCTGGTCATCTCGATCAGCTCGTCGTAGTAGTGCGCAATGCCTTCCGCGCGCTTCTGGATCTGCTCGTTAGTGACGATATCGTCAAACACCACCGCCGGATCGTTCACGATGTTGCGGATGATGTGGGTATAAGAGCGGGAGTGGATCGTCTCGGAGAACGCCCAGGTTTCCACCCAGGTTTCCAGCTCAGGAATCGAGATCAGCGGCAACAGCGCCACGTTCGGGCTACGGCCCTGAATGGAGTCCAGCAGCGTCTGGTACTTCAGATTGCTGATGAAAATATGCTTTTCGTGATCCGGCAGCGACTGGTAATCAATACGGTCGCGGGAAACGTCAACTTCTTCCGGACGCCAGAAGAAGGAGAGTTGCTTTTCAATCAGCTTTTCGAAGATGTCATATTTTTGCTGATCGTAGCGTGCCACGTTGACCGGCTGGCCGAAGAACATTGGCTCTTTGAGCTGGTCGTTTTTCGTCTGTGAAAAGGTGGTATATGCCATGAGTGTGTCCTGTCTTACGAAATAAAGGCGGGGATATCCCCGCCCTTCATTAGATCTTACATGCGCCGCTTTCGCAGCCATCGTCCTGAATTGACGGTACCAGGTCGTCCTGCGCGTCTTCTGCACCGTCACGGGTGTTGTGATAGTACAGCGTTTTCACGCCAAATTTGTAGGCGGTCAGCAGGTCTTTCAACAACTGCTGCATTGGTACCTTGCCGGACGGGAAGCGCGTCGGGTCGTAGTTAGTATTGGCAGAGATCGACTGGTCGATAAACTTCTGCATGATACCCACCAGCTGCAGGTAGCCGTCGTTGTTTGGCATCTCCCACAGCAGCTCGTAGTTGTTGCCCAGCGTTTCGTAATCCGGCACCACCTGACGCAGCACGCCGTCTTTCGACGCTTTAATGCTGACGTGGCCGCGCGGTGGCTCAATACCGTTGGTGGCGTTGGAGATCTGCGAAGAGGTCTCGGACGGCATCAGGGCAGAGAGCGTGGAGTTACGCAGGCCGTGCGTTTTGATGGACTCGCGCAGGCCTTCCCAGTCCAGGTGCAGCGGCTCGCTGACGATCGCATCCAGGTCTTTCTTATAGGTGTCGATCGGCAGAATGCCTTTTGCATAGGTGGTTTCGTTGAACCACGGGCACGCGCCTTGCTCTTTCGCCAGCTCGTTAGAGGCTTTCATCAGGTAGTACTGAATCGCTTCGAACGTCTGGTGCGTCAGGTTGTTAGCGCTGCCGTCGGAGTAACGCTTGCCGTTTTTCGCCAGCCAATAGGCGAAGTTGATCACGCCGATACCCAGGGTACGACGGCCCATTGCGCCGCGTTTAGCGGCCGGGATTGGGTAATCCTGGTAGTCCAGCAGGGCATCCAGCGCACGTACCGCCAGCACGGCCAGCTCTTCCAGCTCGTCCAGGCTCTTAATCGCACCCAGGTTGAACGCGGAGAGCGTACACAGGGCGATTTCGCCGTTTTCGTCGTTCACGTCTTCCAGCGGTTTGGTTGGCAGGGCGATCTCCAGGCACAGGTTAGACTGGCGCACTGGCGCAACCGCCGGATCAAACGGGCTATGGGTGTTGCAGTGGTCAACGTTCTGGATGTAGATACGGCCGGTAGAGGCGCGCTCCTGCATCATCAGGGAGAACAGGTCTACCGCCTTCAGGCGCTGTTTACGGATGCTGTCGTCTTTTTCATATTTGGTGTACAGACGCTCGAACTCGTCCTGATCGGCGAAGAACGCGTCGTACAGGCCCGGGACGTCGGACGGGCTGAACAGGGTGATGTCTTCCCCTTTCAGCAGACGGGTGTACATCAGCTTGTTGATCTGCACGCCGTAGTCCATGTGACGCACGCGGTTGCCTTCCACGCCGCGGTTGTTTTTCAGCACCAGCAGGCTTTCCACTTCCAGGTGCCACATTGGGTAGAACAGGGTCGCTGCGCCGCCGCGCACGCCGCCCTGAGAGCAGGATTTTACCGCCGTCTGGAAGTGCTTGTAGAACGGGATACAGCCGGTGTGGAACGCTTCACCGCCGCGAATCGGGCTGCCCAGCGCGCGGATGCGACCTGCGTTGATGCCGATACCGGCACGCTGGGAGACGTATTTCACGATGGCGCTGGAGGTGGCGTTGATGGAATCCAGGCTGTCACCACACTCGATCAGTACGCAGGAGCTGAACTGACGGGTAGGGGTGCGCACGCCAGACATGATCGGCGTTGGCAGAGAAATTTTGAACGTCGATACCGCATCGTAGAAACGCTTCACGTAGTCCAGACGGGTGTCGCGCGGGTAGTTTGAGAACAGGCAGGCGGCCACCAGAATATAGAGGAACTGGGCGCTTTCGTAGATCTCACCGGTCACACGGTTCTGAACCAGGTATTTGCCTTCGAGCTGCTTCACCGCCGCGTAGGAGAAGTTCATGTCGCGCCAGTGATCGATAAACCCGTTCATCTGCTCGAACTCTTCTTCCGTATAGTCTTCCAGCAGATGCGTGTCGTATTTGCCCAGCTCAACCATTTTCACCACGTGATCGTAAAGCTTCGGCGGCTCGAACTGGCCATAGGCTTTCTTACGCAGGTGGAAAATCGCCAGACGCGCAGCGAGGTACTGATAATCCGGTGCGTCGCGGGAGATCAGATCCGCCGCTGCTTTGATAATGGTTTCGTGGATATCAGACGTTTTGATGCCGTCGTAGAACTGAATGTGAGAACGCAGTTCAACCTGGGATATAGATACGTTATTCAGTCCTTCTGCTGCCCAGTCGAGAACTCGATGGATTTTGTCCAGATTGATACGCTCGGTAGTACCGTCGCGCTTTGTCACCAGCAGACTCTGATTCATGTGGGTTTTACCTGTCCGTGAAATAAAAAATATCCCCCGCTTATCCACAGATCCGTCTTGTGACTAACTCTGTGGATAAATACTACATATAGGGGGTTTGCGATAAGAAAAACGCTATATGGTGAGTATTCTAGTATCGAATCTTTTCAGCACAAGGGTTGATTTTGAGGTTAAATTGAGGTTGTGAAAGCGTAAAAAAGCGTAAGTCCTCGTACCGTAAGGCCTGGAAGAGATGTCAATAATTTAGAAAAAAAATTCAAAATTTGATCGAGTGCTGATTTCTTCAACGGGAGGTCAGAATTGCGCAACATGATGTCGCGCAATCATTATAAGAATAACGGATGACGTTAGTCGTTTTTGGCGGTTGTATGCAACATATAGTTAACATCCACGCCCGGGGCAAGTTTGAATTTATCCGTTAGCGGGTTGTAGTGCAGGCCCGTGATGTGCTGCTCCTTAAGCCACGTCTGGTCAACCCAGCCCAGCAGTTCGGCAGGCTTGATAAACTTCTTCACGTCGTGCGTCCCTTTCGGCACCATGCGCAGCACATATTCTGCGCCGACCACGGCCATCAGCCAGGCTTTACCGTTGCGGTTAATTGTCGAGAAGAAGACCTGGCCGCCCGGCTTCACCAGTTTTGCACAGGCGTTTACCACGGACTGCGGATCCGGAACGTGCTCCAGCATCTCCATGCAGGTCACCACGTCGTACTGGTGGGCATGTTTTGCCGCGTGCTCTTCTACGGTTTCCTGCACATATTCCACCTGTATACCGGACTCCAGCGCATGAAGACGGGCAACCTGTAGAGGCTCGAAGCCCATGTCCAGGCCGGTGACGGTGGCCCCTTCGCGCGCCATGCTCTCCGCCAGGATGCCGCCGCCGCAGCCGACGTCGAGCACTTTCTTACCGAACAGACCGCCGGAACGCTCCGCGATATAGCCCAGACGCAGCGGGTTAATGCGATGCAGCGGTTTGAACTCACCTTCGAGATCCCACCAGCGGGACGCCACCGCTTCAAATTTGGCAATCTCTTCGTGGTCAACGTTGTGTGCCACCGGGGATTTTTCGGCATTCATGGGCGCTTTTACTCCTTATTTAGCAAGACAAATGAGTATATCAGGCAATCCCTGTGAATAAAGCGTATAGGTTTACCTGTATCACCGCGGCTGTGTTATAATTTGCGACCTTTGAATCCGGGATACAGTAGAGGGATAGCGGTTAGATGAGCGACCTTGCGAGAGAAATTACACCGGTTAACATCGAGGAAGAGCTGAAAAGCTCCTATCTGGACTATGCGATGTCGGTCATTGTTGGCCGTGCGCTGCCGGACGTCCGCGATGGCCTGAAGCCGGTACACCGTCGCGTACTATACGCCATGAACGTATTGGGCAATGACTGGAATAAAGCCTACAAAAAATCTGCCCGTGTCGTTGGTGACGTAATCGGTAAATACCATCCCCATGGTGATTCCGCGGTGTACGACACCATTGTCCGTATGGCGCAGCCATTCTCGCTGCGTTATATGCTGGTAGATGGTCAGGGTAACTTTGGTTCTATCGACGGCGACTCCGCCGCGGCAATGCGTTATACGGAAATCCGTCTGGCGAAGATTGCCCATGAGCTGATGGCCGACCTGGAAAAAGAGACGGTTGATTTCGTTGATAACTACGACGGCACGGAAAAAATTCCTGACGTTATGCCAACGAAGATCCCTAACCTGCTGGTGAACGGCTCGTCCGGTATCGCCGTGGGTATGGCGACCAACATTCCGCCGCACAACATCACGGAAGTGATCAACGGCTGCCTGGCCTATATCGACGATGAAGACATCAGCATTGAAGGGCTGATGGAACACATCCCGGGCCCGGACTTCCCGACGGCGGCGATCATCAACGGTCGTCGCGGCATTGAAGAAGCGTACCGCACCGGTCGCGGCAAGATTTACATCCGTGCCCGCGCCGAAGTGGAAGCGGACGCCAAAACCGGCCGTGAAACTATCATTGTTCACGAGATCCCGTATCAGGTGAACAAAGCGCGTCTGATTGAAAAAATCGCCGAGCTGGTAAAAGAAAAACGCGTTGAAGGCATCAGCGCGCTGCGTGACGAGTCTGACAAAGACGGTATGCGCATCGTGATTGAAATCAAGCGCGACGCGGTGGGTGAGGTTGTGCTGAACAACCTGTACTCCCAGACTCAGCTTCAGGTCTCCTTCGGTATCAACATGGTTGCGCTGCACCATGGTCAGCCGAAGATCATGAACCTGAAAGAGATCCTGAGTGCGTTCGTGCGTCACCGCCGCGAAGTGGTGACCCGTCGTACCATCTTCGAACTGCGCAAAGCGCGCGATCGTGCTCATATCCTTGAAGCACTGGCCGTTGCGCTGGCGAACATCGACCCGATCATCGAGCTGATCCGCCGTGCGCCGACGCCGGCAGAAGCGAAAGCCTCGCTTGTTGCGCGTCCGTGGGATCTGGGCAACGTGGCGGCGATGCTGGAACGTGCGGGCGATGACGCCGCGCGTCCTGAGTGGCTCGAGCCTGAATTCGGCGTGCGTGACGGTCAGTACTACCTGACTGAACAGCAGGCCCAGGCGATTCTGGATCTGCGCCTGCAGAAGCTGACCGGCCTTGAGCATGAAAAACTGCTCGACGAGTACAAAGAGCTGCTGGAGCAAATTGCTGAGCTGCTGCACATCCTGGGTAGCGCCGAGCGCCTGATGGAAGTGATCCGCGAAGAGCTTGAGCTGGTCCGCGATCAGTTCGGCGACGAGCGTCGTACTGAAATCACCGCGAACAGCTCTGATATCAACATTGAAGATCTGATCAACCGCGAAGACGTGGTAGTGACCCTGTCTCACCAGGGCTACGTGAAGTATCAGCCTCTGACCGACTACGAAGCACAGCGTCGTGGCGGTAAAGGTAAATCTGCGGCACGTATTAAAGAAGAAGACTTCATTGACCGTCTGCTGGTGGCTAACACCCACGATACGATCCTCTGCTTCTCCAGCCGTGGCCGTCTGTACTGGATGAAGGTCTATCAGCTGCCGGAAGCGAGCCGTGGCGCGCGCGGTCGTCCAATCGTCAACCTGCTGCCGCTGGAAGCGAACGAACGTATCACCGCCATCCTGCCGGTACGCGAGTACGAAGAGGGCGTGAACGTCTTCATGGCGACCGCCAGCGGTACCGTGAAGAAAACCGCGCTGACCGAGTTCAGCCGTCCGCGTTCTGCCGGTATTATTGCGGTAAACCTGAACGAAGGCGATGAGCTGATCGGTGTGGATCTGACCTCCGGTTCTGATGAAGTGATGCTGTTCTCTGCGGCCGGTAAAGTGGTGCGCTTCAAAGAGAACGCCGTGCGCGCAATGGGTCGTACGGCGACCGGCGTGCGCGGTATCAAGCTGGCGGGTGAAGACTCCGTTGTTTCCCTGATTGTTCCACGTGGCGAAGGCGCAATCCTGACCGTCACCCAGAACGGCTACGGTAAACGTACGGCGGAAAGCGAATACCCGACCAAGTCACGCGGCACGCAGGGCGTTATCTCCATCAAGGTTACCGAGCGCAACGGTTCTGTTGTGGGCGCGGTGCAGGTGGACGATGCCGACCAGATCATGATGATCACCGATGCCGGTACGCTGGTGCGTACGCGCGTATCCGAGATCAGCGTGGTGGGCCGTAACACCCAGGGCGTTATCCTCATCCGTACGGCGGAAGATGAAAACGTGGTGGGTCTGCAGCGCGTTGCTGAGCCGGTGGACGACGAAGAGCTCGATTCCATCGACGGCAGCGTCGCGGAAGGTGATGATGAAATCGCACCGGAAGCAGAGAGCGACGACGACGCAGCGGATGACGCTGACGAGTAATCTCTTCTGACGCATAAAGGGCCGGATTCCGGCCCTTTTCTTTTGCAGATGCAGATACGTGAACGTTGCGACAAGCCGCGTTTACCGCTACCTTAACCACATTCTTTTGACCCCGACGGCGGAGCCTCGCCCCTTTGAAATACCTCGTCTCCTTTCGTACCACGCTGAAAGTTTCTCGCTATCTTTTCCGGGCGCTGGCGCTCCTGCTTTGGCTGCTGGTAGCCTTGCTATCGGTGTTTTACATCGTCAATGCGCTGAACCAGAAAGAAGCGGAGATCCGCCAGGAGTTTAATTTAAGCTCCGATCAGGCCCAGCGCTACATTCAGCGAACGTCTGACGTGATGAAGGAGCTGAAGTATATTGCCGAAAATCGGCTGACGGCAGAAAACGGTATCCTTGCCCTGCGCGGGCGCAATGACAAAACCGAAGTGCCGGACTTCCAGCCGCTGTTCCCGGACTCGGATTGCTCCACCATGAGCAGCACCTGGCGCGGGTCGCTGGAATCCCTCGCCTGGTTTATGCGCTACTGGCGCGACAACTTCTCCGCCGCCTACGACCTTAACCGCGTATTCCTGATTGGCAGTGAAAACCTCTGCATGGCTGACTTTGGCCTGCGCGATGTGCCCGTCGAGCGCGATGATGCGCTGAAAAGCCTGCACGAGCGTATTGTGAAATATCGCAATGCGCCGCAGGACGAGCGCGGGAACAACATTTTCTGGATTAGCCAGGGGCCGCGCATGGGCGTGGGCTATTTCTACGCGCTGACGCCGGTCTACCTGGGCAATCGTCTGCAGGCGCTGCTGGGGATTGAGCAGACCATCCGCATGGAAAACTTCTTCACGCCGGGCAGCCTGCCGATGGGCGTGACCATTCTGGATGAAAACGGGCATCAGCTGATCTCACTCGCCGGGCCGGATAAAAGTTTGAACGTCGATCCGCACTGGATGCAGGAACGCTCATGGTTTGGCTACACCTCCGGCTTCCGCGAGCTGGTGCTGAAAAAAAGCCTGCCGCCATCGTCGCTGAGCATTGTTTACTCGCTGCCGGTGGATATGGTCCTTGAGCGGATACGCATTCTTATTATGAATGCGATCCTGCTGAACCTGCTGGTGGGCGGGGCGCTGTTTACGCTGGCGCGCATGTATGAGCGGAGAATCTTTATTCCCGCCGAAAGTGACGCCCAGCGTCTGGAGGAGCACGAGCAGTTCAACCGCAAGATTGTCGCCTCGGCTCCGGTGGGGATCTGCATTCTTCGTACCCAGGACGGGACCAACATCCTGAGTAACGAGCTGGCGCACAACTACCTGAACATGCTGACGCACGAGGACCGGCAAAGGCTGACGCAAATCATCTGCGGCCAGCAGGTGAACTTTGTCGACGTACTCACCAGCACCCACACTAACCTGCAGATCAGCTTTGTTCATTCCCGCTATCGCAATGAAAACGTAGCGATTTGCGTGCTGGTGGATGTCTCCGCGCGCGTGAAGATGGAAGAGTCGCTGCAGGAGATGGCGCAGGCCGCGGAGCAGGCCAGCCAGTCGAAATCCATGTTCCTGGCTACCGTCAGTCACGAGCTACGTACGCCGCTGTACGGGATTATCGGTAACCTCGATCTGCTGCAGACGAAGGAATTGCCGAAAGGCGTCGACCGGCTGGTAACGGCGATGAACAACTCCTCCAGCCTGCTGCTGAAGATCATCAGCGATATTCTCGACTTCTCTAAAATTGAGTCTGAGCAGCTGAAAATTGAGCCGCGCGAGTTTTCGCCGCGTGAGGTCATGAACCACATCAGCGCCAACTATCTGCCGCTGGTGGTGCGTAAACAGCTGGGGCTCTACTGCTTCATTGAACCGGACGTGCCGCTGACGCTGCACGGCGACCCGATGCGCCTGCAGCAGGTCATCTCTAACCTGCTCAGCAATGCCATCAAATTCACCGATATCGGCTGCATTGTGCTACACGTCTGCCGGGCGGGAGATTACCTCAGCATCCGCGTGCGCGACACGGGGGTGGGCATACCGGCCAAGGAGGTGGTACGTCTGTTCGATCCGTTCTTCCAGGTCGGCACCGGCGTGCAGCGTAACTTCCAGGGCACCGGTCTGGGGCTGGCGATTTGCGAGAAGCTCGTCAGCATGATGGACGGTGACATTTCCGTGGATACCGAGCCCGGCATGGGCAGCCAGTTCACCATCCGCATTCCGCTCTATTCCGCGCAGTATCCGGCAAAAGCCACGGTTGACGGGCTGAACGATAAGCGCTGCTGGCTGGCGGTCAATAATGCCTCGCTGAATGACTATCTGACGGCGCTGCTCGCCCATAGCGGCGTGAGGGTCTGCCGCTATGAAGGCCAAACGCCGGACGTGGACGATGTGCTCATCGCCGACGAGATGCCGGAACAGCCGTGGCAGGGGAGAGGAACGGTGCTCTTCTGCCGTCGCCACATTGGCATACCGGTTGAACGTGCGCCGGGGGAATGGGTGCACAGCGTCGCAACGCCGCATGAGCTGTTGAGCCTGCTGGCCCGTATCTATAAAGTCGAGCTGGAAGAGAACGACGGTGCAGTCGCGCTGCCGTCACCGGAAGGTCTGGCGTCAGTGAATGACGATATGATGATTCTGGTGGTGGATGACCATCCGATTAACCGCCGCCTGCTGGCTGACCAGCTCGGATCGCTGGGCTATCAGTGCAAAACCGCCAATGACGGCGTGGATGCGCTGAATGTGCTGAGTAAAAATCATATTGATATCGTGCTGAGTGACGTCAACATGCCTAACATGGACGGCTACCGGCTGACGCAGCGCATCCGACAGCTTGGCCTGACGCTGCCTGTCGTGGGCGTGACGGCGAACGCGCTGGCGGAAGAGAAACAGCGCTGTCTGGAGTCGGGCATGGACAGCTGCCTGTCGAAACCGGTGACGCTGGACGTGCTCAAACAAACGCTGTCTGTTTATGCGGATCGCGTGAGAAAAACCAGAATATAAAAAAGGCCCGTAAGGGCCTTTTTTATTTGCCCGGCGGCGCTGCGCTTGCGCGGGCCTACGGGTTCTGTAGGCCGGGTAAGCGTGAGCGCCATCCGGCATTTACAGTGGGGGATCAATCCTTATCCGATGCGCTCAGCGTAACGGAGGAGAGATAGTTCAACAGGGCAATATCGTTGTCCACGCCCAGCTTCATCATTGCTGATTTTTTCTGGCTGCTGATGGTTTTAATGCTGCGGTTCAGCTTCTTGGCAATCTCGGTCACCAGGAAACCTTCGGCGAACAGGCGCAGAACTTCGCTCTCTTTCGGCGACAGGCGTTTGTCACCGTAGCCACCCGCGCTGATTTTTTCCAGCAGACGAGAGACGCTCTCAGGCGTGAACTTCTTGCCTTTCTGCAGCGCAGCCAGCGCTTTTGGCAGATCGGTCGGGGCGCCTTGCTTCAGCACAATTCCTTCGATATCCAGATCCAGCACGGCGCTCAGGATCGCCGGGTTGTTGTTCATGGTCAGAACAATAATCGAGATGTCAGGGAAGTGACGTTTAATATATTTGATGAGCGTGATCCCATCACCGTATTTGTCTCCAGGCATAGAGAGATCGGTAATGAGCACGTGCGCATCAAGCTTTGGGAGGTTATTGATCAGTGCTGTAGAGTCTTCAAATTCACCGACTACATTCACCCACTCGATCTGTTCAAGTGATTTGCGAATACCGAACAGTACAATCGGATGGTCATCGGCAATAATTACGTTCATATTGTTCATGTATAAGGCTACCTTGCTACAGCAAGCTTTTGACGTAGGCGTCAATGTCGCTGATGTATTTTTCAATGCCAGAGGCATCTTTCTCACGAATTAGATGTTCCAGCGTTTCACATAACTGCTTGCCGGGAACCAGATTAAGCATGGCAAACACCCCTTTAAGCCGGTGTGCTGTCTGTGCCAGCGCTGCAAAATCATTCGCAGCGGACTCAGTATACAACCGCTTCACATCATCTGGTACTGTATCAACAAAGAGGGAATAGTATCCGCTGGCGTGAAGCTCGGCATTTTCATTACCGCCTAACGGGGATTCCGTTATCTCTTCCTGCGCCAGCTGCTCTTCTATTAGTTGTAGTACAGCTTCCTGCATCGCATTGCTTATATTAAAGTTGACGCGCAGCTGGCCAGGGCCGATTTTCCGCACGCCTGACTCATCATCGCTTAAAAGCAAGCCCGAGGCAGTAAGATTAGACGGATTATCAGTTAAAAACAGATCAAATTCTTGACTTGCCAGCCTTTCATCCGGCGTGATGCAGGCCGCGCCCCAGTTTTCGAGCTGACGAACCACAATATTGCGGATCTCGTTTGAGGTCACATCCACCATCACCACGACGTCATCCAGCAGGCGTTCTTCATCTTCTTCCTGCGGATTGGCGGCCATTTTCACGTGGAGAGAGTAACGGGTGCCGAGCGATTCACGGGCCTTGATATTCAGATGGCCGCCGAGCTTACGCGCCAGCTGATCGCACAGCCAGAAGGTCAGGGCGTTAGCCTTGCCGTAATGATCGCTTTGCGTGTCATTCAGGAACGGGAAGTGCAGATTATCAATTTCACTCGCCGTCACGCCTTCCCCGGTGTCCAGAATGCGGAACGTCAGGCGATCTTCCGCCGACTCGTCGGTGCTCACTTCAAGGGTGATCTTGCCGATCTGCGTGGTGGTCACGGCGTACTGAATAATCATCAGCAGAATACGACGCAGCGCCTCGCGGTCGCCGTGACGTTCGTCATTGGCGGGTAAATGGTTGTTGATTAGCAGCTGCAGCCCTTTGCGCTTAATTACGGGCAGGACTTCGGGAACCACTTCATCGATCAGATCCTGAATGGAGAAGAGAGAAGGGGTGCCTTTCCAGAAATCATTCTCCAGCATGTTTGCCAGCTGGATCTCATCCACCATGCGGACCAGCGAGTCGGCCTGGCAGGCGAGCTGGTGGCTTTCAGACGTGTTTAATGCCGCCGCCTGGGTCGCCAGCGTTTTTAACGGCTGCTTGAAGGCATCGCCAATATTCTGCATGAATGCCGCGCGCCCCTGCTGGTTCTTCTCATACAGCCTTTGCGCCTGCTTGAGCTTTTTATTCACCAGCACTTCGCGATCCTGATCGCGAATGATGAAGATTTGCGTACGCGGTGCCACCTGGCTGCGGAACTGACGGATCTCGTACAGTTCATTGTTAATGGTGGCCTGAATAACCCCCTGGTGCTGATCCGCCATAGTGGTGATGTTCTGCAGGTTAAGGTGCGGCAGCAGATGGTCAGCAATTTTATTGCTCATCACCGTGCGATTCGATTCCTGATCGTGAACTAACACCCCTAGCGGCAGCACGGAGACAATCTCTTCATTGAGCGCGCGCAATACGCGCAGCTCGTTGGTATTGCCCGCGGAGACCGCAGACGCGTCGCTCTGGCGTCCCGGCTGGAAGCGGAAGGTGCTGTAGCCAAACAGGGCCAGCGCCAGCAGACCAATATTCAGCAGCAGCGGCAGCAGAATATTTTGCAGGGTATCAAGCAGCAGCGTGCCGAACGGTACCTGCCACACCAGACGCATGCCGGTTGAGTTCAGCGACGAGGCAATTTCAATTTTCGAGCCGTTAAAGGAGATGGTGACGCTCTCTGCGGCCTCTTTGTCGGACGCCGCACGCATGTTCTGGGTGCTGCTGTCCGGCTCCAGACGGAAGCTGTCGAGCGGCATATCCGGCGGGATCAAATCATTAATGGGTAAATCGAAGGCCACGACCGTCGCCAGATGACCCGGCTGGTTAAAGGTGGTACGCAGGGTAAAATAGTGACCATTCTGCCAGGCCAGCCGGCGCAGCGATGAGAAGCTCTCACGTTCATCAAGGGCGTTGGCCTGCTGCAGCATTTCTGCCCGGCGGGAGTCGACAATGCTGCCGACCGTCGTCTCTTTAAATCCGGAAGAGAGATCTTTCAACGGCAGCGTCGAGATCAGGATCATGCTGTTGTCCTGACCGTTCAGATAGTACATCGACCACGGCACCGTTTCGGCGCCCCAGAGGGTATCCAGGTAGGTCGAAATACGCTGCGTCATCTCAAGGGTCGCGCTGTCGTGAGAGCCAAAGATAAGCGCTTCAGTCTTACGCTGCGGTTTTTCGAGATAGTAGACATCCTGCTTCAGCCGCGTCTCCTGAAGTCCATCTCCGGATGAGCTGGCAGGCGCTGCCGCAATGTTGTCATAAATCTGCCAGGTGGCGTAGCGCCAGGTATCAATGCGCTTGTGTACGGCGTGGGTAATATCCACCACCTGATAGCTCTTATCCTTCAGCCAGGCGTTAACCGCGCTCTGCACCATCACGCCCATTGTGACTAACAGCACCACGATCAAAAGAAGAAAGAAACGGGTGATGCTCCCGGGCAGAAGGGAGAATTTGCTTTGGGCGGTAGTTTCAGTCTGACTCATTGATATCTTTAACCCGTGATGGTCGTGCTCTGTGGCGATAGGGCAGTATAAAGGGTAATAACTGAATTTCCAGCGCCACTGTCCTTGAACAAGCGACTTTTTCGATGGCCCGTGCGAGAGAGGAAGTACGTCTTAAATGTGTACAAGAGCATAATGCATGTACAAATAAAAAATGCATTTCGTCAGAAAATAGCACGAATTAACAAGAAATTAAGTTTTGAGCGAATTTTACCGTTATGCACAGGGGCGAACGTGAATTTAGTTAATAGTCGTTACAATTACGCGGCGGTAGCACAAAAAAGGAAAAGTTACGTAAAGAAGGGTAAAAAAAAACCGAATGCGATGCATCCGGTTGAATTAGGGATAAACAGACATTCAAAGCTGAATGACGGTAATAAATAAAGTTAATGATGATAGCGAGAGTTATTTTAGAGACTGGAGTCGATCTTGTTTTGTCATTCAGTGCGGTAACGTTTTTTATTTTAACTCTTTGATATGTATTGGGTCATTTTTCGTTTTGATTATAAGTGCTAAATTTCTAAGCTTTTTGTGCTTTGTAAAAGTTCCTTTTCATTTACATTTTGAAACATGTTGATGGATAAATGAAACATCTTCAAAGTTTTCGTATCATATTCGCATTGGATTATTCTGTAATTTTGCGGAGAATGAATTTGCCGACTGGTTAATGAGGGTTAACCGGTAAGCAGTGGCAATTATAAGGCATATAACAGAGGGTTAATAAAATGAAAGTTAAAGTACTGTCCCTTCTGGTACCAGCACTGCTGGTAGCAGGCGCAGCAAATGCGGCCGAAATTTATAACAAAGATGGCAACAAATTAGATCTGTACGGCAAAGTTGATGGTCTGCACTATTTCTCTGACGACAAGAGTGCTGACGGCGACCAGACCTACATGCGTCTTGGCTTCAAAGGCGAAACTCAGGTTAACGATCAGCTGACCGGTTACGGCCAGTGGGAATACCAGATCCAGGGCAACACGACTGAAAGCGACAACCAGTCCTGGACGCGTGTGGCGTTTGCCGGTCTGAAATTCGCTGAAGCGGGCTCTTTCGATTACGGTCGTAACTACGGCGTGATCTACGACGTAACTTCCTGGACTGACGTTCTGCCAGAATTTGGCGGCGATACCTACGGCTCAGACAACTTCCTGCAGTCTCGTGCTAACGGCGTGGCGACCTATCGTAACCAGGACTTCTTTGGTCTGGTGGATGGCCTGAACTTTGCGCTGCAGTATCAGGGTAAAAACGGTAGCGTAAGCGGCGAAAACGTCGGTGGACGCAGCCTGCTGAAACAGAACGGCGACGGCTACGGTGCATCCGTAACCTATAACCTGGGCGAAGGCTTCAGCGTGGGTGGTGCGATGTCCTCCTCCAAACGTACCGCTGACCAGAACGCACCGGGCGTTTACGGTAACGGCGATCACGCAGAAGTCTATTCTGGTGGCCTGAAATACGATGCCAACAACATCTACCTGGCTGCGCAGTACTCTCAGACCTACAACGCAACCCGCTTCGGTACCTCTAACGGCAGCAGCCCGACTACCGCTTACGGTTTTGCTAACAAAGCGCAGAACTTCGAAGTGGTTGCTCAGTACCAGTTCGATTTCGGCCTGCGTCCATCCGTGGCTTACCTGCAGTCCAAAGGTAAAGACATCGAAGGTTACGGCGATCAGGATCTGCTGAAATATGTTGATGTGGGTGCGACTTACTACTTCAACAAAAACATGTCCACCTACGTGGATTACAAAATCAACCTGGTTGATGAAAATGAGTTCACCCGTCAGGCCGGTATCGGCACTGATGATATCGTCGCGCTGGGTCTGGTTTACCAGTTCTAATCGCGTCATCGTGTGACTAAGGGGCCTGAAGGCCCCTTTTTTGTGCTTTTTTTTGGCCTCACAACGCAACCGTTTTGGTGTACTCTTGCCGCCCTGGCATGAGGATAATAATGAATGGACATGACTTTTTTACGCGCCAGCTTTCTGGCTATGCTTTTTTTCCTGACCGCGTGTGACGATTCCGCGCCCGTGGCGAAAACCGATGCACCCGCCGCGACGGTGCTCGAAGGCAAAACGATGGGCACCTTCTGGCGCGTCAGCGTGATGGGCCTGGATAAAACGCGCGCTGATGAACTTCGCGGTAAAATCCAGTCTCAGCTGGACGCCGACGACCAACTGCTCTCAACCTATAAAAATGACTCGGCGCTGATGCGCTTCAATCTTTCCACCAGTACCTCCCTGTGGCCGGTGAGCGAAGCGATGGCCGATATCGTCACCGAATCAATGCGCGTGGGATATAAAACCAACGGCGCGATGGATGTCACCGTCGGGCCTCTGGTCAATCTCTGGGGATTTGGCCCGAACAAACAGCCGGATACCACACCCGATCAGGCGGCCATTGATGATGCCCGCGCCCGGACAGGGCTAAAGCATCTGACGGTGATCAACCAGTACGGCCAGCAGTATCTGCAGAAAGACATCCCCGATCTGTTTGTCGATCTGTCGACGGTAGGTGAAGGTTACGCGGCGGATCACCTTGCCGCGCTGATGACGCAGGAAGGGATATCGCGCTACCTGGTCTCCGTGGGGGGCGCGTTAGTCAGCCGGGGCATGAACGCCAGCGGTAAACCGTGGCGCGTGGCGATTCAAAAACCGACCGATCGGCAAAACGCCGTACAGGCCATTGTGGATATTAACGGGCACGGCATCAGCACTTCCGGGAGCTACCGTAACTATTACGAGCTCGACGGGAAGCGTATTTCGCACGTGATCGATCCGCTGACCGGACGTCCCATCACGCATAACCTGGTCTCGGTGACCGTGATTGCCCCCACTGCGCTGGAAGCCGACGCCTGGGATACCGGATTAATGGTTCTCGGCCCGGAAAAAGCCAAAGAGGTGGTTCGTCAGGAAGGACTGGCGGTTTATATGATCACTAAAGAGGGCGACGGGTTCAAAACCTGGAGCTCGCCGCAGTTCAACAGCTTCCTGGTGAGCGACAAAAATTAAAAAGCAAGGTTGCGGGTTTTTTATCACTGGCACTCCGGCACGCTAAAGGTATGCTTGTAAGAGGAGCTGATGATGAAAAATCCAACCTATATGAATGATGAGGATCGCTGGCAGGCCGTTCTGGCTCGCGATCCGCGCGCTGACGATCGGTTTGTCTTTGCCGTGAAGACGACGGGAATTTTCTGCCGCCCGTCATGCCGCGCCCGTCACGCGCTGCGTAAAAACGTCTGCTTTTATCCCGATGTCCAGCATGCCGTTCAGGCAGGGTTTCGCCCGTGCAAGCGCTGCATGCCGGACAAACGCGATCCGAATCAGCAAAAGCTGGCGAAAGTGGAGCACGCCTGTCGCCTTCTGGAGCAGGATCCCGCGCTGACGCTTGAAGGTCTGGCGCAGCAGGTCGCCATGAGTCCTTTCCATTTCCACCGGCTGTTTAAGTCCGTCACCGGGATGACGCCAAAAGCCTGGCAGCAGGCGGCGCGGGGGCAGCGTCTGCGCGCGGCGCTTGCGCAGGGAAACAAAATTACCGATGCCGTGCTGGCGGCAGGGTTTCCCGACAGCAGCAGCTATTACCGCAAAGCCAACGATGCGCTGGGCATGACGGCGAAGCAGTACCGCAAAGGCGAGGTGGCGGTGCGTTACGCCATCGGCGACTGTTCGCTGGGACGCTGCCTGGTTGCGGAAAGCGAGCGGGGGATTTGCGCGATACTGCTGGGCGACAACGATACCAAACTGGCAGAAGAATTTGCGACGCTGTTTCCAAACGCGGAGCATGCCCCGCAGGAAGATGCCTTTGCCCAGCGTATCAGCCAGGTCATTGCCAGTATTGATAACCACACGGTGCCGCTGGCGCTGCCGCTGGATATACGCGGCACCGCGTTCCAGCAGCGGGTCTGGCAGGCCCTTCGTGACATCCCCTGCGGGGAAACGGCCAGCTATCAGCAGGTGGCGAAGGCGATTGGCCAGCCCAACGCGGTGCGTGCCGTCGCGGGTGCCTGTGCGGCAAACAGGCTGGCGATTGTGATCCCCTGTCACCGCGTGGTCCGTACCGACGGCGCGCTGTCGGGCTATCGCTGGGGGGCGGCGCGAAAAGCGCTATTACTGAAACGTGAGGTGAAACGCCGGGAGGGATAATGCTCGATCTTTTTGCGGATGCTGAACCGTGGCAGGAGCCGCTTGCGCCCGGGGCAGTGATCCTGCGCCGCTTTGCACTCTCCCGTGCGGCGGCATTGCTTGTCGGTATTGAAGAGGTCACGGCGGTTTCACCGTTTCGCCATATGGTGACGCCGGGCGGCTACACCATGTCGGTGGCCATGGCCAACTGCGGAGAACTGGGGTGGGCGACGAACGAACGTGGGTATGTGTATGCCCCGAACGATCCCACGACCGGCCGGCCGTGGCCTCCCATACCTGCGGTGTTTCAGGCGCTTTGTCACGAGGCTGCCGTTGCAGCAGATTACCCTGACTTCCGGCCGGATGCCTGCCTGATTAACCGCTACGCCATCGGTGCGAAGCTCTCGCTGCATCAGGACAAAGATGAGCCCGATCTGCGCGCGCCCATCGTCTCGGTATCGTTGGGTCTGCCCGCCGTCTTCCAGTTTGGCGGATTGCGCCGCAACGATCCGCTCAGGCGCATTATGCTGGAGCACGGCGACGTGGTGGTGTGGGGCAGGGAGTCACGGCTGTACTATCACGGCATTCAGCCCCTGAAGCCCGGGGTTCATCCCCTCACTGGCGAGTACCGCTATAATCTGACTTTCCGTCAGGCGGGATTGAACAAACAAAAATAAGAATTATTCTTGATGTCCGCTCAGGGCAGTTTACACTGCTGGCTGATTTTTATTGTCCGGATTGCCTGCATGCAACTACTTCTTCTTGTCTGGCGTCAGTACCGCTGGCCCTTCATTGCCGTAATGGCCTTAAGCCTTGCCAGCGCGGCGCTCGGTATTGGCCTGATCGCGTTTATAAACGTGCGGCTGATCGAAATGGTCGATACCTCACTCTCGGTTCTGCCGGAGTTTCTCGGCCTGCTGCTGCTGTTGATGGCGGTTACGCTCGGCTCTCAGCTGGCGCTGACCGCGCTTGGTCACCATTTCGTTTTCCGCCTGCGCAGCGAGTTCATCAAGCGGATCCTCGACACGCAGGTTGAGCGCGTGGAGCAGCTCGGCAGCGCCTCCCTGCTGGCGGGGCTGACCAGCGACGTGCGCGCGATTACCATCGCGTTTGTCCGCCTGCCGGAGCTGGTGCAGGGGATCATCCTGACCTTTGGCTCGGCGGCCTATCTCGCCTGGCTTTCGACCAAAATGCTGGCGGTGACCGCGGTGTGGATTGCCATCACCATCTGGGGCGGTTTCGTGCTGGTATCGCGCGTCTATAAACACATGGCGGTCCTGCGCGAAACGGAAGATAAGCTCTATAACGATTACCAGACGGTGCTGGAAGGGCGCAAAGAGCTGACCCTCAACCGCGAGCGTGCCGAGCATATCTTCAATAACCTCTATATCCCGGACGCGCGCGAATACCGGCACCACATTATTCGCGCCGATACCTTCCACCTGAGCGCGGTGAACTGGTCCAACATTATGATGCTGGGCGCCATTGGCCTGGTATTCTGGATGGCGAACAGCCTGGGCTGGGCGGACACCAACGTGGCGGCGACCTACTCGCTGACCCTGCTGTTCCTGCGTACGCCGCTGCTCTCGGCCGTCGGCGCATTGCCCACCTTGCTAAGCGCGCAGGTGGCATTTAACAAGCTTAAGAAGTTCGACCTGGCGCCATTTAAGGCTGAATTCCCGCGCCCGCAGGCCTTCCCGAACTGGCAGACCCTGGAGCTGCGCGACGTGACGTTCCGCTATCAGGACAACGCCTTCTCCGTAGGACCGGTCAACCTGACGATTCACCGCGGCGAACTGCTGTTTCTCATCGGCGGCAACGGTAGCGGAAAATCCACGCTGGCGATGTTGCTCACCGGACTTTACCAGCCGCAGTCGGGCGAGATCCTGCTGGACGGTAAGGCGCTGAGCGCGGAGAAACCCGAGGATTACCGCAAGCTTTTCTCAGCGGTATTCACCGATGTCTGGCTGTTTGACCAGCTGCTTGGGCCGGAAGGGCAGCAGGCCAATCCGGCGCTGGTTGAGAAATGGCTTGCGCAGCTGCAGATGTCGCACAAGCTGGAGCTCCAGGACGGCAAAATCCTGAACCTCAAGCTCTCTAAGGGGCAGAAGAAGCGCGTGGCGCTGCTGCTGGCGCTGGCGGAAGAGCGTGACATCATCCTGCTGGATGAATGGGCGGCGGATCAGGACCCGCACTTCCGTCGCGAGTTTTATCAGGTGCTGCTGCCGCTGATGCAGGAGATGGGCAAGACCATTTTCGCCATCAGCCACGACGATCATTACTTCATTCACGCCGACCGTCTGCTGGAGATGCGCGACGGCAGGCTGAGCGAGCTGACCGGCGACGAGCGCGATGCGGCGTCGCGTGACGCGGTGGCGCGCACGGCCTGATGCCCTCACTCTAACCCTCTCCCACGGGGAGAGGGGATAATCGTGGCCTTAATGCCGCTTTTTTCTCCATCCCGCCTCGCTGTTTATTCTTATTTACATATCCTCGCGCTATGCTTAGTCTCAACTCATTTAATGGATTTATGATTGATGTCGGTATTAAAGAAAAACAGCGCCAGGCAGCGTGACCAGGAACGTGCGCGACTCATCTGGCTTCTCACGACCGATAAAGCGGTCACGTCTACGCTATTAGGCAAACTGACCCTGGCTGAGCAATATGATGTCGGCACCTTAGCCGACGATATTGCTGAGGTAGGTGCGCTGGTTGCTCATTTACCGCCGCCGGATCTGGCGGATACCCTGGAAGCGCTTCCTTCGGAAGAGCGTCACGCCCTCTGGCGCCTGGTACAGGATCACGAGCGCGGCCAGGTTCTGCTTGAAGCCTCCGAAAACGTCTGGGATGACCTGATCGACGAGATGAGCGATCGGGATATCCTCGACGCCCTGCAAACCCTGGATATCGACGAGCAGATTTACCTTGTACAGCATCTGCCGCGTAACCTGACCGGCCGCCTGCTGGCCTCTCTGCCTGCCGATGAACGTGCGCGCGTGCGCCAGGTGATGCACTACGAGAAAAACAGCGTCGGCGCGATCATGGAGTTCGGCGTTATCACGGTACGTCCGGACGTCACGCTCGGTACCGTGCAGCGCTATCTGCGCCGCCTGGGCAAAATGCCGGACAACACCGATAAGCTGTTTGTCACCTCGCGGGATAAAACCCTGCTTGGCGAGCTGGAGCTGAAAACCATCCTGCTCAACAGCGCCCAGCAGCGGGTGAGCGAGGTGATGGAAAACGAGCCGATGGTCTTCTCCCCGGAAGACGATGCGGAAAAAGCGGCGCGTACCTTTGAACGTGATGACCTTGTGAGTGCGGCGGTCGTAGACTCCGTTGGCAAGCTGATGGGCCGTCTGACCATCGATGAAATCGTTGACGTGGTTTATGAAGAGACCGATAACGACCTGCGCGCGCTAGGCGGGATCAGCGCCGAAGATGACGTCCACGCCTCCGTCGGTAAGGCGGTGAAAACCCGCTGGGCCTGGCTGGCTATTAACCTGTGTACCGCCTTCATCGCTTCCCGCGTGATTGACGGCTTTGAACACACCATTTCGCAGCTGGTGGCGCTGGCCTCGCTGATGCCGATTGTGGCCGGAATTGGCGGCAACACCGGAAACCAGACCATCACCATGATCGTCCGCGCGCTGGCGCTGGAAAATATTCAGCCCGGTAACTTCGCCTTTCTGATCTTCAGGGAAATGGGCGTGGCGCTGATTAACGGCCTGGTATGGGGCGGCATTATGGGCGGCATCACGTGGTGGCTGTATGACGATATGGCCTTAGGCGGCGTGATGATGCTGGCGATGGTGCTGAATTTGCTGGTGGCATCGATGATGGGCGTCATTATCCCGCTGACGATGACCAAACTGGGGCGCGACCCCGCGGTGGGGTCGAGCGTGATGATCACCGCCATCACCGATACCGGCGGTTTCTTTATTTTTCTTGGGCTGGCAACGATTTTTCTGCTTTAACCCGACGCTTAATGCGGGCGGGGATCAGTGCCATGACGATAATCCCGCCCAGTACGCCAACCGCCAGGTTGCCGGTTGATACCGTGGCGGCTACTGTTACCAGCATTACCACCGTTTCGGCAACCGGGGCATTTTTTATCGTGGCGGGCTGAAGGCTGTGCCAGCTGAAGGTTTTGACGGCAACAATCGCCATAATCCCCGCCAGCACCGCCATCGGGATTTTGGCCATCACTTCGCTGAGCGCCGTTACCAGGAGCAGCAGCACGATGCCCGCCGCAATGGTTGAAATGCGGCTTCGTCCTTTCCCCATCTCCACGTTAACGATTGTTTGTCCGATCATCGCGCAGCCCGCAATGCCACCGTAGAGCCCGGCCATGATATTCCCCACGCCCAGCCCGATGCTCTCGCGACGCTTGCTGGAGGGCGTAACCGTCAGTTCATCCACCAGTTTTGCCGTCAGCAGGGACTCCAGCAGACCGACGAAGGCAATACTCAACGCGCATGGCCAGATAATGTTCAGCGTCTGTAAATTAAGCGGCACCAGCAGCTCGGTAAATCCAGGCAGACCGCCAGTCATTGAGCCTTCATCACCGACAGTCGGCAGGATCTGACCGGTGGTGACGGTGAAAAGGGTTAACAGCACAATCGCAATCAGCGGGGAAGGGACGCTTTTAATATAGCGCGGCACCCACAGCACAATCAGCAGCGTCAGCACGAACAGGCCCACAATCAGCGGGCTTCGGCTCCAGAAATGCGGCACCTGAGCGAAGAAAATCAAAATGCCAAGGGCGTTAACAAATCCGGTCATCACCGACTGGGGAATAAAGCGCATCAGCCTTGCCATGCCCAGCACGCCAAACAGAATCTGGATCACGCCAGCCATCAGCACGGCCGGAAGAATGTACTGTACCCCGTGCTGATGCACCATCGGGCCAATCACCAGCGCTACGGAACCGGCCGCAGCCGTGACCATCGCCGGACGACCGCCCAGCACGGAGAGAGCAAGACACAGCACCACGGAGGCGATCAGGCTGACCTTCGGGTCAACGCCCGCCACCACGGAAAATGAGATCACTTCGGGGATCAGCGCCAGAGCGGTAATCACGCCCGCCAGCGTTTCACGCGCCAGTTGTTTAGGGGAGTGCAGCACGCTGGCTACACTGTCTTCAGGGGATACGGCAGAATGAGGTAAGGACATAACAGTTCGCTGGTTAGGGCAGGCTTCCGTGCGCGCGATCACAAAGTGCAGCATAGTAGCCATAAATTCCTCCTTATACCAGTTGCGCGCCGCAATCCCCTACAAACAATCCATCATTAAATTTCACAATTACAATAATTTCGTAACCTTTAAACAATATTTAAAAGTTGTTACCGTGCCCACGCAGCTTTTTTCACCTGCAATTTCCACGCATCAAGCACTTTTACACTAAGGCATAAATTATGAAAAAAATGACTGCCATGCTCTTTTCTCTGGCCGTCGGGCTCAACGCCGTCTCAATGGCAGCGAAAGCAGACGCACCAAAAGAGCAGGAAACGGACGTCCTTTTAATCGGTGGCGGTATCATGAGCGCCACGCTGGGAACCTATCTGCAAGAACTGCAGCCGGACTGGTCCATGACCATGGTCGAGCGCCTCGATGGCGTGGCGCAGGAGAGTTCGAACGGCTGGAATAACGCTGGTACGGGCCATTCGGCACTCATGGAACTGAACTATACGCCGCAGAAAAAGGACGGTTCCATTAGTATCGAGAAGGCGGTAGAGATCAACGAAGCGTTCCAGATCTCGCGTCAGTTCTGGTCCCACCAGGTCAACAGCGGCGTGATGCATGACCCGCACTCCTTCATCAATACCGTGCCGCACATGAGCTTTGTGTGGGGCGAGCAAAACGTGAATTTCCTGCGCGCGCGCTACGCTGCGCTGCAGCAGAGCACCCTGTTCCGCGGGATGAAATACTCCGAAGACCACGCGCAGATTAAAGAGTGGGCTCCTCTGGTCATGGAAGGCCGTGACCCGAACCAGAAAGTGGCGGCGACCCGTACCGAAATTGGCACCGATGTGAACTACGGCGAAATTACCCGTCAGCTGGTGGCGTCCCTGAAGAAGAAAGATAACTTCAATTTGCAGCTCAGCACCGAAGTGCGCGGCTTTAAGCGCAATGCGGACAACAGCTGGAGCGTGACGGTTGCCGATCTGAAAAACAATGAAGCCGAGCACGTCATTAAGGCGAAATTTGTCTTCATCGGTGCGGGCGGCGCGGCGCTGAAGCTGCTGCAGGAGTCCGGTATTCCTGAAGCTGACGACTACGCGGGCTTCCCGGTCGGCGGCCAGTTCCTGGTGTCCGAGAACCCGGAAGTGGTGAACCGTCACCTGGCAAAAGTGTACGGTCAGGCTTCCGTCGGTGCGCCACCGATGTCCGTCCCGCATATCGATACCCGTATGCTTGACGGTAAACGCGTGGTGCTGTTCGGACCGTTCGCGACCTTCTCAACCAAGTTCCTGAAAAACGGCTCCCTCTGGGATCTGCTGAGCGCGACCACCACCTCTAACGTCAAACCGATGATGGACGTGGGCCTGGATAATTTCGACCTGGTGAAATACCTGATTAGCCAGGTGATGCTTTCTGATGAAGAACGCTTCGAGGCGCTGAAAGAGTACTATCCGCAGGCGAAGAAAGAAGACTGGCGTCTGTGGCAGGCGGGTCAGCGCGTGCAGATCATCAAGCGCGATCCGAAAGAGGGCGGCGTGCTGCGTCTGGGGACCGAAGTGGTGAGCGATAAGGATGGCACGATTGCCGCGCTGCTGGGTGCGTCACCGGGTGCATCTACCGCTGCGCCAATTATGCTGCACCTGATGGAAAAAGTGTTTAAAGACAAAGTTGCCAGCCCGGAATGGCAGGCGAAGCTGAAAACCATTATTCCATCCTACGGCACGAAGCTGAACGGTAACGTGGATGCGACGGAACAAGAGCTGGAGTACACCAGCCGCGTGCTGCAGCTGCAGTACGTGAAGCCGCAGGCTGCGGATGCTGCGCCGAAGGCGGAGCTGAAGCCTCAGCCGGAAAACAAGCCGGTTGCGGATATCGCGCTGTAAGGTAAAAGCAAAACGGTAACATCTGTTACCGTTTTTAGTTTAGCAGGTCGGGTAAGGCGAAGCCGCCACCCGACTTGTTTTTAACGTACTACCGCTTGTCCGACCGTCTCTTCTGCCTTCCACACGCGATATTTTACTTCCACGTTTTCAGGCGTATATACCACGATCGGCAACTTGCTGTTGTAGCGCAGCAGGCTGTTGTCGCCCAGATAGGCCGTCACAAATTTCTTCTCTTTCTTGCCGTCCGGGCAGGCCATCATGGTAGAGACCGGAGAGGTCACTTTATCAAAGACGTAATAGTCATAACCCCAGCCTTCCAGGGTTTTGCTTTCCAGCTGGCCGCCCAGACGATGCTGATTGCAGTCCACTTCCAGCGTCTTGCCAATTAACAGTTCGACTTTGTAATTCGCTTCGTCCTGCTGAACCGGCAGTTGAATCACCTGACGCTTCATGCCTTTTTCCGCTTGCGGATAGGGTGCAACTTTTTCCAGCGGCTGCACTTTTTGGGCGTCGCTGGCGAAAGCGCTGGTGCTGACGCACGCGGCGGCGAGAAGCGCGATGGCAAATTTAGGTGCGTTTTTCATTGTCATTCCTTTATGTCAAAACGGTCCTGAACAGACTAACATAACGAGTGTGAATGATTGGTGTGATTTACTTACATTTTCATTATATGCAGCGTAATAAACTTAACATTAACCGTTTTGGCAGGTGTTTGTACTGGTGTGGAGTGTGGCGGGCGTTCGTGTTATTTTAGTCTATCGATAATGTTATTCATCTGTGAAAGGGAAGAGAGATGGTTCGTGCAAAACTGAAAACACCTGAAGGCCGCAAGTTCCTCCTGGCGCTACTCGTCGTGTTTATGATTGCTGCCGCGTGCGTCGGGCGGGCCACCATTGTTGGCGTCATTGAACAGTACAACATTCCTCTCTCCGCCTGGACTACCAGCATGTATGTGCTGCAGTCGGCGATGATCTTCGTTTACAGCCTTGTCTTCACCGTTCTGCTGGCCATCCCGCTGGGCATTTTCTTCCTGGGCGGACGTGAAAAACATTGAGCATTCACCTGCTATAAGAAGCCAGCCTGCGGGCTGGCTTTTTTATATGTGATGATATTTATTCGCATTTCCAGGGTATTCTGTGTCGAACAAGGTTGTTCGACATAAATCAGGAGATGTTCAATGTTATCCCGGTTTGCAACGCTCAGCCGGATCCCGAAAGGCGTCTGGGTTGTGGGTGGGGTCAGTATGCTGATGGATATCTCCTCGGAGATCATTCACAGCCTGCTGCCGCTGTTTATGGTCACGACGCTGGGAGCCAGCGTGATTTTCATTGGCTTGATTGAAGGCCTGGCTGAAGCCACCGCGCTGTTTATCAAAGTTTTTTCCGGTGCCATCAGTGACTACCTGGGTAAACGTAAAGGACTGGCGGTGCTGGGCTACGGTCTTGGCGCGCTGAGTAAGCCGTTGTTCGCTATCGCCTCTTCGTCGGGCATGATTCTGGGGGCACGCTTAATCGACCGGGTAGGGAAGGGGATCCGGGGCGCGCCGCGCGATGCGCTGGTCGCTGACGTTACGCCGCCGGAACTTCGCGGCGCGGCCTTTGGGCTGCGTCAGTCGATGGATACCGTCGGCGCATTTCTCGGGCCGCTGCTGGCCGTAGGCTTAATGCTGCTGTGGAACGATGATTTCCGCACGATTTTCTGGATTGCGGTGATCCCCGGCGTCCTCGCCGTGGCGCTGCTTTTCTTCGGCCTGCATGAGCCGAAAACGCCCGTCGAACATAAACGCACGAACCCCATCAAAAAAGAGAACCTCAGGCGCCTCGGGAAAGGCTGCTGGTGGGTTATTGGCCTGGGCGCCATCTTCACGCTCGCACGTTTCAGTGAAGCCTTTCTTGTCCTGCGCGCACAGCAGTCGGGGGTGCCGCTGGCGCTGATCCCGCTGGTGATGGTGGCCATGAATTTGCTCTATTTTCTGTCAGCCTATCCGTTTGGCAAGTTATCGGACGGGATGAGCCACACCCGACTACTGCAGTGGGGCCTGGTGATGCTGATTGGGGCAGATATTGTGCTGGCGCTAAGCAGCCACTGGGCTGGAATGCTTCTGGGCGTTGCGCTTTGGGGAGTGCATATGGGGATGACGCAGGGGCTGCTGGCGGCAATGATCGCAAAAACGGCACCTGCGGATCTGCGCGGTACCGCCTACGGCATTTTTAGTCTGGTCAGCGGCGTGGGATTGTTAGTCGCCAGCCTGGGCGCCGGGGCCATCTGGGAAACGTTTGGCGCGGAATATACGTTTTATGCCGGAGCCGTGATTTGTCTGGTTACGCTGATGTACCTGCGCAAAACACCGGACGAGGCAAAATAAAAAACCAGCCGTAAGAGGCTGGTTTTCAATGTGTTTTTGTCACGAGAAGACTTGAATTAATGCTGTAAGTGAATGATTTAAATCACATAAGTATTGTTCATAGTTATTCGGTATAACTGAACGTATAACATCAGTGAAAAGTCACCTTTCTTTTGCTTCGGTTATCACCTGCGGCTTTCGGCGAAATGTTTACCCGCTTGTTGTCGTCACGCCATGCAGCAGGGGCGACAAAATTCATCACTTTTAGTTCTGAGGCGCTGGCATCAATTTTACCGCCCACTAGCACAAGCTCACCTCTGGCGATTCGATCGTAGACGGTCTGTCGGCTTACGCCTTTGTGCCGGGCGTAGGCGGCTTAGGTCATCAGCATATAGTCGCTCCGGATTGCCTTTATGTCAGCTTAACGCGCAGCACGAAGAACGAAGAATAAAGAACGACCAGAGAGCGCAGGGTGTAACGATAGAGTTGTAAAGTGGTTTAACAGGGCTTACATGCCCTGTCTTATGCAGAGCCGATGCTACATAGCCGAAAACTTATCAGGCACGTTTCCGGTTGTCCTGCGGTTCACCAGCCACGACTTTCGCACTTCAGACCCCGGAAACGCCGCCAGTGGTGATCTGACTACTCCTCAAACCCCTGTTATGGTAAATCGCCACCGGCTGCAGGCGTAAAAAAAGCCCCGCAGGGCTTTAGGATTTAACGGCGAGATGCATCCGCAATACCGGCTTTAATCCCCTCACGATAAGGGGTGCTGCCCACTGGTGTTACCGGGGCGACGGGAATTACGGGCAAAACCACCAAGTTGCCCATAATTGCCCTATATCCTTCACGGTACCCATCCGCAAACGTCGTGTGAGTGTTGTTTCCTGTATTCATAGAATAGATTTCCTTATTTCTTGGTTTACTTGATATCAGAAAGCGAGCCGTAGTCAATGTTACAGTCTATTGAACTGATAATGTCTTTATTTTTCGATACATCTAGCCATGCAGATGCCTCGTGTTCATCACTAACTCTGTTTAAACTTTCGTTTATCGTGTAACTATAGATACCATTTTTAAACTCTACTGAGCTGTTTAGCCCTGTACCTACAGGAATTTCTTGCGTAATGCTTAGCTGTTCTTTGTTTTTTGTTAAATCCATTTCTGGTTTGGAGTTTTTCCTTCCAAATTTATACGTTAAGTTATTACCATCTTGATAGATAGAGATTGTTTTATTATTTTGTGTTGAGCATTTGAACATTAGCTCATTCGCATTTGCATTAATCGATAAGGAAGATGCAAGCATTGCAATTAATGAGATTAATAATTTCATATTTCTCTCCGAAGCTGGTTTGATTCTGGTTTTTCATTTGCTAATTCACCACGAACGTTGGGGAACCTCTGTTCAGTAAGGACTGAAATAGCACTACCGTAAACACAGCAGCGAGTTTCAAATCCATTCAGCCCTCGGTAATGATTGTCTCCAATGCATCCCGGAAGGTTAACTGACGCACTGGCCTTCCAGAAGGCTTGGCTGCGATAATATACCTTGCCACCTACTGAACATCTCTCTAGTGAGTGCCCAGCATCGGCGTACTTAGCCATCACATTTAAGCTCCAGTAGAACCCTGCACTATCATTTGACTCATAACTGTTATTTTGAATGTTATCTCGCCATTCAATAATATTCACGGGAAGGTCTGTATTGCTAGAGTCGCCAAGGTGATTATCGGTATCTCTTAATGCTTTATTGTCATAGAGTCTTTTGTATTCAGCGGAAAGCCTATTTTTGATGTTGCTAGGGTAACTAAAACCCCTAAAGCTGAAATATGTGAAGTAATTATCTGGGCTTGTTAGCTGCAAAAGACCTCTGCCATGCCACGGATAGTACCAAGCATTATGATGCCCTATAACAGTTCTGGTGTGCCGATCTCTATCTGTATATCGATATGCCTCATGAGTGGTGCTTAACCAAGCTGTTTCTTGAATTGCATTACCGAGGAAGCAAGCTATTCGTAAAGGTGTATTAATTAAGTACTTTTGCATTGTGTTATTTAGGCTGCTATGGATTTTGTTAGCAACACTATTTTCAGCATCGTTATATATAACTGAACTCCAATGTGTATTGCTGATTGCATGCAATGGAATTAATTGTTTTAGCTCTGACGTACTTAGCCAGCAACACTTGCGGAAATGGCTGATAAATGCGGCCGGGTGGAAGTGCCACAGTCGACCAGTGCCAAGTGTGCCTGTATCAAAGCACAGAGCGGATGCATGTTCTTTGATTTTGCTGTAGTCCACAACCGACATGGCGGGTACATTTTCGCTGCCTTTTTTCAGCCAGGCATAGCGCTGGTCAAAGGTGGCTGCATTCCATTCCAGCGGAAAATGGCAGACAAGCTTGCTGCTCAGTTCGCTGAGGTGCCCGCTTTTCTGTAAAGCAGCAATGAGCGGGGAATTACACTGGCTGTTATTGTCCATGTCATCGTCCACCATCCACCATCCTGTCCAGTGGGGAAAATCGGCATCACTGAATTTTTTTATATCGGGAGAGGCCATGTTAACCATTCCTCTACCACCGGGAAAACTGACGGTACGCCACAGCGGAGCGTTGGCAGGTGTCAGGGTTTCATGTTCGGTGTTGATGACCCGCCCGAAGCGGAGGAGTTCGAAGCCTGCTGACGGATTTTGTGGATACAGGCGACATGCTGTGTGGTACAGACTGTATTCATAGCCAACAGGATTTCCGTCCTTATTTTTTTCGCTGTCTGTATCCACCAGGGGATCGCCCACCGTGTCATAGATAAAATCACTGGTCGCATTTTTACTTCGGGTGACCATCGTGCAGCTACCGTTTTCAAAGGTCATGCTGACAAACAGCGGCACGGTGCTGGTGTGGACCTTGTTCAGATTACCCGTATCGGGTGATCCTGCATTGGCTACCTGCTCATAAAACGGTGTTCCCGAAGGCAGATAAAAATGTATATCGCCGTAAACCGTGTCTGTCCTGCCATCTGTGGCGATGTTCAGGCCGGGTGTGTTTCGCCCGGTCAGTTTCAGCATGTTCTCGTCGTCACAGAATACCTGAAAGTGAAAGGCGTTCACGTTATCCACCATGCCATTTTGCCCGATGGGATCCTTACGCCAGATTTTGGCTCCGTCCTGAATCGCCGGGTCTAACTTGTCCCGCAGGTGCATATACAGGGAATAGAATACTACGGTGCCACTGTCACCTGAGCCAATGGCGGTTTCGTGTTTCAGGAGGACATAGCCGTCATCAGTTTTGCCAGTGTAATTCAGCGGGAATACGTCGCGTTTGTTCGTGCCGGATGGTTTACGGAAAGAGACGACTTCTCCATCCGCAATGGCGCGAACAACCTCAATGCGGTCGTATCCTTCCTCATAGCGGTCAGTGTGGAGGACATGCACACCACCGTGCCATGATGCTTGTCTGTTGAGCGGGAAGTCCCGGTTTATGTCTACGGGCATCATTCTGCTGACCCATGACGGATCATTTTCTCCGGCATTCCGGGGGCGGACTAACGGCGGGCTGATTATCATAATCCCCTCCATGCAAGTTGCAGCAGGAGGTATTGCCGGGAAATATTTAGGGAAGGGGGAAAGCGGTTGCATATGGACGAATGACTCATTCTGACTTCCTTTCAGAAAGCATTAACAAGCAATACTTTAGCCCTGCCGAAAGAATATACAATGGCTTTACTGTAATAAAAATTAACATAATTAATTGTTATTTATAGGGTTGATGCGGAATATCCATCAGATGAATAATTGCCTCGATTTTTATTTTACGCGGGTGTAAAAATCTGACGATGCGGGCCATCATGCCGGGTATGCCCCCGGCGTTGCTGGTGGTGTTGCGGGTCAATACCTGCGGAAACCATTGCACGGTATTCATCGCGGCGTTTACGGGCGCTCTGCAAGCGCCACATCGTCCAGAGAGCCGAAACTGACCAGCGCACGCTTTTTATCGCCGGAGCGTACATAGTTGAAACGCCAGAATTTAGCGCCGTTAGGTTTGACGAGAAGATAAAGCCCGTTGCCGTCCTGTAAGGTGTATTCCTTTTCAGCCGGACGCGCCGCACGGACTTATGTAGCGGTGAGAGGGGTAGTGACTCGCGCCATGTTATACGTTCCTTTGTTATATCGGAGGTGTATAACAAAACGTATAACTAAAATATCTGGCTGTAAACGTATCAGTCCAAACCACACCAGACAAAGAAAAGCCGCAATCACTTAGAGACTGCGGCTTAACCTACATCTTCCGGACTGGACTGAACCACCCCGTACTGTAATTTGGTCGGCACGAGAGGATTTGAACCTCCGACCCCCGACACCCCATGACGGTGCGCTACCAGGCTGCGCTACGTGCCGACGCATAGAAAGAATACTACTCGATTCCGTTTCGAATGCAAGGGAATCCGTCGCTAACTGGTTTATTATTAATCAGTTAGCGATGAAGCGCTTCTCATCCGTCAGAACCTGTAACAGCAGGCTAAGCTGTGGTTTCTGGTCCTTCAGCCGTTCACCCTGCAGATTATAGGTCTGATAGTTCCCGTTGCTATTCAGCACCAGCGTCAGCTTCGGCGTGGTCACCACCAGCGTGTTGCCGTCAGCTGCAGTCACCCAGTTATGGCGGCGCGTGGCGCTGAAGAGATCCTGCCCCTGCGAATACTCGTTTGCTGGCGTGCTGACGTGCAGCAGGCGCTGCATCAGGGTCGTCATGACGTCTTTATGTTCTGTGAGCATATTGATGCGCTGCGCCGGCGTTCCCGGCCAGTGGATCACCAGCGGAACATGCAGGTTTGGACGTGACCAGCTCATGCTCTTCGTCTCGTCGCCTAACGGTACGCCATGCCCCGCGGTCACGATCACGACGGTATTATCAAGCTTGCCTGATTCACGTAGCGCGTCAAGCACGCGGCCAATCTGTGCGTCAACATCGCTGGCCGCGCGGCCGTAGCGGCGCGCAAAACCAGCCTGGTTGCTGTCGTTAAGCGTTGTGCCGTTAAAGGCCACCCACGAGAACCAGCGGTTATCTTCCTGCGCATAGCGCTGCAGCCAGTTTATCCACTGGTTTGCGGTCTGGGCATCAGACTGGCTCTGCGCGGCAGGCAGTGAGAAATCAGAGAGTAGCGCCTGGCGGTACAGTGAACTGTTGAAGCCGTCCGATGAGAACAGCCCTAACTGATAGCCCTGCTGATTAAGTCCGGTGATCAGCGCCGCAGGAATGCGCGCAGACAGCACGCCGTCCATGTATCCGGCAGAAATGCCATAGAACAGGCCAAAGATACCCGCATCGGTTGAGTTACCTGAACTCATATGCTGGGTAAACGACACGTTCTGACTCGCGAAATCGGCCAGCGCAGGCATCTGCTTCTCGTAACGAGAATAGTTGAGGCCATCGACGGTAATCAGCAGGACGTTTTGCCCGCGACCCATATCGCGATAGCGCAGATCGCTCAGTGGATACTGTACGCTAACCGCTTCCGGATTACCCTGTTCGACCAGACGGCGCTGGTACTCCTGGGCATCAAGCAGGCCGTGTTTCTCAAGGAAACGACGGGCCGTCATCGGATAAGAGAGCGGCAGGTTAGCGCGCTGCATGGTAATAGGGCGATAGAAGTTCGCATCCGCCCAGATATACATGAGGTGCGAACTGATAAATGAGACGAAAAAGAGCGCGGCGACGGGCTTCGCATAATGGCGGCGTCGGGTCAGGCTACGGAGTTTTTGCCAGCTCCAGGTGGCAAACAGCATCTCGATCAACAGGATCACCGGAACGCTGATGAACATCAGCTGCCAGTCGCGGGCCGTTTCGTTCTGGTCGGGGTTGATCACCAGTTCCCAGACGATAGGGTTGAGATGCAGGTGGAACCGGGTGAACACTTCACTGTCGATAAGCAGCAGCGTCATCCCCACCGTCGCAAGGATTGCGGACAAGAACCGCATCAAACGCTGCGACATGACGATAAACGTCAGAGGAAACAGGATCAGCAGATAGGTGGCGAATACCAAAAAGCTAAAGTGACCAACAACGCTTATCCAGGAGTAGATACGCCCGGTTAGCGTTGTGGGCCAGTCTGCGACAAACAGATAACGACAGCCAATTACCGTCGCTAGCAGAATGTTGAACAGGGCAAACCAGTGTCCCCAGCTGACCATCTGGGAGACTTTTTCACGGTAGCGCTGACGATTCGTCACCATAAACTGTTGTTCGTTTCCCTTAATGGGCCTGGTCGTTGCTGACGGATGACTGTAACGCCTGGGCGAAAGATTTGGCGATCGCCTGACGCTGAGCCGGAGCAACGCTGGTGTTGATAAGGTTGGTGACCATATTTCCCAAAACCATCAGGGAGAGATCGGTCGGCGTTTTATGTTTTTCCAGTACGTTGACCAGCTCACTGAGCAGTTGTTCAACGTGTTCATCACTGTAGCGGGAATGTTGTGGCATAAATCAAAATCAGTTTGTTGATGAAAGGGCAACATATTACCGTAGCAACAGCTTTTTTTCCCCTTTTTTATCTGTTGTTGCACACATGTCCTGGTGGTGGTTGAATACCGCCCGGTCTAAAAGGAGAGTTTATCATGAGTCTGGAAATCAACCAGATTGCCTTGCACCAGCTTATCAAGCGTGATGAGCAAACCCTTGAAGTGGTGCTACGCGATTCGTTACTGGAACCCACGGCAACCGTTGTGGAAATGATGGCAGAGCTGCATCGCGTCTACAGCGCTAAAAATAAAGCCTATGGTCTGTTCAGCGAAGAGAGTGAGCTGGCCGATAGCCTGCGCCTGCAGCGTCAGGGCGAGGAGGATTTCCTGGCGTTTAGTCGCGCGGCAACCGGGCGTCTGCGCGACGAGCTGGCGAAATATCCGTTCGCCGACGGCGGTATTGTCCTGTTCTGCCACTATCGTTACCTGGCGGTCGAGTACCTGCTGGTTACCGTGCTGAATAACTTAAGTAGCATGCGCGTGAACGAGCAGCTGGACATCAGCTCAACGCACTATCTGGATATCAACCATGCGGATATTGTGGCGCGCATTGATTTGACCGAGTGGGAAACTAACCCGGAGTCGACCCGCTACCTTACCTTCCTGAAGGGGCGGGTGGGCCGCAAAGTGGCGGATTTCTTTATGGACTTCCTCGGTGCCAGCGAAGGCCTGAACGCCAAAGCGCAGAACAAAGGGCTGCTGCAGGCCGTTGATGACTTCACGGCGGAAGCGCAACTCGATAAATCTGAACGCCAGACCGTGCGTCAGCAGGTTTACAGCTACTGCAACGAGCAGCTGCAGGCGGGGGAAGAGATTGAACTGGAGTCCCTGTCAAAAGAGCTGGCGGGCGTCAGCGAAGTGAGCTTCCAGGAATTCACCGCGGAGAAGGGCTATGAGCTTGAGGAGAGCTTCCCGGCGGATCGCAGCACGCTGCGTCAGTTAACCAAATTTGCCGGCAGCGGCGGTGGGTTAACCATCAACTTTGACGCCATGCTGTTGGGGGAACGCATCTTCTGGGATCCGGCCACCGATACCCTGACCATCAAAGGTACGCCGCCGAACCTGCGCGATCAGCTTCAGCGCCGCACGTCTGGCGGTAAATAGCAGCCATAAAAAAACCCCGCCGAAGCGGGGTTTTCTCGACAGGTTTGCGATTACGCGCGAACGAAGTCGATGTGAGTCAGTTTTGGCTTGAACGCGTGACGCTGAACAGCCTGAACCTTCACTTTTTCTTCTTTACCGCCAACAACGATGGTCAGAACTTCGCTGTAGAACTCAGCTTTGGTCTGCATGTTCCACACTTTGTCGTGATCCAGTTCGATAGCAACTGGAGCAGCTTCGCCACCGTAAACGATAGCCGGGAACTTGTTAGCGTTACGCAGGCGGCGGCTCGCACCCTTACCCTGCACGTTACGTACTTCTGCTTCGATAGTAAACATTGATTTCTCTCTGTATTTAAAACCCTACTACAGGCGACCCAGCAGCAGGTGAGTGTTCTGCCCCACGGATGTGAAGCGGGCGGCATTTTATACTCAAATGCCCCGCACATCAATGAAAAGTCCCGTTAACCGCGCAATTCATTTGCCCGACGGAAGCGACCTTCATAGTCAAAGACCTTCTCGCGAACCTGCCAGAACTGGCCTTTCTTGCGGGCGACCACGAAGTCGGGGTGGCGCAGCAGCGCCTGCTGATGCACGATATCCGCCACGGTTATCCAGCGCAGCGGCACGCCAGGCGTGCGGGTATGCGGCCGGATAAACAGCTGCTCAAATGCCGTGCGCTGGGCAGGCGTCTGAACCCTGAACCGTTCGCTGACGTCAGCGCCATCCTCGTCGTAATAGGTGATTTTCAGCCATTCGCCTTTTTCATCCGCGCCGGGCTGCAGCGCCATGCCGGAGCAGCGCAGCACCAGCGCATCTTTCAGCTTCAGCGCCGCTTTCAGCATGTCGTCCGGGTCCACCAGCACCGTGTCGCACTCGCGGCAGCGGCGGGCGGCGATGTCATTTTCGGCGTTGCACTGCGGGCAGTTTTTGAAGCGGAAGCGGAAATCGCACTGCTCGCGATGCCCCTCATCATCCTCAAACCAGCCCTGACAGCGGCGGCCAAAGTGTTCAATCAGCGTGCCGTCGGCGGTGGTTTTTCCCCAGAAGGTGTTGGCAAAGCCGCAGGCCGGGCAAAACACCTGTACCGGCACGTTGTCGCTTTTGCCTTTTGGCGCGCCCACTTCCGGGGAGTACAGATCGTGCGGGTTGCCGGCGTAATCCAGTATCAGGCAGTCGGTTTTGCCCGGCGCCAGGCGCAGGCCACGGCCGACAATCTGCTGATACAGGCTGACGGATTCGGTCGGGCGCAGAATCGCAATCAGGTCGACGTGCGGGGCGTCAAACCCGGTGGTTAATACGGAGACATTCACCAGGTAGCGGAACTGCTGGGCTTTGAAAGCCTCAATCAGCCTGTCGCGCTCCGGGCCGGGCGTTTCGCCAGTGATCAGCGCTGCGTCGTCAGCGGGTAGCAGTCCCGTGATTTCGCGCGCGTGTTCGACGGTGGCAGCAAAAATCATCACCCCTTTACGCGTTTGCGCGAACTCTTCAATCTGGCTGATGATATGCGGCGTGATCCGCTTCTGTTTTTTCAGCTCATGGTTAAGATCCGCCTCGCTGAACAGCCCGTTGCTCTGCGCCTGTAAGCGGCTGAAATCGTACTGCACGACCGGCATATCCAGCCGCTCGGGCGGCGTCAGGTAGCCGTGCTTAATCATGTAGCGCAGCGGAAGTTCATAGATACAGTCGCTGAACAGCGCTTTCTCGTCGCCGCGCACCATGCCGTGATAATGAAAGCGGTAGATCCAGCCTTTGCCCAGACGAAACGGGGTTGCCGTCAGGCCGAGCAGGCGTAAGTGAGGGTTCACCTCTTTAAGGTGAGTGAGGATTTGCTGATACTGGCTGTCGTCGTCATCGCTGATGCGGTGACATTCGTCGACAATCAGCAGCGAAAACTCGCTGCGGAACAGATCCAGGTTGCGGGCCACCGACTGTACGCTGCCGAAAACCACTTTGCCGTGGCTCTCTTTGCGCTTCAGCCCGGCGGCGAAAATGTCGGCTTCCAGCCCCAGCGCACAATATTTGGCATGGTTTTGCGCCACCAGCTCTTTGACGTGGGCCAATACCAGCACGCGACCACGCGCCAGGCGCGCCAGTTCGGCAATGACCAGGCTCTTGCCTGCACCGGTCGGGAGGACAATGGCCGCCGGTTCCCGGTGTTTACGGAACCAGGCGAGCGTCGCGTCAACGGCTTCCTGCTGATAGGGACGAAGTGTAAAAGTCATGGGGTCTCGGTTTCGTTAATCCGCATATAGTATGCCACGAAACTTTTTCCCTTGAGTGGCGCAACCAGACCATTATACTGAACCGTTCCTGACTGCTTCTTTTTTCGGACGCACGGTCCGACATCCAGCACCATTAAGGCTAAAAAGATTTCATGCGACTTGATAAGTTTATCGCTCAGCAACTCGGCGTAAGCCGCGCTATTGCCGGGCGCGAAATTCGCGCCAACCGCGTTACCGTGGATGGCGACATTGTGCGAGACAGCGCGTTCAAACTGCAGCCTGACCATCAGGTTGAGTACGACGGCAATCCGCTGACCCAGCAGCACGGTCCCCGCTATTTCATGCTCAATAAGCCGGAAGGCTATGTCTGCTCAACGGACGATCCGGATCACCCGACGGTCCTCTATTTCCTCGACGAGCCGGTGGCGCACAAGCTGCACGCCGCGGGCCGCCTCGACATCGACACCACCGGTCTGGTGCTGATGACCGACGACGGACAGTGGTCGCATCGCATCACTTCCCCGCGCCACCACTGTGAGAAAACCTATCTGGTCACGCTGGAGTCACCGGTTGCGGATGACACGGCAGAGCAATTCGCGAAAGGCGTTCAGCTGCATAATGAAAAGGATCTGACCAAACCCGCCGTGCTTGAGGTCATCACCCCGACGGAGGTCCGTTTGACCATCAGCGAAGGACGCTACCATCAGGTGAAACGCATGTTTGCCGCCGTGGGTAACCACGTTGTGGGCCTGCACCGTGAACGCATCGGTGCGATTGCGCTCGATCCCGACCTGGCACCCGGTGAATATCGTCCGCTGACGGAAGAAGAGATTGCCAGCGTCGGTCTGCCTTCGCACTAATTTCAGGAGAACCCTGTGACCACCAGGCCACACTCGTCGTTCAAAATTGTCTTCATTCTTGGCCTGCTGGCGATGCTGATGCCGCTGTCTATCGACATGTATCTGCCTGCGCTGCCGGTGATTTCCGCCCAGTTTGGCGTACCGGCAGGCAGCGCGCAGATGACGCTCAGCACCTATATTCTCGGTTTCGCGCTCGGACAGCTGCTGTATGGCCCAATGGCCGACAGCCTGGGGCGTAAGCCGGTTATTCTTGGCGGGACGCTGGTCTTTGCGGCCGCAGCGGTCGCCTGTGCGCTGGCGCAGAGTATCGATCAACTGATTATCATGCGCTTCCTGCACGGGCTGGCCGCTGCTGCCGCGAGCGTGGTGATCAACGCCCTGATGCGTGATATCTACCCGAAAGAAGAGTTCTCCCGCATGATGTCGTTCGTCATGCTGGTGACGACGATTGCGCCGCTGGTGGCACCGATGGCCGGTGGTGCGGTGCTGGTGTGGTTTAGCTGGCACGCGATTTTCTGGATCCTGGCGCTGGCCGCGCTGCTGGCCTCGGCGATGATTTTCTTCTTTATTGATGAAACGCTGCCCGTCGAGCGCCGCCAGAAATTTCATATTCGAACCACGATAGGCAACTTTGCCTCGCTGTTTCGCCACAAGCGGGTGCTGAGCTACATGCTGGCGAGCGGGTTCAGCTTCGCCGGAATGTTCTCCTTCCTGAGCGCCGGGCCGTTTGTCTATATCGAACTGAACCACGTTTCGCCGCAGCACTTTGGCTATTATTTTGCGCTTAATATCGTCTTCCTTTTTGTCCTGACCATCATTAACAGCCGCTTTGTCCGGCGGGTGGGCGCGCTGAACATGTTCCGCGCCGGGCTGTGGATCCAGTTTGTGATGGCGGTCTGGCTGGTGGTGAGCGCGTTTCTGGGCGTGGGCTTCTGGGCGCTGGTGATCGGCGTGGCGGCCTTTGTCGGCTGCGTGTCGATGATCTCGTCCAATGCGATGGCGGTGATCCTCGACGAATTCCCGCACATGGCGGGAACCGCATCGTCACTGGCGGGAACCTTCCGCTTCGGGATTGGTGCCATCGTCGGGGCGTTACTCTCTATGGCGACCTTTACTACGGCCTGGCCTATGCTGTGGGCGATGGCTTTTTGCGCAACCAGCTCTGTGCTTTTCTGTCTTTATGCCAGCCGGCCGCGAAAAGCGGCGCACTAACGCGCAGATAAGGCCCGAAAGGGCCTTTTTTGTTGACGCATATCAACCAACCTCGCGTTCGTTTATTCCGTGTTTGTTTATTTTATGTAAAATCTATTTATGTAAAAAGTCACATCATTGTATTCAAAAAGGTTGAGTTAGATCGCAGAAACGGGTACATATAGCGCCGACGCGAGCCTCGATACCGATAAAAAAGCGCTGAATAGTGCAGGTTGGCGATGATGTGTTACTATAAATGTAAATAAATTGTGAAGTAAATTTTGCTTCCGGGGAACGAACGTGAATACATTACAACTCTCCATTGTCCATCGCTTGCCCCAGAGCTATCGCTGGTCGGCGGGTTTTGCAGGTTCGAAAGTTGAACCGATTCCGCAAAGCGTCGCGGGCTGTGAGAATTGCCTGGTGGCGCTCAAGCTGCTGAGCCCGAGCGACGAAAATGCGTGGCGGGTGATGGAGCGTCTCAGCCAGGCCCTGACGGATATCGAAGTGGACAGCTCCGTACTGGAGTGCGAAGGGGAGCCGTGCCTGTTTGTCAAAAGCCAGGACGAATTCGCCGCGACCTGCCGCCTGAAAAACTTTGGCGTTGCGATTGCTGAACCTTTCTCCGGCCAGTATCCGTTTTAAGCGCTAGTCTGCCGCGAGCAGCTGGCGCGTGTAGCTCTGCGTTGGCGCAGTAAATACGCGCTGGCAATCACCCTGTTCGACCACCTCACCCTGTCGTAGCACAATCACCTGATGGCATAGCGCCCGCACCACCTGTAGATCATGGCTGATAAAGATATAGGCCAGCCGGTGCTTTTCCTGTAGCCCTTTGAGCAGCGCCAGGATCTGCGCCTGTACGGTTCTGTCCAGAGACGAGGTCGGTTCATCCAGAATAATCAGCTCCGGTTTCAGGATCAGCGCGCGGGCGATGGCGATACGCTGGCGCTGTCCGCCGGAAAATTCCGCAGGGTAGCGGTGGCGAGTGTCGGGATCTAAGCCCACTTCCGCCATCACCCGCATAACCTCCTGTTCCCGCTGTTGCGCACTCAGGCCAGGCTGGTGAACGCGCAGGCCCTCTTCGATAATCTGCAACACGCTGAGGCGCGGGTTAAGCGAGGAGTTGGGATCCTGAAATACCACCTGCATGCGGGGCCGCACGGGCAGCATCTGGCGGCGGTTCCAGCGGTGCAGCGGCATATCGTCAAACAGGATCTCGCCCTGAGAGGCAATTAAGCGCAGCAGCGCCAGACCGGTAGTGCTTTTCCCCGAACCGGATTCGCCCACCAGCCCCAGGGATTCACCCGGTCGCAGCGAGAAGCGGATATTTTTCAGCACCGGGTTCTGGTCAACGATGCGCCGCAGAACGCCTTTGCGGATCGGGAACGAGACGGATAAATCATCGACGCGCAGCAGCGGTGTGCTGTCTGCCGTGAGAGGCACCGGGTCGCCGGAAGGTTCGCTGTCGAGCAGGCGCTGCGTATAGGGATGCTGCGGCGCGTTCAGCAGCGTGGACGCGGTATTCTGTTCAACGCAGCGCCCGTTTTGCATGACCGCGACGCTGTCGGCCAGCTTTTTCACGATGCTCAGGTTGTGCGTGATAAACAGCAGGCTCATGTCCAGCTCGTCACGCAGCTCTCTCAAGAGCGTCAGAATTTGCGCCTGCACCGTGACGTCCAGCGCCGTCGTCGGCTCGTCGGCAATCAACAGTTCGGGGCGCGTGAGCAGGGCCATGGCAATCATTACCCGCTGGCGTTCGCCGCCGGAGAGCTGATGCGGAAAATCATTCAGCCGTTTGGCCGCGTTGCGTATGCCTGTTCGTTCCAGACAATCCAGAATTTCGCCCCGCGCGGCCTCTTTGCGCATCCCCCGATGAAGTGACAGCACTTCATAGAGTTGTTTTTCCAGCGTATGCAGTGGGTTGAGCGACACCATCGGCTCCTGGAAGATCATGGCAATCTTATTGCCGCGAATACCGCGCAGGGTATGTTCATCAGCGTGCAGCAGCGAACTGCCGTGGAACAGAATATCCCCTTGCGGATAGCTCACGGGCGGGGAGGGCAGCAGACGCAGGATGGAGAGCGCCGAGACGCTCTTGCCCGAACCGGATTCACCCACCAGCGCCAGCGTTTCACCGCGCTGGATCTGCAGAGACAGGTCGGTGACCACGGTACGGGTCTCGCCCTGCTTCGAGAAGGCAATCGACAGGCGATCAATACTGAGAAGAGGCTGCGTCATCTTATACCGCCTTGTTGGGATCGAAGGCATCGCGCACGGCTTCGCCAATAAAAATCAGCAGCGAAAGCAGCACGGCCACGGAAAGAAAGGCGGTGATGCCCAGCCACGGCGCCTGCAGGTTGTTCTTGCCCTGCAGCAGCAGTTCGCCGAGCGACGGCGACCCCAGCGGCAGGCCGAAGCCCAGAAAGTCCAGCGAGGTGAGGGTGGTGATGGAGCTGCACAGAATAAAGGGCAGGAAGGTGAGGGTCGCCACCACCGCATTGGGAAGCATATGGCGGAAGATGATTGCGCGATCGCTCACGCCTAACGCCTGCGCGGCGCGAATATAGTCGAAATTACGGGTGCGCAGAAACTCTGCCCGCACCACGCCCACCAGAGCCATCCAGCCAAACAGAACGGTGATGCCCAGCAGCCACCAGAAGCCCGGCTGTACCACGCTGGAAAGCAGAATGATCAGAAACAGCGTTGGCATACCGGACCAGACTTCGATGATACGCTGCCCCCACAGGTCAATTTTTCCGCCGTAGTAGCCCTGAACGGCGCCGGCCACTACGCCCATTACGCTGGAGAAGACGGTCAGCATCAGTCCAAAGAGAATAGAAATCCGCGTACCGTAGAGGATGCGCGCCAGCACGTCGCCGCCGTTGGCGTCTGTTCCCAGCCAGTTTTGCGCAGAGGGCGGAGAAGGGAAGGGGGTTGTGGTCGCGAAGTTAATGCTGTTGGCGCCAAAGCGCACCGGAGCCCAGAGGGCCCAGCCGTGCTGTTCGATCTGCTGACGCAGCCACGGATCCTGGTACTCCGCCGGGGTGGCAAACGGGCCGCCGAAGTCGCTTTCACTGTAGTTAGCCAGTACCGGCACGTACCAGCGGTCGTTAAAGTGCACCAGCAACGGTTTGTCGTTGGCGATCAGCTCCGAACACATGCTCAGGACAAACAGGACAGCAAAAATCCACAGCGACCAGTAGCCGCGGCGGTTATGGCGAAAACGGGCCCAGCGGGCCTGGTTAACGGGGCTTAAACGCGACATCAGCGGCCCTCAAAATCAATTCGGGGATCGACCAGCGTATAGCTGATATCGCTGATGATATTCAGCAGCAGGCCAATCAGGGTGAAAATATAGAGCGTGCCAAACATTACCGGATAATCGCGCGATACGGTGGCTTCGTAGCCCAGCAGGCCGAGACCGTTGAGCGAGAACATCACCTCAATCAGCAGCGAGCCGGTAAAAAACATGCTGATGAACGTGGCTGGAAATCCGGCAATCACCAGCAGCATGGCGTTGCGGAAAACATGTTTCCACATAATCTGCTTCTCGCTGACCCCTTTGGCGCGGGCGGTCACGACATACTGCTTGCGGATTTCATCGAGAAAGGCGTTTTTCGTTAACATGGTCAGGGCGGCAAACCCGCCGATCACCGTCGCCAGCACCGGCAGCGTGATATGCCAGAGATAGTCGGTGATTTTCTGGTACCACGGCAGCGTGCTGAAATCGGCGGAGACCAGCCCCCGCAGCGGGAAGATGTCGAAATAGCTGCCTCCGGCAAAGAAGACAATCAGCAGAACGGCAAACAGAAACGCCGGAATAGCATAGCCGATGATGATGAAGGTGCTGCTCCAGATATCGAAGCGGCTGCCGTTATGCACCGCTTTTCGGATCCCGAGCGGTATAGAGACCAGATAGATAATCAGCGTCCCCCACAGCCCCAGCGTGACCGAAACCGGCAGGCTTTGCTTGATCAACGTTAATACGGACGCACTGCGGAACAGGCTATCGCCAAAATCAAAGCGGATATAATCCCAGAGCATCTTGAAATAGCGCTCGTGTATCGGCTTATCAAAGCCGTAGCGATGGGTGATCTCGGCGATCACTTCAGGATCCAGCCCGCGTCCACCGCGGTAGTGGCTTTCACTGATATTCCCCACGCCGGTTCGCGCATGGCTGGCGCCCATGCCTTCGCCGCCGCCGCCGGGCATGCCGCCGCTGTTGCCAAACTCAATGGCGGCAATGGCCTGGTCGACCGGCCCGCCCGGGGCAATTTGCACGATAAAAAAGTTAATGGTGATAATGGCCCACAGCGTGGGAATGACCAGCAGAAGACGGCGTATTAAATAGGCACCCATGATAATTCCTTATCGCCGCTCGGCGGGCAGTCTGGCGGCTTTATTCACGTCATACCACCAGGTGTCAAAGCCCAGAGAATAGACAGGGCGCACGGCAGGCACGGAGAACTTGTCCCAGCGCGCAAGGCGGTCTTCGCCCATATACCACATGGGCAGCATGTAGTAGTTCCAGGTTAACACCCTGTCGAGGGCGCGACCAAGCGGCAAGAGCTTATCTTTATCGCCCTGCGCCGCCACAATTTTTGCAATCAGGGCATCAATCGCCGGGCTTTTTACGCCTGGCGCATTGTACGAGGAGTCGATGTAGCTGGAGGCCCAGGAGATTTGCAGATCCGAGCTGGGCCACGGCTGTGCGGGCCACAGGCGTTGCATCATGTCGTAATCGCGGCTGCGCATGCGGTTGGTGATCTGCGCGTTATCGACCTGGCGAATGTTCATGGTGATCCCCAGCCGCGCAAGGTTGTGCTTAAACGGCAGCACCCACTGATCGTTGCCGCCGGAGGAGAGCAGCAGTTCAAAGCTTAAAGGCTTGCCGGTTTTCGCATTGACGCGTTTCTGGTTCTTCAGCTGCCAGCCTGCCTCATCCAGCAGCTTGCTGGCCTTCAGCAGGTTGTCGCGGTCGTAGCCGTCACCCTTTGAAGCGGGCGGCTGAAACACCGTGGTAAACACCTCCGGCGGCACTTCCGCTTTCAGCGGCGCCAGCAGGAGCAGTTCGTCGGCTTTAGGGTAGTCGCGCGCGGCATATTCGGTGTTCTGGAAATAGCTGTTCGCGCGGCTGTACGCCCCGTAAAACAGGGCTTTGTTCATCCATTCAAAATCGAAAGCCAGGGAAATGGCTTCCCGAACGCGGCGGTCGGTAAATACCGGGCGCTGAATATTAAACGCCAGCCAGCGCGTGTCCTGGGCGGATTCGTTTTTGTGCTCGTCTTTGACGATGTAGCCTTTCGTGAAGTTTTTGCCGATATAGCGGGTCGCCCAGTTTTTGGCGCTGTTCTCCACGCGTAAATCGAAGGCGCCGGCCTTGAACGCTTCAAACGCCACGTTATCGTCGAGGTAGTAGTCATAGCGAAGGGTGTCGAAATTCCAGCGCCCGCGGTTTACCGGCAAGTTGGCCGCCCAGTAATCTTTCACGCGGGAATAGACCACGTACTGCCCCATGCGCCAGTCGGTAATCCGGTAAGGGCCACCGGCCAGCGGCGGCGTGGAGAGCGGGTCGCTTAACTTATGGTTTTTCCAGAACGATTCAGGCATCACCGGCAGCGAGAACAGGCTAAGCATATTCTCTTTGTTCGGTTCGCTCAGCTCAATGCGTACGGTGAGGGGTGCAATGGCGCGCACCGTTGCGCCTTTATACACAATGCGGAACTGAGGCACGCCTTCGGTCATAAATTTATGAAACGTAAAAGCGACGTCGCTGGCCTTGACCGGCGTGCCGTCGTGAAAGCGGGCCCGGGGGTTTAGGGTAATTTCGGCCCAGGCGAAGTTATCGGCATAGCGCACGTTATCGGCAATCAGCGGGTAATAGCTGCCGGGTTCATCATCCGACGTGACAAAAAGCGTGTCATAGAGCGATTCCGTTCGCGCCGCGGCCACGCCGCGCAGGGCGAAGCGGTTAAAGTTGTCGAACGTTCCGGTAGCCGAGAGCGTGACCTTTCCACCCTTAGGGGCGGCAGGATTGACGTAATCGAAGTGCGTAAAATTGACCGCGTATTTTGGCTCGCCAATCACGGCGAACGCGATGTTCTCTTTGATGGTTTGCGCCTGGCTGGACAGGCTCACGACTGCCAACCAAAGCAACATAAAGCGCATAAACATCTCGCGGCGGCTCCCTCTTTTACAGACCGGCTCAGTTAAGCTGAATAATAAGTGACGCCACGGGCAATGTGAAATTATTCCCCGTCAGGCGACACTGTATTTTGCCACGTGCGGAACTGCTCCAGCGGCATCGGGCGGCTAATCCAGTAACCCTGCAGATAATTAACCCCATGCTCGCGCAGCCAGGCCGCCTGTTCCGGTGTTTCCACCCCTTCCGCAACGGTCGACATATTCAGTCGTCTTGCCAGCGTCAGTACGGCATCCAGCACCGGGGAGGTCACGGTTTCTGTGCCAATGGCGTTGACAAAGCCACGGTCGATTTTCAGGTAGTCCATGGTGAAATGTTCAAGATAAATCAGCGCGCTGTGGCCGGTGCCGAAATCGTCGATGGCAATTTCAAACCCTTCGTTATGCAGCCATTCGAAGAGGCTGTTAGCTTCCCGATGGTTCAGCATATCGCGCTCGGTAATTTCCAGTACGATCTGGAAGTAATCAGGCGGCAGCAGGGCTTTGAAGGTGCGCATATCGTCTTTGAAACTTTCCGCATGCAGATGCCCCGGCGCGATATTAATGCCCACTTTGGCACCCGGCGGCAGCACGGTCTGTAGCACTGGCGCATCGTGAATAATCAGGTCAAAAAGATGCAGCGTGAGGGGAACAATCAGCTTCTGCGCTTCGGCAAAATTGATAAAGGCGTCCGGCGGGATCTCACCCATGGTCGGGTGCTTCCAGCGCATCAGCACTTCAAGCCCGGTCATCCTGAGCGATTTGGCGTCGACAACGGGCTGATAAACCACATAAAACTGGCCGCGCTTGATGGCGCTCAGAATCTCTTTGCCCGGATTGAGACGCGTCGTGAGGATGTAGAAGTTAAGCGATCCTGCCGCAATCCCGCACACCAGCCCGAAGAACAGAGCGTAAAGTATCTCATCGGTCGTCCACTCCTCGGCGTACAGGTTGATGGTCAGAGGAACGTCTTTGAGCGTCGCGGTGCGCGCCGGCGTTTCATGTAAATCCTTCGCTTTGACGAGGGTGCTTGAGGTAGTGGATAACGCATTGTCGCCGATGACGATCGCGATGCCTGCAAACTCGTCCTGGCGCGCGGTGTAAAGAAGGTACGGCGTCAGGTTGAGATTCACCGAGGTGAATACGCCGCCGTCCTTCACAAGCGGATTACGATACCAGATGGCAATTGCGGGCTTATTGGGCAGCATGGGCGTGCCGGGGAGCAGTGCGATATCAACCTGCTTGTTGATGTGCAGCTCGGGTATCAGCTCCTCCATCGGGGCATTCATTGGCCCTGTGGCTGACGAGCAGAACGCCATTTTGTCTCTGACCAGCAGGAAGGCGCGTACGTTGAGGCTGAAGGCCGCGCGCGAGGTCAGCTCCGCGTTAACGTCCTGGCAATTATTGAGCGTCAGCGGCTGGAGCACGTCGATGGAGGCTTTCAGCTCGTCAAAATAGCTCTCCATGTAGATGCGCACATCCATGATCAACGTATCGAATCGGATTTCCCGCTTGTGGTAGCTCCAGAAAAATTGCAATGAACCCAGGAGCAGGGCGGCGATCAGGCCGGTAATGATACTGAGGAACAGTATCTTTCGATGACTGGAGAAGTAGCGGGTGAGCATAAACGTCGTGGTTCCTGAATTGCCGCTGATTGTATTCATTGTAACGGGCAAAAAAAAACACCGCCGAAGCAGTGCTTTTTTTTATTGTATCGCCAGCCAAGGGATAACCAACGATACAATTATCATATTAACTGCGGGTCAGTACGCGGCGCGCTTCGTTGTAGCGCTTCTTCCAGTACGGTTCATTCATGCTGGAAATGGTCACACCGCTGCTGGTGGAGGCATGTACAAACTGGTCATTACCAATGTAGATGCCCACATGTCGACCGGTAGAACCTGCACGGAACAGCACTAAATCGCCGGTGCGCAGTTTGGTACGTGAAATCGACTTGCCCATCTCCTGCTGTTCGTAGGTCGAACGCGGAAGATCTAACCCAAATTGCTCGCGGAAGGTACGCTGTACAAAGCCGGAACAATCAATGCCTTTTTTAGTGCTGCCGCCAAGACGGTAACGCACGCCTTTCCAGTCAGCATACTGGTCCATAATGCGGGACTTCACGTCCAGATTACGTACCATATTTTCAAATTCATCCTGAGAGGCTTGCAGTGAAGAGGAATCTTCCATTCCCACAACACGCGTCTCAGGATGCATATTCTTTGCGGTGTTCGATGTACTACATGCAGATAACAGTACCGCGACTGCTATCGCCGGGATCCCCCGTAAGATATATCTCAGAAACGGTTGAGATTTGACCATTTTGTTTATTTTCCCTTGAAGTCCTTAACGACAAATATCGTTATAAAAATGCCAAACGTGACGAGACTAATTATCTGTTCACATTGAGACAATTGTTTCTGGTGACATTTGTGGTGCAGCGCACAAAATTATTCACCATCGAAATAATTATCTCCATGGGGCAAAACGAGTTCGAGATTAACCGATTGCCAGGGCTAATGCGAGTAAAAAGAGCCTTTTTTTTATAAGAAATTGTGATACAGAAAGTAAAAATTTGTCATTGCACAAAATAGCGGCAGATCCGCCGCGTAATCGTGCAATTGCTTCATTTTTATCACGAATGTGATGACAAGAATATGACAGCGCAGAAAGATCGCGGGAAGGGCATTATCAGGGATCGTGATGATCCCCGATAGTTTACGTTAAAAAACGGTAATTATTTGTTCAATTTTTGTTGCTTTCTACGCGGAAGATAGCGATCGAAAAGGGTAATTAGGCGATCGCTCAAAGGCGTCATCAGAACCCACGGCAGACCAATCAGCACCGCGGAAAGGGAACCCACGACAATATCCGTCAGCCAGTGCGCGCCAATCATCACGCGTGGGAAGGCAAATATCACCACAATAAGCAGGGCGATTGCGAACGCCTTCTTACCGAAATAGCGCAGCATAAACCCAGAAAAAATAAGCAGCATCATGCCGTGATCGCCCGGGAAACTGTCCTTCGAGGCATCTTTTGTTGGAATATGCAGCAGTTCACTCACGCGATAAATATTCGGGAAAGAGAGCGAAGGACTTGCACGTTTTACCGGCATCAGATGTTGTGCCAGCTGATTAATGATCACCGCAGCCAGAAGCATCACCAGTCCGATAATCAGGATGCGGCGACGCCCCGTGTCATCCTCTTTGAGCCAGAAAGAGAGCATCAGGCAGCCCATGGCCAGCAGGGAAAAGCCGTCAAAGGCGCGGTTATTGGTAATTGCCACCAGCCACAGAAAGGCGTCACTCTTCACCAGCCCCTGGTTGAAGAAATGAAACAGGGATGAATCCAGCGGGAACCAGAAACCGTGATTCACCGGGATATACCAGGAGAAAAAGAGCGCCAGACCGGCGACATTAAGCAGTAGTATCTGGGGAATTCGAGTCGTCATAACGTTCTGCATTGAGTGAAAACTGGGGCAACGTTAGCCGCCCGAACTTAAACGAAGCTTCAACAGGCTGGACTGCAGGGCATTCCAGTCGGCGTTAACCGCACTAATTAACTCTATTCGGCTGTCAGGTGGCGCGACGTTTTGCGTTTCGATAAAGAAATCGTCGCCCTGGCGGTTGATCCGCACCAGCCCATCTGGCGTGCGCATGATCCCTTTCACGCGGTCGACCGGCGCAAGCCTGGCCCACTCAAGGATGCCAATGGTATCGAAAACGGTATCGGCATCGAAAATCCATCCGCAGGCCTGATACCCCTGACCGCTGTTAAGGTTACGACGCCAGCGCTGGTGTTCCGGCAGGCTAAGCGCGGCCAGACCCTGCTTTGCAGAATGGTGATGCGCATGCTCTGCGCTGGCCGGAAGTTGCGCCAGGTTCAGGCGGGGAAGATCCAGCAGGGCGCTATCAATATTCCCCTGAGTGGCCTGCACCCGCGTCCGATTGCCGCCGAAATGCTGCCACCACGCGTCCAGCGCGGCCCGGCTTTCCGCCGTGGCGCGATCTTCTTTATTGGCGACAATAACGTCTGCTGCGGCGAGCTGATCGCGAAAGTTCTCATTGGCCACCGCTTTTTCATCCAGAAGCTGACGCGGATCGAGCAGGCACAGCGTGGCGCGAAGATCGATCCACGGCTCGTAAACCGGGGCGGTCAGTAAATCGAGGATCTGCTTCGGGTGGCCCAGACCGGTAGGTTCAATCAGCAGGCGGTCCGGTTTGCCCTGACGCAGCAGCGTATTGAGGCCTACCTGCATCGGTAAGCCGTTTACGCAGCACATGCATCCGCCGGGGATCTCTTTAATCATTGCGCCGCTGGATGACAGCAACGCGCCATCAATGCCCACTTCGCCGAATTCATTGACCAGCACGGCCCATTTCTCGGCGGGGTCTTTATTCGCCAGCAGATGAAGAATAGAGGTGGTTTTACCGCTGCCGAGAAAACCGGTGATGAGGTTGGTTTTGGTCACGTGCGCTCCGCAAGAGAATTGTGATGCTATAACACTATGCTCTTATCCTGGCGAAAAACGGGCGCAATGAGAAGGGGGAGGGCGAACGGAGGCAATGTCCGTTCGCATTAAGCGCAATAATCGCTAAAGATTTAACGTTTCAATAACAGCCTGGCGTGCGCCACGGCGGGTGATGCGCTGGTAGGCCTGGCTGACAGCCTCAGCGAAAACGCTATTTTGCGCGAGATCGTGACCGAAGACCTCGCTCAGCCCCAGCAGCGCATCTACGCGGTCGGCGTCGCTGCTGGCCTCGACAATCGTGCGGATTTTATCGCTGAGGGGATCGCGAACGTCAATCGCGTTGCCGCGTTCGTCGAACCCGCTGACGTAGCGTATCCAGCCAGCGACGCCCAGCGCCAGCAGCGGCCATTCTGTTTTACGCTCAAGGTGGACGCGGATGCCATCCAGCATTCGCTGCGGCAGCTTCTGGCTACCGTCCATCGCGATTTGCCAGGTACGGTGCTGCAGCGCCGGGTTAGCAAAGCGCTCAATCAGGCTGTCGGCATAGGCAGTCAGGTCGACATCCTTTATACGCAGCGTAGGCGCCTGTTCATCCAGCATTAGCCGCCGGGCGGCTTCGCGGAAGGTGGCGTCCTCCATGCATTCATTAATATGCGCGTACCCGACGAGATACCCCAGATACGCCAGGAAAGAGTGGCTGCCGTTAAGCATGCGTAATTTCATCTGCTCCCACGGCAGAACGTCCTGCACCATCTGAACGCCCGCCACTTCCCACTCCGGACGCCCGGCGACAAAATTATCTTCCACTACCCACTGAATAAACGGCTCGCAGCTTATGGCGCACGGATCGTCAACGCCGAGCGCGTCGGCGATTTCCGCAAGCGAGGCCTCCGTCGCGGCGGGAACAATTCTGTCGACCATCGTTCCCGGAAAACTCACGTGGCCCTCGATCCACTCTGCCAGCGCCGGGGAGCGCTTTTGCGCCATGCCAAGCACCGCATTTTTCACCACGTGGCCGTTGTCCGGAATGTTGTCGCAGGAAAGCACGGTAAACGCAGGCAAGCCGCGCTCGCGGCGGCGATTAAGGGCTTCGACCAGGATCCCCGGCGCGGAATGCGGCTCAGCGGGATTTTCCAGATCGTGGACGATCCGGGCGTTTTGTAAATCCAGCTTACCGGTCGCGGGATCGATGCAGTAGCCTTTCTCCGTAATGGTGAGCGACACAATCGCCACCTGCGGCTCGCAAAACTTCTCTATTATCGCGGGCAGAGAGTCCAGCTTTGCATTCAGGCATTCACGCACGGCCCCGACAATAATCGGCTGATTTCCTTCAGCTCCTTTCTCCAGCACGGTAAACAGGTGATCCTGCGCGCGCAGCTGGCTCATCAGCACGTCGCCGCTGAACAGGCTAATCTCACAAATTCCCCAGTCGCCGCCTTTTTCATTCAGCACCCGGTTTGTTAACAATGCCTGATGCGCGCGGTGAAACGCACCGAAGCCGAAATGGACGATGCGGGAGCGCAGTTGATGACGATCGTAGCGCGGTTGTTGAACCTGGGCTGGAAGGGCGGTTGAGGCAATTGTCTTCATGAAATACACACCTGATTAACCATTAATTAACAATGCCAGTCTAAAGTTATATGACAGCAAATAAAATTGGTAAGCCGTAAATATCCCCGTTCTGTGAGTTTGATCAATCAATGTGTGGCGGCGTGTTGACCCTTCACGGTAAACATGTATGGTAGTCGTCATTGCAGTAACCCATATTGGTATAACAACTTGAGAGGATGAGGCAATGGAACAAACCTGGCGTTGGTACGGGCCGAACGATCCGGTTTCTCTTGATGATGTGCGTCAGGCTGGCGCAACGGGTGTCGTCACGGCGCTGCATCACATTCCTAACGGCCAGGTATGGCCGGTTGAGGAGATTCAACAGCGTCAGGCGCTGCTGGCGGAGAAGGGGTTAACCTGGTCTGTGGTAGAAAGCATTCCAGTTCACGAAGATATCAAAACCCATTCCGGGGAATACCGGACCTGGATTGCAAACTATCAGCAGAGCATTCGCAACCTGGCGGCCTGCGGCATTGATACGGTCTGCTATAACTTCATGCCGATTCTGGACTGGACGCGTACCGACCTGGAATATCAGATGCCGGACGGCTCGAAAGCGCTGCGTTTTGACCAGATTGCCTTTGCGGCGTTTGAGCTGCACATTCTGAAACGCCCGGGCGCCGAAGCGGATTACACCGCTGAAGAGCAGCAGCAGGCCCTTGAATGGTTCAATGCCGCCAGTGAAGCGGACGTTGAGAAGCTGACCCGCAATATCATTGCTGGCCTGCCGGGTGCGGAAGAGGGGTACACGCTGGATCAGTTCCGCGCGCGTCTGGCGGAATACGGCAATATTGATAAGCAGCAGCTGCGTGAAAACATGGCGTATTTCCTGCGCGCTATCGTTCCGGTTGCGGAAGAAGCCGGCGTGCGTCTGGCGGTACACCCGGACGATCCGCCGCGTCCTATCCTCGGCCTGCCGCGTATCGTGTCTACGATTGAAGATATGCAATGGCTGAAAGAGACGGTCGACAGCATCTATAACGGCTTTACCATGTGTACCGGCTCCTACGGCGTGCGCGCTGATAACGACCTGGTACGGATGATAGAAACCTTTGGCGATCGCATTCACTTTACGCATCTGCGTGCGACCTGCCGTGAAGAGAACCCAAAAACCTTCCATGAGGCGGCGCACCTTGGCGGTGATGTGAATATGGTGGCGGTGGTCGACGCTATTCTGGCTGAAGAGGCGCGTCGCAAGCAGGCGGGCGATGTGCGTCCTATTCCGTTCCGTCCGGATCACGGACACCAGATGCTGGACGATCTGCGTAAGAAAACCAACCCGGGCTATTCGGCGATTGGCCGCCTGAAGGGGATGGCGGAAGTGCGAGGAGTCGAGCTGGCGCTCAAGATGACGAAGTATCCGGAGCTTCTGTAACCGGAATTGTCGGGTGGCGAAGCCGCCACCCGACAAATGCCATAATCAGTCAGCACGACCCATATAGCGTTTTTCTTCAATATGGATGCGGATCTTCTCGCCAGCGGAGAGATATTCCGGCACCTGCACAACCAGACCGGTGGTCAGGGTCGCTGGTTTGTTGCGCGCACTTGCTGACGCGCCTTTAATGCCCGGCGCGGTTTCAACGATTTCCAGATCCACGGTCTGCGGCAGTTCAAGCGCCAGCAGCACGCCGTCCCAGGTCAGTACCTGCATGTCTGGCATACCGCCTTCCGGAATGAACAGCAGCTCTTCTTCGATCTGATCTTTGGTGAAGATGTACGGGGTGTAATCTTCTTTATCCATGAACACGTATTCGTTGCCGTCGATGTATGAGAAATCAACGTAGCGGCGGGTCAGGGTCACGGTATCAACGATATCGTCACCTTTAAAACGTTCTTCCACCTTCAGGCCGGTACGCACATCGGCGAAACGCATTTTGTACAGCGTCGCTGCACCACGGGCGCTTGGTGCCTGAATGTCGATGTCTTTCACAATCAGCAATTTGCCGTTGTAATTCAGTACCATACCTTTCTTAATTTCGTTCGCTCTTGGCATTGCGGTAATCCTGTCTACGGGAGGTAAAAAATATCGCGCCAAATTACTCGCGCGCGGCCTTTCAGGCAAGTGGAATTCGTGGCTTTTGCTATCAATACGCAAAAGGTGTTACTGTGCGCCCGATGCCCGACTGTACGGGTGTTCGCCACCGAGAGAGCATGTATGGATTGTCGTCCAGATTGCGGCGCGTGCTGTACCGCTCCGTCCATTTCAAGCCCCATTCCAGGCATGCCTGAAGGCAAGCCCGCCAATACCCGCTGCGTTCAGCTCTCTGAATCCAACCTGTGTATGATCTTTGAGTCTCCCCTGCGCCCGAAGGTCTGTTCCGGGCTTCAGCCATCAGCTGAAATGTGCGGCAGCACGCGCGCGCAGGCAATGACATGGCTGCTGGAGCTGGAAGCGCTCACCGCGCCTTAAACGTCTTTGATCCTCGCCAGACAGCCAATCGTCAGCGTACACATCACCAGCGCAATCCAGAACACCGTGTGGTAGTTCCAGATCTCGGCAACGATACCGGCCATCGAGCCCGCGATAATCCAGCCCACGCGGGTGGTATTAGTATAAAGGGTGGTGGCGGCACCTGCCTGCCCCGGCATCAAATCCTGGAAGTAGAGCATGCCAATCCCCGCCAGGATGCCGATATACACGGCGTTCAGCAGCTGTAAAGCAAGAAGCAGGGCTGGCGTATGGACCGTCAGCATGCCAACGTAGAATAGCAGCCCGGCGACGGCCGCGATGCGCATTAAAAAACGCTTTCCAAAACGCTTCGCATAATAGCCTGCAATCAGCATGGTCGGGATCTCAAGACCCGCGGCGGTGCCCATCATAATGCCGGCCAGCTTCTCCGGCAGGTGTAGCTCATCAATAATAAACAGCGGCATGTTAATGATATACAGGCTGTTGGTGCCCCACATCAGCGTGCAGATAACAAACAGGAGCAGGGCATCGCGGCGGTTACGACGCGGCGCTTCCAGCACGCCCGTTGCCACTTTGGGCTCTTTGCGCATTGACGGCAGAAAAAACCATACCATTGCGCCGCACGCCACAAACGCGACCGCCGCGCTCAGGTACATCACCGTAAAGCCAAACCCCATCGCCAGCGCGTAGGCCAGCGGCGGGCCAATTACCCATGCCAGCGACACCTGAGCGCGCAATATCGAGCTGAACATCACCGCTTCCCGCCCGGTATGGTCGGCATGTTCGCGGGCAAGGGCAAACAGCTGCGGGTTGGCGGTTGAGCCAAAGCTGCTCAGAAAAACGCCGATGAACAGCAGAATGAAATAGTTACGGTTCCAGGCAAACAGGACGCAGGCCAGCACCCCCAGCAGACAGCAGAAAACGATCAGGCTTTTACGATCGCCTTTGCGGTCGGAACGACCGGCAAGAAACTGGCTGACGAGAATGCCGATGATGGCGCTTCCGGTAAAAAAGAAGCCAACCATCGCCGGACGGGCGTGAACTTCGTTGGTCAGGAACAGGCTCAGCGTCGGGGTTTGCAACGCACCGGCGATGCCCGTAAAGAAGGCAACAATCAGGAACGCCGTTGACGTCAAATCAAAGGGCTTCGGCGCGCTGGCCGCAGGGGTGTTATGCATGTTTTATAATTAGCGAGTAACAGAGAGGGGCGGAGTTTACGCCGTCAGTTAAAAAATAAACAGTGGGTGAAGTCAATTACCCCACGAAAAATCAAAATGGCATTTCAACTTACTCCCCACCTGGCTGAACTTAGCTGAAACTGGTTTGCTGAAGTTCAGCAAAATTTAGCTGAACGCAGAAGAAATGTGCAGTATCTCTAAATTCTGATATCGGAAATACGACATTTCTTGCAAGCCAATGCAGAAAGCGCAAGACTTTTTGAAACGTTTCAGCGCTATCTTGTTTTAACAAACGGAGCAGGCTAGCGCATTTTTTCTCATGTAAGCTGAAACGATTCACTTTCAGCAGGAGAGGAGAACCATGTTCCAGTTATCTGTTCAGGATATTCACCCGGGCGCTCAGGCCGGGGATAAAGAAGAGGCTATTCGTCAGGTTGCCGCTGCCCTTGTGCAGGCGGGTAACGTCGCGAACGGCTACGTAAACGGTATGCTGGCGCGCGAGCAGCAGACCTCCACCTTCCTCGGCAATGGCATTGCCATTCCGCACGGCACAACCGACACCCGCGACCAGGTGCTGAAAACCGGCGTTAAGGTCTATCAGTTCCCGCAGGGCGTGCTCTGGGGCGACGGCCAGGTGGCTTATGTTGCTATCGGTATCGCGGCGAGCAGCGACGAACACTTAGGCCTGCTGCGTCAGCTGACGCATGTCCTGAGCGATGACTCCGTGGCGGAACAGCTGAAGTCTGCAACAACCGCTGAAGAGCTGCGGGCGTTGCTGATGGGCGAAAAACAGAGTGAAGCGCTGAAGCTGGATAACGACACGCTGACGCTGGATGTTGTGGCCTCCGATCTGGTCACGCTGCAGGCATTGAACGCGGGTCGCCTGAAAGAAGCGGGTGCCGCTGATGCCACCTTTGTGACGCGCGTGATTAACGATAAACCGCTGAATCTCGGCCAGGGCATCTGGCTGAACGACAGCGCTGAAGGCAACCTGCGTAGCGCAATTGCTGTGAGCCGCGCCGCCACCGCGTTCGACGTTGAGGGCGAGACAGCAGCCATGCTGGTGACCGTGGCGATGAACGATGAGCAGCCGGTTTCGGTGCTGAAGCGTCTGGGCGATCTGCTGCTGAACAATAAAGCTGAAAAACTGCTGAACGCCGATGCGGCGACCGTGCTGGCGCTGCTGACCAGCGACGACGCTCTAACGGACGACGTGCTGAACGCCGAGTTCGTGGTGCGCAACGAACACGGCCTGCATGCCCGTCCGGGCACCATGCTGGTCAACACCATTAAACAATTTGAAAGCGAGATTACCGTGACCAACCTGGATGGTTCGGGCAAACCGGCCAACGGCCGTAGCCTGATGAAAGTCGTCGCGCTGGGCGTGAAGAAAGGCCATCGCCTGCGCTTCACCGCGCAGGGCGTAGATGCTGAACAGGCGCTGAAAGCAATTGGCGACGCCATCGCGGCAGGTCTGGGGGAGGGCGCATAATGAGCAGACGTGTTGCGACTATTACGCTGAACCCGGCTTATGACCTGGTGGGGTTTTGCCCGGAAATTGAGCGCGGCGAAGTTAACCTCGTGCGTACCACTGGCCTGCATGCTGCGGGCAAAGGGATTAACGTCGCGAAGGTGCTCAAGGATCTCGGTATCGACGTCACCGTAGGCGGATTCCTCGGTAAAGATAACCAGGATGGCTTCCAGCAGCTGTTCAGCGAGCTGGGCATTGCCAACCGTTTCCAGGTTGTGCAGGGCCGTACCCGCATCAACGTTAAGCTGACGGAAAAAGACGGCGAAGTGACCGATCTTAACTTCTCCGGTTTCGAAGTGACGCCAGCTGACTGGGAGCGCTTTGTGACCGACTCCCTGACCTGGCTGGGCCAGTTCGATATGGTGTGCGTCAGCGGCAGCCTGCCGTCCGGCGTCAGCCCGGAAGCGTTTACCGACTGGATGACGCGTCTGCGCAGCCAGTGCCCGTGCATTATCTTCGACAGCAGCCGCGATGCGCTGGTGGCGGGTCTGAAAGCCTCTCCGTGGCTGGTGAAGCCAAACCGCCGCGAGCTGGAGATCTGGGCAGGACGCAAGCTGCCGGAATTAAAAGATGTGATTGAGGCCGCCCATGCGCTGCGCGAGCAGGGTATTGCTCACGTGGTGATCTCGCTGGGTGCAGAAGGGGCGTTGTGGGTTAACGCTTCAGGTGAATGGATTGCCAAACCGCCGTCAATGGAAGTGGTGAGCACCGTTGGCGCAGGGGATTCTATGGTTGGCGGCCTGATTTACGGCCTGCTGATGCGTGAATCCAGTGAACATACGTTACGTCTTGCCACCGCCGTTGCAGCCCTGGCCGTGAGCCAGAGCAATGTCGGTATTACCGATCGTACCCAGTTAGCCGCGATGATGGCGCGCGTTGACTTAAAACCTTTTAACTAACAGCAGGAGAGGAATAATGAAAACGCTGCTGATCATTGACTCCGGTCTCGGACAGGCTCGCGCCTACATGGCGAAGACCCTGCTGGGCGCGGCGGCACAAAAAGCACACCTGGACATCATTGATAACCCAGGCGATGCCGAACTGGCGATTGTCCTGGGCGATAAAATTCCCGCTGACAGCGCGCTGAACGGCAAAAAAGTGTGGCTGGGCGATATTAATCGCGCGGTGGCACACCCGGAACTGTTCCTGAGCGAAGCGAAAGGTCACGCGACAGTCTACAGCGCGCCTGTCGCAGCGGCTCCGGCTGCGGCCTCGGGTCCGAAACGTGTTGTCGCGGTCACGGCCTGCCCGACGGGCGTGGCGCACACCTTTATGGCGGCTGAAGCCATTGAAACCGAAGCGAAAAAACGCGGCTGGTGGGTGAAGGTTGAAACCCGTGGCTCCGTGGGGGCGGGCAATGCCATTACGCCGGAAGAGGTCGCTGAGGCCGATCTGGTGATTGTGGCGGCAGATATCGAAGTGGATCTGGCGAAATTTGCCGGCAAACCGATGTACCGCACCTCTACCGGCCTGGCGCTGAAAAAGACCGCGCAGGAGTTTGATAAGGCCCTGGCAGAAGCCAAACCGTATCAGGCCACCGGTGCAGCAAAAACGCCGACCGAAGGCAAAAAAGAGTCTGCGGGCGCATACCGTCACCTGCTGACCGGCGTGTCCTACATGCTGCCGATGGTGGTTGCGGGCGGCCTGTGTATCGCACTGTCGTTCGCGTTTGGTATTACGGCATTTAAAGAAGAAGGGACGCTTGCGGCTGCGCTGATGCAGATCGGCGGCGGTTCAGCGTTCGCGCTGATGGTGCCAGTGCTGGCGGGCTTTATCGCCTTCTCCATTGCTGACCGTCCGGGTCTGACCCCTGGTCTTATCGGCGGTATGCTGGCGGTGAGCACCGGCTCCGGCTTTATTGGCGGTATCATCGCCGGTTTCCTCGCGGGTTACGTCGCGAAGCTGATTAGCTCGAAGCTGAAGCTGCCGCAGAGTATGGAGGCGCTGAAGCCAATCCTGATCATTCCGCTCATCTCCAGCCTGGTGGTCGGTCTGGCGATGATCTACCTGATTGGTAAGCCGGTTGCGGGTATCCTGGCGGGCCTGACCCACTGGCTGCAAACCATGGGCACGGCGAACGCGGTGCTGCTGGGCGCAATCCTCGGCGGCATGATGTGTACCGACATGGGTGGCCCGGTGAACAAAGCGGCATACGCCTTTGGCGTTGGCCTGCTGAGTACCCAGACTTACGCGCCGATGGCGGCGATCATGGCGGCCGGTATGGTGCCACCGCTGGCGCTTGGCCTGGCGACGATTATTGCCCGTCGTAAGTTCGACAAAGCGCAGCAGGAAGGCGGTAAAGCGGCGCTGGTGCTGGGCCTGTGCTTCATCACCGAAGGTGCGATTCCGTTCGCGGCGCGTGACCCAATGCGTGTTCTGCCGTGCTGCATCGTCGGCGGCGCGGTAACGGGTGCCATCTCCATGGCGATTGGCGCGAAGCTGATGGCGCCGCACGGCGGTCTGTTCGTCCTGCTGATCCCTGGCGCCATCACCCCGGTACTGGGTTATCTGCTGGCGATTATTGCCGGTACGCTGGTGGCAGGCCTGTCTTACGCGGTGCTGAAACGTCCGGAAGCGGAAGTTGTGGCAAAAGCAGCGTAAGCACTAAGCAATAAAAAAGCCGGGTGCTAATGCAACCCGGCTTTTTTTATGCCGCCTGTTCTGCGGTTTGCTGCGCCTTCAGCCAGGCAATCTCCTCCGCCCAGATATCCGGATTGATGGTTTCCAGCACCATCGGAATACCGTCGAAGCGGGCGTCCTGCATAATAAAGCGGAAGGCATCGTGACCGATATTGCCTTCGCCCAGGCTGTGGTGGCGGTCAACGCGGCTGCCGAACGCGCTTTTCGCATCGTTCAGGTGCATACCGCGAAGATATTTAAAGCCAACAACGCGCTCGAACTCCTCGAAAGTATTTTTCGTTGCCTCGGTTGTGCGCAGGTCATACCCGGCGGCAAACGCGTGGCAGGTATCAATGCACACGCCCACGCGAGACTTATCTTCCACGCCGTCAATGATTGCCGCCAGATGTTCAAACCTAAAGCCGAGGTTGCTGCCCTGACCAGCCGTGTTTTCAATCACTGCGGTGACGCCTTTGGTCTTATCCAGCGTCATGTTGATGGATTCGGCAATGCGCGCCAGACAGGCATCTTCATCAATCTGCATCAGATGACTACCCGGATGGAAGTTCAGCAGCGTCAGCCCGAGCTGTTCGCAGCGCTGCACTTCATCAAGGAACGCCTCGCGGGACTTATCCAGCGCTTCCTGCACCGGATGCCCGAGGTTAATCAGATAGCTGTCGTGGGGAAGGATCTGGCCCGGCCCGTAATGGTATTTTTCACAGGCGGCTTTGAAATCGTCAATGACCTCAGCGGTGAGCGGCGCGGCGCGCCACTGGCGCTGGTTTTTGGTGAACAGGGCGAAAGCGGTCGCCTCAATTTCGGCGGCGCGAATGGCGGCATTCGCCAGGCCACCTGCAGCGCTGACGTGCGCTCCAACGTATTTCATAAAAAAACTCCTGTTAACCCGAAACGCTTATGATAGCGGGTTAACAGGAGAAGGACGAGATGGTTTATGCCATCAGGCTGTGCACGGCGAGGTTAATCGCACCGCCGCCGACAATCAGCCAGATGAAGAGCACCAGCGCCATCAGCAGCGGCTTCGCACCGGCTTTTTTCAGCGCGCTGACGTGCGTGGTCACCCCCAGCGCCGCCATCGCCATCGCCAGCAGCACCGTATCCAGCGTCTCCAGCATCTCCACTACCGCTTTTGGCAGCAGGTGGAAGGAGTTAAAGATAGCGACCACGATGAACAGGATCGCAAACCACGGAATGGTGATTTTGCTCTTCTCGCTGCCGCCAGCCGGTGCCAGCTGTTTAACACGGGCCGCGAGGAAAATCAGGAACGGGGCCAGCATCATCACGCGCAGCATTTTGGCAATGACCGCCGCGTTTTCCGCTTCCGGGTTAATGGCGTGACCTGCCGCCACCACCTGCGCCACTTCGTGCATGGTTGAGCCAATATAGATGCCGTAGGTTTCCGGGCTAAACCAGTGCGCCACCAGCGGGTACATGGCCGGATACAGGAAGATTGCCAGCGTACCGAAGATAACCACCGTCGCGACCGCCACCGTCACTTTACTGGCTTCGGCTTTAACGACGGGTTCTGTTGCCAGCACTGCCGCCGCGCCGCAGATGCTGCTGCCTGCGCCGATTAACCAGCTGGTTTGCTTATCCAGGCCAAACACTTTCTGACCGATAAAGCACGCCAGTAAAAAGGTGCTGGTCAGCGTCAGGACGTCGATGGCAATCCCGCTGACGCCCACGTCCGCAATCTGCGAAAAGGTGAGACGGAAGCCGTAAAGGATAATCCCGAGACGTAATAAATGCTGCTTGGCGAAAATCACGCCGCCGTCACAGGATTTCCAGATATGGGGGTAAACGGTGTTCCCGACCACCATGCCGAGCAAAATGGCCAGCGTTAACGCGCTGAACCCTGCACCGGCCACTGCCGGAATACTGCCGCCCCATAAGGCCACGCCGGTGACGACGGCGCTGAGCGCAAGGCCGGGCACGAAGTGCCACACTGTACGATGATGTTGTAAGGTGATTTCTGACATAACCTTCTCCTTTGTCTGGCTAAAGGTTACGGCGCGCTGGCTTAAAAATAAAATTGATTATATATTTATAATCAATCTTTATAAGTGGTAAGCAACCATGCACATTACATTGCGTCAGCTGGAAGTGTTTGCCGAGGTGCTGAAAAGCGGCTCGACGACCCAGGCGTCACAAATGCTGGCACTCTCGCAGTCTGCCGTCAGCGCGGCGTTGACCGATCTCGAAGGTCAGCTGGGCGTCCAGCTGTTTGACAGGGTAGGGAAGCGACTGGTGGTCAACGAACATGGCCGCCTGCTTTACCCGCGCGCGCTGGCGCTGCTGGAGCAGGCTATTGAAATCGAGCAACTGTTCCGCGAGGACAACGGCGCGATCCGCGTATTTGCCAGCAGCACCATCGGCAACTACATCCTGCCGGAAGTGATTGCCCGCTACCGCCGGGATTTCCCGACCCTGCCGCTGGAGATGAGCGTGGGTAACAGCCAGGACGTGATCAACGCGGTGATTGATTTCCGCGTGGATATCGGACTTATCGAAGGTCCTTGCCACAACGTCGATATCATTGCCGAGCCCTGGCTGGAGGATGAGCTGGTGGTGTTTGCGTCTCCGGCCTCGTCGTTATTGCAGGGCGAGGTGACGCTGGAGCGGCTGGCGCAGGCGCAGTGGATCCTCCGCGAGCAGGGTTCCGGCACGCGCGAGATTGTCGACTACCTGCTGCTGTCGCATCTGCCGCATTTCCAGCTGGGAATGGAGCTGGGAAACTCAGAGGCGATTAAGCACGCGGTGCGTCATGGCCTGGGCATCAGCTGTCTTTCCCGGCGGGTGATTGCCGAACAGCTGGAGACCGGATCGCTGGTGGAAATCCCCGTTCCGCTGCCAAAACTGGTGCGCACGCTGTGGTGCATCCACCATCGTCAGAAACACTTGTCCAGTTCGCTGCAGCGTTTTCTGCGCTACTGCGAGATGTAAAAGCGCCCCTCACCCCAAAGGGGAGAGGGAAAAATAATGCGTTACTTATAATCCTGGACGCGTCATGAAGCTCTCTTATAACAGGGTATTTCTGCCGGAAGGAACGCAGATCGTCTGCTACAATCGCGCCTCATTTATTAAATGGACAGCATTTTCACATGGTTTCAGAAACTAAAACCACAGAAGCGCCCACGCTACGTCGTGAACTCAAGGCGCGTCACCTGACGATGATCGCCATTGGCGGCTCAATCGGTACAGGTCTTTTCGTTGCCTCTGGCGCAACGATTTCGGCAGCCGGCCCGGGTGGGGCATTATTCTCTTATATCCTGATTGGCCTGATGGTTTATTTCCTGATGACCAGCCTGGGCGAACTGGCGGCATACATGCCGGTGTCAGGTTCGTTTTCGACCTACGGACAAAAATACGTTGAGGAAGGCTTCGGCTTCGCGCTGGGCTGGAACTACTGGTACAATTGGGCCGTCACCATCGCCGTGGACCTCGTCGCCGCGCAGCTGGTGATGACCTGGTGGTTCCCGGACACGCCGGGCTGGATCTGGAGCGCCCTGTTCCTCGCCGTCATCTTCCTGCTGAACTACATCTCCGTGCGCGGCTTTGGCGAAGCGGAATACTGGTTCTCTTTGATCAAAGTGGCAACCGTCATCATCTTTATCGTCGTCGGCGTGGCGATGATCGTGGGTATTTTCAAAGGGGCTGAACCTGCGGGCTGGAGTAACTGGACCATCGGCGATGCGCCGTTTGCCGGGGGCTTCTCGGCGATGATTGGCGTGGCGATGATTGTCGGCTTCTCCTTCCAGGGCACGGAGCTGATTGGTATCGCGGCCGGTGAATCCGAAAACCCGGAGAAGAACATTCCGCGCGCGGTGCGTCAGGTGTTCTGGCGTATCCTGCTGTTCTACGTGTTCGCTATTTTGATTATCAGCCTGATCATTCCGTATACCGATCCAAGCCTGCTGCGTAACGACGTGAAAGACATCAGCGTCAGCCCGTTCACCCTGGTCTTCCAGCACGCGGGCCTGCTCTCAGCGGCGGCGGTAATGAATGCGGTGATCCTGACGGCGGTGCTGTCGGCGGGTAACTCCGGCATGTACGCCTCCACCCGTATGCTTTATACCCTGGCCTGCGACGGCAAAGCGCCGCGCATTTTCTCGAAACTGTCCCGCGGCGGTGTACCGCGCAACGCGCTGTATGCCACCACGGTGATTGCCGGCCTGTGCTTCCTGACCTCCATGTTCGGCAACCAGACGGTGTACCTGTGGCTGCTTAACACCTCCGGGATGACGGGCTTTATCGCCTGGCTGGGCATTGCCATCAGCCACTACCGTTTCCGTCGCGGCTACGTCATGCAGGGTCATGACCTGAATAACCTGCCGTACCGTTCAGGGTTCTTCCCGCTGGGGCCGATTTTCGCCTTCGTTCTGTGCCTGATCATTACTCTGGGTCAGAACTATGAGGCCTTCCTTGCGGACACCATTGACTGGGGTGCCGTCACGGCGACCTACATTGGTATTCCGCTGTTCCTGATCATCTGGTTTGGCTACAAACTGACGAAAGGAACCCGCTTCGTTCGCTACAGTGAAATGGATTTCCCGGAACGATTTAAACAATAACCGCGCTTCCTCTCTTTCAGCCCGCTCAACCGAGCGGGCTTTTTTATGGGCAGATCAGAAGCTGTAGGTCATGCCAACCGTATAGCGACGCCCGTCCAGCACGGTGTCATACGTGTCGTAGTCAATCTGCTTATCCAGCACGTTATACACACCGGCGGTAACCAGCAGGTTTTTGTTCGCGTTGTAGCGCAGGCCGACATCAACCTGAGTGTAGGACGGTGTGCCCTGGGACATTGACGTGCGGCTCAGGTACTCAGACGTTTTACCGCGAAGGTTCAGACGGCTCCAGAAACCTACGTCGGGTGTCGCCTGCCAGTCCAGGGTGGTGTTGAACATGTGCTTCGGCATCTTGTTCAGCGGCTTGCCTGAGAACTGACCGCTCTTCTGCTCAGATTCGGTATAGGTATAGTTTGCGGTCCAGTTTACATCGCGCGAGATTTTCCAGCCGAAGGAGGACTCCACGCCGCGCATGTTGGCTTTGTCCACGTTAACGCGGTCGCTCACGAAATCATAGCTGTGATCGCCAATCGTACAGGCGGGATCGGCGCTGCTGTTACAGCGGCGAACTTCCGTAATCTTGTCCTTGAAGTCGGTATTAAACAGCGTCACGCCGGCATTCAGGTTATCGTTGTTATCCCAGAGCAGGGCGAGCTCTTCGCTCAGGCTCTTCTCTGGTTTCAGATCCGGGTTGCCAACGATGATACCGTCAAGACGGCCGCCACCCGTTACCTGGCCCCAACTGGCAGACGACTGCCGCAGATCCGGCGCACGATAGCCAGCCGAAACCCCGCCTTTCAACGTCCAGTGATCGGCCAGGTGCCATACGCCGTAACCGCGCGGCGTCCAGTTCGTCCCGTAGTTTTGGTCTTTGTCCATACGCAGGCCGCCGGTCAATGTAAAGCTTTCCGTCATTGACCATTCATCTTCGGCAAACAGGGCCCAGCTCCAGCGCGTCAGTTTGTTCAGGCCGTCCGCAGCTTCCAGCTGATTGCCCTCGTCGCGCAGTTTCTCATACCGATACTGCCCGCCGAGGGTCAACGTATGATCGCCGAGGAAAATCTGGTTCTGGTTGTTGAAGGTGGTGTTATACGAGCGCATTTTGCGACCTGGATTATTGGTCTCTTCCTGCTGGATATAGCTGGTGGTATTGAAGTCGTCGTAATACCCGCTGTGGGTTAAGGAGTAAGTTGTGTGCTCATAGCGTGAGTCGCTTTTAGTATTTGGCGTACAGGTCGTTCCCCGGCAGGTTTCAGCCGCTTTCGACATCCCTGGCGTGCTGTTTCTGTCCTGAAGCTCGCGAGCAAAATCAAGATCGAAATCGTTCTTCTCATCCGGGGTGAAGTTCAGGGTAATGCCACCGTTACGCATTTTCTGCTCGTTATACCCGTTCACGATTTTATCTTCGGCGCGGCGTGACAACAGCCCCGTCACTTTTGCGCCAAGCAGACCGTCAATCAGCGGACCAGAAGCGTAGGCGTTGGTCTGGAAGATATCGCCGGAATCATGGTTTTCCTGGAAGGTTGCATCGCCGTGCAACGAACCGGTCCAGGCTTTAGTGTTTGAGACTTTTTTGGTAATAACGTTGATGACGCCACCCATCGCATCGGAGCCGTAAAGTGAGGACATCGGGCCGCGGATAACCTCAATGCGCTCAATGGACTCCAGCGGCGGCAGCCAGCCTTGTTCAATACCCGAGTTGTCGCTGTTTGGGCGGGTGCTTCGCGTACTGACGCGTTTGCCGTTCACGAGGAACAAGGTGTACTGAGATGCCATGCCGCGAATGCTGATATCACTGCTACTCCCGCCGCCGGTGACGACCACGCCCGGGACGTCTCTCAGGGCATCGGTAACATCACGGTAGGCTTTATCTTCAATCTGCTGTTTCGAAATAACAGAGATGGAGGCGGGGGCATTCTGGATCTTTTGTTCAAAACCCGTCGCGGTGACGACAACGGTGTCCTGATCGGCTGCGTGAACGAGAGGGGTGAATGTGGCAGCGCCAACGGCGACGGCCAGGAGCTTAATGCGGGGTATTGTCATTTGTACATTCCGTATAAAAATGAATAAAACTCCATCGGGATAACCCTGAGAACTGTATGTTTTTGTCTTTTAAGAACTCTTTAAGATGGAGAAGAGCCTGAAATTGTACAAAAGAATGAAGAATTGTAAACACAAATGATAATTGAAATCATTTGTGTTTGAGGAGAGTGAAAGGAAACCAGCCTGGATTCAAGCGGATAGAACTATGTAAATGAGGGGGAGGGGAAAGGCCCGGTATGCAGGAGGCTACCGGGCAAAAAGGCTGAACTTACCTGAACAGATGTACCGCATGGAAGCGGAGATGATCTTCAATAAAGGACGCCATAAAGTAATAGCTGTGGTCATACCCGGGCTGAATGCGCAGCGTCAGCGGCCAGTCCTTCTGGCGCGCCGCTTCAGCCAGAACCGCAGGCTGTAACTGTCCGGCGAGGAACTGATCCGCATCACCCTGGTCGATAAGCATCGGAATCGCATCTTCCGTCCGGCTTGCCAGCATCAGCGCGCAGCTGTCCCATTCCTGCCATTTCTCTTCATCTTTACCCAGATAGTTTGTGAAAGCTTTTTGTCCCCACGGCACCTGCGTTGGGTTCACAATCGGCGCGAACGCAGAGACGCTGGTGTATTTCCCCGGGTTTTTCAGCGCCATGATTAACGCCCCGTGCCCGCCCATGGAGTGGCCGCTGATGGCGCAGCGGTCGCGCACCGTAAATTCGGCCTTAATCAGCGCTGGCAGCTCGTCGCGAATGTAGTCATACATGCGGTAATGGCTCGCCCACGGCTGCTCGGTGGCGTTGAGATAAAATCCGGCACCTTTGCCCAGATCGTACCCGGCATCGTCCGCCACATCATCGCCGCGCGGGCTGGTGTCGGGCATCACCAGCGCAATGCCCAGCTCGGCCGCAATACGCTGCGCGCCCGCTTTGGTAGTGAAGTTTTCGTCATTACACGTCAGGCCTGAAAGCCAGAACAGAACCGGCGGATTTTCCGTCGGGGGCAGGAAAATGCTGAACGTCATAGCACAGTTCAGCGTGGTGGAGTCGTGCCGCCAGCGCTGCTGTCGACCTTCAAAACAACGGTGCTCTTCGAGCAGTTCCATGCAGGGCTCCTTAATGAGAATAGCTATTCATTAGAGCCATAATACAGCGTTTTCATTTACCTGTGAGCAACTTTCACTTTCGCGGAGCGGCGAGATGCTGCATCATAAATTTACTTTTCTTTAACAATTGGAGCGGTCATGGCGCTGCGTATTGCGCTTAGTGGGTTTGTCGTTCTGGTGGTGGCGATGGGGATAGGGCGCTTCGCCTTTACGCCTCAAGTGCCACTGATGATTGCCGCCGGGCAACTCACGCTCACCAGCGCAGGTCTGGTGGCGGCGATGAATTATCTGGGCTATCTGGTGGGCGCATGGGATGCCATGCGGGCGCACCGCTTTGTTGAAACGCGACTCTGGCTTGGCATCACCGGTGCGGTTGCGCTGACCCTGCTCTCCGCCGCCGCGGATAACGCCGTTGTGCACGGCCTGCTGCGCTTTGTGATTGGCTGCATGAGCGGCTGGTCAATGGTGCTGATTGCCGCCTGGAGCAACGAGCGGCTGGGGCAGCTGGGTAAACCGGGGCTCAGTGCCGCCGTGTTTGCCGGTCCTGGCGCGGGCATCGCCCTGAGCGGCCTGCTCGCGGTCTATATTCAGGCGAAATCCCTTTCGGCCGGTGCGGCGTGGCAAATCTACGGCGTGCTGGCGCTGGTATTGGTCGCGCTGGTGGCGCGCTATCTGCCGCGTTCCGGACAGCTTCATCGACCCGGCAGCGCGCCAGAGCCGCTGTTGCTGACGACGGATCTCAAGCGCCTGGTCTGGAGCTATAGCCTGGCGGGATTTGGCTATATCCTTCCGGCGACCTTCCTTTCGCAAATGGCGGCGGTGCGTTTTCCCGGCAGCCTGTTTGCCCAGTTTGTCTGGCCGATTTTTGGTGCCGCGGCCGTGGTGGGGATTGCGCTCAGCATTCTTTTGCGCCACACCTCAACGGCTAACCGCAGGCTGGCGATAGTGCTGTGGTTACAGGGGGCGGGCGTGCTGGCAGCCTGGCTGCTGCCGGGCATTGGCGGCTTGCTGACGGGCGGGCTGCTGGTCGGCGGCGGGTTCCTCTGCGCGGTGCAGCTCTCTCTTTTATACGGCCGCGAGCTGGCACCGAACCACACGCGCTATATGGCGGGGCTGCTCACCACCGGGTATGCCATCGGGCAATTGGTGGGGCCGGTGACCTCGGCGTTATCAACCTGGCTAACCCACCGTCTGGAGCCTGCGCTGGGGCTGGCTGGCGTTGCGCTGTTTGTCGCGGGTGCCCTGGTCTGGAATCGCCACGCTGAAAGGCAACAGCAATTGCAATAATTATCGTCGTGAATACTGGATTATGTGCGTCGCCTCACGCACAATGAGCGCATACTTTTGCCACAACGAGGGCGAAAGACGCCACACCTGCAGGAGAACAAAATGTCATCACTCAGTAAAGAAGCTGCCCTGGTCCACGAAGCCCTGCTCGCGCGCGGTCTTGAAACGCCACTGCGTCCGCCCGTTCAGGATATGGACAATGAAACCCGTAAAAGTCTGATTTCCGGGCATATGACCGAGATCATGCAACTGCTGAATCTCGATCTGAGCGATGACAGCCTGATGGAGACGCCCAAGCGTATCGCGAAAATGTACGTTGACGAAATTTTCTCCGGACTGGATTACGCCAACTTCCCGAAAATTACCGTCATCGAAAACAAGATGAAGGTGGATGAGATGGTGACGGTCCGTGATATTACGCTGACCAGCACCTGCGAGCACCATTTCGTGACCATCGACGGTAAAGCGACCGTGGCGTATATCCCGAAAGACACGGTGATTGGCCTGTCGAAGATCAACCGTATTGTGCAGTTCTTCGCGCAGCGCCCTCAGGTGCAGGAGCGTCTGACGCAGCAGATCCTGATCGCGCTGCAAACGCTGCTGGGTACCAATAACGTGGCGGTCTCAATTGATGCGGTGCACTACTGCGTGAAAGCCCGCGGCGTGCGTGATGCGACCAGTGCGACCACCACCACCTCGCTGGGTGGCCTGTTTAAATCGAGCCAGAACACCCGCCAGGAGTTCCTGCGCGCCGTGCGTCACCACAACTAATCAAACAGGGCAGGGACCATGGAGCGAAACGTCACGCTCGATTTTGTTCGCGGCGTCGCCATTCTGGGTATCCTGCTGCTGAATATCAGCGCCTTCGGTCTGCCGAAGGCCGCTTACCTCAATCCCGCCTGGTACGGCGACATCACCCGCAGTGATGCCTGGACGTGGGCGATCCTCGACCTGTTTGCTCAGGTTAAATTCCTCACGCTGTTTGCGCTGCTGTTTGGCGCGGGCCTGCAGCTTCTGCTCAAACGCGGCACGCGCTGGATCCAGTCGCGCTTAACGCTGCTGGCAATTCTCGGCTTTATCCACGGCCTGTTCTTCTGGGATGGTGATATTCTTCTCGCTTATGGGTTAGTCGGGCTAATCTGCTGGCGGCTGATTCGCGACGCGCACAGCGTGAAAAGCCTGTTTAACACCGGCGTGATGCTCTATCTCATGGGGCTCGGCGTCCTGCTTTTGCTGGGGCTGATCTCCGGTGACGCGACAAACCGTTCCTGGATCCCGGACGCCGCTAACCTCCAGTACGAGCAGTACTGGAAGCTGAAGGGCGGTACGGAAGCGATAAGCAACCGTGCGGATATGCTGGGCGACAATCTGCTTGCCCTGGGGGCGCAATACGGCTGGCAGCTGGCGGGCATGATGCTGATGGGCGCGTCACTGATGCGCACCGGCTGGCTGAAAGGGGAATTCAGCCTGCGGCACTACCGCCGCACCGGCGCGGGGCTGGTTCTGCTGGGCGTGCTGATTAACCTTCCGGCGGTAATGGCGCAGTGGCACCTTCACTGGGATTACCGCTGGTGCGCGTTCCTGCTGCAGGCGCCGCGTGAATTGAGCGCGCCGTTCCAGACCATCGGCTATGCGGCGCTGATCTATGGTTTCTGGCCACAGCTTTCTCGCCTGTGGATCGTCAGCGCCGTAGCCTGCGTTGGGCGGATGGCGTTAAGCAATTACCTCCTGCAGACGCTGATCTGCACCACGATTTTCTATCGCTTTGGCCTGTTTATGAAATTCGACCGCCTCGGACTACTGGCGTTTGTTATTCCGGTCTGGATAGTAAACCTGGCGTTTTCTGTCATCTGGCTGCGTTATTTCCGCCAGGGACCGCTGGAGTGGGTGTGGCGTCAGTTAACCGCACATGCTTCGGGGGTATCATTGAGTAATACATCCAGATAACGATCTGGATCACAATCATTAACAAAACGGATGTAAGCGTTTTCATGAGTGTGAGCTTCTTCACGTAGTCCCCTTTCTCTCGCTGCCAAAATAGCCACCTTGCTAAACACAGGGGGTGTCTGTGAGTTGCTGCAATTCTTTGAAGGATGGTGAATATGATCACCATTCGTGACGTCGCCCGTCTGGCGGGCGTTTCTGTGGCTACCGTCTCCCGCGTGCTGAACAACAGCGCGCTGGTCAGCCCTGAAACCCGTGAAACCGTAATGAAAGCCGTGACTCAACTCGGGTACCGGCCAAATGCCAACGCGCAGGCGCTGGCAACACAGGTCAGCGATACCATCGGCGTGGTGGTAATGGATGTCTCGGACGCCTTTTTCGGTGCGCTGGTGAAAGCGGTCGATGTGGTCGCCCAGCAGCATCAGAAATACGTGCTGATTGGCAACAGCTATCACGAGGCGGAAAAGGAGCGTTATGCCATTGAAGTGCTGATCCGCCAGCGCTGCAACGCCCTGATTGTTCACTCAAAAGCCTTAAGCGATGAAGAGCTGGTCGGGTTTATGGAGCAGATCCCGGGCATGGTGTTAATCAACCGCATCGTCCCGGGCTATGCCCACCGCTGTGTCGGGCTGGATAACGTCAGCGGCGCCATGATGGCCACCAAAATGCTCATCAATAACGGCCATCAGCGGATCGGCTATCTGGCCTCCAGCCATCACATTGAAGATGACGAGCTGCGGCGTGAGGGGTGGCAAAACGCCCTGAAAGAGCACGGTATTACGCCATCAGAAAGCTGGATTGGCACCGGCACGCCGGATATGCAGGGCGGTGAGGCGGCAATGGTGGAACTGCTGGGCCGTAATCTGCAGCTTTCTGCGGTGTTTGCCTATAACGACAGCATGGCGGCAGGCGCGCTGACTGCGCTGAAGGATAACGGCATTGCGGTGCCACAGCATTTGTCATTGATTGGTTTCGATGATATTCCGATTGCCCGTTACACCGACCCGCAGCTGACTACGGTGCGCTATCCCATTGCTTCTATGGCAAAACTGGCGACCGAGCTGGCGTTACAGGGAGCGGCAGGGCTGCTGGATCCGGGGGCAACTCACTGCTTCATGCCGACGCTGGTGCGTCGTCATTCCGTCGCCGCCCGGCAAATTGTGGTTCCGATCACTAACTGATTACACCAGGTGATGTAACCGTTTTCAATCTGTGAGTAAATTCACAGTATCTTAACAAGGCGCTGACTATGATGTCAGCGTTTTAGGGGCTGAAACGCTATGTAACGGTGATTATTCGCTTTCACCATAGCCAATGTGCCGCAAACAACGAATAAAACGCATTTCTGGAGCGTTACCGACCACGGAAGATAGAAATTTTATAAGTGAACGTCGGCTGTCAGTAACGTTTTATTAACACCTGCCTGCCGATCGTTATTCACAAGAACTACCCTGCATAAAAAAACCGGAGATACCATGAATAAGAAGGTGTTGACCCTGTCTGCTGTAATGGCAAGCATGCTTTTTGGTGCAGCAGCGCACGCTGCGGATACCCGTATTGGTGTGACCATCTATAAATACGACGACAACTTCATGTCTGTTGTGCGTAAAGCAATTGAGAAAGATGCGAAAGCAGCGCCAGACGTACAGCTGCTGATGAATGACTCCCAGAACGACCAGTCCAAACAGAACGATCAGATCGACGTTCTGCTGGCTAAAGGCGTTAAGGCCCTGGCGATCAACCTGGTTGACCCGGCTGCAGCAGGCACGGTTATTGAGAAAGCGCGCGGCCAGAACGTGCCAATCGTCTTCTTCAACAAAGAACCTTCCCGTAAAGCGCTGGACAGCTATGACAAAGCGTATTACGTCGGTACTGACTCTAAAGAGTCCGGCATTATTCAGGGCGATCTGATCGCGAAGCACTGGGCGGCGAACCCGAACTGGGACCTGAACAAAGACGGTCAGATCCAGTTCGTGCTGCTGAAAGGCGAACCTGGCCACCCGGATGCTGAAGCGCGTACCACCTATGTTATCAAAGAGCTGAACGACAAGGGCCTGAAAACCCAGCAGCTGGCGTTAGATACCGCGATGTGGGACACCGCTCAGGCGAAAGATAAGATGGACGCCTGGCTGTCTGGCCCGAACGCGAACAAAATCGAAGTGGTCATTGCCAACAACGATGCGATGGCAATGGGTGCGGTTGAAGCGCTGAAAGCCCACAATAAATCGTCCATCCCGGTATTTGGCGTGGATGCCCTGCCGGAAGCGCTGGCGCTGGTTAAATCTGGCGCGATGGCCGGTACCGTTCTGAACGATGCCAACAACCAGGCGAAAGCGACCTTCGATCTGGCGAAAAACCTCGCCGACGGTAAAGGCGCGGCGGATGGCACCAACTGGAAAATTGACAACAAAATCGTTCGCGTGCCTTACGTGGGCGTAGACCAGTCCAACCTGGCTGAGTTTATCGGTAAATAAGATCTTTGTTTTGTCTTCACTGGGCGCAATTCGTTGCGCCCTTTTATAACGCGATATGCGAGGCCAACAAGGTATAATTATGGTCAGCACAACTACTCAGTCGTCCGGTGAATACTTGTTGGAAATGACAGGCGTCAACAAGTCCTTCCCCGGTGTTAAGGCACTCGATAATGTTAATTTAAAAGTCCGTCCTCACTCTATTCATGCATTAATGGGGGAGAACGGTGCGGGTAAATCAACGTTATTAAAATGTCTTTTTGGGATCTATCAAAAAGATTCTGGCAGCATTCTTTTTCAGGGGAAAGAGATCGATTTCCATTCAGCGAAAGAAGCGCTGGAAAACGGTATCTCGATGGTTCACCAGGAATTAAACCTGGTACTGCAACGCTCGGTAATGGATAACATGTGGTTGGGACGTTACCCAACTAAAGGTGTGTTTGTCGATCAGGATAAAATGTATCGCGACACCAAAGCGATTTTCGATGAGCTGGATATTGATATCGATCCGCGCGCCCGCGTGGGGACATTATCCGTTTCCCAGATGCAGATGATCGAAATTGCCAAAGCGTTCTCCTATGATGCGAAAATCGTCATCATGGATGAACCTACCTCGTCATTAACGGAAAAAGAGGTTAATCACCTTTTTACCATTATTCGTAAGCTGAAAGAACGCGGCTGCGGCATTGTGTACATCTCGCACAAAATGGAAGAGATCTTCCAGCTGTGCGATGAAATTACCATCCTGCGCGACGGCCAGTGGATTGCCACGCAGCCGCTTGAAGGGCTGGACATGGACAAGATCATCGCCATGATGGTCGGCCGTTCCCTGAACCAGCGCTTCCCGGACAAAGAGAACAAGCCAGGAGAAGTAATCCTGGAAGTGCGCAATCTGACCTCGCTGCGCCAGCCGTCCATCCGCGATGTTTCTTTCGACCTTCACAAAGGCGAAATTCTTGGCATTGCTGGCCTCGTAGGGGCAAAGCGTACCGACATCGTGGAAACCCTGTTTGGCATCCGCGAGAAGGCCGACGGCACCATCACGCTGCACGGGAAGAAAATTAACAACCATAATGCCAACGAAGCCATTAATAACGGTTTTGCGCTGGTGACGGAAGAACGTCGTTCGACCGGTATTTATGCTTATCTGGATATTAACTTTAACTCGTTAATCTCTAATATTCGCAATTACAAAAACAAAGTCGGGCTGCTGGATAACTCCCGCATGAAGAGCGATACCCAGTGGGTAATTGACTCCATGCGCGTGAAAACGCCTGGCCACCGTACCCAAATCGGTTCGCTTTCCGGTGGTAACCAGCAAAAAGTTATTATTGGCCGTTGGTTATTAACCCAGCCAGAAATTCTGATGCTGGATGAACCGACCCGCGGTATTGACGTCGGCGCGAAGTTTGAAATTTATCAGCTGATTGCCGAGCTGGCGAAAAAGAATAAAGGGATTATTATTATTTCTTCCGAAATGCCGGAACTGTTAGGGATCACGGACCGTATTCTGGTTATGAGCAATGGTCTCGTTGCCGGTATTGTTGACACCAAAACGACAACGCAAAACGAAATTTTGCGTCTTGCGTCTTTGCACCTTTAAGATCAGGGGCTCCTCATGAGTGCGTTAAATAAAAAAAGTTTTCTCACTTACCTGAAAGAAGGCGGTATTTACGTTGTTCTTTTAGTCCTGCTGGCCATTATTATTTTCCAGGACCCTACGTTCTTAAGCCTGCTGAACCTGAGTAATATTCTGACCCAGTCCTCCGTGCGTATCATCATTGCGCTCGGCGTGGCGGGTCTTATCGTCACCCAGGGGACGGACCTTTCTGCCGGTCGTCAGGTCGGCCTGGCGGCGGTTATTGCGGCAACCCTGCTGCAGTCGATGGAAAACGCCAACAAGGTGTTCCCGGAGATGGCGACTATGCCGATTTTCGTGGTGATCCTGATTGTCTGCGCCATCGGGGCGGTGATTGGCCTGATCAACGGTATTATCATCGCTTACCTGAACGTGACGCCATTTATCACCACGCTGGGTACGATGATCATCGTTTATGGTATCAACTCCCTGTACTACGACTTTGTGGGCGCGTCGCCGATTTCGGGCTTTGACAGCGGCTTCTCCACCTTCACGCAGGGGTTTATCGCGCTGGGCAGCTTCCGCCTGTCGTACATTACCTTCTATGCGCTGATTGCGGTGGCGTTCGTCTGGATCCTGTGGAACAAAACGCGCTTCGGTAAAAACATCTTCGCTATCGGTGGTAACCCGGAAGCGGCGAAAGTGTCCGGGGTAAACGTTGCCCTGAACCTGCTGATGATTTACGCGCTGTCCGGTGTGTTCTACGCCTTCGGCGGGATGCTGGAAGCAGGCCGTATCGGCTCCGCAACGAACAACCTTGGCTTCATGTACGAGCTGGATGCGATTGCGGCCTGCGTGGTCGGCGGCGTCTCCTTCAGCGGCGGGGTGGGTACCGTGCTCGGCGTGGTCACCGGTGTGATCATCTTTACCGTCATCAACTACGGGTTGACCTACATTGGCGTGAACCCGTACTGGCAGTACATCATCAAGGGCGCCATCATTATCTTCGCGGTGGCGCTGGATTCACTGAAGTACGCCCGTAAGAAGTAATCGTCACTCGCCATACCCGGCCCGCTCACCGAGCGGGCTTTTTTATGGCCTATGCCAGATGGGACTCTTCTTGCGTCACAATGCGCTCAAACCACTCGAGTTCAGAAAGCTTGCAGGCGACCCACTGTTCGGAAAAGGCGTCGCCCAGGCTGTCGGTGAGATACTGACAGCGGGCGAAGGCCTCAATTGCCTCCTGCTGGAACAGCGGGAGTTCCGGTTGGTCCTGCTGCGGTTCCGGGAGTTCCCCCTCGTCGATATGTTCCAGCCCGTACAGCATGCCGGTCAGGATTGTGGCCGCCACCAGATACGGATTCGCATCGGCTCCGGCCAGTCGGTACTCGATACGACGGTTGCTCTCTTCCGAGCAGGGAATGCGCAGGGCAGCGGAGCGGGTGTTATAGCCCCACGAGTTAAAGACGGGTTCCGTCAGGTTTTTTCGCAGGCGACGAAACGCGTTGACCCCCGGCGCAAGAATGGCGACGGAGGCGGGCATCAGCGCCAGCTGGCCCGCGATGCACAAGCGCATCATGCTGCTCAGCGCGTTCACCGGCGAGGCAAAAACGTTCTCGCCACGGCTGTTGTTAAGGCTGAAATGGATGTGCAAACCGCTGCCGGAGAGCTGGCTGAAAGGCTTAGCCATAAAGTTAGCCTGAAGACCGTGCTTTTCAGCGACATAGCGGGTCAGGCGGCGCAGGGCCAGCACGTTATCACAGACCTCTACGACGCGCTGGCTGTGCTTCAGGTTTAATTCGTACTGTCCGGACTCGGCTTCTGCTACCACCCCTGACAGCGGGATGCGCTGAAGGTGCGCCAGCTGTTCCAGCTCGTCAAAAAGCGCCGCGTGCGCCGACGAGGTGTCCATGTGAAAACAGCCCTGATTTTGCGGATCGCGATCGCCCTGTCCCGTCAGGTAAAACTCGATTTCCGGGGCAATGACCGGGAAAAGGCCGTGCTGGTGGAAGCGGGCCACGACGTTCTGCAGTATCGCGCGTGGCTCAAGCGGGCAGGGGTTACCGTCGCTGTCCTTCATCGTCAACAGGATCTGCGCGGTATGCTCCGGATCCTGCGGACAGGGACGCAGAGAACCGGCGACCGGGACGCACAGCCGGTCGGGTTCATCATAAAGCGGGGCGGCGATTTTTCCCTTCTGATCCATGGAGTAGACGGAAAGCGGAAAATAACAGCCTTTTTCCAGACTCAGCATGCTCTCCACCGTGAGGCGCTTGCCGCGCATCGTGCCGTTGATATCGTTCAGGTAAACGTCAACGTGTTTCGTCTGCGGGTAGCGTTCCAGATAGTCGGCCACTTCCACGGCAATATTGTGCTGCAGGGTGTCAATTTTTTCATCCAGCCAGAGACCAGAATTAAGTGCGCCGGGGAGTGATAATCCGGGAAAGTTAAAGTAAGGGCGGAGACTCTTGAGGAAAAACGCATTCATTATCGAGTTCATAGTCATTCTTCAATGAAGCCGTAGCGGCAGTGAACTCAGGTTAAAAGAGCTGGCGTAAAGGGGGGATAAAAAGCGTCAGTGCCGGCGTAAAGAAAGTATAAAGGCAGGCCTACTTTTTCTCTTTTTTCTGCATATCCAGCAGCTGCTCTGGCGTCACCGCCGGGTAACCCTGCGCGTCTTCCGGCACTTCATGCATCGCCGGAATGGGCACCAGAGGGCCTAAAAAGCGCGGTTCGCGTTTGAAGATATAGAGATCGGCCAGGGCACCAAAGCGGGCACCAAACTCGCGGACGCGCACGCTCAGCATATCTTTCGGCGACGGCACCGCGTAGCACTGGGCCTGAATGCCCATGTGCAGGGCGATAAACAGCGCGCGCTCGCAGTGGAAGCGCTGGGTGATGATGATGAAGTCGTTGGTGTCGAAGACCTTACGGGTCCTCACGATGGAGTCCAGGGTGCGGAACCCGGCGTAGTCGAGCACGATATCGGCAGGGTCCACGCCCGCGGCAATCAAATCCTTCCGCATCGTCACCGGCTCGTTATAGCTTTGCAGCGCGTTATCGCCGCTCAGCAGCAGGTAGTTTACCTTGCCGCTGTTGTAGGCGTTCAGCGCGCCCTGAATGCGGTAGCGGTAATACTGGTTGATCACCCCTGTGCGGTAATACTTGGCGGTGCCGAGCACCACGCCCACCTGACGGTAGGGGAGATCCTGCAGGTCATCAAAGATGTAGGGGGCCGTTTTCCAGCTCATCCAGCGGTCGAGACCCAGCACGATAAACAGCAGTATGCCGACCAGGACAGACAGGCTGTAAAAAACGCGCTTTAACATGGGGATGGCTCGTTCGTGGATGAAATTTAACTCAGGCTACTTTACCCGCCTGGTTAGCGCAAGAAACAGCGACTCAACTGAGGGGTTTTTCAGCAACGTGGCGGACATTTCTGTCCGCCGGAAGGTTTACGCCAGCAGGACGCGGTCGATCGTCGTGCAGCCTAACGCCTTGAGCGTTGCGGCGGTGGCATCCCACTGAATCAGCGGCGCATCGGCCTTTTCGGCCAGAACGGCACGCTGAATGTCCGGATAATCGTAGCCGTTCAGGCTCAGCAGGTTGAGTGCGCCCTGCAGCGGCGGCAGCGTTGGGTTAAACGCGGCGTTTTCCGCATAGCTGCCGGTGAAGATACGGCCATCGCGGCACTGCAGTGCCACGCCGCTCGGGGACTTGCTGTACGGGGTGTGGCTCTTGTTCGCCGCGCGTATAGCCGCCTGGTTCAGGTCATCGCCGGACAGGGCGAAACCGTGATCCTGCTCGTCCATCAGCAGCGTTTTAATCTCAAGATCTTTCGGGCCGAAGGCGTCAGGCAGGTAGTCCCCCAGCGTGTGCGGCGCGCGGCCAGGCAGGTTAATGCGCAGCTGCAGCCCGCTGTTCAACTCGTTCATAAACTGGCGGCAGTGGCCGCATGGGGTGTAATTTACGGTGATGGCGCTCAGGGCTTTCTCACCGCGCAGCCAGGCGTGGCTGATGGCGCTCTGCTCGGCGTGAACGGTCTGCTGCATGGTTGCGCCGAGGAACTCCATGTTCCCGCCGAAGTACCAGGTTCCGCTGACGCCGCGCGCGATGGCGCCGACGTTGAAGTGGGAAAGATCGGCCCGGGCGCAGGCGGCAGCCAGGGGCAGCAGTGCGAAAGCCAGCGCGTCTTCATCCAGCCCGGTTGCCTGTTTAAGCACCGTGACCTGCTCCGCCGTCAGCAGGGCGGGGAAATGTGCATCTGCCAGAACGGGAGCCAGGGCTGACTGCAAATTCTCTGCAAGCTGAGCGAAGGCAGCTTGAAAACGTGGGTGCATGGCGTTTGCCTCATAAAGGTTAATGGATCGGTAGTTTACGGAGCCGTAAGGCCTTTATATGTGATCCACTTCTCATTATGTATGCAACTTATGAAATCAAAATGAAATTTGCGCGACGCATCGCAAATTTTAGCCCATCACCGCCAGAATCAGCGGGAAAATGAACGGGGCGAGCAGGGAGGTGATAATCCCGCAGATCACCAGCGCAAGCGAGCTAAACGCCCCTTCCTGATAGTCCAGCTCCGCGCAGCGGGCGGTACCCAGCGCGTGCGAGGCGGTGCCCATCGACAGCCCGCGCGCTGCTTTGGTGTGAATACGCATCCCGTTCAGCAGAGTGTGGCCAAACACCGCGCCGAGAATACCGACGAAAATCACGCACATCGCGCTGATGGCCGGAATACCGCCGAGGCTGCCGCCTACCGCCATCGCGATAGGCGTGGTCACTGATTTAGGCAGGATAGAGGCGGCAATTTGCGGGGAGGCCCCCATCAACAGCGCCACCGACGTGCCGGTGATCATCGCCACCAGGCTTCCCACAAAACAGATGGTAATGATGGACTTCCAGCGTGCGCGGATCTGGTGCAGCTGCTCGTATAAAGGAAAGGCAAGCGCGACAACGGCGGGCTGCAGGAGGTCGTTTAAAATTTTGCTGCCTGCAAAGTAACGCTCATAAGGAATGCCGGTGAGCAGCAGGAAGGGAATAATCACCACCATCGCCACCAGCAGGGGGTTCAGCAAGGGCATTTTAAATCGTGCGGCAAGCTTGCGCGCGGCGAAGAATACCAGCAGGGTTAACGGCAGTGACCACCAGATATTAGCCATCATTTTTTTGTTTTCTCCCCGACCACGTTACGTTCGCCATGTACCAGATGAGAACTCCAGCTCACCACCAGGAAAACCACCAGCGTGCTGACCGCGCAGGAAACGACAATCGGGCCGAACTGCGCTTTGAGCAAATCAAAATACTGCATGACGCCCACGCCGATAGGCACGAAAAGCAGCGCCATATAGCGAATGAGGACGAAGCAGCCTGGATTGACCCACTTTGCAGGCAGAATTTGCAGCGCCAGTAAAACGAAGAGGATCAGCATACCGATAATGCTGCCGGGAATGGTGATGGGCAGCAGCGACGCGATGAAAATGCCGGCATACAGGCAGGCGTAAATCAGGACGAATGCGCGCAGATATTGCCAGATAATGTTCAATGATTTGCTCATGGTGATAGTCCTTGCTGAAACGCATTCATCATACAATTAAACCTAAAAATGTGCCACGGATCACATCATGAATTTTGAGCATACCAGACATTCCGGAATGGAACGTCCGGTATTTCCTTACTGGTGCAGGCTACAGTTTAGAGGAAAGGGATTGCGCTGGCGAAGTCACGCGCCAGAGAAGGCATCAGCGTCAGGCGGTCAGTCTATCGAGAAAAGAAAACAGCACCTGGTTCATTTCGCGATAATCATGCGAGCGGAGTTTTTCCGCCGTTTCGACAAAACGGAATTCACCCGCACGGCGGAGGTCATTCTGCGAATGCTCAATCAGCAACTCTACCACCTCCGGCGTCAGCTCCATATGGCACTGGAAACCGTAAACCCGTTCGCTGTATTGCACGATCTGGCGGGGACAACCCTCGCTGTAAGCCAGAACCTTAGCCTGCGGCGTCAACCCAGGCATATCGTTATGCCAGTGACCGACGTTCAGCACGCTGCCAAAGTCCTCAAACAGCGGGTTCGCCTTGCCTGCATCTGTGAGCCTGACGGGAAATTTGCCGATCTCTTTTTCCGGGCTGTGGCAAAACGCTGCGCCCAGCGCTTCGCCGATAAGCTGTGAGCCCAGACAAACGCCTATCACCGTTTTACCTGCCTCTATCGCGCGGCTGATGAGTGCCTTTTCCGCCTGCGCATCAAACCAGGGGCATTCCTCAAGCGTGGTAGCGGGGGATTGCGGGCCTCCCATGATGATAAGCAGGTCTGTGCCCCCCAGTTCCTCAGGTAAAGGTTCGCCCTGATACACTCTGGTGTAGCTCAGACTGCAGCCGCGACTTTTCCCCCAGATTTCATAGGCGCCTGGCGCCTCGAAATGTTCATGAATAATAAAATGGATGTGCATTGCGTCTCTCTCTGGTTACGTGTACAAGCAGCATCATAAGAGGAAGGGGGGAATGTGAAATGCCAACCGTTATCGATAAAACGCCAATTCACGACGATGCTATCGGATGGTCAAGAGGGGCAATTCGCTATACGCGCGGCGAAGTCGATCCGCCTCACCAGCATTCGCAGGGACAACTTTTGTTTGCCATTAAGGGGGTTATGCTGGTTGAAACCGGCAGCAAACGCTGGGTCATACCGCCGCAGCGCGCGCTGTGGATCCCTCCCTTACAGGAGCATACCTACAGCGTGTTATCCGCAACGGAGCTTCGCGCGGTCTGGTTTAGCCCGGCACTGATTTCGCAATGCGAACCTTTTAAGCGGAAAGACGAGGTTCACGTAATTATGGCCACAGCGTTGTTCAAAGAGCTGATTGCCGGGCTGTTCAGCGCGGAATACCGGCCGGCAAGTCAGCGCAGCATGGCCGTTTTGCTGCTCGACATCCTCAGCGAAACGCAGCAGATTTCTGCCGAACTGCCGATGCCCGTGGATGAGCGCTTACATCGCGTGGCCTGTGACATCATTGCCAACAATCTCTGGGATCTCTCTCTGGAAAGGCTGGCGGAACGGGCCGCGATGTCTGAACGCACATTTTCACGTGCGTTTATCAACGATACCGGCTTTAGCTTCCGGGCCTGGCGACAGCGCGCAAGGATTTGTGCCTCGCTGGATCTCCTCGCCAACGGATACCCGGTTAAGCAGGTGGCCTGGATGCTGGGGTTTTCCGGCCCGGCGGCATTTGCGGCGGCGTTTCGCGCTATTGTTGGGGCAACGCCGGGTGACTTTCTGCCTGAACAGAAGCGCTTCCCAGCGATATAGAGAGCGGCTACTATAGCGCGTCTTTTTTCACAGGTACTGTTATGCGTGTTTTACTGGCCCCAATGGAAGGCGTGCTCGACTCTCTCGTGCGCGATCTTCTGACCGAGGTGAACGACTACGATCTCTGCGTGACGGAGTTTTTGCGCGTGGTCGATATGCTGTTGCCGGTAAAATCCTTCTTCCGGCTCTGCCCCGAGCTGCACAACCAGAGCCGAACCTCTTCCGGCACGCTGGTGCGTATTCAGCTGCTCGGCCAGTATCCTGAATGGCTGGCGGAAAACGCCGCCCGCGCGGTAGCGCTTGGCTCTTACGGGGTGGATCTGAACTGCGGCTGTCCGTCGAAGCTGGTGAACGGCAGCGGCGGCGGAGCGACGTTGCTGAAAGATCCTGAGCTGATTTACCGCGGCGCGAAAGCCATGCGTGAGGCCGTGCCCTCGCATTTGCCGGTGACGGTTAAGGTGCGCCTGGGGTGGGACAGCGACGCCCGACAGTTTGAAATTGCCGATGCGGTGCAGCAGGCCGGGGCCACCGAGCTGGTGGTGCATGGCCGCACTAAAGAAGACGGCTACAAAGCCGAGCGCATTAACTGGCAGGCGATTGGTGAGATCCGCAAACGACTTACTATTCCGGTGATCGCGAATGGCGAAATCTGGGATTACGAGAGCGCGCAGGCGTGCCTGAAAGCCACCGGCTGCGATGCGGTGATGATTGGCCGCGGTGCGCTGAACGTGCCGAACCTCAGCCGGGTGGTGAAATATAACGAACCGCGGATGCCGTGGGCAGACGTCGTCACGCTGCTGCAAAAATACAGCCGTCTGGAGAAGCAGGGCGACACCGGTTTGTATCACGTCGCGCGTATTAAGCAGTGGCTGAGTTATTTACGCAAAGAGTACAGCGAAGCGCTGGGATTATTTCAGGAGATCCGCACGCTGCAAACGTCGGCTGATATTGCGCGAGTTATACAGTCAAAATAAACGGCAATTATATTTAAAAATAAATAATTCACTCGGTGAATATTTTGCCGAGTATGTAAGTGTATGACAATTTGCGGATTGCCACGCGTTACTAAAAAATAGCGCGTCATCAAGCGTAAGTTGCGCCTTTATTTTTTTGAGTGCATGGCGTAATGAAACGTTTTCTTATTTTATCTCTGAGTGCTCCCCTTGTTTTTATGCTGGCTGCCTGCGCACCGGAACATTCCACGGTGTCGCCAATTCAAACGCAAACGACAGCCGCGTCCGTTAATACCCAACTTCGTCATGCGGACTGGCCGAAAAATGAATGGTGGAAAGAATATAACGACCCGCAGTTAAATTCACTTATTGCCAAAGCCATAGCGGATGCGCCCGATATGCAAATTGCCCGGCAGCGCATTACGCTTGCCGAAGCGCAGGCCAGAGCCGCTATCGCAGCCGATGGCCCACAAATGGATTTTTCAGCGGATGTTGAACGGCAAAAAATGTCGGCAGAGGGGCTGATGGGGCCGTTTGCCCTTACCGACCCGGCGGCGGGCACCACCGGCCCATGGTATACCAACGGCACCTTTGGCCTGACGGCGGGCTGGGATCTCGATCTATGGGGAAAAAACCGCGCCCGGATTGCAGCGCGTATCGGTAAAGTGAATGCGCAAAAAGCGGAGCTGGAGCAGACCCGCCAGCTGCTTTCAACCAGCGTTGCGCGCCTTTACTGGGCGTGGCAGACCCAGGCCGAAGCAGGGGAAGTTCTTACCCGGATTAAACAGGAGCAGGAAAATATTATCGACGCCGATCGCGAACTGTATCAGCACGGTATTACCTCCTCGGTGGAGGGCGTCGAAACCGATATACACGCCAGTAAGACTAATGAACAGCTGGCCGACGTAAAGGGCAAAATGAAGGCCATTGAAGCGCGTCTGGATGCGCTGACCGGCACCCCGGCGACACATCTTACGCGCCACCCGTTGCCTGCAGCAGAAGCCTCGCTACCGTCAACGCTGGGCTATGAACTGCTGGCACGCCGTCCCGATCTGCAGGAGGCGCACTGGTATATCGAAGCCTCCATGAGCGAGGTGGAAGCCGCCAGAGCGGCGTTCTATCCTGACGTGAACCTGATGGCGTTCTTACAGCAGGATGCCCTGCACCTGAGCGATTTGTTCCGCTCTTCAGCCCAGCAGATGGGCGTGACTGCCGGACTGACGCTGCCGATCTTCGACAGCGGCAGGCTGAACGCTAATCTGGATATCGCCCAGGCGCAGAATAACCTCTCGGTCGCGAACTACAACAAAGCGGTGGTGGAGGCGGTCAATCAGGTGGCGCGTACGGCAAATGAAGTTGAAACCCTGACGGCAAAAAATCGTCACCAGCAGCAGATCGAAAAAGACGCGGCGCGCGTGGTGGCGCTGGCGCAGGCGCGTTTTAGCGCAGGTATTATTGCCGGTTCGCGGGTCAGCGAAGCCAGAATCCCGGCACTGAAAGAGCATCTCGAAGGCGTCATGTTGAAAGGCCAGTATCTCGACGCCACGCTGCAGCTGACGTCAGCGCTGGGCGGCGGCTATCATCATGGCTAAACAGGGCCATTATCTATACTTACCTCTTTGCAGTTTTTCAGGAGGTGAGTATGAACAGAGTAGCGATTGTAACCGCATCGGATTCAGGGATCGGTAAAACCACGGCGCTGATGCTGGCAGAGCGCGGGTTTGATATTGGCGTCACCTGGCATTCGGATGAAAAAGGGGCGCTGGAAACCTGCCGTGAAGTTGAAGCGCGTGGGCAGCGTGCAGAGGCTATCCATCTTGATTTAAGCACGCTCCCGGACGGCGCTGAAGCCATTGAAACGCTCATTGCACGTTTCGGCCGGCTGGACGTGCTGGTTAACAATGCCGGAGCGATGACCAAAGCGCCATTTCTTGAGATGGCGTTTGACGACTGGCGGAACATTTTTACCGTCGACGTGGACGGCGCGTTTCTCTGCTCGCAGATTGCGGCACGGCAGATGGTGAAGCAGGGGGAAGGCGGGCGGATTGTGAACATCACCTCGGTGCATGAGCACACGCCGCTGCCTGATGCCAGCGCTTACACGGCTGCGAAACATGCGCTCGGCGGCTTAACCAAATCTATGGCGATGGAGCTGGTGAAGCACAAGATTCTGGTGAACGCCGTCGCGCCGGGGGCCATTGCCACGCCGATGAACGATATGGACGACAGCGAAGTGAAGGAAGGGGCAATGCCGGAAATCCCGCTGGCAAGGCCGGGCCACACCAAAGAAATCGCCAGCCTGGTGGCGTGGCTGTGTGACAGCGACGCCAGCTATACCACAGGGCAATCGTTTATCGTCGACGGGGGCTTTATGCTGGCGAACCCGCAGTTTAAGCCGGAAGGGTAACAGGTTTCCCCTCTCCCCTGTACAGTCCGGGGACATGGTAGACAGGTGTTCGGGGACATGGTGAACACTTTTTAACATCCTTTACCCATGGTG
>NZ_JADBRJ010000009.1:0-177101 GCF_014930585.1 Enterobacter cloacae complex sp. P43RS
AAAAGCGCCCTAAAGGCGCTTTTTTGCTATCTGCGATCTGGATGATTCGAACCTGCAGCAGGTTCGAGCCGAACGCAGTGAGGCACCGGAGCCGTTTACGGCGACGGCCCGAAGGGCGAGCGAAGCGAGTCATCCTGCACGACCCACCAATGTAAAAAAGCGCCCTAAAGGCGCTTTTTTGCTATCTGCGATATAAAAATGTGAACCTGCCGCATTTTCCTCAAGCTAATCCCGTCGGTGCCGATACCTCTGTTTTATAACGCGAGGAAAAAGTATGACGACCATTCAGGCTTCAACCCAACAGATTCAAACCAGCGGCGCGAGTGGCACTTCGAGCAGTAACGATATCTCTGCGCAAATCACCCGCATTCTCGACAAGATCAAAAAGCTGACCCAGCAGTTAAAAGAGCTGGCAAACAGCCCCGGCAGTGCAGATGAGAAGAAGAAGCAGCAGGAACTGATTCAGACCCAGATCAAAGTGCTGCAGGCGCAGCTCGCTGCGCTGCAGCGCCAGCAGGCCGAAGAAGCTCAGAAGAAGCAGGATCAAAAACTGGGCAAAGTAGAAGGCGTGAATAGCCCGTCAGACACTAATCAGATTGATATCTACATCTAATCGTCTGATGCGTTAAACAGTGGATCGCGTATGCGGGCCTCGGTTAATCGTTGTGCCTGGATACGCACCACTTCCCAGATGGCCTGCGCCGCACCCGAGAGCGAACGATTTTTTCGCCGCACCAGCATCAGCATTCGTTCGACAACGGGCGTCAGCCGCTTCACCGCCAGTTGGCTTCCCTGCGGCAGGGGAAGCGCCAGAGCGGGCAACACGCTGATGCCAATTCCGGCTTCCACCATCGGAAACAGCGTGGCCGGATGACCAATCTCCTGCACGATCGTTGCCCTAACGCCCTGATTCACCAGCGCGGAATCAATCAGCGGGCGGCTGCCTGAGGCATAATCCTGTAAAACCAGGTTCGCCCCCTGCAGGGACTGCCAGCTGACCTCGTGCAACGCTGCCAGCGGGTCGTCGTCACGGCAGAGCAGCAAAAAAGGCTCAGAAAGAACGCTTTCGCATTCCAGATCGCTCACCTGGCCAGGATCGATCACAATACCAAAATCCACATCGCCCTGGCGGATGCTCTCCAGCACCCACTGCTGCGGTCTGTCATGCAGGACAAAATCAATATCAGGATAGCGATGGTTTCCCTCGGCAATACATTGCGGGATAAGGTGCGCGGATATCGTCTGGCTGGCGGCAACCCGCACGGTGCCCGACAGCTGCTGCCCCAGCCTCCCCACGTCTCTGAGCGTGCTGTTCAGCTCATCAAGCAGCCGTTCAAGACGCAGGGCCAGCTGCTGCCCCGCTTCGGTCAGGACCACTTCGCGCGTGGTGCGGTCAAGCAACCTAACGCCGGTCTGGTTTTCCAGCTCTTTCACGCTGTGGCTGACCGCCGACTGGCTCAGGCCGATCATTTCACCTGCCCGGCTAAAGCTGCGGGCGTGGGCGACGGTGACGAAAATGCGAAGCTGGCGTAGGGAATAATTCATCTGTTTAATTCATGAATGGATGCAATAAATCAATTTTATTTCTCAAATGGAAAAAAGCACAATAGCGACATCTGTTTTCAGGAGTCATTATGAAACTATTTCGTATTCTTGATCCGTTTACGCTCACCCTGGTCGCCACCGTTTTACTGGCCTCGTTCTTCCCTGCTCGCGGCGGTTTCGTCCCTTTTTTTGAGGGACTGACGACGGCCGCTATCGCACTGCTGTTCTTTATGCACGGCGCAAAGCTCTCCCGCGAAGCGATTATCGCTGGCGGTAGCCACTGGCGACTGCACCTATGGGTGATGTGCAGCACGTTTATTCTGTTCCCGATCCTCGGGGTGCTGTTTGCCTGGTGGGCACCGGTTAACGTCGATCCGGCGCTCTACACCGGTTTCCTGTATCTCTGTATTCTCCCGGCCACCGTGCAGTCTGCCATTGCCTTTACCTCTCTTGCCGGAGGGAACGTTGCAGCCGCGGTCTGCTCCGCTTCGGCATCCAGCCTGTTAGGGATATTCGTCTCCCCGCTGCTGGTGGGCCTGCTGATGAACATGCACGGCGCGGAAGGTAACCTTGAGCAGGTCGGGAAAATCTGCCTGCAGCTGCTGCTGCCGTTTGTCCTGGGCCATCTCTCGCGTCCGTGGACCGGGGCGTTCGTGGCGAAGCATAAGAAATGGATCTCCAAAACCGACCAGTCGTCGATTCTGCTGGTGGTCTATTCCGCCTTCAGCGAAGCGGTAGTGAACGGGATCTGGCATAAGGTGGGCGCAGGCTCGCTGCTGTTTATCGTGGTGGTCAGCCTCGTTCTGCTGGCAATTGTCATTGCGGTGAACGTTTTTGTGGCGCGCAAGTGCGGCTTCAGCAAAGCCGATGAGATCACCATCGTCTTCTGCGGCTCCAAAAAGAGCCTGGCGAACGGCATCCCGATGGCGAACATTCTGTTCCCCACCTCGGTGATCGGGATGATGGTGCTGCCGCTGATGATTTTCCATCAGATCCAGCTGATGGTCTGCGCGGTGCTGGCGCGTCGCTACAAGCGCCAGACGGAAAAGCTGGCGCAGGAAGAGACCCGCGCCGCGAAGGCTTAAGGACGCTTCAGGGGCTGCACCAGCTGGGTCAGCCCCTCGGTTTTGATCAGTAACGTGACAGCCATCAGCTCGCCCAGGCGCCCGGCGGGGAATTCGTCCTTGCGGGCGAACCACAGCAGGTACTCCTCCGGCAAATCGATCAGCCTGCGGCCCTTATATTTACCGAACGGCATTTCCGTATTGGCGATCTCAACGAGCTGCTCTTTCTCCACGTTACTCTCCTAACAGGCGCATCATTTCCGCTTCGTCGATAATCTCAATGCCGAGCTCCTGGGCTTTCGCCAGCTTCGAACCCGCAGCTTCGCCGGCAATCACCAGGTCGGTTTTCTTCGACACGCTGCCCGCCACTTTGGCCCCCAGCGCCACCAGACGCGCTTTTGCATCGTCGCGTGAAAGCTGGCTAAGGCTACCGGTTAGCACCACGGTTTTACCGGCAAATGGGCTATCAATTTCTTCGGCGTTGACCACCACCGGCGCGGGCCATTTAATGCCCTCTTCCAGCAGCTTGCCGATGACCTCGCGGTTGCTCTCTTCGGCAAAGAAGTTAAAGACGTGCGTGGCGACGACGATGCCGACGTCCGGCACTTTCTGCAGCTCGTCGATGCTTGCCTTTTCCAGCGCCTCCAGCGTACCAAAGTACGCGGCTAAACCTGCCGCCGTCGCTTCGCCGACTTCACGAATGCCCAGCGCGTACAGGAAGCGGGCGAAGGTCGTCTCTTTCGCTGCTTCCAGCGCGTTAACCACGTTCTGGGCTGACTTCGGCCCCATGCGATCCAGACCGGTCAGTTTGCCCGCCGTGAGCCTGAACAGATCCGCTGGCGTATGGACATACTCTTTCTCAACCAGCTGATCGATAATCTTGTCGCCCATGCCGTCAACGTCCATTGCGCGACGGGAAACAAAGTGCTTAAGCGACTCTTTACGCTGCGCGCCGCAGATCAGGCCGCCCGTACAGCGGGCCACCGCTTCGCCTTCCACACGCTCTACGTCAGAGCCGCATACCGGGCAGTGGGTCGGGAAAACGACCTCGCGCGTATCATCAGGACGTTCTGACTCAACAACGTTCACCACCTGCGGGATAACATCGCCCGCGCGGCGAATCACCACTTTGTCACCAATGCGCAGGCCGAGGCGTTCGATTTCATCGGCGTTGTGCAGCGTAGCGTTACTCACCAGCACGCCTGCGACCTGCACCGGCTCCAGTCGAGCGACCGGAGTAATAGCGCCCGTACGGCCCACCTGAAATTCCACGTCGCGAACGAAGGTCATCTGCTCCTGGGCAGGGAATTTAAACGCCACCGCCCAGCGCGGTGCACGCGCCACAAAGCCCAGCTGCTCCTGCAGCGCCAGTGAGTTGACCTTGATGACAACGCCATCGATATCAAAGCCGAGCGTCGGACGGTCCTCTTCCACTTTGTGGTAGAACGCCAGCACCGCTTCCGGCGAATCGCAGAGCTGAACGCGGTTGCTCACCGGCAGGCCCCAGGCTTTAAACTGCAGCAGACGCCCGAGGTGCGTGTCCGGTAACTCACCACCTTCCAGAATACCGACGCCGTAGCAGAAGAAAGTAAGCGGTCGCTTCGCGGTGATGCGCGGGTCAAGCTGGCGCAGAGAGCCTGCCGCCGCGTTACGCGGGTTAGCAAACACTTTCCCGCCGGTGCGACGCGCCTCTTCGTTAATTTTCTCGAATCCCGCCTGCGGCAGGAACACCTCGCCGCGCACTTCCAGACGCGCGGGAATGTTGTCTCCCTGCAGCTTCAGCGGGATCGCGCGGATGGTTCGCACGTTAGTGGTGATGTCTTCACCCGTCGTACCGTCGCCACGCGTGGCGGCGCGCACCAGCACGCCGTTTTCATAGAGAAGGCTGACCGCCAGGCCGTCGAGCTTCAGCTCGCAGCACCAGGTGAGGGAATCGCTGCTTTTCAGACGGTCCTGCACGCGCTTGTTAAACGCGAGGAAGCTCTCTTCATCAAAGACGTTGTCCAGCGACAGCATCGGCACTTCGTGACGCACCTGGCTGAAAGCCCCCAGCGGCTCGGCGCCGACGCGCTGGGTCGGAGAATCTGGCGTAATCAGTTCCGGGTGCTGCGCCTCCAGCTCGCGCAGCTCGCGCATCAGCCGGTCATACTCCGCATCAGGCACTTCCGGTGCGTCCATAACATGATAGAGATATTCATGATGGCGAAGCGTGGTTCGCAGTTCAGTGAGTTGTTGTTCGATTGAGTCCATATCGCACCATCAATGAGAAAAAACCCCCGACAGGCGGGGGTTGAGGAGGAGTTGAAGTAAACGCGACAATTACGCGTTGGCTTCCTTCACTTCGCGGATGCGGTCCTGATACTCGCGCAGCTTCTGCGGGGTCATCATTCGACGCTGATCGTCGAGCACCACACCACCCACTTCATCAGCGATGTGCTGAGCGGACTGCAGCATCAGCTTGAAGTTTTGCAGCTCGTCGCCGTAGGACGGCACCTGCATAAAGATAGTGACACCCGGCGTCACGAAATCACCGGTCATTTCCGGGTCAAAGGTGCCTGGGTTGACCATATTGGCCAGGCTAAACAGCGCCGGACCACTACCGTCAGGGCTCAGGTGGCGATGGAAAATATTCATATCGCCAAACTTGAAGCCTGCCTGTTGAATACTGTTGAGCAACACGTCACCGTTGAGATGGCTGCCGTGATGCGCGGCCACGTTCATGATGATCACCGCTTCTTTACGCTGCGGCTTTTCAACAACCGGTTCAGGCTCGGCGACCGGCTCTGGCTCAACGTGTGGAGCCGGAGCGGGCTGCGGCGCAGGCTGTACATGAACAGGCTGCTGCGGCTGTTGCACGGGCTGCTGCACAGGTTGCTGTTGAACCGGCTGTGGCGCAGCGGGCTGCTGCTGTTGTACAGGCGGTTGCGGCGGCTGACGTACAGGTTCTTCCACTGGCTGCGGCGCTGGCTGGCGCGGCTGGGCAGAGGCATACGGCGGTTGATACTGGTGCTGCGGAGCGCGGGGGGCTTCATGCTCCCCATGAGCCGCGCCGGGCGCAGTATTGACCCGATGAACACGAACTTCACCCACGCCGTCGTCGTCGCTACCGGTGATGTCATCTTCAGTGTCATCATCATCACGACTGGACTTCATGCGCTTCAGTGGGCGATCGCGAAACATCGAAGAACGCTCTTTACGGCTGGTCCAGAAACCATGTACCAGTAAAGCGATTATGGCGATCGCGCCAACAATGATTAATATCAGACGCAAATCCTGCATCATTATATTCTCTGTTGTTCTAACACCTTGCCACCACGGCAAACATTTACTCACTAAGAGTATTTGCCGTTTACGTCAAGTGCAAGTGTGTGCAGAGCATTCGCAGCATAAAGATGAAGTAAATCGTGCTTTTTGCTGGTTTTTCGAACATTTCCGAACTGGTCATTGGTCCGCAAGTGGATAATATAGGCGGGCAATTCCACTGGTTGTGAAAAAAGGAGTACAGCCTGGTTATGGTTTCAACATCGTCTTCTCCCCCGCGCAGCGGCGTCTGGTATTTTTCTCAGGGCTGGAAGCTGGTCTCACTGCCAGGTATCCGTCGCTTCGTCATTCTGCCGCTGCTGATCAACATTATTCTGATGGGCGGCGCGTTCTGGTGGCTGTTCACAAAGCTCGAAAGCTGGATCCCGTCGCTGATGAGCTACGTGCCGGACTGGCTGCAGTGGCTTAACTACCTGCTCTGGCCGGTGGCGGTCATCTCCGTGCTGCTGGTATTCGGCTATTTATTCTCAACGATTGCGAACTGGATAGCCGCGCCGTTTAACGGCCTGCTGGCGGAACAGCTGGAGGCGCGGCTTACCGGCGCGACGCCACCGGACACGGGCGTGCTGGGGATCGTGAAAGATATCCCGCGCATTATGAAGCGCGAGTGGCAGAAGTTTGCCTGGTACCTCCCCCGCGCGGTTGTACTCCTTGCCCTCTACTTTGTCCCCGGCATTGGCCAGACGGTTGCGCCGGTGCTGTGGTTTCTGTTCAGCGCCTGGATGCTGGCCATCCAGTACTGCGACTATCCGTTCGATAACCACAAGGTGCCGTTTAAAGCGATGCGCACCGCCCTGCGCACCCGGAAGGTCGCCAATATGCAGTTCGGCGCGCTGACCAGCCTGTTCACCATGATTCCCTTCCTTAATTTGTTCATCATGCCGGTTGCGGTTTGCGGCGCGACGGCGATGTGGGTGGACTGTTATCGTGCTAAGCACGCGTTATGGAAATAATGCAAAAATGTGTAAAGCAGGGGTGGCTTATGCCGCCCCTTATTCCATACTGATCCCCATTATTTCCTTGCAGTATATAGATATGCGAATTCCTTACTTCCCCCTACCTGCTTAGCAGGTATGCTGGGTCGGTATCCCAATTTCATACAGTTAAGGACAGGCCATGAGTAAGATTTATGAAGACAACTCGCTGACTATCGGTCATACGCCCCTGGTTCGACTGAACCGTATCGGTAATGGACGCATTCTGGCGAAGGTCGAATCACGCAACCCGAGCTTCAGCGTAAAATGCCGCATCGGTGCAAACATGATTTGGGATGCTGAAAAACGCGGCGTGCTGAAGCCAGGCGTTGAACTGGTGGAACCGACCAGCGGTAACACCGGTATCGCTCTGGCCTATGTTGCTGCCGCACGCGGCTACAAGCTGACCCTGACCATGCCGGAAACCATGAGCATCGAACGTCGCAAACTGCTCAAAGCGCTGGGGGCGAACCTGGTCCTGACCGAAGGCGCGAAGGGCATGAAAGGTGCCATTCAGAAAGCGGAAGAGATCGTGGCCAGCGATCCGGCGAAATATCTTCTGCTGCAGCAGTTCAGCAACCCGGCTAACCCTGAAATTCACGAGAAGACCACCGGCCCGGAAATCTGGGAAGATACTGACGGCCAGGTTGACGTATTTATCTCCGGCGTCGGCACCGGCGGCACGCTGACCGGCGTGTCTCGCTATATTAAAGGCACAAAAGGTAAAAAAGAGCTGATTACCGTTGCCGTTGAACCGACCGACTCCCCGGTTATCGCTCAGGCGCTGGCGGGTGAAGAGCTTAAGCCTGGCCCGCATAAAATTCAGGGCATCGGCGCGGGCTTCATTCCGGGTAACCTGGATCTGAAGCTGATCGATAAAGTCGTTGCCATCACGAACGAAGAAGCCATCTCTACCGCGCGTCGTCTGATGGATGAAGAAGGCATTCTGGCGGGTATCTCTTCCGGTGCGGCCGTTGCGGCAGCGCTCAAACTTCAGGAAGATGAAGCCTTTACCAATAAGAATATTGTGGTTATCCTTCCTTCTTCGGGTGAGCGTTACCTGAGCACCGCACTGTTTGCCGATCTGTTCACGGAAAAAGAGCTGCAACAGTAGTGCCAGTATGTTAATAACGCGTAAAAAAGCACCTTTTCGGGTGCTTTTTTGTGGCCTGCTTCAAACTTTTGACCCTCCTGGCATTGCTTCACCCCGATGTGTCTGGTATTTAAACCAGCAATTATTTTGAAGCGTGAAATTAATCAGTGAACGAAATACCCTTGCTGAATCGATTTTATGATTTGGTTCAAGTCTTCCTTTCGCTGCATAATGTTTAATGACGATTGAAACGTCAGCGCTAACAATACAGGCTAAAGTTAAGCCGCCAGGCTAGACTTTAGTTCCACAACACTAAACCTATAAGTTGGGGAAATACAATGTTCCAGCAAGAAGTTACCATTACCGCTCCGAACGGTCTGCACACCCGCCCTGCTGCTCAGTTTGTTAAAGAAGCGAAAGGCTTCACTTCTGAAATCACTGTAACTTCCAACGGCAAAAGCGCTAGCGCAAAAAGCCTGTTCAAACTGCAGACTCTGGGCCTGACTCAGGGCACCGTTGTTACCATCTCTGCTGAAGGTGAAGACGAGCAGAAAGCAGTTGAGCATCTGGTTAAACTGATGGCTGAGCTCGAGTAAGTTTCCGGGTTCTTTTAAATATCAGTCACAAGTAAGGTAGGGTTATGATTTCAGGCATTTTAGCATCCCCGGGTATCGCTTTCGGCAAAGCACTGCTGCTGAAAGAAGACGAGATCGTCATCGACCGGAAAAAAATTTCTGCCGACAAGGTTGATCAGGAAGTTGAACGTTTTCTGAGCGGTCGTGCCAAGGCATCTGCGCAACTGGAAGCGATCAAAACTAAAGCTGGCGAAACTTTCGGTGAAGAAAAAGAAGCCATCTTCGAAGGGCATATCATGCTGCTCGAAGATGAGGAGCTGGAGCAGGAAATCATAGCCCTGATTAAAGATAAAGGCATGACGGCCGACGCGGCTGCGCATGAAGTTATCGAAGGTCAGGCAACTGCCCTGGAAGAGCTGGATGATGAATACCTGAAAGAGCGTGCGGCTGACGTACGTGACATCGGTAAGCGCCTGCTGCGCAACATCCTGGGCCTGGCCATTATCGACCTGAGCGCGATTCAGGATGAAGTGATCCTGGTTGCCGCTGACCTCACCCCGTCTGAAACCGCACAGCTGAACCTGAAAAAGGTCCTTGGTTTCATCACCGACGCGGGTGGCCGTACCTCCCACACCTCAATCATGGCGCGTTCTCTGGAACTGCCTGCGATCGTGGGCACCGGTAGCGTTACCTCTCAGGTGAAAAACGGTGACTATCTGATTCTGGATGCCGTAAACAATCTGGTTTACGTCAACCCAACTAACGAAGAGATCGAAAAACTGCGCGCGGTTCAGGAGCAGGTTGCGACTGAAAAAGCGGAACTCGCTAAGCTGAAAGACCTGCCAGCCATCACCCTGGACGGCCATCAGGTAGAAGTGTGCGCAAACATCGGTACCGTACGCGACGTTGATGGCGCTGAGCGCAACGGTGCGGAAGGTGTTGGTCTCTATCGTACAGAATTCCTGTTCATGGACCGCGACGCGCTGCCTACGGAAGAAGAGCAGTTTGCTGCGTATAAAGCCGTCGCAGAAGCGTGTGGCTCACAGGCGGTTATCGTCCGTACCATGGACATCGGTGGCGACAAAGAGCTGCCGTACATGAACTTCCCGAAAGAAGAGAACCCGTTCCTGGGCTGGCGTGCCGTGCGTATCGCGATGGATCGTAAAGAGATCCTGCGTGACCAGGTTCGCGCTATCCTGCGTGCCTCCGCTTTCGGTAAGCTGCGCATCATGTTCCCGATGATCATCTCTGTTGAAGAAGTGCGTGCACTGAAGAAAGAGATCGAAATCTACAAACAGGAACTGCGCGACGAAGGTAAAGCATTTGACGAGTCAATTGAGATCGGCGTGATGGTGGAAACACCAGCAGCGGCGACCATTGCGCGTCATTTAGCCAAAGAAGTTGATTTCTTTAGTATCGGTACCAATGATTTAACGCAGTACACCCTGGCAGTTGACCGTGGTAATGATATGATTTCACATCTCTACCAGCCAATGTCACCGTCCGTACTGAACTTGATCAAGCAAGTTATTGATGCTTCTCATGCAGAAGGTAAATGGACTGGCATGTGTGGTGAGCTTGCAGGCGACGAACGTGCTACACTTCTGTTGCTGGGTATGGGTCTGGACGAATTCTCTATGAGCGCCATTTCCATCCCGCGCATTAAGAAGATTATCCGTAACACGAACTTCGAAGATGCGAAGGTGTTAGCAGAGCAGGCTCTTGCTCAACCGACAACGGACGAGTTAATGACGCTGGTTAACAAGTTCATTGAAGAAAAAACAATCTGCTAATCCACGAGATGCGGCCCAAATTACTGCTTAGGAGAAGATCATGGGTTTGTTCGATAAACTGAAATCTCTGGTTTCTGATGATAAGAAAGACTCCGGAACTATTGAGATTGTTGCTCCGCTCTCCGGCGAGATCGTCAACATCGAAGACGTGCCGGATGTAGTGTTTGCTGAGAAAATCGTTGGTGATGGCATTGCTATCAAACCAACTGGCAACAAAATGGTTGCTCCAGTTGACGGCACCATCGGTAAAATTTTTGAAACCAACCATGCGTTCTCTATCGAATCTGATAGCGGTATCGAACTGTTCGTTCACTTCGGTATCGACACCGTTGAACTGAAAGGCGAAGGCTTCAAGCGTATCGCGGAAGAAGGCCAGCGTGTTAAAGTTGGCGACCCGGTGATTGAATTCGATCTGCCACTGCTGGAAGAAAAAGCCAAGTCTACCCTGACGCCGGTTGTTATCTCCAACATGGACGAAATCAAAGAACTGATCAAACTGTCTGGCAGCGTCACCGTGGGCGAAACCCCGGTTATCCGCATCAAGAAGTAATTCTTGCCGCACAGAAAAATGGCGCCTTCGGGCGCCATTTTTGTTTATGCAGGGAGGATAAGCTCGTCGTAGCCTTTCGACTGGGTATAAAGCATCACATCAGTCACCCGATCCCCGGCCATGCGAATGGCATCAGCAACGGTTTTCCCCTCAACAATTCCGCTCACCAGTTCTGAACAGAACAGATCCCCCGTCCCTTTCAGATCGGTTTCTACGCGGGGATGAGCGCTGACGGTCACGCCCTCACGCGTCACCAGCACCACGTGGATGTTTTGCGGGTCGTCGGCCACCGGCGCGCTGGTGATCGCCACCCATTTCAGAGTGTCAGAAAGCAACCCCTGCGCGGCGGCAATAGCGCTTTCCGGCGTCCGGCACGGCTTACCGCTTAACACTTCCAGCTCATAGACGTTTGGCGTAATCCCCTGCGCCAGCGGCAGCAGGTGTTCCCGGTAGGCTTCCGGGATATCCGGCTTCACGTACATTCCGCTGTCGATATCGCCGATAACCGGGTCGACCAGCACCAGCAGGTCAGGATGCTGCGCTTTGACCGCCCTCAGCCACTGCGCCAGCAGTGCGATCTGGCTGGCGCTGCCCATATAGCCGGTAGTGACCGCTTTAAGCTCGCGCAGGATCTCGCGCTCTTCCAGCGCCTTCAGGTAGCCGCTGAACCACTCGTCGGGGATCACCCCGCCGTAGAAGGTGTCGTAGTGCGGCGTGTTGCTAAACAGCACCGTCGGCACGGCGGTAACGTTCAGCCTGTGGGTACGAATGTTCGGCACAGCAATGCTGTTCCCCACGCTGCCGTAAACCACCTGCGACTGCACCGCGACAATGTCGGTTTGCTGCGCCCGGGTGTTATCCCGGAATAGAATCATCTCCATGACGCTTAAATCCCCGCCCCCTGCGAATAACTCTCTTCACCAAAGACGCCGGTAGACAAATAGCGATCGCCGCGGTCGCAAATTATCGCCACCACGACCGCACCGGGATTTGCCTGCGCCACGCGCAACGCCCCCGCTACCGCGCCCCCCGAGCTGACCCCGCAGAAGATGCCTTCACGCACGGCCAGTTCACGCATGGTATTCTCCGCCTCGCGCTGATGAATATCCAGCACCCGATCCACCAGCTGTGCATTAAAGATGCCTGGCATATACTCCGCAGGCCAGCGGCGAATGCCCGGAATACTGCTCCCCTCTTCCGGCTGCAGACCAACAATGGTGACCGGTTTCTCCTGCTCGCGCAAAAAACGCGACACGCCGGTAATGGTGCCGGTGGTGCCCATGCTGGAGACAAAATGGGTGATGCGCCCGCCGGTTTGCTGCCAGATTTCCGGCCCGGTGGTGGTGTAGTGCGCGTACGGGTTGTCCGGGTTATTGAACTGATCGAGCAGTTTACCTTCGCCGCGCTCGGCCATCGCTAACGCTAAGTCTCGCGCCCCTTCCATCCCCTGCTCTTTGGTTACCAGAATCAGCTCGGCCCCGTAGGCACGCATCGCGGCGCGGCGCTCCTGGCTCATGTTGTCCGGCATCAGCAGCTTCATGCGGTAGCCTTTCAGCGCCGCAATCATTGCCAGCGCGATACCGGTGTTGCCGCTGGTGGCTTCAATCAGCACATCGCCTGGCTTAATTTCACCGCGTTTCTCGGCCTGGACAATCATCGACAGCGCCGCGCGGTCTTTCACCGACCCTGCCGGGTTATTGCCTTCGAGTTTGACCCAGATTTCGCTGCCGTTGGCACATCCCATGCGCTGAAGCTTGACCAGAGGGGTGTTGCCGATGGTGTGTTCGAGTGTATTCACGATTTTTACTCAATAAAAAGCCCGGTAAGCATCACGCCACCGGGCGAAAAACATACTCAATAACCTATCAGGCTGACTCCGCCAGAGCAATATCCTCGCGCGTCTCAATCCGCTCCTTACCGTGATAGATGCGCGCATGCTGCAGCCCGACAAACAGGCGCTCACCCCGGTGCGGCGGGACGTCGTCGCGCATGACCACGGTCAGCGGCTCGGTATACCAGCCCAGCGGCTGTACCACCAATTGGGTGTAGTGTCCTTTAGGGCTAGCTTCCAGCACCTGCACCGGCAGCGGGGAATCCAGGCTGGTGCGGCGGCTAACGTCCACTTCCCACGGGCGCAGGAACAGATCGACCGGCCCCTGATGCGCGGAGGTGTAGCCCAGCGGCCAGCGGTGCGCGCCGACGTGGAACTGACCGCCGCGAATGGTGCCCTGCAGTCGGTTCACCTCGCCCATAAACTCCAGCACGAAGCGGGTCGCCGGTTCGCGCCAGAGCTGTTCCGGCTCGTCAACCTGCTCGATGTTGCCCTGGCTCATGACCACCACGCGGTCCGCGACTTCCATCGCCTCTTCCTGATCGTGGGTCACGAAGACGCTGGTGAATTTCAGCTCTTCATGCAGCTGGCGCAGCCAGCGACGCAGCTCTTTGCGCACCTGCGCATCCAGCGCGCCGAAGGGTTCATCCAGCAGCAGTATTTGCGGCTCAACGGCCAGCGCGCGCGCCAGCGCTACGCGCTGCTTCTGCCCGCCGGAAAGCTGCGCCGGGAAACGGTCCGCCAGATGCGCCAGCTGCACCATCTCCAGCAGTTTGGTTACTTTCGCCTTAATAGTTGCTGCATCCGGGCGTTCACGACGCGGCAGCACCGTCAGGCCAAAGGCGATATTGTCGAAGACGGTCATGTGGCGGAACAGCGCATAATGCTGGAAGACAAAACCCACTTTACGATCGCGGGCGTGCAGGCGGCTCACGTCGGTGCCGTGGAAGCGGATGTGCCCGCTGGTCTGATGCTCAAGCCCGGCGATGATCCGCAGCAGCGTCGTTTTACCCGAGCCAGACGGCCCCAGCAGCGCCACCATTTGCCCGGAAGGGATATCCAGTGAGATATCATTCAGCACCTGGGTGCGACCAAAAGACTTCTTAATATTGGCAATCTCAATGCTCATGATTTCCCTCCTGATGCTGACGTTTTTCCTGATTCTCTAAACGCCACTGCACCACACTCTTCAAAAACAGGGTCAAAATCGCCATCAGCGTCAGCAACGCTGCGGCAGTAAACGAGCCGATGGTGTTGTAGTCCTGCTGCAGGAGTTCAATCTGCAGCGGCAGCGACAGCGTTTCACCGCGAATCGAGCCGGAAACCACCGACACCGCACCAAACTCACCGATGGCGCGGGCGTTGGTCAGCACCACGCCGTAAAGCAGCGCCCAGCGAATGTTCGGCAACGTCACGCGGCGGAACATCTGCCAGCCGGATGCGCCAAGCAGCACCGCCGCTTCGTCTTCGTTGCTGCCCTGGCTTAACATCACCGGCACCAGCTCACGCACCACGAACGGACAGGTCACGAAGATCGTCACCAGCACCATGCCCGGCCAGGCGAACATGATCTGCAGGTTATGTTCATCCAGCCAGCCGCCCAGCGGGCCGTTGGAGCCGTAAAAGAGCAGGTAAACCAGACCGGCAACAACAGGCGACACGGCAAACGGAATATCCAGCAGAGTCAGCAGCAGCTGACGTCCCGGGAAGTTAAAGCGCGTCACCAGCCAGGCCAGCAGCGTACCGAAGACCAGGTTCACCGGCACGGTGATCAGCGCAATCAGCACCGTCAGCCAGATGGCGTGCAGCATGTCCGGGTTCGCCAGGTTCTCCAGCGCGGGCATCAGCCCCTTGCTGAACGCCTGGACGAAGATATAAATCGTCGGCACGACGAGAATGAGGGCGGACACCAGCACGCCCACGCCAATCAGAAACCATTTACCCCAGTTGATGCGGGGCGCATCGTATCGCTTCAATTGCGTAACTTCCGCCATCAGTGACCTACCACACGTCGACCAAAGCGACTTTGCAGAGTGTTAATCGAGTACAACAGCAGCAGCGAGGCCGCGAGGATCACCGAAGCAATCGCGCTTGCCGCCGGATAATCAAACTCCTGCAGGCGGATGAAAATCATCAGCGAGGTGACTTCCGTTTTCCAGGCGATGTTCCCGGCGATAAATATCACCGCGCCGAACTCACCCAGGCTGCGGGTAAACGACAGCGCGACGCCCGCCATCAGCGCCGGAGAGAGCTCCGGCAGAACCACTTTACGGAAGCTCTGCCAGCGCGTGGCGCCCAGCGTTTCCGCCGCTTCTTCGTATTCCGGACCCAGCTCTTCCAGTACCGGCTGCACGGTACGCACCACAAACGGGATGCTGGTAAAGGCCATCGCCACCGCGATCCCGAGCCAGGTATAGGTCACCTTGATGTCAAATTTCGCCAGCCACTCGCCGTACAGCCCGTTCACGGAGAAGAGCGACGCGAGGGTTAAGCCCGCAACCGCCGTCGGCAGCGCAAACGGCAGATCCATCAGGGCATCAAGCAGCGTGCGGCCCGGGAAACGATAGCGGGTTAAGATCCACGCCATCAGCAGGCCAAACACGCCGTTAAAAATGGAGGCAACAAACGCCGACAGCAGCGTCACCTTATAGGCCGCCACCACCTGCGGGTTGGTGACCACGTCCCAGTACTGCGCCCAGCTCATCTCAGAGAGCTGCATCACCAGCGCGCTGAGCGGCAACAGCAGGATCAGGCAGACGAACAGCAGGCTGGTCCCGAGGCTTAAGGTAAAGCCCGGCAGCACGCGTTTAGTCGAGACTGCAAACATTACTTACGCCCCGCCGCCAGCAGTTTGTCTAACTCACCGCCGCTGGCAAAGTGCGTTTTCATCACCTCAGGCCAGGAGCCGAAATGATCTTCCACGCGGAACAGTGCGGTCTGCGGGAATTTGTCCTTCAGTTTGTTCATTACGTCGGGGTTGTTCACGCGGTAGTAGTAATCGGTGATGATGGCCTGCGCCTGCGGGCTGTACAGGTAGTTGAGATAGGCTTTTGCCGCTTTCTCGGTACCGTTCGCCTGCACGTTTTTATCCACCCACGCCACCGGGAACTCGGCCAGGATGTTGGTTTTCGGAATAACCACCTCGAAGCCCTGCGCTTCGTACTGCTTGCGAATGTTGTTCACTTCGGATTCAAAGCTGATCAGCACGTCGCCCAGACCACGCTCGGCGAAGGTCGTGGTCGCGCCGCGGCCGCCGGTATCAAACACTTCGACGTTTTTCAGGAACTGGGTCATGAACTGCTCGGTCTTCGCTTTATCCTTACCGTCAGCCTTGTCTGCCGCGCCCCACGCGGCTAAATAGGTGTAGCGCGCGTTACCTGAAGTTTTTGGGTTCGGGAAAATCAGCTTCACGTCGGAACGCACCAGGTCGCTCCAGTCGTGGATGTTCTTCGGGTTGCCCTTACGCACCAGGAAGCCCATGGTGGAGTAGAACGGCGAGCTATTGTTTGGCAAGCGGCTCTGCCAGTCAGCCGGGAGCAGTTTGCCCTTGTCGTGCAGGATCTGCACGTCAGTCACCTGGTTGTAGGTCACGACATCTGCTTTCAGCCCCTGCAAAATCGCCAGCGCCTGCTTGGATGAACCGGCGTGGGACTGCTTGATGGTCAGCTTATCGCCATTGTTTTCTTTCGCCCACTGCTGCTCGAACGGTGGGTTAAGGGCGGCAAACAGCTCGCGGGAGACATCATACGAGCTGTTCAGCAGCTCGGTCGCCTGCGCCTGGGCCACCAGCAGTAAACCTGCCAGCGCCAGAGTTCCTTTTTTCAGTACAGTAACGGCCATTGCGCACCCTTATAAATGTGATGACTATCTTATAGTCATAATATTTATAACGGGGATGAAAGGAGTAACGGTTTTATATACCGTTTGGTGATTTACAAGCAGAAAAGGGAATAAGGGTGCGGGGAAAATTGCCGGGTGGCGCTAACGCTTACCCGGCCTACGTATGGGGAGCGTTTTACAGCGCCAGCAGGCGGTCAACGGACGGCGCAAAATAGTAGCCGCCGGTGACCGGGCGGGTGAAGCGCAGCATGGCGTCGCGCTTGCCGTCAGTGTCACCGAACATGCTCAGCAGCTGTTGCTCAATATTGTGCAGCCGCGCGCAGTAGGCGCAGAAGTAGAGGCCGTGCGTGCCGCTTGCCGTGCCGTACGGCAGGCTCTGACGAACAATTTTGAGCCCCTTGCCGTCTTCCTTAAGGTCAACGCGGGACAGGTGCGAGGTCACTGGGCGCGCATCGCCGTCGATCTCTTCGTTGGCTTCTTTGGTGCGGCCAATCATCATCTCCTGGTCGTGCACGCTCATGCGGTTAAGCTGCTTGAGGTTGTGCTCCCAGCGCTGGACGAACACGTAGCTGCCGCCCGCGTCCACGCCGTCTTTGATGACCGCCACATCGCGACGAACCTCTTCACCCGCCGGGTTTTCGGTGCCGTCAACGAAGCCGCTCAGATCGCGCTCTTCCACCCAGCGGAAGCCGTGAACCTCTTCCTGCACGTCGATGCTGTCGCCAAACGCTTCAACCGCCGCCTGAGCAACGGAGAAGTTCACGTCGTGGCGCAGAGAGAGGATGTGGATCAGCACGTCGTATTGGGTGGCTGGCGCCAGGCCTTTGCCGTAAGGGATAAAGTCCTTCAGCTCTTCCGCGCCTTCGCCGCCGCTCAGCTGACGCCAGACGTTATTGCCGAAAGCGACAACGGCACCCAGATGGGCGTCCGGGAATTTGGCCTGGAAGGTGGCCAGTTTATCAACGAAAACTTTGCTGGCCGCGCGCAGGGCATCCACGTCCCCTTTAACATTGGCTTCAATCCAAATCGCCGCGCGGCAATGTTCTGGCAAAATGCCACTCTGAACCTGAGACATCGCTCCTCCTGAAATAAAGATGCCACGTCAGCGTGGCATTGATGGCGGCTATTATACCCGGATTTCAGCGAGGCGGTTTGTTCAGGCGCAAATTACTGCTTCCAGAGTATTTTGCTCACTTTCCAGCTCTTCAGCGTGTCGTCAGAGGGCATCAATCCTTCCGGACCGCTCCAGGTTCCGGTGAAGACATAGCTGATGTGCTGGCTGCCTTCTGCCTTACATTCCACCGCCACGCCATCGTCTGAAGGGGCGCTGCTGCAGTTGCCAAAGGCCTGTTTATAAAGATCGCTAAACGGAGTGCCCACCTTTACGCCGCTGGCGGTCGGAATATCTTCGTCCAGCACGGCAATGCGGTTCACCGTCCCTTTATCACCGTTAATCACCAGCGCCAGCTTGTCGCCCTTCAACGCTTCAAAGTAACGTACAATGTTGCCATTCTCGGTTTTCATCCCGCTACGCAGGCGATAGTCACTGCTCAGGGCATCCTGAATGGCGTCCTGATCGAGCGCCGTTGACGCGGTAATTTTTCCTACGCCCTGCTCGGTCACTTCGGTGGAAGAGCCAAACCAGTTCCACGGATACGCGGCGGACCAGTTAATGGAGGAGAGCGTCGAACAGCCGGTTAACGCCAGCGGGAGAGCGCATAAAAGTAAACGCAGCGATTTCATTGAAACGTCCTTTCTAATTAAATCAACGCTTGTTGGAGTGCGGTATCGGCAAAAAGTGCCGCGCTAATCTGACTCTTGCGTAAAACAGGCGCGTAAGCGGGGATTCGTCAGCAGCCACATCAGCGCCACAATATCCGCCACCACCAGCGCGATGCCGATACCGGAAAGCGGTTCACCCAGCCACCAGAGCACGGGTTGCCAGAACAGCAGCGCAATCTGGGCGAGGATCAGCAGCCAGCGAAGCGCACGCCACAGACGCGGGATTACATGCCGTCGACCGCTGCACAAAAAAGCCACCACCGCTGGTACGCCCGGCAGTAAGCCGAGCCAGAAGGCATCGTGGTCGGGATAAAAGAGGTTCAGCAGCGTATCGCCCTGCCCGCGCGACGCACCGGCCATCACAAACAGTACCCAGGTACGGGCCTGGAGGAGCAAAACGCACCAGAATAAAAACGGCAGCCTGACGCGGCCCTGCGCGTCATAGTCAGCCGGGTGGATCTCAGTACTCTTCATCTTCGATCAGGCGCTTACCCAGCGTCAGCACGTCGGCGTGCTCGTAGCCCAGACGCTCATACATACCCAGCACCACGTCGTTATCTTCCCGCACCATGATCTGGATTTTCGGGCAGCCGCGGGCGATGAGTTTCTTTTCCAGACGATTGAGCAGCGCGTTGGCGATGCCGCGCGCCCGGTATTCCGGATGGACGCCCAGATAATAGGCCGAGCCGCGGTGGCCGTCATACCCGCCCATTACCGTCCCAACCACCTCGCCGTTCACTTCCGCGACCAGAAACAGGCTAACGTCGTGATTCACCTTACGTTCGATATCCATTTCCGGATCGTTCCACGGACGCAGCAGATCGCAGCGCTCCCAAAGGGTGATCACCTCTTCGAAATCTTCCTGGCGAAAAACGCGTATCTCCATGGTATTAACCGCCTTTTCGGGTTTAAAAACAGTGATTATGGCGTGAACGGGGCGTTTAGCCAATAACCGGGGAAAATCTCGCCAAAATTTGGCATAATGTCACTTTGTCACGTATTGAAATGAAAAGTAAAACAATTCTCAATAAGGACTGTCGTAACGGGAAACACGATACGATATAACACCAGGACCCCATTTTTCAGTATTCAGGCCGCATGAGCACATTCAAACCATTAAAAGCACTCACATCGCGTCGTCAGGTTCTCAAAGCGGGGCTGGCGGCCTTAACGTTAACGGGCATCGCTAAGCAGGCTCAGGCAAAAGACGAGAGCACGCTCAAAACCAGTAACGGACACAGCAAACCGAAAACCAAAAAGCCGGGCGCAAAGCGTCTGGTGATGCTCGATCCGGGTCACGGCGGTATTGATACCGGCGCCATCGGCAGAAACGGTTCGAAAGAGAAACACGTCGTGCTGGCAATTGCAAAAAATGTGCGATCGATTTTACGCAGCAACGGCATTGACGCCCGCCTGACGCGCACGGGCGACACGTTCATTCCGCTGTATGACCGCGTCGAGATCGCCCACAAGCACGGCGCGGATCTGTTTATGTCGATCCACGCGGATGGCTTCACAAACCCTTCCGCCGCGGGCGCGTCGGTGTTTGCCCTCTCCAACCGCGGCGCCAGTAGCGCTATGGCGAAATACCTTTCCGATCGCGAAAACCGGGCGGATGAAGTAGCCGGGAAGAAGGCCACGGATAAAGATCATCTGTTGCAGCAGGTGCTGTTCGATCTCGTGCAAACGGACACCATCAAAAACAGCCTGACGCTCGGCTCGCATATTCTCAAGCGGATTAAGCCGGTGCACCGTCTGCACAGTAAAAGCACCGAACAGGCGGCGTTTGTGGTGCTGAAGTCACCGTCCATCCCGTCCGTGCTGGTGGAAACGTCCTTTATTACCAACCCGGAAGAAGAGCGCCTGCTCGGCACCACGGCGTTTCGCCAGAAGATCGCCAACGCCATCGCCTCCGGCATTATCAGTTACTTCAACTGGTTCGATAACCAGAAAGCGCACTCCAGGAAACGCTGATGAAACCTAATGCACAGCTGGTCAAAACGTTCCTGCTGCAGCTGCAGGATGAGATTTGCCAGAAACTGGCCGCCGCAGACGGCGGTGAATTCCAGGAAGATAGCTGGCAGCGCGAAGCGGGCGGCGGCGGGCGCAGCCGCGTGCTGCGTAACGGCGGCATCTTCGAACAGGCGGGCGTGAATTTTTCCCACGTTCACGGCGACGCCATGCCCGCGTCCGCTACCGCGCACCGCCCTGAGCTGGCGGGCCGCAGCTTCGAAGCGATGGGCGTCTCGCTGGTGATCCATCCGCATAACCCGTTTGTTCCGACCAGCCACGCCAACGTGCGCTTTTTCATCGCGGAGAAGCCAGGAGCCGATCCGGTCTGGTGGTTTGGCGGCGGTTTCGACATGACGCCCTACTACGGCTTCGAAGAGGATGCCGTGCACTGGCACACCACCGCGCGGGACCTTTGCCTGCCGTTTGGCGAAGACGTTTACCCGAAATATAAAAAGTGGTGCGACGACTACTTTTACCTGAAGCACCGCGACGAGCAGCGCGGCATCGGCGGGCTGTTCTTTGACGATCTCAACACGCCGGATTTTGATACGGCATTTAGCTTTATGCGCGCGGTGGGCGAAGGGTTCACCGACGCGTACCTGCCGATTGTCGAACGCCGTAAAAACACCGACTACGGCGTGCGCGAGCGTGAGTTCCAGCTTTATCGTCGCGGGCGGTACGTGGAGTTCAACCTGGTGTGGGATCGCGGGACGCTGTTCGGCCTGCAGACCGGCGGACGCACGGAGTCGATTCTGATGTCTATGCCGCCGCTGGTGCGCTGGGAGTACAGCTACGAGCCAAAAGAAGGCAGCCCGGAGGCTGCCTTGAGTGAGTTCCTTAAAGTACGCGACTGGATTTAACTGCCGGATGGCGCTGCGCTTATCCGGCCTACTCCATCCTCAGGTCGGGTAAGCACACGCGCCCTTACAGCGGCTGCGTCTGCGCCTCAACCACCGCCAGCGCCACCATGTTCACGATACGACGCACGGAGGCAATCGGCGTTAACACGTGCACCGGTTTTGCCACGCCCATCAGCACCGGTCCTACGGTCACCCCTTCAGAGCTGGAGACGCGCAGCAGGTTGTAGCTGATACGCGCCGCTTCCACGTTCGGCATAATCAGGATGTTCGCCGATCCCTTCAGCGGGCTGTCCGGCATACGTTCGTTGCGGATGCTCTCCACCAGCGCGGCATCACCGTGCATTTCCCCGTCAATCATCAACTCCGGCGCACGCTCGCGCACCAGTTCCAGAGTCTGGCGCATTTTGCACGCCGCCGCGGATTTAGACGAACCAAAGTTTGAGTGCGACAGCAGCGCCACCTTCGGCTCAATACCAAAGCGACGCACGGTCTCGGCGGCCATCACGGTGATCTCCGCCAGTTCGTCCGGGGTTGGATCGTCGTTCACGTAGGTATCGGCAATAAAGGTGTTGCCGCTCGGCAGCAGCAGCGCGTTCATCGCCCCGGCGGTGTGCACGCCGTCGCGATAGCCGAAGATCTCCTGCACCACGCTAAAGTGCTCGTGGTAATCGCCGATGGTGCCGCAGATCAGCGCATCCGCTTCGCCGCGATGGACCATGATCGCGCCGATGACCGTAGTATTGCTGATCACCGCCCGCTGCGCCTGCTCCTGGGTGATCCCGCGACGCTTCATGATCGCGTAATATTCGTTCCAGTACTCCTTGAAGCGCGGATCGGATTCGTTGTTAACGATCTCGAAGTCGACGCCCGGCTTAATCTGCAGGCCCAGCTTCTGAATGCGCATCTCGATCACGCTCGGACGACCAATCAGGATCGGCTTCGCCAGCCCTAAGGTGATCAGCTCCTGCGTGGCGTGCAGCACGCGCGCCTCTTCCCCTTCCGCCAGCACCACACGCTTCGCGTCTGCGCGAGCCTGAGAGAAGATCGGTTTCATAAACAGGTTAGTTTTGTAGACAAACTCGGTGAGTTTATCGACGTACGCGTCAAAATCCTGAATCGGACGCGTCGCCACGCCGGAGTCCATCGCCGCTTTGGCAACGGCTGGCGCAATTTTGACAATCAGGCGCGGATCGAACGGTTTTGGAATGATGTAGTCCGGGCCAAAGCTCAGATCCTGATCCCCGTACGCGGAGGCGACCACTTCGCTCTGCTCAGCGTGCGCCAGCTCGGCGATGGCGTGAACGGCGGCAAGCTTCATCTCTTCGTTGATCGCCGTCGCGCCAACGTCCAGCGCCCCGCGGAAGATGAACGGGAAGCAGAGCACGTTGTTCACCTGGTTCGGGTAGTCCGAACGGCCGGTACAGATAATGGCGTCTTCGCGCACCGCTTTCGCCAGCGGCGGCAGGATTTCCGGTTCCGGGTTCGCCAGCGCCAGGATCATCGGCGCGCGCGCCATTTTCTGCACCATTTCCTGGGTCAGCACTTTCGGGCCTGAACAGCCGAGGAAGATATCCGCGCCGTCAATCACGTCCTCAAGCGTGCGCTTGCCGTCGTCTTCAACCGCGTAGGCCGCTTTGGTTTCCGCCATGTTCGGCTCGCGGTCTTTGTAGATAACGCCCTTAGAGTCGCAGACCACGATATTGTGTTTCTGCATGCCCAACGCCACCAGCAGGTTCATACAGGCGATGGCCGCCGCGCCCGCACCGGAGACCACCATGCGAACGTCGGAGAGATTTTTCTCCACCACGCGCAGGCCGTTGAGAATGGCAGCGGTACTGATAATCGCCGTGCCGTGCTGGTCGTCATGGAACACGGGAATGTTCATACGCTCGCGCAACTTCTGCTCGATATAGAAACATTCCGGCGCTTTGATGTCTTCCAGGTTGATCCCGCCGAAGGTCGGCTCCAGCGCGGCCACCACGTTGATGAACTTATCGGGATCGAGTTCGTCCACTTCGATATCGAACACGTCGATACCGGCGAATTTCTTGAACAGTACGCCCTTCCCTTCCATCACCGGTTTACCGGCCAGGGCACCAATATTGCCCAGGCCCAGCACCGCCGTACCGTTAGAGATAACAGCGACAAGGTTACCGCGCGCGGTGTATTTGTAGGCCGCCAGCGGATCTTTTTCGATCTCCAGACACGGCGCAGCCACGCCCGGCGAGTAGGCCAGCGCCAGATCGCGCTGGGTCGCCAGCGGCTTGGTTGGGGAGACCTGAATTTTACCGGGGACAGGGAACTCGTGAAAATCGAGGGCACTCTGTTTTAACTGATCGTCCATCTTGTTATTCCTTTTACGTATCGGTCAGATAGTATCGCCGCTGAGCAGCGCATAAACTTTGAAGGCTGCCAAACTCTCACCATCACACATTAAAAATTGTTATCAATTTATAACAGCCATGTTACCCGTCTCAAAAGCAATGCCTGCCCCGTCTGCTATGCTTTTTTGTTAAGTCCATCATGATTTTCTCAGAAGTGTGAACTAACGCACTCATCTAACTCTTTTATTTCCAAGGAGTAATTATTTATGAACCAGCTAGACGGCATCAAACAATTCACCACCGTGGTTGCAGACAGCGGCGATATCGAGTCGATTCGCCACTATCAGCCAGAGGACGCGACCACCAACCCTTCGCTGCTTCTGAAAGCGGCGGGGCTTGCCCATTTTAGCCATCTGATTGACGACGCGATTGCCTACGGTAAACAGCGCGGGAAAACGCAGGAGCAGCAGGTTGCTGAAGCCAGCGACAAGCTGGCGGTTAATTTTGGTGCGGAAATTCTGAAAAGCATTCCGGGGCGCGTGTCGACCGAAGTAGATGCCCGCCTCTCATTCGATCAGGAAAAGAGTATTAACAAAGCGCGCCGCCTGGTGGAGCTCTACCAGGAACAGGGGATCGATAAGTCACGCATTCTGATCAAGCTCGCGTCCACATGGGAAGGCATCCGCGCGGCAGAGGTTCTGGAAAAAGAGGGGATCCACTGCAACCTGACGCTGCTGTTCTCCTTTGCCCAGGCGCGCGCCTGTGCCGAAGCGGGCGTGTTCCTGATCTCGCCGTTTGTCGGGCGCATCTACGACTGGTATCAGGCGAAACAGCCGATGGACCCGTACGTGGTAGAGGAAGACCCTGGCGTGAAGTCGGTGCGTAATATCTACGATTATTACAAGCAGCATCGCTACGAAACCATTGTGATGGGGGCCAGCTTCCGCCGCACCGAGCAGATCCTGGCGCTCGCAGGGTGCGACCGTCTGACCATCTCCCCTGACCTGCTGAAAAAGCTGCAGGAGAGCGACGAAACGGTGATCCGCAAGCTGGTGCCGACCTCTACCGTCCTGCCAAAACCGAAAGCCATGACCGAAGCGGAGTTCCGCTGGGAGCATAATCAGGACCCTATGGCCGTGGAAAAACTGGCGGACGGCATCCGCCAGTTCGCCGTCGACCAGCGAAAACTCGAAGATCTTCTCGCCGCCAAACTTTAACCTTGCCACGGAGTGAACTATGTCCCGTAAAGAGCTCGCTAACGCCATTCGCGCCCTCAGCATGGATGCCGTACAAAAAGCCAATTCCGGCCACCCTGGCGCCCCGATGGGGATGGCCGATATTGCCGAAGTGCTGTGGAACGACTTCCTGAAGCACAACCCCACTGACCCAACCTGGTACGACCGCGACCGTTTTATTCTCTCCAACGGCCACGCCTCGATGCTGCTCTACAGCCTGCTGCACCTTTCTGGCTACGATCTGCCGCTTGAGGAGTTAAAAAACTTCCGCCAGCTGCACTCCAAAACGCCGGGCCACCCGGAGATCGGCTATACACCGGGCGTGGAAACGACCACCGGCCCGCTGGGCCAGGGGCTGGCGAATGCCGTCGGCCTGGCAATTGCCGAGCGTACGCTGGCCGCGCAGTTCAACCAGCCCGACCACGAGATTGTCGATCACTACACCTATGTCTTTATGGGCGACGGCTGCCTGATGGAGGGGATCTCCCACGAGGTCTGCTCGCTGGCGGGCACGCTGGGGCTCGGCAAGCTGATTGGCTTCTATGACCACAACGGCATCTCCATCGACGGGGAAACCGAGGGCTGGTTTACCGATGACACGGCAAAACGCTTTGAGGCCTATCACTGGCATGTGGTGCACGAGATTGACGGCCACGATCCTGAAGCGGTGAAAAAAGCGATTCAGGAAGCGCAGAGCGTGAAGGACAAACCGTCCCTGATTATCTGCCGTACCACCATTGGCTTCGGCTCGCCGAACAAAGCGGGCAAAGAAGAGGCGCACGGCGCGGCGCTGGGCGAAGAGGAAGTGGCGTTAACCCGCCAGAAACTGGGCTGGAAATATCCGCCGTTTGAGATCCCGAAAGAGATCTACAGAGCATGGGATGCGCGCGAAGCGGGTGAAAAAGCGCAGCAGGCCTGGAACGAAAAATTTGCCGCCTACAAAAAAGCGCACCCGGAGCTGGCCGCCGAGTTTTCCCGCCGCATGAGCGGCGGCCTGCCGGAAGACTGGGACGATAAAACCCAGGCGCTGATAGAAAATCTGCAGTCCAACCCGGCGAAAATCGCTACCCGTAAGGCGTCGCAAAATACCCTGAACGCGATTGGCCCTCTCCTGCCTGAGCTGCTCGGCGGCTCGGCGGATCTGGCGCCAAGCAACCTGACCATCTGGTCAGGCTCTAAATCCCTGAAGGAAGACATTGCCGGGAACTACATCCACTACGGCGTGCGCGAGTTCGGGATGACCGCGATTGCTAACGGCATCGCCCATCACGGCGGCTTCGTGCCTTACACCGCCACCTTCCTGATGTTCGTCGAGTACGCCCGAAACGCGGCGCGTATGGCGGCGCTGATGAAGGCCCGGCAGATCATGGTTTACACCCATGACTCCATCGGGCTGGGGGAAGATGGACCAACGCACCAGGCGGTAGAGCAGCTGGCAAGCCTGCGCTTAACGCCAAACTTCAGCACCTGGCGTCCGTGCGACCAGGTGGAAGCGGCGGTGGGCTGGAAGCTGGCCGTTGAGCGTCATAACGGGCCCACGGCGCTGATCCTGTCGCGCCAGAACCTGGCGCAGATCGAGCGCACGCCGGAGCAGGTAAAAAACATCGCCCGCGGCGGGTACATCCTGAAAGACAGCGGCGGCAAGCCGGACGTGATCCTGATTGCCACCGGTTCCGAGGTGGAAATCACGGTGAAAGCGGCGGAGAAGCTGACCGCCGAAGGTCACGCGGTGCGCGTGGTATCTCTGCCTTCTACGGATATTTTTGATGCGCAGGACGAGGCGTATCGGGAATCGGTGCTGCCTTCCAGCGTTGCGGCGCGCGTGGCGGTGGAAGCGGGTATTGCCGACTACTGGTATAAGTACGTGGGGCTGAAAGGGGCAATTGTGGGCATGCGGGGTTACGGTGAATCCGCTCCTGCCGACAAGCTGTTCCCGTATTTCGGCTTTACCGTTGAGAACGTGGTGGAGAAAGCGCTGAGCGTGTTGTAGTGCGACAGCGCCATCCGGCAAAACTAGCGAGTGATCCACAGCGTGGGCCAGGCGTCTGGCCCATTCCAGCTATCACAGCTTGGCTCTTCCGCGTAGCGCACCAGGCGGAAGCGCTGGCCATCAAAACGCCAGCGCGTCTGGATCCCGCAGTCTCCAATACCGCGTCCCAGCGCCAGCGTCGTCAACTCGCGCGTTTTCTCATCAAAGCGGGCGTTCATCAGCTCCATGTCGCTGCTCTGGCTGGAGGGGGTGAACGGCAGACGTAACCTGACGCTACGGGCGGCGAACGGTTTTTTACGTGAGACCTGCCACGCCAGATCGACCGTGTTATAGGCCCCCGCTTCACAGCTGACGATCAACAGCGCTTTGTCATCCGTTAATGCAGTGACGCGTACTTCACGACGGTTAGGATCCAGCGAGCACTGGCTGTTGTTCATCCGCCACGTCCCATAATCCAGCAGATCGTTCAGCTCGCTATGCGTCAGCGGCGTCGGCGTCGGGTTCACCACGGCCACCTTTTTTAATGCCGGTGCAGGAGGCACGCTCAGCGGCGGGCTATCTCCTTTTTTAATCCATGCCGTTTCGCTGCCAACGCGCTTCTGCTGGGCGTCGATAAACAGCAGCGCCGCCTTCAGACCGACCAGCGAGATCGTCTGCTTCCCCCCGCGCAGGGTCAGCGCCTGCCCTTCCTGAATGTTTTTCAGAAACGTGGTGATGGTACCCGCATCGTCAGTTTTGAGATGCCAGGGGGTTAACTGCCAGTGCTGCGAATTGAGCTTTAACGGAACGTTGTCGAGCAGCAGGCGCGGGGCAATGTCAGGCTCTTTAACCGGCGGGGCCGAAAGCCCGCCGAGATCGATGCGCAGGCTGGCGTCCGTTTTCGCGCCTGCGCTACGGCTCAGCGTCATGACCAGACCGCGATGCTCGCCGGTATTCCGGGCAACACAAAAATTCTGGTTATTGCAGGTAACCTGCCAGTCTGAAAAAGACTGCTGCGCGGGCGCAGCCCACACCAGAGGTGCGGGTAGCACGCAGAAAAAGAAGAAAAGCAAAACGCAGTAGCGCATGAATGGCACAGCCCCGGAAACGAAAAGGTCAATCTGGGGCGTATCTTCGTGCCCAGGGCGGGCGGGCTCAATCGGATTTATCGGATAGATTTATCTGAAATACACGTTATCACGACATCGGTTTAAGGTTCATTAAGCCGCTGGTTTGCAGATACTGTAACAGGATCACCGCTTTACCGTCGCGGATCTCGCCGCTTTTCACCATCTCAACGGCCTGGGTGAAAGGCATTTCCAGCACTTCGATGTCTTCATCCTCAACGCCGCCGCCGCGATGCGTGCGCTGGGCATCGGTGTATTCCGCAATGAAGAAATGGACCAGCTCTGTCACCCCGCCAGGGGACATGAAAAGCTCAAAGACTTTTTGCACCTCGCCCACTTCAAAACCGGTCTCCTCAACGGCCTCCTTGCGGATGCAGACTTCCGGCTCATCGTCATCAAGCAGGCCGGCGCAGGTTTCAATCAGGCGCCCGTCCGCATTGCCGTTGACCCAGGTCGCGACCCGAAACTGGCGAATCAGCACCACGCTTTGCTTTTCACGGTTATACAGCAGAATGGTTGCGCCATTGCCCCGGTCGTAGACTTCGCGTTTGTGGCGAATCACGTCACCGTTCTTACGGGTTAAATCGTAAGTGATGTTACGCAGGACAAAGTAATTTTCAGAAAGGATTTTGTCTTTGATAACGGTAATGTTCAGGGACATACGGGCTCCACGGCTAAATGAGTCTGTTTATACTACCCCGTGAAGCCCGCTTTGTCGTCCGTCGGCTCAGGCGGCGCGTTACTTCTCGCCAGATTTCAGGTTAATGCCCAAAGCGGCTTTTGGATCAATAACCTTATCTTTAGTATGAATAAGCTATTTGCTCGCCACCGCGTTATCAGGCAATGTACAACTGCCCATGACCTGTGGCTGAGCCATTTTATGCAGAGATCCGTTCCGTGACCGTTAAACGCCCCGTTTCCGGAAGCCTTGCCTGGGCTTTCTTTTCGATCATTGCCCTGTCCGTGCTGACCAGCACCGTCGCGCTGCTGACGCTTGCCAGCAGCCAGCGTGACGCCGAAGCTATCAACATTGCGGGCTCGCTGCGCATGCAGAGCTACCGCCTCGGCTACGAGATGCAGCGCAACAGCCCCTCCCTTATGGCGCATCGTGAGAACTGGCAGCGAACGTTAAGCGCGCCTTCCCTGGAGAAGCTGAACCGCTGGTACGTCCCGGACAACGTCAAGGCGCGCTATCAGCAGTTGCATGTGGCCTGGCTGGACATGGACAAGCGCATCGCCCGCGGCGACAGCGCATGGTATGACGCTCACATTGAGGATTTTGTCGGCCGTATTGATGCCTTTGTGCTCGCCCTCCAGCACTACACCGAAAATAAAATCCAGACGGTGACCCTCCTCTCTCTGGCTGGCGCGCTCGGGATCCTGCTGCTGACGCTGTTTACCCTGCGGCGCATCCGTCGCCAGGTGGTGTTGCCGCTGAACAATCTGGTGGCCGCCAGCGAACGCATTGAGCGAGGGGAATTTACCACCCCGGCGCCGGACACCGCGCTCCCCAACGAGCTGGGCCAGCTCTCCCGCGCCTTCAACCATATGTCGGGCGAGCTACATACTCTCTATCGGTCGCTCGAAGCCTCCGTCGCGGAAAAGACGCGGCATTTGCATGAAGCCCACCAGCAGCTGGACATGCTGTTCAAATGCTCCCAGGCGCTGAATACCGGGCAGATAGACAGCCTGTGCTTCCGGCATATTTTGCAGATTGTGCATGAATACACGCAGATGAATTACCTGGAGCTACGCACCAGCGACGACTGGCGGCTGTGTGAAGGAACAGAGGTGAGCGGCATTTCTCTGCAAACCCTGCCGGTGCTGATGCAGGATACCCTCTACGGCGAGCTGCGCTGGCAAAGCGAGACGGGCAGCGTTCCTCTTCCGCTGATGAGAAGCGTGGCGACTATGCTCGGACGTGGGCTGTACTTTAACCAGGCGCAGAAGCATTACCAGCAGCTGCTGCTGATGGAGGAGCGCGCCACCATCGCCCGCGAGCTGCATGATTCGCTGGCGCAGGTACTCTCCTATCTGCGGATCCAGCTCACGCTGCTTAAACACGCCGTGCCGGCGGAAAATGCCTCCGCGCAGACGATCATCACCGACTTCTCCCGCGAGCTGAACAACGCCTGGCAGCAACTGCGCGAGCTGCTGACCACCTTCCGCCTGACGCTAAACCATGCGAATTTACCCGCGGCGCTGCAGGAGTCTCTCGATGCCCTGCAGAGCCAGACGCAGGCGAAGCTGCACCTCGACTGCCGCCTCTCCACCCTGGCGCTTGACGCGCAGAAGCAGGTGCATTTGCTGCAGATCGTGCGGGAGGCCGTCCTGAATGCGATTAAGCACGCGCAGGCCAGCGAGATCACCGTCAGCTGCGTGACGGCCGTGGACGGCACGCACAGCGTCAGCATTCGCGACAACGGCATCGGGATTGGCGAGGCCAGCGAGCCGCCGGGACACTACGGGCTGAACATTATGCGAGAACGCGCGCAACGGCTCGGCGGAATGCTGCACTTCTCGCAGCCGCAAAACGGCGGCACGCAGGTCAGCGTGACGTTCCCCGCACCCGCGCCGTTAACAGGTAAATAACGGTAAAGGGGGAAGCGCCGGGAAAAGCGCATGATAATTTACATTATCTCCTTTATTTCTCCACGTTTGGCCTGGGCCTTACCGCTAAAGTGATGCGGGCAATAAACAATAATGACGTGCAGCAAAACGAGGTCACACTTTCATGGCGAATTTTTTCATCGATCGCCCCATTTTTGCCTGGGTGCTTGCCATCCTGTTGTGTCTGACAGGTGTCCTGGCGATTACTTCTCTTCCCGTTGAGCAATATCCCGATCTGGCACCGCCTAACGTGCGTGTCACAGCAAACTACCCCGGCGCGTCCGCACAAACGCTGGAAAATACCGTGACGCAGGTTATCGAGCAGAACATGACGGGTCTGGATAATCTGATGTACATGTCCTCCCAAAGCAGCGCCACGGGACAGGCGACTGTCACCCTGAGCTTTGAGGCGGGCACCGACCCGGACGAAGCGGTGCAGCAGGTACAAAACCAGCTGCAGTCGGCCATGCGTAAATTGCCCCAGGCCGTGCAGAACCAGGGCGTCACCGTGCGTAAAACCGGTGATACCAACATTCTGACCATCGCGTTTGTCTCCACCGATGGCTCAATGGATAAACAGGACATTGCGGACTACGTCGCCAGTAATATTCAGGACCCGCTCAGCCGTATTAACGGCGTGGGGGATATCGACGCCTATGGCTCACAGTACTCGATGCGTATCTGGCTGGATCCCAACAAGCTGAACAGCTATCAGATGACGGCAACCGACGTGACGGACGCCATCAAAGCCCAGAACGCCCAAATTGCCGTGGGGCAACTGGGAGGCACGCCTTCCGTCGATAAACAGGCCCTGAACGCCACCATTAATTCGCAATCTCTGCTTCAGACCCCGGACCAGTTCCGCAACATTACCCTGCGCGTGAATCAGGATGGCTCAGAAGTGCGTCTGGGCGACGTTGCTAAGGTGGAAATGGGTGCGGAGAAATACGATTACCTGAGCCGCTTTAACGGCAACCCGGCCTCTGGACTGGGAATTAAGCTGGCCTCCGGCGCAAACGAAATGGCGACGGCGAAGCTGGTATTGGACCGTCTGGATGAGCTGTCGCAGTATTTCCCGCACGGGCTGGAGTACAAAGTCGCCTATGAAACCACCTCCTTCGTTAAAGCCTCGATTGAGGACGTAGTCAAAACCCTGCTGGAAGCGATCGCCCTGGTGTTCCTGGTCATGTACCTGTTCCTGCAAAACTTCCGCGCCACGCTGATCCCCACCATTGCCGTCCCGGTGGTGCTGCTGGGCACCTTTGCGGTGCTTTACGCGTTCGGCTACAGCATCAACACCCTGACGATGTTTGCTATGGTGCTGGCGATTGGCCTGCTGGTGGACGATGCTATCGTGGTGGTCGAAAACGTCGAGCGCATCATGAGCGAAGAGGGGCTTTCCCCGCGTCAGGCGACGCGTAAATCGATGGGACAAATTCAGGGGGCGTTGGTTGGTATCGCGATGGTGCTGTCGGCGGTCTTTATCCCGATGGCCTTCTTTGGCGGTACAACCGGGGCGATATACCGTCAGTTCTCAATCACCATCGTCTCGGCGATGGTGCTCTCCGTGCTGGTGGCGCTGATCCTCACCCCTGCGCTCTGCGCCACCCTCCTTAAGCCGCTGCACAAAGGGGAACATCACGGCCAGAAAGGGTTCTTCGGCTGGTTTAACCGCATGTTCAACCGCAACGCCGAGCGGTATGAATCTGCCGTCGGTAAAGTGCTACACCGCAGCCTGCGCTGGATGATGATTTACGTTTTGCTGCTGGGCGGCATGGTGTGGCTGTTCCTGCATCTTCCCACCTCGTTCCTGCCGCAGGAAGACCGGGGGATGTTCATCACCTCGGTGCAGCTCCCGAGCGGATCCACCCAGCAGCAGACGCTAAAGGTGGTTCAGAACGTTGAGCAGTACTTCTTCACCAAAGAGAAAAATAACGTTGTTTCGGTCTTCTCTACCGTCGGCTCCGGCCCGGGCGGGAACGGGCAGAACGTCGCCCGCATGTTTGTCCGCCTGAAAGACTGGGACGAACGCGATGCCAGAACGGGAACCTCGTTCGCCATCATCGAACGCGCGACCAAAGCGTTTGCCCGCATTAAAGAGGCGCGCGTCTTTGCCAGCAGCCCGCCCGCGATCAGCGGCCTGGGCAGTTCCGCCGGGTTTGATATGGAGCTGCAGGATCACGCCGGCGCGGGCCACTCGGCCCTGATGGCCGCGCGCGATAAGCTGCTAGAACTAGCAGGGAAAGATCCCGGCCTGACCCGCGTTCGTCACAACGGTCTTGACGACAGCCCGCAGCTTCAGGTGGATATCGACCAGCGTAAGGCGCAGGCGCTGGGCGTGTCGATCGAGGATATCAACGACACCCTGCAAACCGCATGGGGCTCAAGCTACGTAAATGACTTTATGGATCGCGGCCGCGTGAAAAAAGTGTATGTCCAGGCAGCCGCGCCGTTCCGCATGTTGCCGGATGATATTAATCGCTGGTTTGTACGCAATAATTCTGGCGGAATGGTCCCCTTCTCCGCCTTTGCCACATCGCGCTGGGAGAGCGGTTCGCCGCGTCTGGAGCGCTATAACGGCTATTCCGCGGTTGAGATCGTCGGGGAAGCCGCGCCGGGCGTCAGCACCGGTACCGCCATGGACACCATGGAAAAACTGGTGCAGCAGTTGCCTGCCGGTTTTGGTCTGGAATGGACGGCCATGTCTTACCAGGAGCGTCTCTCCGGGGCGCAGGCCCCTGCCCTCTATGCGCTTTCTTTGCTGGTGGTCTTCCTCTGCCTTGCCGCGCTGTATGAGAGCTGGTCGGTTCCGTTCTCGGTCATGCTGGTGGTGCCGCTTGGGGTTATCGGTGCGCTGCTGGCGACCTGGATGCGCGGCCTGGAGAACGACGTTTACTTCCAGGTGGGGCTACTTACGGTGATCGGCTTGTCGGCGAAAAACGCCATTCTGATCGTTGAGTTTGCCAACGAGATGAATGCCAAAGGCCACGAGCTGATGGCCGCCACGCTGCACGCCTGCCGCCAGCGCCTACGTCCGATCCTGATGACCTCACTGGCGTTTATTTTTGGCGTACTGCCGATGGCAACCAGCACGGGTGCAGGCTCAAGCAGCCAGCATGCGGTGGGTACCGGCGTCATGGGTGGGATGATTTCGGCCACCATCCTGGCGATTTATTTTGTGCCGCTGTTCTTTGTGCTGGTGCGTCGTCGCTTCCCGCTCCGGGAGCGACAGGAATAACCCGCAGTCATAAAAAAGGCGGCTTAATCGGCCGCCTTTTTATTGTGTGATTAATTCACACTATGGTTATTTTACTTATTTTAGTGCTCTTGCAATTCTTACTGAATGTCATTTACGAAGCATGCCTTCGATAAAATCTTTCCAGTTCCCCAGTTCACGTTCAATCATAACAACCTCTCTTATTATTATGCGCATTCTACGAAAACGTATCATCATTGTGAAGACTGTTTAACCAATCGCTGTGATTGTACCCCGCCACCGTTGGGGATTTATGATAAATATGAACGGAGGAGTTTAAATTTTGTGTGACGGTCAGCAATATTTTGAAATAACCCTACGAACGGGTGAGTTTTATTTTACGCGCTGAGTTTATTCAGAATTTAAACACGGTGGACATCTATGCTTAAATGGTGAAAGTATATTCAGCGTACAAGTGTGAGTTGAATTAAGAAGAAGTGTAAATCCAGAGCATTCCTGAGTGTGTTATATTCCACCTAAAGATATATCTTCGAATTTACTGAACGTTTAATCGCCATAAGAGCAAAAGGATTCAACATGGTTGTGATGTACGGCATTAAAAATTGCGACACCATCAAAAAAGCACGCCGCTGGCTGGAAACTAATAACGTCGAGTACCGCTTCCACGATTATCGTGCCGACGGGCTTGATGCAGAATTTCTGCATACCGCCATTAACGAACTGGGATGGGAAGCGCTGCTGAACACCCGCGGCACCACCTGGCGTAAGCTGGACGAATCCGTGCGCGCCAGCATCGTTGACGCCGACAGCGCGGCAAAGTTGATGCTCGACATGCCGGCAATTATCAAACGCCCATTGCTCTGCAAGCCAGGTCAGCCTATGCTGCTGGGTTTCAGTGAAACCCTTTATTCTGACTTTTTCGTAGAGGTGTAGTGTATGTCATGCCCGGTCATTGAGCTGACTCAACAGCTTATTCGCCGTCCCTCCCTTAGCCCGGACGACGCAGGTTGTCAGGCATTAATGATTGAGCGCCTGCGCGCCATCGGTTTTACCGTTGAGCGCATGGATTTTGGCGACACCCAGAACTTCTGGGCGTGGCGTGGCCAGGGCGAAACGCTGGCCTTTGCCGGGCACACTGACGTCGTTCCCGCGGGTGACGCTGATCGCTGGATTAATCCGCCGTTTGAGCCGACCATCCGCGATGGCATGCTCTTCGGCCGCGGCGCGGCAGACATGAAAGGCTCGCTGGCGGCGATGGTTGTGGCGGCAGAGCGCTTTGTGGCTCAGCATCCGAACCACAAAAACCGTCTCGCGTTCTTGATCACCTCCGATGAAGAAGCCAGCGCCCATAACGGTACCGTGAAGGTCGTTGAGGCGCTGATGGCGCGCAATGAACGTCTTGACTACTGTCTGGTCGGCGAGCCATCCAGTACCGAAGTGGTGGGTGATGTCGTCAAAAACGGTCGCCGCGGCTCGCTGACCTGTAACCTGACCATACATGGGGTTCAGGGGCATGTGGCCTACCCGCATCTGGCCGATAACCCGGTCCACCGCGCCGCGCCAATGCTGAACGAACTGGTAGGCATCGAGTGGGATAAAGGCAACGAGTTCTTCCCGCCGACCAGCATGCAGATCGCCAACGTCAAGGCCGGAACCGGCAGTAACAACGTCATCCCGGGAGATTTCTTCGTCCAGTTCAACTTCCGCTTCAGTACCGAACTGACCGACGAGACGATCAAAGCGCGCGTTGTCGCTCTGCTGGAAAAATACAACCTGCGCTACACCGTTGACTGGTGGCTTTCCGGCCAGCCGTTCCTGACGCAGCGCGGCAAGCTGGTGGATGCGGTGGTGAACGCCATTGAGCACTATAATGAAATTAAGCCGCAGCTGCTGACGACGGGCGGCACCTCAGACGGACGCTTTATCGCCCGCATGGGTGCACAGGTTGTCGAACTGGGTCCGGTTAACGCGACGATTCACAAAATCAACGAGTGTGTGAACGCAGCCGATTTACAACTGCTGGCCCGCATGTATCAACGTATTATGGAGCAACTCGTCGCCTGACGAGCGCTCAGAGAGGAATAGCGAATGGATTGGCTTGCAAAGTACTGGTGGATTCTGGTGCTGGTGTTTCTGGTCGGCGTACTGCTGAACGTGATTAAAGACCTTAAGCGCGTTGACCACAAAAAGTTTCTCGCGAATAAGCCGGATCTCCCGCCGCACCGTGATTTTAACGACAAGTGGGACGATGACGACGACTGGCCGAAGAAAGACCAGAAGAAGTAATCGGTCTGTATCCCCTCTCCTGTGGAGAGGGGATAACCTCACATAAACTCAACAATATCATCATCATTCGGCTTACCGCCGCTGAGCGCTTCATCAAAGTAGTGCTTCGGCACGGTATAGCGCAGATGATCGAGCGCAAACTGCATGCTGCGGTCGTCGATCGCGTGGCCCAGATCGTCAACAATATCCAGCGTCACATCCCCGCCCTCACGCACCAGCGCTTCCTGGGCAGCTACCGCATGCGAAAGCTCAATCACCCGATCTTCACCACCGTGAATGAGATGAATGGTGGTCTGCGTGGTCGCGCTTGTCGGTAGCGTTGCATAACGCCCGTTAAAGGCGATGACGCGTGAAGCCAGACCGGGCTGCGCTTTTACGCTTTCCAGCGACATGATTGACCCCTGCGAGAAGCCAATCAGCGCCGTTGCGTCAGCGCCTACACCGCTCTGCTGCTGCCAGTAGCGCACGATGTCGATAAACGTGGGCATGATCGCATCAATGCGCGCCTGACGGTTCTCCTCCGTCACGCCCTGAACCGGGAACCACTGCCGTCCGTCTGGACCGCACGGCTCCACGCCGCCGATGCTGACGATCAATGCTTCCGGAAAAACGGGCGCAAACCAGCGGCCAATCTGTCCCATATTGACGGCATTATCGCCCACGCCATGAAACAGGAGCAGTAACTGTTTAGCCGGTTTGTCAGGGCTTTGAACAACAAAATGGTCGTGTTTCATGGCGGTCTCCTTAATTGATGAGCAGGATTTTACGCCTCTGCGGGGTAATGACCATGCCACTTTACTGAAGAAGTCATTGAAAAAATTGCCATTGCAAAATGTCGGCTTTCAGCTGCTGGCAGCGGGAATAATCAAGGCTCTCAAGCGCTTGCGCGGTTTCACTCCGCAGTTTAGCCAGCAGCGCTTTTCGCCCCTTCTCCTCCGTCTTACCCTCTATTTTCCCGCGCAGCGCCGGGAGCGGCATGTCTGTAGCTAACACCAGCCGCGTCAGGGCAGCAACCGAGGTTGAAAATGCCCGGTGCGCAAAGGCAAACCCCGCCAGCTCCAGCCAGTCGTCACTATTAAGGGTAGCTTCCCAGGCATCGGTCACCGGGATCTTTTCGCCGTTCCAGGCTGAAAGAACGCGCATATCACGACACAGGCGCTGGTGCTCCTGCGCGCACAGGCGGTGCCCGGCCTCGCTATGCGGCAGTAAGGCCATCGCCGTGTAGCACCCGCTGCTGGCTTCCCGATGGCTGCCCATTCGCACCAGCACAAAGCCGCACTGCCGCCAGAAACGCCACAACTCGTCGGTATAGCCAAAGCTTACCGAGAGATAATCTTCACCGCTGACGTTGCGAATAAGCCGCTGGCCGATGCCTTCTCTTTGACGGTGGGGATGCACCGCAATGCGGCTAATCCGCCGCCCCTTCAGCGTCGCCGCAAGAGGCGACCCGCCGTGCGCCGCCAGTGACTGCGCCACAAGGTTCCCACGAGGACGACGAAAGCCCGCCCACACCGCGCGGCTCAGATCGGGGGGCAATCCCCCCTCTTCCACCAGCCAGAGCGCGCCCGCCATATCCGCCCCCGCGTGTGCAACCGCAAAGTGCTGGCCGGGGGCGTCCATCATCCGGCGTAAATCGAGCGGGGACGTCCGGTAGTGTGCGGCACACAGCAGTTCATACACGCTTGCCACGCGCGCCGGGTCGCTCTCCCACATCTGCGGCTCTAGCGACCGTAAACGCACGTCACCTTCCGGTTTGCGGTCAATAAGCGCGTCGTCAAACAGCAGCGTATTCGCCACTATCCGCTCAAGCGGACACCCGAACGCCCAGCGAATGGGGGTGGATAAGGTATAGCGCCGCAGCCCGCTGAACCGGGCGCAGAACTTAAGCAGAAACCCCCTGCCCGTGCCTTCATAACCCTGGACCGTGGTAGTCAGCAACACGCGGGGAAAGCGCGACACCAGCTTGTCCAGCAGCGGGCCGGGGATGGCTGCGGCTTCATCAACAATCAGCCAGTCGGCTTCTGTCGTGGAGGCCAGCAGCGCATCCGGGGCCATAAAGTGAAAACGCCCGCCAGCGAAGCGCGCAATGACATCCGTTGCCCCTTTGGCCGGTGCAGTGACCACCGCACTCCCCTGAATGCTGTTGAGCAGCATCCCCGCGAGGGCTGACTTTCCGCGCCCCCGCGGTGCCGTCACGGCAGCGACGCCCGCAGGCATGGTCAGAAGCACGTCGAGGATCTCCGCCTGCTCGCGCTGCGGCTCGCCGCTGGCTGGCTGCCAGGCGGGCGAATCCGGCGCAGCGGGAAGAGAGAGAGGACGGTGCTGTTGCCAGACGATCGCATCCGCATCGGCGGCAAGCGTCCGGCAAAAATGGTGAACGAAGCGCGGGGTGGCGATGGGTTCCGCGCTGTCGCTCCAGCGCACGGAATCGCCGTCGGGCTTGTCGGCCCAGTCAGCGAGAGGCGGCACCAGCAGCACCAGCAGGCTTCCGGCGCGCAGCGTCCCGCTGAGTGCGGCAAAGGCTGAAACATCAAACCCGGCACGCGCGTCAAAAACGGCGTGCAGGTATTCTCGCCCCAGCATCCCGCTAACGGCTTTTGAGGGATTCTCCTCCAGCCACAGCCAGTCTCCCGGCAAGGCATCACGCAGGCCAGCCGCCTGGCTCAACGTCCATTGTTCATCGCCAGAGAGCACCACCAGACGGCGGTGCCCGGTACGCTCAAGCTCGCGCGTCAGATGTTCAAACGACACCATCACATGGCTTTGCCGAAGGTATTACACTGGGCCGGATCGCCGCTGTCAAAGCCGCGCTTGAACCAGCTGTAGCGCTGCTGTGACGTACCGTGAGTGAAGCTGTCCGGCACGACATGACCCTGGCTCTGCTGCTGCAAACGGTCGTCGCCGATGGCCTCAGCCGCGTTTAATGCCTCTTCAAGATCCCCGGATTCCAGCACGCCCTGCTGCTGCATGCTATGGCCCCAGACGCCCGCGAAGCAGTCCGCCTGCAGTTCCATTTTGACGGAAAGGCGGTTCACTTCGGCCTGAGACGCGTTCTGCTGCAGCTGGCGCACTTTGGGCTCAATCCCCAGCAGCTTTTGCACGTGATGGCCGACTTCATGCGCGATAACGTAGCCCTGAGCAAAATCACCGTCAGCGCCAAGCTTGCGTTTCATGTCATCGTAAAAAGAGAGATCGATATAGACGGTGCCGTCTGCCGGGCAGTAGAACGGCCCCATAACAGATTGCCCGGTACCGCATCCGGTGCGGGTTGCGCCCCGGTACATCACCAGCTTCGGCTGCTGGTAGGTGCGCCCCATCTTCTCGAACTGCTGACTCCAGGTGTCTTCAGTTGTGGCGAGAATAACGGAGGTAAATTTGGCCGCTTCATCTTCATTCGGGCTGATGGAGTGCTGAGACTGTTGCTGCTGCAGCGGTTGACCGGTCATCAGACCGGTGAGGTCGACGCCGTAATACCCTGCGACCAGCACCACAATCAGCAGGATGATACCGCCCTTGCCGCTGGGTAAGCGGAAGCCGGGCCCGCCCATTGAAGGACCGCCGCCACCATCACTGCGTCTGTCTTCTACATTGTCACTTTCACGACGCCCTTGCCAGCGCATAACCACCTCGAACTATTCCATTAATAATAGCTATGATCGTAGGCGGTTAACGGCAAGATTACCATAGGAAACAAAGGTAAGACGCCAAAGGATGCGAACATCCTTTGGCAACTGAGGGACTTAGTCGAGCTTAACGCCTAAACGGTGAGCTACCGCCTCGTAGGCTTCAATCAGGCCACCCAGGCTCTGACGGAAACGGTCTTTGTCCATTTTATCCAGGGTTTCTTTATCCCACAGGCGGCTGCCGTCCGGGGAGAACTCGTCGCCCAGCACCACTTCACCTTTGAACAGACCAAACTCCAGCTTGAAGTCGACGAGGATCAGGCCCGCGTCATCAAACAGCTTTTTCAGCACGTCGTTGGCTTTGTAGGTCAGTTCCTGCATGCGCGCCAGGTTCTCTTTGCTCACCCAGCCGAAGGTTTCGCAGTAGGATTCGTTGACCATTGGGTCGTGCATGGCATCGTTTTTCAGGAACAGGTCGAACAGCGGTGGATTCAGCTCGATACCTTCTTCAATGCCCAGACGCTTCACCAGGGAGCCTGCCGCACGGTTACGAATCACGCACTCAACCGGAACCATATCCAGTTTTTTCACCAGACATTCCGTATCGGACAGCAACGCTTCCATCTGGGTCGGGATACCCGCTTCGGCCAGTTTGGTCATAATGAAGTGGTTGAACTTGTTGTTCACCATGCCTTTACGATCGAACTGCTCAATGCGGGCGCCATCCCCTGCTGACGTATCATTGCGGAACTCGAGCACCAACAGATCCGGGTTCTCCGTGCTGTATACGGTCTTCGCTTTGCCACGATACAACTCAGCTTGCTTCTGCATCTTCATTACTCCTGGTGTGATAATTTGCGTTCAAAACGAGGTATATTATGCCACGCACACGTTTGCGTAGCACGAAAATAAAAAGGGCGGGATTAACCCGCCCTCGTATTTATTTGCTGAATGCTGCCTGGAAGACAGCGACCAGCGCATCGTTCTGCGCCTGGGTCAGCGTGTGACCTTTTGGATCGATAAACTGCAGGCTGCTGCGGTTATCGAGATCACCTACCTGAATCTTGTAATCACCGGAGGCAAGCTGAGGATCTTTGGCGCCCAGCTCCTGCCACGCGCTGTCGGACAGCGGCTTATAGGTCGCCGTCATGCTGCCGGTTGAACGGGTGCTGTCGGTCACTTTCATGCCCACTTTTTCCAGCGTCGCTGGCAGGCGCTGCCAGGTCTGGTTAAACGGTGCACGCACCACCAGCATTGGCAGGCCGGTGTCATCCGCGCCGCTCTGAACGTCGTAAGTGACGCCGTTACGGTTCTGCGCGGCGTTGGCGGCATCGGTAGCAGTCTTATCCAGACCTGCGGCGATCACGTTCAGCATTTCAGTGCTGTAACGCTGCATAGAGGCGGCATCCGCAACCGGTTTACCCGCCTGCTCCAGGTTCAACAGCTTAACGTTAACTGCCTGCTGGTAACCCTGTGGTTTCACGGAGACCTGATAGCGTCCACGGTACTGCTGATCTTCATCAAGACGGTTCCACTCGATCCAGTCGGTGGTTAACGTCTGGCTGGCGTCATCGCGCTTATCAATGGTGTAATTCTTCGCCTGAATAACGCTGACGACCTGTGGCCACAGATTGCTTCCGCGCGCGCTTTCAACCAGCAGAGACGCCGTATCACCGGTGAACTGGGTACGCGCCCCGCTTACCAGCGCCAGAGGCTGTGCTGGCGGACGAATATCAAGCGCTTTACCAACCAGGCCGCTGCCGTTGGTCACGGGAATATTATAATCGCCGTTTTGGATCGGCAGGATCATACCAGCCGGTGCATGAAGTTCAGCAAGCGGGGTCGCATCCAGATAGGATTCATCACCGCTCACCTGGCGCTTGTAGCGCGAGTCTGAACTACAGGCAGCGAGCAGCATAACAAGCGAAACACTCGCAACCTTCGCCAGGCGCGACTTCTGTACTGAATAAGCCATCAAATCTCCCTAAACTTTACAGCAAACCGGCATGCTTCAGCGCTGCCCTGACGATGTCGCGACCGTGGTCGGTAATCGGTGTCATTGGCAAACGCAGCGTATCGGATGCTACAAGCCCCAACTCCTTACACGCCCATTTCACTGGGATCGGATTGGGTTCGACAAATAATTTATTGTGCAACGGCATCAGACGCTGATTAATGACACGCGCTTCATTATAATGACCGGCTGCGGCCAGTTTGCACATTTCAGCCATATCGCGCGCCGCAACGTTCGCCGTTACGGAGATCACGCCATGACCACCAAGCTGCATAAAGTCCAGCGAGGTCGCATCATCACCACTCAACAGGATAAAGTCGTCTGAAACCAGCTCTTTGATCTGATGAACGCGGCTTAAGTTCCCTGTCGCCTCTTTAATACCGATAATATTTTTTACTTCCGAGAGACGACCAACGGTTTCCGGCAGCATATCGCAGCCGGTACGGGACGGCACATTATACAGAATTTGTGGCAAGTCAGTATGTTCAGCGATGGCTTTGAAGTGCTGGAACAAACCTTCCTGAGTAGGACGGTTGTAGTAAGGGGTGACCGTCAGACAGCCCACGATGCCGCTGTCGTTAAAACGTTTGGTCAGGCTGATCGCTTCTGCGGTCGCATTAGCACCTGTCCCCGCAATGACCGGAATACGTCCGTCAGCCAGTTCCAGGGTCAGCATAACCACATCGCCGTGCTCTTCGTGGCTCAGCGTTGCAGATTCACCGGTAGTCCCTACCGAAACGATCGCCGAGGTTCCATTGGCGACATGGTAATCAATCAGCTTTTTCATGCTGGACCGGCAGACATTACCTTTTTCATCCATCGGTGTAACAAGCGCGACAATACTTCCCGTGAACATGAGCCATCCTCTGTGCGAACAAGAGCCTCAATGGTACGTTTGGAACTGTAATAAAAGCAAGCGACCTGAGGCCCTCTGGCGGTTGTATGCACGTTTTTTTTATGCTTTCCTTAGGAAGACTTAACCATGCAAAGGAAGAACAGGTTTGACAACCTCATCACAACATTACCTGGTTATCACCGCGCTGGGTGCCGACAGGCCGGGTATCGTGAACACCATCACCCGTCACGTGAGCAGCTGCGGCTGTAACATCGAAGACAGCCGCCTGGCGATGCTCGGCGAAGAGTTCACGTTTATCATGCTGCTGTCCGGAACATGGAATGCCATTACCCTTATTGAATCCACCCTGCCGCTGAAAGGCGCGGAGCTGGATTTGCTGATCGTCATGAAGCGCACCACCGCGCGCCCGCGTCCGGCCATGCCCGCGACCGTCTGGGTGCAGGTTGAAGTCCCTGATTCTCCGCATCTGATTGAGCGCTTTACCGCGCTGTTCGACAGCCATCAGATGAACATTGCCGAACTCGTCTCCCGCACGCAGCCGGGCGACGAAAGCACCGTTCCCACGCTCTTTATTCAAATTACCGCACACAGCCCTGCCTCGCAGGATGCGTCAAATATCGAGCAAGCGTTCAAAGCCCTCTGTACAGGATTAAACGCGCAGGGCAGTATAAGCGTCGTCAATTATTCGCAGCACGAACAGGATGGAGTTGAGTAATGAATCCACTGAAAGCCGGTGACATCGCACCGAAATTTAGCTTACCGGATCAAGACGGTGAGCAAGTAAATTTGACCGACTTCCAGGGACAGCGTGTTCTGGTCTATTTCTACCCGAAAGCCATGACCCCCGGCTGCACCGTACAGGCCTGCGGCTTACGCGACAACATGGACGAGTTGAAGAAAGTCGGCGTGGAAGTGCTGGGAATCAGCACGGATAAACCAGAAAAGCTGTCACGATTTGCGGAAAAAGAGCTGCTGAACTTCACGCTGCTTTCCGACGAAGACCACCAGGTCTGCGAGCAGTTCGGCGTCTGGGGTGAAAAGACCTTTATGGGTAAAACCTACGACGGCATTCACCGCATCAGCTTCCTGATTGACGCTGACGGTAAAGTTGAACATGTGTTTGACGACTTCAAAACCAGCAACCACCACGACGTGGTGTTGAACTGGCTGAAACAAAGCGCCTGATAAACAGCAAAACGGCAACCCAGGTTGCCGTTTTTAGTGTTTTCCCCCTCTCCCTGTGGAAGAGGCTCGGGGTGAGGGCATCAGGCCGCACAAAAACTACTTCTCCTCCACCGCAGGCACATCCGGCCACGCGTGCACCACCGCTTTAATCAACGTCGCCAGCGGAATGGCAAAGAACACGCCCCAGAACCCCCACAGCCCGCCGAAAATCACCACCGACAGGATAATCACCAGCGGATGCAGGTTCACGGCCTCGGAGAACAGCACCGGCACCAGCAGGTTACCGTCCAGCCCCTGAATAATCAGGTATACCGCAAAGCAGCTCCAGAACTCGGTACCCAGACCAAACTGGAACAGCGCAACGCCCACCACCGGAATGGTTACCACAAACGCGCCGATATACGGGATCAGAACCGAAAATCCGACCAGTACCGCCAGCAGCAGCGAGTAGTTCAGGCCGAAGATCAGGAAGCCAATCCAGGTCGCCACGCCCACCACGATCATCTCCAGCACCTTGCCGCGAATGTAGTTGGTGATCTGCTGGTTCATCTCCTGCCAGACCTGCCCGGCCAGCCCGCGATTGCGCGGCAGCACGCGGCGTACCGCGTTCAGCATCTGCTCTTTGTCCTTGACCAGGAAGAACACCATTAGCGGCACGAGCACAAGATAGACGGCCAGCGTCAGCAGCCCCACCAGCGAGGCCAGAGAGTATTTCACCACCGAATCGCCCATCGTCATGATGCGGGCGCGCATGTTTTCGGCCATCGCATCTATGATCCCCGCATCCATCAGCGCGGGGTAACGACGCGGCAGCGTGGCGGCGAAATCAGACAGCTTGTTCAACATGCCGGGCATATCGCGGATCAGGTAGATCCCCTGCTGCCAGGCAACCGGCATCACCACAAATGCCATCAGCAGCAGAATGCCGACAAACAGCACCAGCACGATGCTGGTCGCCCAGCGGCGCGAACAGCCGATATGTTCCAGGCGCGCCGTTGGCCACTCCAGCAGGTATGCGAGCACAATCGCCACCAGCAGAGGGGCGAGCAGGCCGCTGAAGAAGAACAGAATACCGAACCCGGCAACCAGAATAACCAGCAAAGCAATGGCTTCCGGGTCACTGAACCGACGCCGATACCACTGCATTAACATTTCGAGCATACAACCCTTCCCTGAATCGATTGGCGGGAGTGAGACGGTGAATTGTATCTAACTGTCACAAAAAAGACTTTCGCTTTTTGTATCCCTGTCACAATCCGCAAAAGCCTGATGAATGGGATTTTCTTCATGCGGTAACACGGCTACACTCGCAGGGCAGCAGAGATGAACGATATGCCGGTTCATCGGTCAAATTAGCACCTCCAACATACAGGACAGTGGTTATGTTCAGGCAGTTGAGAAAAACACTGGTTGCAACACTGATTGCCGCAGTGACGGTCGGTCAGGTGTTGCCCGCTTTCGCTGACTCGTCCGATTCATTGCCGGACATGGGCACCACGGCAGGAAGCACGCTCTCTATCGGGCAAGAGATGCAGATGGGTGATTACTATGTGCGCCAGCTGCGCGGTAGCGCCCCGCTGATCAACGACCCTTTGCTGGTGCAGTACATTAACGGGCTGGGGATGCGCCTGGTGGCGCACGCCGACTCGGTAAAAACGCCCTTCCACTTCTATTTGATTAATAACGACGAAATCAACGCCTTCGCCTTCTTCGGCGGAAACGTGGTGCTGCATTCGGCGTTATTCCGTTACTCAGACAACGAAAGCCAGCTGGCTTCGGTAATGGCGCACGAAATTTCGCACGTTACCCAGCGCCACCTCGCGCGTGCAATGGAAGACCAGAAGCGTAACGCCCCGCTCACCTGGGTGGGCGCACTGGGCTCTATTCTGCTGGCGATGGCCAGCCCGCAGGCCGGGATGGCGGCCCTGACCGGTACGCTTGCAGGAACGCGTCAGGGGATGATCAGCTTCACCCAGCAAAACGAGCAGGAAGCTGACCGCATCGGCATTCAGGTTTTACAGCGCTCCGGCTTTGACCCGCAGGCCATGCCGAGCTTCCTGGAAAAACTGCTCGACCAGGCACGGTATTCTTCCCGTCCGCCGGAAATTTTGCTCACCCACCCGCTGCCGGAAAGCCGTCTCTCGGACGCACGCAACCGTGCCAACCAGATGCGCCCGGTGGTCGTGCAGTCTTCGCAGGACTTCTACATGGCGAAAGTAAGAACGCTCGGCATGTACAACTCCGGACGTAACCAGCTCACCAGCGATCTGCTGGATACCCTGGCGAAAGGCAACGTGCGGGAAAAAAATGCCGCGCAGTATGGTCAGGCGCTACAGGCGATGGAAGCCAGTAAATACGACGAGGCGCGTAAAGCGCTGCAGCCGCTGCTGGCAGCCGACCCGAACAATCCGTGGTATCTCGATCTCTCGACGGATATCGATCTGGGGCAGAAAAAAGCCACTGATGCGATTAACCGCCTGAAAGGGGCGAAAGACATACGGACCAACCCGGTGCTGCAGCTTAACCTGGCGAACGCTTACTTGCAGGGCGGTCAGCCTGCGCAGGCCGTAACCATTCTGAACCGCTACACGTTTAACAATAAAGACGACCAGAACGGCTGGGAGCTGCTCGCTCAGACACAGGGGCAACTGGGTAACCGCGATCAGGAACTGGCGGCGCGTGCTGAAGGGCTGGCGCTGGCGGGCCGTCTCGATCAGGCTATTTCCCTGCTCAGCAGCGCCAGCTCGCAGGTGAAGCTCGGCAGCCTGCAGCAGGCCCGCTACGACGCGCGTATCGACCAGCTGCGCGGCCTGCAACAACGCTTTAAGCCGTACGAGAAGATGTAATAAAGGAGAAGTCATGACAGACGCGGTACAAATTTACCATAACCCTCGCTGCTCCAAGAGCCGCGACACCCTCAGCCTGCTGAAATCTAACGGCATCGACCCGGAAGTGGTGCTGTATCTGGAGACGCCGCCGGACGCGCAGACGATCCGCGAGCTGCTGCACATGCTGGGGATGGGCAGCGCGCGCGAACTGATGCGTCAGAAAGAGGATCTGTATAAATCGCTTAATCTGGATGACAACCGCCTCACCGAGGCTGAGCTGGTACAGGCGATGGTCGACAATCCAAAGCTGATTGAGCGCCCGATTGTGGTGGCGAACGGCAAGGCGCGCATTGGCCGTCCGCCGGAAGATGTGCTCGACATCCTCTAGTCCTTACGCCGCAGCGCTTCCAGAAACGCCTGCGGCGTACTCTCTCCCAGCTTTTTCTGCGTTTTGCCCCGGTTATAAAACTCGCACAGCGCGATCAACACCTCTCCCGCCGGTTCATCATTCACGCGAGGAATAACATCGCCTAATGGCACCGCTACCTGAAGCGCGTTGTGTTTTTGGGGATGCGTTTTGACAGCCACATCTTTTGCAGCCTCCGTCAGCTCAAAACCAAAAGTCTCAATAGATTGTATATTAGCCGGACAGTCATCAAGCAGCGCCCGCGTCCAGGTATTGAGCAACTGGGGCGACAGTCCCGAATAGAGCCGGGCATAACACCAGCCGCTCACCGGTTCGCGCGCCCAGAGCAGGTGTTGTTCACCCCCATCGTCCATGTGCAGGGATAGAGGCAGATGATGGAGCATCAGCGTATGCGGCCGCATGCCAGCCTTCAGCGCTTTTATTCCCTGCAATGGCCCCCCTTTTAGCTTCGCGGAGGCCGGTTTGAGATAGCGATTCAGCGTTGCCCTTGAAACGCGGATCCCCAGCACGTCGTTAACCATCTGCAGCAGTTCATCTAACGGCGCCCCTGAGATGTCGCGCAGCGCATTCACCAGCGCCACCTGCTCCTGTCTCAACGCTTTGTGTATCACTTTTGGCGTGGTGTGGTTATCCGAAACCTGGTCGCGGTTGCGCCAGCGCCTGACGGTCGTGACCGAGATCCCCAGCTCAATGGCAAGCTCTCTGTCGCTTTTATCTGACTGTTGCAGATAGCGGCGGATGCGCGGCGTGGTGGTCGCATTGGCGTGAAGTTTAATTTCCATCGCAACAATTCCGTTAACTAATCATATGAGATTTATATAACACAGGCGATTGCTTTGTGACCGGTTTCACCTTTCGCTCGCCGCGCTTCACTGATAATCCACAGACATAACATAAACAACACCCCTCAATCTTGTACGGAGTTCACAATGAACAATGTTCTGGGATTTCTTGAAGCAAAACTGATGCCCCTGGCGGCGAAAACGGCCCAGCAGCGTCATCTCGGGGCCATTCGCGGTGCCTACGTGTCATTCATGCCGTTTATTATCGTCGGCTCCATTCTGCTGGTTATCTCCTCCTTCCCTAACCAGGCCTATCAGCAGTTTATGTCTCAGGCCTTTGGCGAGAGCTGGAGCGCGATTATTGAAATTCCATTCAACGCGGTGTTCTCCACCATGTCGCTGTTCATCAGCTTTCTGGTCGCCTTCCGCCTGGCGGAACACTACGGCGAGGACCGCATCTCCTGCGGCATTCTGGCGCTGGTCGCGTTTCTGATCCTGACGCCGTTTATTAAGGTGGCGGAAAACGGCGGTATTACCGTGATGCCGGTGGAGTGGATTGGCAGCAAAGGATTGTTCGTGGCGATGATCGGCTCGCTGCTCTGGACGGAGCTGTTCTGCTGGCTGAAGCGCAAAAATCTGGTCATTAAAATGCCGGACGGCGTGCCTCCTGCGGTGCAGGAGTCGTTCGCGGCGCTAATCCCCGCCCTGCTGGTGATGATTCTGGTGCTGGGTATCCGCATCGTCTTCGAAAACACTCACTACAACACCATCCACCAGTTTATTTATGAAGTGGTTGCTACCCCGGTGCGCCACTACGGCACCTCCTATTTTGGTGCGCTGATGACCGTCTTCAGCATCACCATTCTCTGGTCAGTGGGCATTAACTCCGGCTCGATGATTAACGGCATCATTCGTCCGCTGTGGATGGAAAACCAGACCGACAACATCGCCGCGATCCAGGCGGGGACGACGCCGCCGCACATTATCACGGAACAGTTTTTTGACATGATCTGGATGGGCGGCGCGGGTGCCACGCTGTCGCTGGTGATTGCGATGCTGATTTTCGCCCGCAGTAAAAACATGCGCGAAGTGGCACGCCTCGGCGCCGGGGCGTCAGTATTTAACATCAACGAGCCGATTCTGTTTGGCCTGCCGGTGATCATGAACCCGATCATGCTTATTCCGTTCAACCTGGTGCCGCTGGTGCTGGTCACCGTGCAGTATGCGGCGATGAAGGTTGGCGCGGTCGCCGTCACCACCGGGGTGTTTATCCCCTGGACGCTGCCGCCGGTGATCAGCGGTTTTATCGTCACCGGACACCTGAGCGGCAGCGTGATGCAGCTGATCAACCTGCTGATTGGCGCCATGCTGTACCTGCCTTTCATGCGTATCGTGGACAAACAGTACCGCGCGGCGGAAATTGCCACCGTTACGCAAACCGACACCACCCTTGCAAAACAGGAGTAAAGCATGTGGGGAATTATCGCAACCTGGCGAATGGCGCTTGAAGGGGTAACGGAATCTGCGTCTGCCCTGGCGGCGGGAAAACCGGTCGCTACGGCGGTGGTTGATGCCGTCACCGCCGTCGAAGACTTTCCGTTTTATAAATCCGTCGGCTACGGCGGGCTACCGACCGAAAACGGCGAAGTCGAGCTGGATGCGGCATTCATGGACGGCGACACGCTGGCGTTCGGTGCCGTGGGGAACCTGGTGGATATCGCCAACCCGGTGCGCGTGGCGCACGCGCTCAGCCGCCAGCGCTACAACAGCCTGCTGGTCGGCCAGGGCGCGCGTGAATGGGCACTAAGTCAGGGCTTTGCCGACAAAAGCATGCTCACCGAACGGGCTATGCAGCACTACCGCAAACGCTGCCGCGAGACGCTGGATAAAGGCTTAAGCCCGTACGACGGACACGACACCGTCGGCATTATCGGCCTCGATAAGCAGGGGTCGATGAGCGTTGCCACCTCCACCAGCGGCCTGTTTATGAAAAAACGCGGCCGCATTGGGGATTCGCCGATTATCGGCTCCGGCTTTTACTGCGACAGCGAAACCGGCGCGGCCACCGCTACGGGCGTCGGTGAAGATCTGATGAAAGGCTGCACGAGCTACGAAATTGTTCGTCGCATGGCGCAGGGTATGACGCCGCAGCAGGCGGCAGACTCCGTGGTGTTCGAGCTGGAAGACAAGCTGATGTCGCGCTTCGGTCGCGTGGGCGATCTCTCCGTGGTGTGCATGAACAACAGGGGCGAATTTGGCGCCGCCACTAACATCAAAACCTTCTCGTTTGTGGTGGCGACGGCCCGTCAGCCCCTCACCGTTTTTCGTACCGAGCGCCAGCGGGAGAAAACGCACTATCACGCCGTGGACGAAGAGTGGATGCAGGCCTACGCCGCGCGGATCCGCGCACCGATTGAGGAGTCATGATGATCGCGTATCAGTTTATCACCGCGCTTTCTGACGCGAAGCCACGAAGCCATTTAATCGCCCGCGTCTCCTGTGCGCAGTTGCCGCAAACCGCGCTTGTTGCGGAAATGCGTGACTCTGACGGCATCGCGGACACCCGCTTTGGCTGCGCGCCCTTTGCGCGCATCACCCTGCTGCCGGATGCGCTCTGGCATGACGCGCTCACTGAAGGCCTGCTTACCGCCCTGCGACCGCTGATTGCCTCTCCCGTCAGCGCAGATATCGTGCTGGACGTGACGGATATCGACGAGGTGGTGCTGGCGCAGGTGCTGCGTTTTCTCTTTAATCAGGCGCACAGGCTGAGCGATTTACAGCTGAAAAAAACCAGTGAGTGCGTTCGTATTAAGCACATCACCGCCCTCTGCCTGCCGGAACAGCAGGCGAAGCTGGAAACTATTTTCCGCCAGCAGCAGGCCATCGCTCACGGCATGGTCGCAGCGCGTCGCCTGGCGGATATACCGTCCGATCGCTGTACGCCGCAGTTTATGGTCGAAGAGGCGCAAAAACTGTGTGCCGCCTACCCTGCCCTGCGCTGCGAGGTGCTGAACGAAAAGGCTATTGTTGAGCAGGGTCTTGGGCTGCTGAACGCCGTCGGCAAAGGGGCGACCTGCCCGCCACGTCTGCTGGCTATTCATTACGACGGCATTTCTGACGGCCCGGTGCGCTGCTACGTAGGTAAAGGCATTACCTTCGATACCGGCGGCCTGTGGCTGAAGGAAGGCGCAGGCATGTACACCATGAAATACGACATGTGCGGTGCGGCCAACGTGCTGGGGCTGATGCTGACCGTAGCAGAGCTGGCGCTGCCCGTACGCATCATGGGCGTGCTGGCGCTGGCGGAAAACGCCATCGGACCGGACGCCATGCAGCCCGGCTCGGTAGCAACGGCCTGCAACGGCATGACGGTTGAAATCAACAACACCGACGCCGAAGGCCGACTGGTGCTGGCGGATGCCATCGCCTGGGCCAGCCAGCGCCATCCGCAGGCGCGCTATATCATTGATATGGCGACCTTAACCGGTGCGGTGGTGAAAGCGCTGGGGTATGAGCTGAGCGGGCTGATGACGCAGGATGAACCGCTGCGCGCCGCGTTGACGCAGGCGGGAAAACGGAGCGGTGACGAGGTGTGGTCCCTGCCGCTGGATGCGCGGCTGAAAAAGCAGACCGACAGCGCGATTGCCGATCTGTGCAACACCCCGACAAACAACGCGGCAATCAGCGCCTCTGCGGCGTGGCTGCTTCACCATTTTTGCCCGCAGACGATCCCGTGGGCGCATCTGGACATCAGCGGCACGGCGCTGTGGCGCGAGAACGGCAGGAGCGTGGCGTCAGGAAGGCCGATTCCGCTGCTGGTGGAGCACTTGGTGGGGGATCTTTAGCCGGGTGACGGCTGCGCCTTACCCGGCCTACAAGGGGAGCGGTTTTCGTAGGCCCGGTAAGGCGTAGCCGCCACCGGGCAAAAAACTCAAAGCTTAAGAATATCTTTCACAAACGGAATGGTCAGCTTGCGCTGGGCGGTAATGGAGGCGCGATCGAGCTGATCGAGTGTATCAAACAGGGTACGCATCTCACGGTCCAGACGCTTGAGCAGGAAACGGCCCACGTCTTCCGGCAGCTCAAAGCCGCGCTGCTTTGCTCGCAGCTGTAACGCCTGCAGCTTATCTTCATCTGATAGCGGCTGGAGCTTGTAGATTTGTCCCCAGTCCAGACGAGACGCCAGATCCGGCAGCCCAAGATTAAGCTGGCGCGGCGGACGATCGCCGGTGATCAGCAGCCGGGTTTTGCCCGACTCCAGAATGCGGTTGTAGAGGTTAAAGATCGCCATTTCCCACGGCTCGTCCCCCGCCACGCATTCGATATTATCGATGCAGACCAGCGAGAGATGTTCCATGCCCTCAAGCACTTCAGGCACAAACCAGGTACGTTTATCCAGCGGCACATAGCCGACCGCATCGCCGCGCGCCGAAAGCTCGGCACAGGCGGCATGCAGCAGGTGGCTGCGCCCCGCGCCTTCGCGTGACCAGATATAGATGTATCCGCTGTGATCCTGACGCAGCACGTTTTGCAGTGCAGCCAGTAAAGAGGGGTTATCACCCGGCCAGAAACTCGCAAAAGTTTCGTCGTCAGGGAGATAGAGTGGCAGAGAGAGCTGTGCCGGTCCGTTCAGAAATACCTCAACCAGAGATCTTACATAAAATCGGCGATGAGTTTAACACGGAACCCGCCAGGAGAGAACCGGGCGATCCTTCGCCCAGTTAATGGATCAGTGTGGGGTTTTTTCGCTTTCGTCAGCGTCCAGGACCACCTCTTCCGGACGGATCACCGAGATCAGCTTGAAAATCAGGCTCAGGCCCACGCCCACGATGGTCGCCAGCGCCATGCCCTTCAGCTCGGCCGCACCGATGTGCACCTTCGCGCCGCTCACGCCGATGATCAGGATAACGGAGGTCAGGATCAGGTTTTGCGCCTTGCTGTAATCCACTTTGGATTCAATCAGCACGCGAATACCGGAGGCACCGATCACCCCGTACAGCAGCAGGGAAACGCCGCCCATCACCGGCACAGGAATGATCTGAATCGCTGCCGCCAGCTTGCCCACGCAGGAGAGCAGAATGGCGATGATCGCCGCGCCGCCGATAACCCAGGTACTGTAGACGCGGGTAATCGCCATCACGCCGATGTTTTCACCGTAGGTGGTGTTTGGCGTGGAACCGAAGAAACCGGAGATGATGGTGGAGAAACCGTTGGCAAACATGGAGCGGTGCAGACCGGGGTCGCGGATCAGGTCGCGCTTCACGATGTTCGCCGTCACCACCAGGTGGCCAACGTGCTCCGCAATTACCACCAGCGCGGCAGGCAGAATGGTGAAAATGGCGAACCATTCAAAGCGTGGGGTGTAGAAAGTTGGCAGCGCGAACCAGTGCGCCTCGGCAATCGGGGTGGTATCCACAACGCCCATGACGAAGGAGAGCGCGTAGCCCGCCAGCACGCCGATCAGGATCGGGATAATCGCCATAAAACCGCGGAACAGCACGGAGCCAAATACCGTCACGCCCAGCGTCACCAGCGAGATGATAATGGTTTTGGAGTCCGGTGACTGGCCGTCCGCAGGCAGCAGGCCGGCCATATTCGCCGCCACGCCCGCCAGCTCCAGGCCGATAACGGCAACGATGGCGCCCATCGCCGCAGGCGGGAACATCACGTCCAGCCAGCCGGTACCGGCTTTCTTCACGATGAAGGAGACCAGGCAGAACAGCACGCCGCACATGATAAAGCCGCCCAGCGCCACTTCATACCCAAGGGGCAGCAGCAGCAGCACCGGCGAGATAAAAGCAAAGCTCGACCCCAGATACGCCGGGATTTTGCCTTTACAGATAAAGAGGTACAGCAGCGTACCGATGCCGTTGAACAGCAGCACGGTAGCCGGGTTAATGTGAAACAGGATTGGCACCAGCACGGTTGCGCCAAACATAGCGAACAGGTGCTGCAAACTAAGCGGGATAGTCTGTAAAAGCGGCGGTCTTTCACTCACCCCGATAGCACGGCGCGTCATAGTGTTTTCCTCTGTGTAGTATTGTTGGTTTTTATTCAAAAAAAAGCCGACTATCAAAGTCGGCTTATTTATCGTTATTCGATTATTTCGTACCAAAGATCTTATCGCCGGCATCGCCGAGCCCCGGGATGATGTACCCGTGCTCGTTCAGCCCCTGGTCGATAGAGGCGGTGTACAGCTCAACGTCCGGGTGCGCTTTTTCCAGCGCCGCGATCCCTTCCGGAGCAGCAACCAGAACCAGCACCTTAATGCTGCTGCAGCCCGCTTTTTTCAGCAGATCGATGGTGGCGATCATTGAACCGCCGGTCGCCAGCATTGGGTCAACCACCAGCGCCATGCGCTCGTCGATGTTAGAGACCAGCTTCTGGAAGTAAGGTACCGGCTCCAGCGTCTCTTCGTTACGGTAGATACCGACCACGCTAATCCGCGCGCTCGGTACGTGCTCCAGCACGCCTTCCATCATGCCAAGACCGGCACGCAGGATAGGCACTACGGTAATTTTCTTACCTTTGATCTGCTCAACCTGCACCGGACCGTTCCAGCCTTCGATGGTCACTTTTTCTGTTTCCAGATCGGAGGTTGCTTCGTAGGTCAGCAGGCTGCCCACTTCAGAAGCCAGTTCGCGAAAACGCTTCGTGCTGATGTCATGCTCACGCATCAGGCCCAACTTGTGTTTAACGAGTGGGTGTTTCACTTCCACAATCTTCATTCTCTTTCTCCTCTGAGGTGGCATCCGCAAAAAAATCGCGGGATTATACCGCTTTTTTCGGATTGCGCCATACCCAACTTGCTTGACGTATATCAATCAAAAACAAAAAAACCGGAGGCTGGGCTCCGGCTTGGGTGCGGGGTCTTGCCCGGTGGCGCTGCGCTTACGCGGGCCTACGTGTATTGTAGGTCGGGTAAGCGTTAGCGCCACCCGACAATTAGAGGTTATCGCCGTTGCTCGCAATCACCTGCTTATACCAGTCGAACGATTTCTTCTTGCTGCGGTTCAGGGTGCCGTTACCTTCGTTATCTTTATCGACAAAGATAAAACCGTAGCGTTTTTTCATTTCGCCCGTTCCGGCAGACACCAGGTCGATACAGCCCCACGGGGTATAGCCCATCAGATCCACGCCGTCTTCCACCACTGCTTTTTTCATCTCGCGGATGTGTGCGGAAAGGTAATCGATGCGGTACTGGTCGTTCACCGTGCCGTCGCTCTCCTGCACGTCGATCGCGCCAAAGCCGTTCTCAACGATAAACAGCGGCAGCTGGTAGTGATCCCAGAACCAGTTCAGGGAGTAGCGCAGCCCGACCGGATCAATCTGCCAGCCCCAGTCGGATTTCTGCACGTACGGGTTGGAGACCAGGCTCTTGCTCTCGTCGTAGTCCAGCGCCGGGTTATCTGCCGTCGCTTTGGTGGCGAAAGACATGTAGTAGCTGAACCCGATGTAATCCACGCAGCCCTGCTTCAGCGCGGCTTTATCTTCTTCGGTGATATCCAGCGCGAAGCCGCGACGCTCGAAGTAGTTGAGCAGATGCTGCGGATATTTGCCGCGCACGTGAACGTCGGTAAACCAGTAGCGACGGTGCATGGCGTTCATCGCCATCATCATGTCGTCCGGCGCACAGGTCAGCGGGTAGATGGGGCACATGGCAATCATGCAGCCGATCTGCAGCGACGGGTTAATCTCGCGGCCCGCCTTCACCGCCAGGGCGCTGGCCACCAGTTCGTAGTGCGCCGCCTGGAACATCACCGGCTCGCGGTCTTCACCAGGCGCGTACTTCAGCCCGGAGTTGGTAAATGGCGCAAAGTCTTCGTGGAAGTTAGCCTGGTTGTTGATCTCGTTAAAGGTCATCCAGTACTTCACCTTGTGCTGGTAACGCTCAAAAACGACCTTTGCAAAACGCACGAAGAAGTCGATCAGCTTACGGTTGCGCCAGCCGCCGTATTCCGTCACCAGGTGGAACGGCATCTCAAAGTGGGAAAGCGTGATAACCGGTTCAATGCCGTACTTCAGGCATTCGTCGAACAGATCGTCATAGAATTTCAGGCCCGCCTCGTTCGGCTCCAGCTCGTCGCCTTTCGGGAAGATACGCGTCCAGGCGATGGAGGTACGGAAGCATTTGAACCCCATCTCGGCAAAGAGTTTGATGTCTTCTTTATAACGGTGGTAGAAATCGATAGCCTCATGGTTAGGGTAGTTTTTCCCCTCCAGCACGCCGTTGGTGATTTCACGCGGCACGCCGTGCGCGCCCGCGGTCATGACGTCGGCAACGCTTACGCCCTTACCGCCCTCTTTCCAGCCGCCCTCAAGCTGGTGAGCTGCAACGGCCCCACCCCACAGAAAATCTGCTTTGAATCCTGACATTCGCTTTCCCTCATTCTGCGTTATTTTCTGCAAAAACAATTACAGAAACCGGTTTCAGTTCGATGATGTGCAAAGGGGATATTCGTTGCAAGCAGATCGCCGAAACCGGTTTCATTTTCGTGAACGGAGTCAAGTTTGGCTGCTTTTACGGGCTATACAGAAAAAAAGATCCCCACGTCCAGAATAGGCTCGCAAACGTTTGCCTGGACTGTTAGAATTGCGCCGATTTTTCTTACTAGCTATGCAATCGCGTGGGGATTTAAGCCGTGACCAACAAAACTTCTCTCAGCTACAAAGATGCCGGTGTTGATATTGACGCAGGTAATGCGCTGGTTGACCGAATCAAAGGTGTGGTGAAGAAAACCCGCCGCCCGGAAGTGATGGGTGGTCTGGGTGGATTCGGCGCACTGTGCGCGCTGCCGCAAAAATATCGTGAACCTGTTCTGGTCTCGGGTACTGACGGCGTAGGCACCAAGCTGCGCCTGGCGATGGATTTAAAACGTCACGACACGATCGGTATCGATCTGGTTGCGATGTGTGTGAACGACCTGGTGGTTCAGGGCGCAGAGCCGCTGTTCTTCCTCGATTACTACGCGACCGGCAAACTGGATGTGGATACCGCAGCCAGCGTCATTAACGGTATCGCCGAAGGCTGTCTGCAGTCCGGCTGTGCGCTGGTGGGCGGTGAAACCGCTGAAATGCCGGGCATGTACCACGGCGAAGATTATGACGTCGCGGGCTTCTGCGTCGGCGTAGTAGAAAAATCAGAAATTATCGACGGCAGCAAAGTGGCCGATGGCGATGTGCTGATCGCGCTGGCCTCCAGCGGCCCGCACTCTAACGGCTACTCTCTGGTGCGTAAAATCCTCGAAGTAAGCGGCTGCGATCCGCTGACCACCGAGCTGGACGGCAAACCGCTGGCTGACCACCTGCTGGCCCCAACCCGCATCTACGTGAAAAACGTGCTGGAGCTTATCGAGAACGTTGACGTTCACGCTATTGCTCACCTGACCGGCGGCGGCTTCTGGGAAAACATCCCGCGCGTGCTGCCTGACAACACCCAGGCGGTGATCGACGAATCCTCATGGCAGTGGCCAGCCGTCTTTAACTGGCTGCAGACTGCAGGCAACGTGAGCTCTCACGAAATGTACCGCACCTTTAACTGCGGCGTGGGCATGGTTATCGCCCTGCCGGCAAGCGAAGCGGATAAAGCGGTTAAGCTGCTGACCGAGAAAGGTGAAAACGCGTGGAAAATCGGTACGATTAAAGCCTCCGATTCCGAACAGCGTGTGGTCATTGAATGAAAAACATCGTGGTGCTCATTTCCGGCAACGGAAGCAATTTGCAGGCCATCATAGACGCCTGCAAACAGAAGAAAATCAATGGCACCATTCGGGCAGTTTTCAGCAACAAGGCCGACGCGTTCGGCCTTGAGCGCGCGCGGGAAGCGAACATTCCCGCTCACGCACTGGAAGCCAGCCAGTTCGCCGGACGTGAAGCCTTTGACCGCGAGCTGGTGCAGGAGATTGACGCCTACGCGCCCGACCTCGTGGTGCTGGCGGGCTATATGCGTATTCTGAGCCCGGCCTTCGTCGAACACTACGCCGGTCGACTGCTGAATATTCATCCTTCCCTGCTGCCAAAATATCCCGGCCTGCATACCCATCGTCAGGTGCTGGAAAACGGTGACGAGGAGCACGGTACCTCCGTCCATTTCGTGACCGACGAGCTGGACGGTGGCCCGGTGATCCTGCAGGCGAAAGTCCCGGTCTTTGACGGCGACAACGAAGACGACGTGACCGAACGCGTGCAGACGCAGGAGCACGCCATTTACCCGCTGGTGGTAAGCTGGTTTGTCGACGGGCGTCTGGAGATGCGCGACGGCGCAGCCTGGCTGGACGGCGTGAAGTTGCCCCCGCAGGGTTATGCGGCCGAAGAGTAGTTTGCTATGTCGGGTGGCGCTTCGCTTACCCGATATTCCCTCCCCCAACCCGCTAAATTCCTCAACAAAAAAAATAACTGTCATACTTTTCTGGCACTGTTGGACATATCGTGGAAATGCTCGCCATAATAAGGACGAGACGGATTTACCACGTCCTGTGATTGAACTGGAGTGTGAGCTGTAATGGGTCAGGAAAAGTTATATATCGAGAAAGAGCTAAGCTGGTTAGCATTTAACGAACGTGTACTCCAGGAAGCGGCAGACAAAAGTAACCCGCTGATCGAACGCATGCGTTTTTTAGGCATTTATTCCAACAACCTGGATGAGTTCTACAAGGTTCGCTTTGCCGAGCTGAAAAGACGCATCATCATCAGCGAAGAACAGGGCTTAAACTCGCACTCGCGGCATCTGCTGGGCAAAATCCAGTCCCGCGTGCTGAAAGCCGATCAGGAATTTGACGGCCTGTATAACGAACTGCTGCTGGAGATGGCGCGCAATCAAATCTTCCTGATTAACGAACGTCAGCTTTCCGTTAACCAACAAAACTGGCTGCGCCACTACTTTAAACAGTACCTGCGCCAGCACATTACCCCGATTCTCATCAACCGCGAAACCGATCTGGTGCAATTCCTGAAGGATGACTACACCTACCTGGCGGTGGAAATTATTCGCGGTGAATCCATCCGTTATGCCCTGCTGGAGATCCCGTCCGACAAGGTGCCGCGCTTCGTGAACCTGCCGCCGGAAACCCCGCGCAGACGCAAGCCGATGATCCTGCTGGATAACATCCTGCGCTACTGCCTGGACGACATCTTCAAAGGCTTCTTCGATTACGATGCGTTAAACGCCTACTCGATGAAGATGACCCGTGACGCCGAATATGACCTGGTGCACGAGATGGAAGCCAGCCTGATGGAGTTGATGTCCTCCAGCCTGAAACAGCGCCTGACGGCTGAGCCGGTGCGCTTTGTCTATCAGCGCGATATGCCGGACGCCATGGTGGAGATGCTGCGCGAGAAGCTGACCATTTCGCGCTATGACTCCATCGTGCCGGGTGGCCGTTACCACAACTTTAAAGACTTCATTGGCTTCCCGAACGTTGGCAAAGCCAATCTGGTGAACAAACCGCTGCCGCGCCTGCGTCATATCTGGTTCGATAAATTCCGCAACGGATTCGACGCTATCCGCGAGCGCGACGTGCTGCTCTACTACCCGTACCACACCTTTGAACACGTGCTGGAGCTGCTGCGTCAGGCCTCGTTCGACCCGAACGTGCTGGCGATCAAAATCAACATCTACCGCGTGGCAAAAGATTCCCGCATCATCGACGCGATGATCCACGCGGCACACAACGGCAAAAAAGTCACCGTGGTGGTTGAGCTGCAGGCGCGCTTCGACGAAGAGGCAAACATTCACTGGGCGCGCCGGTTGACGGAAGCGGGCGTGCACGTGATCTTTTCCGCGCCGGGTCTGAAAATTCACGCCAAACTGTTCCTGATCTCGCGTAAAGAGGGGGATGACGTGGTGCGCTATGCCCACATCGGCACCGGGAACTTTAACGAAAAAACCGCGCGGATTTATACCGACTACTCGCTCTTAACCGCTGACGCCCGCATTACCAACGAAGTGCGCCGGGTCTTTAACTTTATCGAAAACCCGTACCGCCCGGTCAGCTTCGACTATCTGCTGGTCTCACCGCAGAACTCGCGCCGCCTGCTGTACGATATGATCGATAAAGAGATCGCCAATGCGCAGAAAGGCTTGTCGTCCGGCATCACGCTGAAGCTTAACAACCTGGTCGATAAAGGGCTGGTGGACAGGCTGTATGCGGCGTCCAGCTCCGGCGTGCCGGTTAACCTGCTGATCCGCGGCATGTGCTCGCTTATTCCGGAACTGGAAGGCATCAGCGACAATATTCGCGTTATCAGTATCGTTGACCGCTACCTGGAGCACGATAGGGTCTATATTTTCGATAATGCGGGCGATAAACAGGTCTATCTCTCTTCGGCAGACTGGATGACGCGCAATATTGACTATCGAATTGAAGTCGCGACGCCGCTGCTGGATCCGCGTCTGAAACAGCGTATCCTCGATATTATCGAGATCCTGTTCAGCGATACGGTGAAGGCGCGCTATATCGACAAAGAACTCAGTAACCGCTACGTACCGCGCGGCAACCGCCGTAAAGTGCGGTCACAGCTGGCGATTTACGACTATATCAAATCACTCGAGCAACCCGATTAACCTATGCCGATAAATGATAAGACCCCACGCCCGCAGGAATACGCCGCGGTCGATCTTGGCTCTAACAGTTTTCACATGGTCATCGCCCGTGAGGTGGATGGCGCGCTGCAGATCATCGGTCGTCTGAAGCAGCGCGTACACCTGGCGGATGGGCTTGATGAGCGCAGCATGCTCAGCGAAGAGGCGATGGAGCGCGGTTTAAACTGCCTGTCGCTGTTTGCCGAACGCCTGCAGGGCTTCTCGCCCTCCAGCGTTTGCATCGTGGGCACCCACACGCTGCGCCAGGCGCTGAACGCGCCGGAGTTCCTCAAGCGGGCCGAAAAAGTGATCCCCTACCCGATTGAGATCATCTCCGGTAACGAGGAGGCGCGTCTGATTTTCATGGGCGTTGAACATACCCAGCCGGAAAAAGGGCGCAAGCTGGTGATTGACATCGGCGGTGGTTCTACGGAGCTGGTGATCGGCGAAGACTTTGAGCCGCGCCTGGTGGAGAGCCGTCGCATGGGCTGCGTCAGCTTCGCGCAGATGTACTTCCCCAGCGGCACCATTACCCGTGAAAACTTCCAGCGGGCGAAAATGGCTGCGATCCAGAAGCTGGAGAATCTGGCCTGGCAGTACCGCATTCAGGGCTGGAACGTGGCGCTGGGCGCGTCGGGCACCATCAAGGCGGCGCATGAAGTGCTGCTGGCGATGGGTGAAAAAGACGGTTTTATTACGCCTGAACGCCTGACCCTGCTGACCGAAGAGGTGCTGAAGCATAAAAGTTTTGACGCCCTAAGCCTGCCGGGGCTTTCCGACGAGCGTAAGGCAGTCTTCGTGCCGGGCCTGGCTATTCTCTGCGGCGTGTTTGACGCCCTGGCGATTAAAGAGCTGCGCCTTTCCGACGGCGCGCTGCGTGAGGGGGTGCTGTATGAGATGGAGGGCCGCTTCCGCCATCAGGACATTCGCAGCCGCACCGCGCAGAGCCTGGCCAACCAGTACAACATCGACCGCGAGCAGGCGAAGCGCGTGCTGGAAACCACGGTGCAGATGTACGAGCAGTGGCAGGAGCAGAACCCCAAGCTGGCGCACCCGCAGCTTGCCGCGCTGCTGAAATGGGCCGCGATGCTGCACGAGGTGGGGCTGAACATCAACCACAGCGGGATGCACCGCCATTCAGCGTATATTCTGCAAAACAGCGATCTGCCCGGCTTCAACCAGGAGCAGCAAACCATGATGGCGACCCTGGTGCGCTATCACCGTAAAGCCATCAAGCTCGACGATCTGCCGCGCTTCACGCTGTTTAAGAAAAAGCAGTTTCTGCCGCTTATTCAGCTGCTGCGCCTGGGCGTGCTGCTGAACAATCAGCGTCAGGCCACCACCACACCGCCGACGCTGAAGCTGAAAACCGACGATCACCACTGGACGCTGAGCTTCCCGCACGACTGGTTCAGCCAGAACGCGCTGGTCCTGCTGGACCTGGAAAAAGAGCAGCAGTACTGGGAAGCGGTCACCGGCTGGATGCTCAAAATCGAGGAAGATAGCGCCGACGTCGCCGCGTAACGGCTCAGGCGTCCGCCGTGGACGCCTCTGCTTCCAGCAGTGACTCAAGCGGTGCCGGTCTGCCAATCAGATAGCCCTGCACATAATCAATGCCTAGCGCGTGCACCGCGCTACGTATCTCTTCGGTCTCGACATATTCCGCCACCACCAGCATCTTCTTCATGCGCGCCAGATGACAGATAGAGGCCACAATCTGGTAATCCAGACTGTTGTTGACGATATTGCGGATGAAATCGCCGTCGATTTTGAGAATGTCCGCATCCACGCTTTTCAGCCGCGCATAGCTCGCATAGCCGGTACCAAAATCATCGATCGCAATGCGTACCCCCATTTTCTGCAGCTGCCGCAGAATATGGAGCCCCTGCTCCGCGTTGCAGAAGGTGCTGCACTCCGTCACTTCAAAGATCAGCTGCCACGGCTCAATGGCATATTTCGCCAGCAGGCGACTCACCTCAAGCGGGAACTGCACCCGACACACCGTTGAAGGGGCCAGATTAATGGCAAAGCGCTGGCCGGGTAGCCTTTCGCGATGCGCGGCGAGGAAGCGCAGCGTATGCTCCAGCACCCACAAATCTACCCGCGAAGAGAGGCCAAACTCCTGGGCTATCGGCAGGAATTGTTCAGGGGAGATCAACAGCCCGTTTGCATCAGTCATCCGCAGCAAGACTTCATGAAACCTATCGCCACGCAGGCCGCGTACGGGCTGAACGAGCAGCGTGAATGCGTTGTTATCCAGCGCACGCTGCAGGCGACTCATCACCGCGACTTTATCCTTCAGGCTACGCTGCAGATGGACGGCGCCGCGCTGCTGAAGATTTTCCGGATGGTTAGAGGAGAGCGACAGATCGGCCACCACCCCCAGCTCACCCAGCACCAGATAGAGGTGGTTAACCGGCGAACGCACATAGCAGTAGCTCACCCCCACCTGCGGCTGCAGCGGCATGCCGTCCCAGACAAAGCGGAACTGCTTGATGTGCTCGTCCAGGGTTTCAATCCGCTGCTGGTGCGATTCGGCATTAAGGCGAACCGCCATGTCACAGCCCGTCAGGTGATAGACCTGCTCATTGGGCTGGAGCGTGCCGTTAATCCATTGCGCGAGCTGCTGTTTGTACTGAATGCGCAGTAACACGCCATAGTTACGGCCCAGAATTTCAAGCTCAGGAACGCGGAGTAAACAGAGCGCCGACCACGGGTTTTTCGCCAGATCGCGCGAGAGCGCCCGCAGGTTTGGCATATGCAGAACCGGGTCGAGCAGCGCCAGCCTGCGGGAGCGTTTGTTCACCGCCCGCTGCCGGGTCGCCAGCATCGACATGTAAATCACCACAAACGAGAAGACCAGATAGCTGGAAGAGGTGATTGCCAGCTGAATGTCGTACCCCTGGTTCACGGGGGATATAGCGGTAAAAATAGTGAATAGACACCAGCAGTATCGGGATCCAGATAAGCGAAATCAGCTTATAGCCAAAGCGCATCGCCCCCCAGAGCATCACCGGCATCAGCAGCGACAGGGTGTAGTTAGTGGTGAAAATCGAACTGTTTTCATTCATCGGCAGCAGCAGGAGCGAAAGCAGCCCGGCAAGCGCAATGGCCCAAATCAGAAACTCAGCGCGCGTCACCTTTTTGTCTATCTGGGTACGGATCTGCGAGATGAGGCTTTTGAGATAGCGCGGATGACGAATCAGGCGGATCAGCAGATAACTTAACGGCACGCCCGTCAGACCGCTGACCAGCAAGGCCTGATAGTTGATCAGCGTGCGAATGTTGAGGGGTTAAGCCCTGCCAGGCTCTGGCGACTCTCATACACGCCCAAATACACCGCAAACTGGAACAACAGCAGAAACAGCGTCGCGGGGCAGAAGGCCTGCCAGAAGATGCGCTGCGCCATTAGCCGTACGTCGCCGTACGCCGTCATATTGCGTCTGGGCGCAAACACCCGGTAGCCGCCCCAGCTAAGCACTATAGGGACAATAAAATGGAGCACGCCGGCGACGGTTTCAAACATCCCGACCGACGGGTAATAGCGGATAAACAGCGACAACACGATCCCGGGAAGGGCTTCCAGACCAAAAAACATCATCAGCGAAAGCAAAAACGAGAGCGGTAAATAATAAAGTGCCGCTATCCCGTCGCCCAGGTGCGTGAACGTATTCGCCACGCTCAGTACGGGAAGTAAAACCACCGGTAAAATAAGCGGCAATACCCACCAGCGGTGTTGATTCTTTTTCAGGAAAGCAAAAATGTTCATAGATGCCCGGTTAAACCCCTTTTTCTCCAGAAGGAAAATAATGACAGGCATCCAACCTGACCTGGCGCCGCCCGGCGACGTGCGGGGCGAACGGTATGGAGGAGGGATTTTAAATATCAGGGCCGGGAATCCGTTGACATAAATCAAACTATTTTACGCAAATAAGCTTTGCACCGCTTTTTTTTGAAATAATTTTCTTCATATTATCAATATGGTAAATGCAAATATTAATTTCAATAACAATAATTAATGTAAACGTTGACGGTTATTTACACATGACGGAATTGACCCTCTCTTTCCGCTGTGCCTTAATATCCCCGTCGCCCAGAAGGGCATGCCCAGGAAAAAGAAGAGTGAGTCAGGCCACGCGTATGCGCAAACGACACCGTTTTAACACCCGGATGACCCGCATTATACTGCTCATCAGCTTTCTGTTTTTCTTTGGCCGCTTCGTTTACTCTTCCATCGGCGCCTGGTATCACCATCAGGACAAAATCCAGTCGCAGCAGTCCAGCCTGAACGTCGACGCCGCTGACCGCTAGCCCTGCGGAGGGTTTTGTACCAGCCGAATAATCCCCGCGATCCCTTTGCTGAGGATCTTGTCCTGCCGCATCACGATGGCGAGCTGGCGCTGCAGCACGGGCGTGAGCGACATGACGCAGAGCCCTTCACGGTCAGCATCATGCTCAACCGCCATTCGCGGAACGATACTGTAGCCGAGCCCCACCCGAACCATGCGCTTAATCGCCTCAATGCTGCCAAGCTGCATCACCGGCGCGATCGCTAACCCATTGGCCGCAAACCAGCCATCAATGAGGGCCCGGGTACCGCTGCCAGACTCAAAGGCGATCAGCGGCTGGGCATGGAGCGCCTCCGGGGTTAACTCCCTGAAAGCATCCTGCTGTTCCCGCGACGCGATAAAAACAAACTCCTCGTCCATCACCGGCATAACGTCCAGCGCTCTGCCGCTGACCGGCAGCGTCACCAGCCCCATATCGAGACGGTTCTCTACGATGGCCCTGACGATGTCGAGGGTGTTGCCCGTTGTTACGCCCACCCGCAGGAGCGGATAGTCGCGGCGCAGCTGCTCCAGCAGGGGCGGCAGAAGATGGATACAGGCCGTCGCCCCCGTGCCAAGAGTAATGGTCCCGCTGACATCGAGGCTGAACGCGCTCACGGACCGCAGGGTTTCGTCCACAACCTGCTGAATGCGCTCTCCGTGCACCAGCAGTGACTCTCCGGCAGCCGTGGCCTTAATGCCCCGTCCGGTACGCTCCACCAGCCGCGTTTGCAGAAACTGCTCCAGCTGACGTATTTGCAGACTAACGGCAGGCTGGGAAATGCCTAGCAGATCCGCCGCCGCCGAAAAGCTGCCGCGCTGGATCACCAGACGGAACGTCGCGAGATAGCCAAGGTTAAGCGTCGTCATTCAAAGTTTCTCTTATACAGCGCATAAGGTTGCAGGCCTGCCAGCACAATACCGCGCTCGCTATGCTCAGGACAACTGCATAACGGAATGAAAAACAATGGAAACACCTGCCCTGCCTCGTCGTCTTGCCCTTACTGCCGGATGTAATCAGCTTATCAACTGGGGGATCTCGTTTTATCTGCCCGGCACCTTTGCGCGGACCATTTCAGCCGACCGGGGATGGTCAGCGCCGCAGATTTACCTCGGCCTGACGCTGGCGATGCTGGTGATGGCCGCGGTCTCCCCTTTCGTCGCCCGTCTGCTGGCACGCTTTGGCGGACAGAAAGTGGTAATGGGCGGAACGCTGCTGATTGCCGCAAGCTGCGCCGGTATGGCGTATACCCGGACGCTGTCTGGCTGGTACGGCGCCTGGCTACTGTGCGGCATCGGGATGCGTCTGTCGCTGTACGATGCGCTGTTCGCCGCGCTGGTCAACCTCTACGGGCAGCAGGCGCGAAGAACGATCTCACGCGTCACGCTGGCGGGCGGGCTGGCCTCCGCCGTCTTCTGGCCGCTGGGCGATGGCCTGCTTCACATCATGAGCTGGCAGGACGCGTTACGCATTTATGCCCTGCTTGGTCTGCTGAGCGCAGTGCTGATCCGCACGCTTCCCCGGCAGCGGCTGATGGAAAACACAAAGGCCATCGCGCCGCCCCTGCGCAACGAGCGGCGTAACGCCTGGCTTTATGCGGCCTTCATCGCCCTTATCACCTTTGTCTCTAACGGCACCTCCACCCATCTGCCGGAGTTTATTGCCCACTTTGGCCTGCCGGTCGCCATCGGCATGCTGTGGGGGATCGGCCAGACGGGCGCGCGCTCGCTGGAGGTGCTGGCAGGTGGCCGCTTAACCCCCTTCAAACTCACGCTCTTCACCGCCCTCGCCATGCCGCTCTGCTTTATTCTGGGGATGAGCAGCCCCCTCTTTGCGTGGTGTGCGGCCGGGTTTGTGCTGGGCTACGGCGCCATCAACGGGCTGGTCACCATAGTAAAAGCCACGCTGCCACTGGAGCTGTTTAGCACGGAAAGCTATGCCCGCCGCACGGGTATGCTGCTTATCCCGGGCCAGCTGATGGCCGCAGCCGCACCGTTTGCCTATGCGTGGCTGAACAAAACGCTGGGGATCGCGGGTGCAATGGGAGTGTCGACGGGGTTAACGCTGGTGATTGCCGGGCTGGCGATAGCGATCGTGCGCCATCCCGGTAGGCAAACTGTATCGCACTGTATCCCGCGTGACGCGCTGACAAACGGGTACAAAACGCCCCCTCCGGCAAATATCTCCGATACATAAAAATGGTTTTCTTTCCCTGTCGTCATTCAGAACTGATGAGGAGAGAACCATGATTCGTCGTTACGCAATTTTACCCCTGCTCGTCCTGGCCTCTGTAACACATGCCCAGGCCACGCCGCTGGACAACCTGAGCGCCGCGGACGTTAACGGCCCTGCCGCCGTTGCGCCGCTGGAACACCCGCAGCCGCCCGCCAGGCTGATCGTCGATCCGCCGCTTGCCGGGCCGCTGAGCAAAGGCGCGGTGTTTATTCAGTACCGGGCCGAAAACCTGCGCATCGAGCCGGTATTCGGCCCCGAGGCGCTCAAGGTGACCCCGCGCATCGGGCACATTCACGTGGTGGTGGACGGTGCGCCGTGGCACTGGGCTGACGCCAGCGGCGAGCCGGTGATCCTGGTGGGGTTGCCCGCCGGCAAGCACAAGGTAACGATCATCCTGGCTGACCCGACGCACAAGCCGCTCGACCACAAAACCATTGAATTCACCGTCCCGCCCCACGCGGCGATCCACCATTTTTAAGGAGTCTGAACATGAAAGCACTGTCTGTACTGACGGCGGGCCTGCTGGCGCTTTCTGCCAGCGCCTTCGCGGAAAATAAAACCAGCGTCGTGCTGGTGCACGGCGCGTTTGCCGACGGGAGCAGCTGGAATAAGGTGATAACCCTTCTGCAGAAACAGCACGCAGAGGTCATTGCCGTCCAGCTCCCGCTCACCTCGCTTAATGATGATGTTGCCGCCACAAAACGGGCCATCGCCCGGGCGCACGGCGACGTGGTGCTGGTAGGCCACTCCTGGGGCGGCACCGTGATTAGCGAGGCGGGCAACGATGCACGGGTAAAATCGCTGGTGTATGTGGCGGCGTTCGCGCCGGATTCCGGCCAGTCGACGGCGGATCTGGCAGGTAGCTTCCCTCCGCCGCCGGGCAGCGCGGGCATCGCTAAAACGGCGGACGGCTATTTATACCTGCCGACGGAAGCCGTCAGGAAGGACTTCGCGCCTGACGTGAAGCCGGGTGAACAAAACGCTATCGCGGCCACGCAGGGGCCGATTAAAGCCGATGCGTTTGGTGAAAAGGTGACTCACGCGGCGTGGCATGATAAACCGAGCTGGTTTGTGGTCAGCAAGCATGACCGGATGATCAACCCCGACCTGGAACGTGCGATGGCGAAGGCGATACATGCGAAAACCACCGAGGTGGCCGCGAGCCACGTGGCGATGGTGAGTCAGCCGGAAGCCATCGCCCGGACGATTGAGCAGGCGAGGCGGACGCACTGAGGACAATTCGCCCGGCGGCGCTACGCTTGCACGAACCTACGTTTTCGTAGGCCGGGTAAGCGCAGCGCCACCCGACAAGAAAGGCCGTCTCAGCCCCCCCTCTCTGCGGGATAATCGCGATTAATCCACGCGTGGTCCTCTTCCCAGGTGAACATCCATTTGCGCACCGGACCGGCCATCACGTTGAGGTAGTAGCTGTCATACCCGGCCATCGTCGCCACCGGATGATACCCCTTCGGCACCATCACCACGTCACGGTTGTAGACCGCCATACACTCATCCAGCGTTCTGTCGTCGGTGTAGACGCGCTGCATGCAGAACCCCTGCTCCGGGTTGAGGCGATGGTAGTAGGTCTCCTCCAGGTAGGTCTCCTGCGGCGGGTTATCCGTGTCATGCTTGTGGCTCGGGTACGAGCTGGTACAGCCCTCGTTAGTCCAGACCTCCACCACCAGCAGGCTGTCGGCGGGCTTGTCTTCCGGCAGGATGTTGTGCACGTAGCGCTGGTTATGCCCCTTGCCGCGCGCTTCAGCGTCGATATCCTGCGGGGCAATCAGCCGCGTCGGGTACGAGCCCTTACCCGGCGCGGCGCAGACCGCCAGCTCCAGCGCCGTCAGCGCCTTCACCTGCACCGTCTCCTGCGGGGTGACGTATACCGCCCACGGTTTGATGCGCTCGAAGGGGCTCATCCGCTCGCCGATATCGTTAAACTGCGCGGAAGGCGTGGTGATAGAGGCGCGCCCGGCGACCAGCACCAGGCAGCGCTCTTCCCTGACGGCGGGCAGCGTCAGCGTCTGCCCCTCCTGCAGCTCATATGCCTCAAACCCGACGTACTCCCACCCTGCGCGTTCCGGGGTGACGGACTGAGTGCGCCCCTCCGCGTTCGGCTGCTGCCAGCGTGATAACAGACGTGACATGTCACCTCCTCAAATAAGCCCGGCGTCGCGCGCCAGGCGGCTCAGGTTGTTATACCCCAGACGAGCGTAGGTCAGCGGATGGGCAATCGCCGGATCCTGCTCGGCCTCCACCACCAGCCAGCCACGATAGTCCTGCGCCTTCAGCAGACTCATGATCGGCGGGTAATCGACGCAGCCGTCGCCCGGCACGGTAAACACGCCGCTCAGCACCGCATCGAGGAAGCTGGTTTTGCGGTTTTTCACGTCCGCCAGCACGTCGGCGCGCACGTCTTTGCAGTGAACGTGGTTGATGCGCGACGCCCAGCGCTGCGCCACCGCCAGCGGATCGGCCCCGGCAAAGGTCAGGTGACCGGTGTCCAGCAGCAGTCCCACCGCCTCTCCGGTGTGGGTCATCAGGTTGTCCACGTCGTCGGCGGACTCAATCACCGTGCCCATATGATGATGGTAAGCAATCTGGACTCCCTGCTGCTGCGTGTAGCGGGCAAATTCGGTGAGCTTCTCGCCGTACTCCTTCCAGCGCGCCTGAGGGAAGCGCGGACGCAGATGCACCGGGGTCTGCTGCTCGCCGTGAATGCAGCCGCTCACTTCCGCAAAGACCAGCACCTTCGCCCCCAGCTCGCGCAGTAGCGTCAGGTGCGGCTGCACGGCGGCGATCTCCGCCTCCACGCTGCGCTCCAGCAGGCGGCCGGAGTACCAGCCGGAGACCAGCTGCAGGTCGTGGCGCTGCAAAATCGGGCCAAGCAGGCGCGCTTCGCGCGGGAATTTGTTGCCCAGCTCGAAACCAGCAAAACCGGCCTCTTTCCCTTCGCTCAGGCAGGTCTCCAGCGAGGTTTCCGCGCCGAGGGAAGGCAGATCGTCGTTCGTCCACGTCAGCGGGTTAATGCCTAATTGCACACTCATTGTTATCTCCATTATGCGTGTCCGCGCTCGCGCCACCAGGCGATAAGCTGCAGGTAGTTGTCCCGGATGCGCGCCACCAGCTGCGCATCGTCAATATCGTGCTTCAGCCACGCACGGGAGGCGTCGCCAAACAGCGTGCGCCCCACGGCGAAGCCTTTAACCAGCGGCTGCCCCGCTGCGGCCTTGAAGCCCGCGCGCAGCTGTTCCGCCGGAGCGTCCAGACCGAGGATCACCACCCCGCGGCAGTGCGGGTCCCGGCGTTCGATAATCTCGCCGAGCGCCATCCAGCCGTCGGCGGAAAGCGGCGGCAGCTTCCACCAGTCCGGGTAAATGCCCAGGTTGTAGAAGCGGGAAATGGCGCGCAGGTAGAGCTCGTCGCTGCGCGGCATGCTGGCGGGCAGGATCACCTCCAGCAGCAGCTCGTGCCCGGACCGGCAGCAGGCGTGGTACACCTCAGCGATTTTCTGCTCCTGCTCCAGACGCAGGCCGTGGGCGTCTTCCGGGTGGAAGAAGACCAGGCACTTCACCACGTGCTCCTGCGGCCAGCTGATAAGCTGGGTGCCGATATTGCCGTGCTCCATCTCCAGCGGCCGGGAGCCCGGCAGCTCAATGGGGCGACCAATCCACCACCCTTCCCCGGTGATCGCGTTCAGCGCGTCCTGACCAAAGGTGCCGTCGCACAGCAGGCCGGCTTTGCCCTCAAGCCCGGCGCGGCTCGCCGCCTCGCGGCTGGCCTGCAGGATCAGCTGCTTCAGCGCCGGAATGCGCTTAAGCGACGCGCCGCACTGCATCGCCATATCCTCGAGCTGGCTGCGGTGATCGAAGGCCATCACGCACAGCTCCGGCCATTCGCGGCGGCGGGTGGTCACCCGGTGGAGATGGTTAAGACGCGGGTCAAGATCCGGGCGCGGCACAACCGCAGCGCGGGAGAGATAGTCATCCAGCTCGATTTTGCTCGGCATCGCCGGGGCGCAGCCGTGGCGCGAGACCACCAGCGCGCCGCAGGCGTTGGCGTAGCGGCACGCCTGCTCCCAGCCCTCGTCGTTCAGGTAGCCGCGCAGCAGGCCAGACATAAACGCGTCCCCCGCCCCGAGAACGTTCAGCACCTCCACGCGCACGCCGGTCACCGTCAGGCCGTCGTCCAGCCGGGGCGGAATGGCGTCGGTATAGACCGAGCAGCCGAGCGCGCCGCGCTTGCAGACCAGCGTTGCTTCACTGACGGTGCGCACTCGCCCCAGCGCCTGCAGGGTATCCGTGCTGCCGCCCGCAATGTGGAACTCCTCTTCGGTGCCGACAATGACGTCGAAAAGGTGCAGTACCTCCTGCAGCTCGCGGGTGACCTGGTCGGCGGCGATAAAGCGCGTTTCGCCGTCGCCTAAGGAGGTGAGCCCCCACAGCACCGGACGGTAGTCGATGTCCAGCACCGTGCGCACGCCGTGACGGCGGGCATAGCCCAGCGCCGTCAGCACCGCCTCGCGGGTCTGCGGATGAGAAAGATGGGTCCCGGTGATGGCAAGACAACGTGCGGAGGCAATGTAGCTTTCATCCACATCGCTGGCGGTAATCGCCATATCCGCGCAGTTATCGCGATAAAAAATCAGAGGAAAGGTGTCCCGGTCTTTAATGCCGAGTAGCACCAGCGCCGTGAGGCGCTCTTTATCGGTAATCAGATGGCTGGTATCGCAGCCTACCTGGTTGAGCTCTTCGCGCAGGAAGCGGCCCATATGTTCATCGCCGACGCGCGCCAGCATCGACGAGCGCAGGCCCTGGCGCGCGGTGCCGTATGCCACGTTACCGGAGGATCCGCCAAGGTATTTGGCGAAGCTCGACACGTCCTCCAGGCGGGCACCAATCTGCTGACTATAGAGGTCTACCGCCACGCGGCCCATGCATATCACATCAAACTGCTTTTCCACGTTGATACCTCATCAGACAATGTCGTTCACGTTCAGCCAGCGGCCTTCCCGGTGCGAAAGCGCAATCGCGTCCAGCACGCGCGACACCTTCCAGCCCTCTTCGAAGTCCGGCCACATCGGCGCGTCGGCGGCAATCCCGTCCACCAGGTCGCGCACCTCCACCGTTTTTTGATCGTTAAAGCCAATTCCGTGGCCTGCGCCCATGCAGAACGCGGCGTAGTCCGGGTGCGCCGGGCCGACGAGCAGCGTGCGGAACCCCTGACGGTTCACCGGATCGTCATGCAGATAGAGCTTTAGCTCCGCCATGCGCTCCTGGGTGAAGCTGATGGCGCCCTTCGTCCCGGTGATCACGTACGAGAGCCCCATCTTGCGGCCGCAGGCGACGCGGGAGGTTTCAATGACACCCTGCGCCCCGCCCGCGAAGCGCACCATCGCGTGGGCCTGATCCTCGTTTTCCACCGCAATCATCTCTGACGATCCGGCCTTCGCCGGGCGCGCCGGGACCACGATCTTCAGATCGCCGCAGACCTGCTCAATATCGCCCACCAGGTACTGAGCCATATTGACGATATGCGCCGCGAGGTCGCCCAGCGCGCCCAGCCCGGCGGTCTCTTTAAAGCAGTGCCAGTGGATGGGCGACAGCGGGTCGGCCATATAGTCTTCGTTGTGGGTGCCGTAGAAGTGGATCACATCGCCTATCTCGCCGCGGACGATAATCTCCTTCGCCAGCTGCGCCGTCGGGTTCTTCATGTAGTTGAACCCCACCAGCGTTTTCACCCCGGCCCGCTTCGCGGCGTCGACCATCTCGCGCGCATCGTGGGCGTTGAGCGCCAGAGGCTTCTCCGAGTAGACGTGCTTGCCGTGGCGGATCGCCTCCAGCGCCATCTCTTTATGCAGGTGGTTGGGTGAGCAAATATCCACCACGTCAATGGCCGGGTCGGCCACCAGCGCCCGCCAGTCTCCCGTTGAACGGTTAAAGCCAAACGCCCGGGCGCGCTCTGCCGCCAGCTCCGGCGTGACTTCCGCCACCATCTCGCGCACCAGCCTGCCGCGCAGGTTGAACACCGTCGGGGCCTGGGCATAGGCGATAGCGTGCGCCTTGCCGATATACCCGGTGCCAATCAATCCAATACGAACCTCTTTCATCACGATCCTCACAGTGCGCCGCGACGGCTCTTGGCGTAGGTATCAAACGCCACCGCCAGAACGATAATTAACCCGGTGATAATCTGCTGGTAGTAAGCCGAGACGTTCATCAGCACCAGGCCGTTAATCAGAATGCCCATAATGATGGAGCCGATAATGGTGCCGCCGATGCGCCCGTAGCCGCCCATCAGCGAGGTGCCGCCAATCACCACCGAGGCGATAACGCGCAGCTCAAAGGAGATCCCGGCCACCGCCTCGGCGCTCCCCAGACGCGCGCTCAGGATGAAGCCCGCCAGCCCGGCCAGACAGCCAATCAGCACGTAGACGCTGACGAGCACGCGCTTGACGTTCACCCCCGCCAGGCGCGCCGCCTCCGGGTTGCCGCCGATGGCGTAGACGAAGCGGCCCCAGCGGGTTTTATGCAGCGCCAGATAGCCGCCGACGGCGACGATGGCGAAGATCCAGATCGGAATGGAGATGCCGAGCAGCTCCCCGCGCCCCCACCAACGGTAGCCAGGGTCAAAACCGGCAATCGGCGCGCCGTCGTTGATCACCAGCGTCAGGCCGCGCCAGATGGTCATCCCGCCGAGGGTGACGATAAATGGCGGCAGACGCAGGCGGGTGACGCCCAGGCCGTGCAGGAAGCCAATCGCCGTGCCCATCGCCAGACAAATCCCCAGCCCGATCAGCCAGCTCATGCCGCCCCAGGCGTTCGGGTCGACGGTGGTGAAGTTATCGCCCTTAATGACGTACGCCGCGGTCATGGCGCACACCGCCAGAATGGAGCCCACGGAGAGGTCGATCCCGGCGGTCAGAATGACGAAGGTCATCCCCACGGCCATGATCCCGTAGATGGACACCTCGGTCAGGATGTTGAAAATGTTGCGTTCAGAGAAAAAGTTACTGTTCTGCGACTGGAAGAAGATCAGCAGCAGGATCATGAAAATCAACACCCCGAAGCGCTCGAAGAAGGCGATGGGATCGATGCGTCCGGCGCGTTTGACCGGGGCCTGCGTTTTAGAAATCATCTGCGTCATGAGAAACTCCGTTATGCCGCGTTCAGGGCGTTGTGGTTGATGGCCATCATCGTCATCAGCCGTTCTTCGTTAGCGTCGTCACCGTGGATCTCGCCGGTCACCCGGCCTTCGCTGAGGGTGATGATCCGGTCAGACACCGCCATCACTTCAGGCAGATCGGAGGAGATCACGATCACCGCCACGCCCTTTTTCGCCATGTCAAACAGCACCTGGTGCACTTCCGATTTGGTCCCCACGTCGATGCCGCGCGTCGGCTCATCGACGATCAGCACCCGCGGGTTGAGCGCCATGCAGCGCGCGAGGATCACCTTCTGCTGGTTACCGCCGGAGAGCTTGCGCACCTCCTGCGCGCTGTTGACCATTTTGATCTGCAGGGCCTGCCGGTAGGACTCAATCAGATCGTCCTCTTTGCGGGTGTTCACGAACCAGCGCCACTGCAGCAGCGAGGAGAGACACGAGAGCGACAGGTTGTCGCGAATCGACAGCCCGAGCACCGCCCCCTCTTTTTTACGGTCTTCGGGCACCAGCGCCACGCCCTGGTCGAGGGCATACAGCGGGTCGCGCGGCTGGTACGGCACACCATCCAGCTCAAAGCTCCCGGAGGTAAAGGCGTCTGCGCCAAACAGGCAGCGAGCCACCTCGGTGCGTCCCGCGCCCACCAGTCCGGCAATGCCCAGAACCTCCCCGGCATGGACGTGGAAGCTGATGTCGTGCAGGGCGATGCCGTGCGGATCCAGCGGCGGCTTTTCGCGGCTCAGCCCCTTCACCGTCAGGCGGACAGGTTTGTCTTGATGATGGGTTTCGCTGGCGGGGCGACGGTTAAAGGCCACGTCGCGCCCGACCATCAGGCGGATCAGCTGTTCGACGTTGGTCTCCGCCACCGCACCGGTACCGGTGAAGCGGCCGTCCTGAAATACGGTGAAGCGATCGCAGAGCTGGAAAACTTCGTGCAGGCGGTGGGTAACGTAAATAATGCTCACGCCGCGGTTTTTAAGCTCCCGCACCACGCGGTGCAGGCTTTCCACCTCGCTGTCGCTCAGCGCGGCGGAAGGTTCGTCCATGATGATCAGGCGAGCGTTGAGGGTCAGCGCCCGGGCGATCTCCACCATCTGCTGCTGGGCGACGCTCAGACGGGCGACCGGCGTGGTCGGCGCAACGTTTAGCTGCAGGTAATCGAGAATGACCTGCGCCTCCTGATTTACCGCCCTTTCGTCGACGATCAGGTTCCGTTTACGCGGCTCGCGCCCGAGAAACATGTTTTCCGCGACAGTCATGTTGGGCAGCAGGTTGAATTCCTGATAGATGGTGATAATGCCCTTGTTCTGCCGTTCCACCGGGGAGTCGTCCACCGGCAGCATTTCGCCGTTGAACCAGATATCCCCGCGGGTTTGCGGCTGCGCGCCCGCAAGCGCCTTCAGCAGCGTGGATTTTCCCGCTCCGTTTTCCCCCAGCAGGGCGTGGATCTCCCCCGCGCCGACGGTCAACTGGGCGCTGCTTAGCGCCCAGACGCCGGAAAAGCTTTTTGCCAGGTCGGTCACTTTCAGTAAGGGTTGCGACATCGGTCTGCTCCTCCTCATGTTGAGCCGCCAGAGGCGGCTCGGGACATATCAGTTACCAGCCTCACCGATACGCTCAGCCTGCTGCAGGTTCTCTTTGGTGATCAGCGTTGGCGGGTAGTCGGCCCCGGTGATGGCTTTCTTCTCGCGCACGTTGGCCACCAGCTGGCTCATCGCCGTCTGCACCGCAAAGCCCGGACGCTGATCCGCCGTTACCGCCAGCCAGCCATCGCGCACGCGGGCCAGCGCTTCCGGTACCGCATCAAAGCCGGTCACGAGGATTTCACCCGGCTTCACGCCCTGGCTCTGCAGGGCTTCAATCGCGCCCAGCGCCATATCGTCGTTGGCGGAGAGGATCACCTGCGGGCGTTTCGGTAGCGAAGGCAGAACGCTTTCGACGATGCGCATCCCTTCAGAACGCATCCAGTTGCCGGTCTGATCGGCGACGATCTTGTACTTATCCCCGCCCGCCTTCAGGCTGTCGCGGATCCCTTTGGTGCGTTCAATATTGGAGGAGGAGCCCGGCTGGCCGGTGAGCAGGATGATCTCTGCCCCGTCGGGGAATTTGGTTTTGACGAAGTCGCCAATCGCCTGGCCGCCTTTGTAGTTGTTGGCGCCAAAGTGAGGCACTTTCTTCTGGCTGTCGACGGAGCGGTCAAGGGTGACCACCGGCAGCTTTGCATCCTGAATTTCATCCACCGCGCTGGAGACCGCGTTCACGTCGTTCGGGGAGACGATAAAGCCCTGCGCCCCGCGGGTAATGGCGTTTTCCAGGTCAGCCACCTGCTTCGGTGAACTGCCCTGCCCGTCCAGTACCTGAAGCTTCACGCCCATCTCTTTCGCGGCTTTCACCGCCGTGCGCTGCATGTGAACCTCAAACGGCATGGCCAGGTTTGGCGTACTGAAAACAATCTGCTCGTTTTCGGCGAGGGCGGCCCCGGACGTCATGGCGATGAGGGCGGCTAAGATCAGTTTTTTCATTATTATGTCTCTATGTGTAGGGTTGTTGTGTTTAGAGGACGATCTCGCGCTGGCTACGCAGCGACTCCAGCGCTTTATCCGCGAGGTACAGCGCACGTTCACCATCATCGCCGCTGCAGTCAGGCACCGCTTCGCCGCGCAGGACCGCAACAAAGTGTTCCCATTCCGCGGCGTAAGCGGATTTGTAGCGCTGCAGGAAGAAGTGTTCCGGCAGCGCGCTGGTGCAGCCCTCTTTGCCGTAGTGCTGCACCTGGTTTTCAAGAATATTGCCGGCGCACAGCAGCCCTTCGGAGCCATGCAGCTCCAGGCGCTGGTCGTAGCCGTAAGAGGAGCGGCGGCTGTTGACGATGGTCGCCATCGCGCCGGAGGCATATTTCAGAACGATAAACGCGGTATCGATATCCCCCGCCTCGCCAATCGCCGGATCCACCAGGTTACTGCCCTGGGCATACACCGACACCGGCTCTTCGCCCATGATGAAACGGGCCATGTCGAAGTCGTGAATGGTCATATCGCGGAACATGCCGCCGGAGACGCGCACGTACTCCGCAGGCGGCGGAGACGGGTCGCGGGAGATGATCAGCAACGATTCCGGCTTGCCGATGCGCCCGGCCTGGGCATCGGTTTTCACGCGGCGGAACTGCGGGTCAAAGCGGCGGTTAAAGCCGATGAACAGCGGCACGTCGTACTCTTTAACCACTTTCAGGCAGTCGCGCACTCGGGCGAGGTCGAGGTGTACCGGCTTTTCGCAGAAGATAGCCTTGCCGTGGCGGGCGGCCATTTCAATCAGATCCGCGTGGGTGTCGGTGGCGGAGGCGATCAGCACGGCGTGAACGTTAGGGTCGGTCATCGCCTCATCCACGCTCTGCTGGCGGGCCTGATACTGTGCGGCGAGACGGGTGGCAAATTCCTGATTCGGGTCAACCACGGACCAGAGCGTGGTCGCGCCGTGGCTGGCGATGTTAGCTGCATGTACCTGACCAATTCGGCCAGCGCCCAGTAAAGCAATGTTAAACATAACGGCTCCCGGTGTTGGTGAATGCTGTGAACTAACGACCCTATAAATAAAACATTTATTTCATTTTTATAAATAGTGAAAATTATGTTTTTGAGTGCGGGTTAACACTTTTGAGATGTATGAGATAATTTTTGTTATCAATCTCACAACATGAAAGAAGGTACTGCTCACCCCTCACTCCGGCCCTCTCCCCAAAGGAGCGAGGGAGAAAAGAGTGCACCACCCCATCCCCTCTCCACTTTTGGGAGAGGGTTAGGGTGAGGGGGAAATGAAATGAAATGAAAATTTCGTTAAGACAGGAAAACTCAATACTGACGGGCTTTTTTCACCTGCGCCTGCGTTTGCTCCGCGGCCTCACGCACGGCAGACGACTCTGCCACCTGCGCGTCACCGGTTCGCCACCACGAGGCGTAGTCATGGGTCATGGTCTTCGGCAATACCTTGATGTCCAGCAGCGTCGGGCCCGGATGGGCGCGTGACGCCTCAAGCGCCGCCAGCAGGCTTTGCTCGTCGTTCACGCGCCACGCGCGGCAACCGTAGCTTTCCGCGTTTTGCGCAAAGTCGACCTTCACCAGCGGCCCGTCAAGCCGCCCGGTTTCCGGGCTGCGATGGCGGTTTTCCGTGCCGAAGCTGCCCATTCCGTGCCCCATCTGAAGGTTGTTAATGCAGCCGAAGCTGGCGTTATCAAACAGCAGAACGGTGACCTTAATGCCCTCCTGTACGGCGGTTTGCAGCTCGGAGTGCAGCATCATGTAGGAACCATCCCCCACCAGGGCGTAAACCGGCTGCCCGGGTCGGGCGAGCTTCGCGCCGATGGCCGCCGCAATCTCGTAGCCCATGCAGGAGTAGCCGTACTCCAGGTGATAGCTGTCCGGCGTTTTGACCTGCCAGAGGCGCTGTAAATCTCCCGGCAGCGAACCGGCCGCGCCCACCACGATGGCGTTATCTTCCACATGCTGATTGATCAGCCCCAGCACCCGCGTCTGGGTCAGGCGGGTGTTGAGCGTCTCGCCGTATTCCGCCAGCTGCGCGTCCAGATGCCCCGCCACTTCGGGCGCGTCGTCCGGATGCCACTGGCGATCCCACAGGCGGCGGCACTCATCGCGCCACGCGGATTTCGCCTGGGCGATCGCCTCTCCCCAGCCGCTGCGATACTCGCCGAGCGCGTGGGTTAAGGCCTGGAGCCCGGTTTGGGCATCGGCAATCAGCGCGGTGGCGTCCAGCTTCAGGGCGTCAAACTCAGCCACGTTAAGCAGCAGGAATTCGACGTCCGGATGGGAAAAGAGCGCCTTGGAGCCGGTGGTAAAGTCGGTCAGGCGCGTGCCGACACCAATCACTAAGTCAGCCTGTGGCGCGAGCTGGTTGGCGGCCATTCCCCCCGTCACCCCTACGCCGCCGAGGTTAAGTGGGTGGTCACTTACCAGCGCCCCCTTCCCGGCCTGCGTTTCGGCAAACGGCAGCTGCAGCGTCTCGACAAATTCGCGAAACGCCTCATGCGCGCCGGAGTAGCGCACGCCGCCGCCGCACACCACCAGCGGACGGCGCTTGCGGGCGATCAGCGCCCGCGCCTGCGCCAGTCGCTGCGGATCGGGCGGACGGCGTTCGATGTGGTGCACCCGACGCGCGAAGAAGCTTAGCGGGTAGTCCCACGCTTCCCCTTGCACGTCCTGCGGCAGACAGAGGGTCACCGCTCCGGTATCTGCGGGGTCAGTAAGCGTTCGCATCGCGCTTAGCATGGCGCTCATGAGCTGCTCGGGGCGGTTGATGCGGTCCCAGTAGCGGGAAACCGGACGGAAGCAGTCGTTGGTGCTGATGCTGAGATCGTGATACTGCTCGATCTGCTGCAGCACCGGGTCCGGCTGGCGGCTGGCGTAGATATCGCCCGGCAGCAGTAAAAGCGGGATGCGGTTCGCCGTGGCGGTGGCCGCTGCCGTGACCATATTGGCGGCGCCCGGCCCGACCGAGGAGGTGACGGCAAAAATGCGCTGGCGGCGGTGCTGTTTGGCGAATCCCGTCGCCATGTGGGCAATGCCCTGCTCGTTGCACCCCTGCATGATTTTCAGATGACCGGGATCCTGCTCCAGCGCCTGGCCAATACCCAGCACGTTGCCGTGCCCAAAGATCGTCGCCACGCCCTCCACGAAGGGCGTTTCGTTGCCGTCAACGCTGACGTACTGTTGATTCAGGAACCGGACCAGCGCCTGGGCCATGGTCATACGTTCGGTTTGCATAATGCCTCCTGTCAGCCCAGCGTCGGCATGGAGAACGCAGCGCCTGTCTCCTGCTGCATTTCCGGCCAGCGCGCGGTGATGGTTTTCATTCGGGTGTAGAAACGCACGCCGTCGTTGCCGTGTACGTTGAGCGCGCCAAAGATGGAACGCTTCCAGCCACCGAAACTGTGGAATGCCATCGGCACCGGGATCGGCACGTTGACCCCCACCATGCCCGCCTGCACCTCTTCGCAGAAGCGGCGCGCGCAGCCGCCGTCACGGGTGAAGATCGCCGAGCCATTACCATATTCATGGCGGTTAATGAGGTCCACCGCGCTGGCGTAATCTGCTACGCGCACCACAGAAAGCACCGGGCCAAAAATCTCTTCTTTATAGATGGTCATCTCCGGTGTGACGTTATCGAACAGCGTCGGCCCGACGAAGTAGCCCTGCTCGTGGCCCTTCACGCTGAAGCCGCGCCCGTCCACGCGCAATTTCGCCCCCTGCGCTTCCCCGCTGTCGATATAGCCCAGCACCTTGCTGCGGTGCGCGGAGGAGATAAGCGGCCCCATTTCGTTTTCCGGTGTCTGGTCCAGCCCCGGCCCGACGCGCAGCGCTTCAATCTGTTTTTCCAGCCTGGTGCAGAGGTCATCGGCGGTTTTATCCCCCACCGCCAGCACCACCGAGAGCGCCATGCAGCGTTCCCCCGCCGCGCCGTAGGCCGCACCCATGATGGCGTTGGTCGCCATCTCCATGTCAGCATCCGGCATTAAAATGCAGTGGTTTTTCGCGCCGCCCAGCGCCTGACAGCGCTTACCGTGGGCGGAGGCGGTCTGGTAAATGTATTCGGCAATCGGCGTGGAGCCGACAAAGCTCACCGCCTGCACGCGCGGGTCGGTCAGGAGCACGTCAACGGACTCTTTATCCCCCTGCACCACGTTGAAGACGCCGTCCGGCAGGCCTGCCTCTTTTAGCAGCTGCGCCAGCGCGAGCGCGAGAGAAGGGTCTTTTTCCGACGGCTTCAGCACGAAGGTATTCCCGGTCGCCAGCGCAATGGGGAACATCCACATCGGCACCATCGCCGGGAAGTTAAACGGCGTGATCCCGGCGCAGACGCCGAGCGGCTGCATCAGCGAGTGGCTGTCGACGCCGGTACCGACGTTCGCAGAGTGTTCACCCTTTTGCAGATGCGGGATACCGCAGGCAAATTCCACCACTTCCAGGCCGCGGGTCAGTTCGCCCACCGCGTCGGAGAAAACCTTGCCGTGCTCTTCGCTGATGATGCGGGCCAGGCGCGTCATGTTCTCTTCCAGCAGCGCCTTGAAGCGGAACATCACGCGCCCGCGCTTAAGCGGAGCCTGGCGCGCCCACGCGGGAAACGCCTGCTGCGCGGCGGCAATCGCCTGCTCCGTTTCCTGTGCCGTACTCATCACCACCTGGCGGATCTGCTCGCCGGTGGCCGGGTTGAAGATCGCCTGAACGCGCTGGCCTGAACCGGTGACACATTCGCCGTGAATAAAATTCGCTACCGTCTCCATCCTTAACCTCTCGCTGTTGATACGTGACTGTTACCTGAACGCTGTGTACTGGACACTATATATGAAACAAATATTCCATTTTAAGTTGAAATAAAATAAATGATGATTATTGTGATCAAGGATGGATTTTTATGTTAACAGCCAGCAACACTGACGCTGCGTGCGCTATTAAGGGATTTCGGGCGAGGAAATGACTGAAGCTTCTGTTTCATTTTTGCTGCCAGATGGATGGCCGACATTTAAAAGACGCGGTTTTGCGTTTAGAATCATCAGACTGTATTTGGGGGATAACATGACGACAGCAACCAGCCTGAACGAACTGCAGCAGCAAATCCGCGATCGCTACGATAGCCTGAGCAAGAGGCTGCAGCAGGTCTCCCGCTACGTGCTGGATAACACCAACAGCGTGGCCTTTGATACGGTTGCCGTCATTGCCGAGCGCGCCGACGTGCCGCCTTCGACGCTGATCCGCTTTGCCAACGCCTTTGACTTCACCGGCTTCAACGAAATGAAACAGCTGTTTCGCATGAACCTGGTGGAGGAGACGGCCAGCTACAGCGACCGCGCGCGGCTGTTCCGCGAAATGGAGAGCGAGGCCGTGCCGGAAACGCCGCTCGATATTCTGCAGGAGTTCGCCCGCTCGAACGCGCAGGCGCTACAGCAGCTGGCCGCCCGCGCCGAGCCGGAAATGCTGGAGCGCGCGGTACAGTTGCTGGCCGACGCCGACACTATCTACATCGCCGGACTGCGTCGCTCGTTTAGCGTCGCGGCCTACCTCACCTACGCCCTGAGCCATCTGGAGTGCCGCCCTATCCTGCTCGACGGCATGGGCGGGATGCTGCGCGAGCAGATCAGCCGCATTAAGGCGCGCGACATCGTGGTGTCGATCAGCTTCTCGCCGTACGCGGAAGAGACGGTGATGGTCAGCGAAACCGCCGCCAGCGTCGGCGCACGGCAGATCGTGATTACGGACAGCCAGATAAGCCCGCTGGCAACGTTCAGCGATCTCTGCTTTGTGGTGAAAGAGGCGCAGGTGGATGCGTTCCGGTCTCAGTCGGCAACGCTGTGCCTGGTGCAGTCGCTGGTGGTGGCGCTGGCGTATCGGTTGGGTGAAGGGAAATAAGGCAATAAAAAACCCCCTGCGCAGGCAGAGGGTTTGGGTGTTAATTCAGAGGGAAATCATTCCCACTCAATCGTAGCCGGTGGCTTACCACTGATGTCGTACACCACGCGGGAAATACCGTTCACTTCGTTGATGATGCGGTTAGACACGCGGCCCAGGAAGTCATACGGCAGGTGCGCCCAGTGCGCGGTCATGAAGTCGATGGTTTCCACCGCACGCAGGGAAACAACCCAGTCGTACTTACGGCCATCGCCCATGACGCCGACGGAGCGAACCGGCAGGAACACGGTGAACGCCTGGCTTACCTTGTTGTACAGGTCAGCTTTGTGCAGCTCCTCGATGAAGATCGCGTCCGCGCGACGCAGCAGGTCGCAGTACTCTTTCTTCACTTCGCCCAGCACGCGCACGCCCAGACCTGGACCCGGGAACGGGTGACGGTAGAGCATGTCGTACGGCAGACCCAGTTCCAGACCGATTTTACGCACTTCGTCTTTGAACAGCTCGCGCAGCGGTTCAACCAGACCCATCTTCATCTCTTTCGGCAGGCCGCCCACGTTGTGGTGAGATTTGATGACGTGCGCTTTGCCCGTGGCGGATGCCGCAGACTCGATCACGTCCGGATAGATGGTACCCTGCGCCAGCCACTTCACGTCTTCCAGCTTCAGCGCTTCTTCGTCGAACACTTCCACGAACACGCGGCCGATGATCTTACGTTTCGCTTCCGGATCGTTTTCGCCTTTCAGCGCGTCCAGGAAGCGCTGCTCGCCTTCCACGTGAACGATGTTCAGACCGAAGTGGTCGCCGAACATGTCCATGACCTGCTTCGCTTCGTTCAGACGTAGCAGACCGTTGTCCACGAAGACGCAGGTCAGGTTTTTGCCGATGGCGCGGTGCAGCAGCATCGCGGTGACGGAGGAGTCCACGCCGCCGGAGAGGCCGAGGATCACTTTGTCATCGCCAACCTGCTGGCGGATACGCTCAACGGCGTCGTCGATGATTTTTGCCGGGGTCCACAGGGCTTCACACTGGCAGATGTCACGCACGAAGCGCTCCAGCATGCGCATACCCTGACGGGTGTGGGTCACTTCCGGGTGGAACTGCACGCCGTAGAAGCGTTTTTCTTCGTTCGCCATGATGGCGAACGGGCAGCTTTCGGTGCTGGCAACGGTCACGAAGTCGGACGGGATGGCGGTGACTTTGTCGCCGTGGCTCATCCACACGTCCAGCAGCGGCTTGCCGTCTGCGGTCAGGGAGTCTTCGATACCGCGCACCAGCGCGCTGTCGGTGACGACTTCAACCTGCGCGTAGCCAAACTCACGCTCGTTAGAGCCTTCTACGTGACCGCCCAGCTGCATCGCCATGGTCTGCATGCCGTAGCAGACGCCGAATACCGGTACGCCCGCTTCGAACACGTACTGCGGCGCGCGCGGGCTGTTCTCTTCGGTGGTGCTTTCCGGACCGCCGGAGAGGATGATGCCGCTTGGATTGAATTCGCGAATCTGTGCTTCCGTGACATCCCACGCCCAGAGCTCACAGTAAACGCCCAGTTCACGTACGCGACGCGCCACCAGCTGAGTGTACTGAGAACCGAAGTCCAGGATGAGAATGCGATGTTTATGAATGTTTTCCGTCATTGACGCTAATTCCGAGGCAAGTGAAACAAAACAAAGCGCCCGGCAGAAGCCGGGCGCGGAAACTTATCAGGAGCCCAGACGGTAGTTCGGGGACTCTTTGGTGATCGTCACGTCGTGAACGTGGCTCTCCTGGATACCCGCACCGCTGATACGTACGAATTCCGCTTTGGTACGCAGCAGGTCAATGGTACCACAGCCGGTCAGACCCATACAGGAACGCAGGCCGCCCATCTGCTGGTGAATGATCTCTTTCAGACGGCCTTTATAGGCCACGCGGCCTTCGATACCTTCCGGTACCAGTTTGTCAGCAGCGTTATCGGTCTGGAAGTAACGGTCAGAGGAACCTTTGGACATCGCGCCCAGGGAGCCCATCCCACGGTAAGATTTGTAAGAACGGCCCTGGTAGAGTTCGATTTCGCCCGGGGATTCTTCGGTACCAGCGAGCATGGAGCCTACCATTACGGCAGCAGCGCCCGCGGCGATGGCTTTCGCGATATCGCCAGAGAAGCGGATACCGCCGTCAGCGATAACCGGAATACCGGTGCCTTCCAGCGCTTCAACCGCGTCAGAAACCGCGGTGATCTGTGGAACGCCCACGCCGGTCACGATACGGGTGGTACAGATGGAGCCAGGGCCGATACCCACTTTCACCGCGCTGCAGCCGGCGTCAGCCAGCGCGCGAGCGCCTGCGCCCGTCGCCACGTTGCCGCCAATGATCTGCAGGTCAGGGTATTTTGCACGGGTGTCGCGAATACGCTGCAGCACGCCTTCGGAGTGGCCGTGAGAGGAGTCAATCAGCAGGACGTCAACGCCCGCCGCCACCAGCGCGTCAACGCGCTCTTCGTTACCTGCACCCGCGCCTACGGCAGCGCCGACGCGCAGACGGCCATGCTCGTCTTTACAGGCGTTCGGTTTACGTTCTGCTTTCTGGAAATCTTTAACGGTGATCATGCCGCGCAGGTGGAAGTTCGCATCCACAACCAGCGCTTTCTCAACGCGTTTTTCGTGCATTTTCGCCAGCACCACGTCGCGAGTTTCGCCTTCGCGGACGGTCACCAGACGCTCTTTTGGCGTCATGTAGACACTGACAGGCTGGTTCAGGTCAGTCACGAAGCGCACGTCACGACCGGTGATGATGCCCACCAGTTCATTGTCTTCGGTCACTACCGGGTAGCCGGCAAAGCCGTTACGTTCGGTCAGGGCTTTCACTTCGTGCAGGGTAGTGGTTGGCAGAACGGTCTGAGGGTCGGACACGATGCCGGACTCATGCTTCTTCACGCGGCGAACTTCTTCCGCCTGACGCTCGATAGACATGTTTTTGTGGATAAAGCCAATGCCGCCTTCCTGTGCCAGGGCGATAGCCAGGCGCGCTTCAGTCACGGTGTCCATTGCCGCGGAGAGCATAGGAATGTTCAGACGAATGGTTTTCGTCAACTGCGTGCTGAGGTCGGCAGTATTCGGCAGAACGGTGGAATGAGCGGGAACGAGGAGGACGTCGTCAAACGTCAGTGCTTCTTTAGCGATACGTAGCATGGGCAATATCTCTGACCTGGGTGGTTAAATATTGCCGTGGCATTATACAGAGCGTAACCGATTGCATCTACACTTTTTTGAAAAAATGCTTGCGAATGCCTCTCAGCAGGTTACTATCGACTGAATAACTTGCTGATTTAGAATTTGATCCCGCTCACATGTTATCCTCTCAATCCCCCTCAATTTATACTGTCAGCCGCCTTAATCAGACGGTGCGTTTGCTGCTTGAGCAGGAAATGGGGCAGGTCTGGATCAGCGGTGAAATCTCAAACTTCACGCAGCCGTCTTCCGGACACTGGTACTTTACCTTAAAAGACGATACCGCCCAGGTGCGCTGCGCGATGTTCCGTAACAGCAACCGCCGCGTGACGTTCCGTCCGCAGCACGGCCAGCAGGTTCTGGTTCGCGCCAATATCACCCTGTATGAGCCGCGCGGCGATTATCAAATCATCGTTGAGAGCATGCAGCCCGCGGGCGAAGGCCTGCTGCAGCAAAAGTATGAACAGTTAAAGGCGAAGCTCTCCGAAGAGGGACTTTTCGACCAACAGTTCAAAAAGCCGCTGCCCTCGCCTGCCCACTGCGTGGGTGTCATCACCTCGAAAACCGGTGCCGCCCTGCACGACATTTTGCACGTACTGAAGCGTCGCGATCCTTCCCTGCCCGTCATTATCTACCCGACCGCCGTTCAGGGTGACGATGCGCCAGGTCAGATTGTACGCGCCATTGAACTGGCAAATGCGCGTAAGGAGTGTGACGTGTTGATCGTCGGGCGCGGCGGCGGCTCGCTGGAAGACCTGTGGAGCTTTAACGACGAGCGCGTGGCGCGGGCAATCTTTGCAAGCGAGATCCCCGTGGTGAGCGCCGTCGGGCATGAAACGGACGTGACAATTGCGGATTTTGTTGCGGATCTGCGTGCGCCTACGCCGTCCGCGGCGGCGGAAGTGGTGAGCCGTAACCAGCTGGAGCTGCTGCGTCAGCTTCAGAACGGCCAGCAGCGTCTTGAGATGGCGATGGACTACTTCCTTGCCAACCGTACCCGCCGCTTTACCCAGCTTCATCACCGTCTTCAGCAGCAGCACCCGCAGCTTCGTCTGGCGCGTCAGCAGACCGTGCTGGAACGCCTGCGTCAGCGCATGAACTTTGCGCTTGATAATCAGCTTAAGCGCGCGGTGACGCGCCAGCAGCGTGTGACCCAGCGCCTGAACCAGCAGAATCCGCAGCCGAAAATCTATCGTGCGCAAACGCGCATTCAGCAGCTGGAATATCGTCTGGCGGAGACTCTCCGGGCGCGCCTGAGCACCACACGTGAGCGTTTTGGCAACGCGGTGACCCATCTGGAAGCCGTCAGCCCCCTCTCCACGCTGGCGCGTGGCTATAGCGTAACGACAGCAGCGGACGGCAAAGTGCTGAAGCAAACCAAACAGGTGAACACCGGTGACGTTCTTACCACCCGCCTGTCTGACGGCTGGGTGGAAAGCGAAGTGAAATCAATTAAACCGGTGAAAAAGACGCGTCAGCGCAAAACCGGATAATTCTTCGCCGGTTACTTACTATACTGCTGCTATTCCCTTTTTTAATAAGGAGAGCAGCATGTCCCATCTTCGTAGCGTTATTCCCCCTTATATTCTTCGTCGTATTATCGAAAGCGGTTCCGAACCGCAGCAGCGCTATGCCCGTCAGACCTTAACCCACGTCCAGACGCTGATGGCGCATATGCCGGGCAAACCCGCCGCGCCGCACGTGAATAAAGCCGGTCAGCTTGAGCGCGATATCTACGATGCGAAACAGACCCAGGAGCTGCCGGGTACCCAGGTGCGTTACGAGGGCCAGCCGTCGAATGGCGATGTGGCCGTGGACGAGGCGTATGATTATTTGGGTATTACCCATGATTTCTTCTGGAAAGAATATCAGCGCGATTCGCTCGATAATAAGGGACTGATTTTGACCGGCACCGTGCATTACGGTCGGGAATATCAGAACGCCTTCTGGAACGGTCAGCAGATGGTGTTTGGCGACGGTGACGGGGAGATCTTTAACCGCTTTACGGTTGCCATCGACGTGGTGGCACACGAGCTGAGCCACGGCGTCACCGAGACCGAAGCCGGGCTAATCTATTTCGAACAGTCAGGCGCGCTGAATGAGTCCCTGTCAGACGTGTTTGGTTCGCTGGTGAAACAGTACCATCTCAAGCAAACCGCCGATAAAGCAGACTGGTTGATTGGTGAAGGGCTGCTGGCTGCGGGCATTAACGGCAAAGGGCTGCGCTCCATGTCTGAACCCGGCACCGCCTACGACGATCCCCTGCTCGGCAAAGACCCGCAGCCCGCGCACATGAAAGATTTCATCAAAACGCGCGAGGATAACGGCGGCGTCCATCTTAACTCCGGCATCCCCAACCGGGCGTTTTACCTGGCCGCGACGGCGATCGGCGGTTACGCCTGGGAAAAAGCCGGTTATGCCTGGTACGACACGGTTTGCGATCGCAATCTGGCGCAGGATGCGGATTTTGATGCCTTCGCAAAACTGACGATAGCGCACGGAGAGAAACGCTCCGGTAGCGACGTTGGGGCGGCGATAAAACAGGCCTGGGAACAGGTGGGAGTGCTGTAAATGCAGGTTCCGGAACTGACGGATGACGCCGTGGTTGAGCTGGCCCGGGAAGGCGGCGTCGCTTTTATTCCTAAGCTGAGCGGCCAGCGTACCATCGCGCTCTCCTCGCTTAATGAGGCCCAGCGCCAGCGCCTGGTGAGCATCCTGGAGCAGGCCTTTCCACGCGGTCAGCCGCCGGGTCAGACGTCGTCACCCGGCAGCGGTGACCAGCGCTATTTCCGCATCCAGATTATCTGGACCGGCCAAAATCAGGCGCACTACGCCGATATCATCGTGCTGGTACCTGAGCAGGAAGCGCCCGAGTCGCTGGTCGAGCTGTGGAAAAAAGGCGAAGACTGCGTGTGCGATTAATCTTCGGGCGGAACAAACTCCACGCGCTTTTTAGAAATTAAGCCGTGGCCGTTCTGGCAGAAATAGTCCACCGCCCCGCAGGCCTTTAAGACCTGGAGTGGCTGATGGCACTCCGGGCAGCGGGCTTCGAGCGCAATATCTTTATTACAGCTGTCGCAGTGCGCCGCCCCGTTCAGGGGTTCAAGCTGTGCCTGGCAATCCGGGCAGGTAATGGTCATGGTGTCTCCTTCAGGACGTTCAGGTCTGCGATAATTTTACCACGTCTTCAGTGCGGGCCACGCAACTGTTGCTGCAAGGTCAGCAGCAGCGCCACCTCATCGATCCTGCGGCGTGTTGTGCGGCTCACCTCCTGCGGATCACGCTCAAACAGACTGTTTGCGCCAAGAATATGGCCGGCAAGACAGCGTTCGTAGATCGTGCCGGGGATATACCAGCGCTGAATAGTCTTACCTTTAACTAGCTCCAGCACATCTTCCGCGCCGCGTCGGTCGTAGTTGATAATGCGGCCGTCGCGTAAATAGAGACGCAGGCCCTTTTGCCCGCCCGCGGGTCCCGCGTATTTATTAAGCCAGATATCCACCGGCACGCCGCTGATGGTTCCCTGCAAGTGCGCCTCGCCTTCCGCGGTGGTCAGGTCACCCTTTGCGATATCGTGGCCCAGGCGGTTTTTAGCCGTTACCACCTGCAGCGTCATATCGTCCTGACCGCCCAGATAGCGCAGCGTTTCACGCAGCATCGCCAGCACGTGCGTTCCGATATCCAGAATCACGCCGTCCGGGTGGTGAAGCGTTCTGGTATCCGGTTCTCCGGTCGCGAAATTGAGCGCGATGGGTTCCCCTGCGGCGTTATATCCGCTCGGCTCCTGCAAAAAACCTTCGATTCTGGCAATGTCAGATACATGGCCGACCAGCGACCGCTTCACCGTTTCGATGCGCGCCATCCAGTGGTCGAGCGCCAGCACGCGGGACGCCACGCCGGGCGTTGCCAGCAGCGTGTTAAGTTTTTCGATTTGAGGAAGCGTGGCGACAATCGGTTTTTCAATCACAATCCGCGGAACCGGCGAGGCAATCGCCAGCTCAAGCACCTCAAGGTGGTGCAGCGATGCGGTGGTAATAAAATGGGTATCCAGCGGGGTGGCTAAAAGCGCCGCAAGCGAGGCGCAGCGCGTAACGCCTTCAGGGTGCTTTGCGGGGAGAACATCAAAGCCGAAACAACGAACAGCGCCATCGAACAGATTACGTAGTGCGGGCAGATAGGCTGTTTCCACTACCGCACCAAGACCAACAAATCCTAACTGCATGGTTTCACCTCAGGAAGTACAGTGCCGGGGCATAACGCCTGCCCCGGCACACTGAGGTTTATGAGGCGCTAGCTGCCGGTTTAGTTTGCGCATTTTCCAGCATGCGGCGCACCGGAACAATGAGGACGATCAGCACTGCGGCACAAATCAGCAGCGCGATGGAGCAGCGCGCGAAGAGATCCGGCAGCATATCCAGCTGGTCGGCCTTCACGTGACCGCCAATCAGGCCCGCCGCCAGGTTACCCAGCGCGCTGGCGCAGAACCACAGCCCCATCATCTGGCCGCGCATTCTCTCCGGCGCCAGCAGGGTCATGGTCGCCAGACCGATCGGGCTCAGGCACAATTCACCCAGCGTCAGCATTAAGATACTGCCCACCAGCCAGAACGGCGACACGCCCGCCCCGCCGTTGCTCAGCACGTTCTGTGCCGCCAGCATCATCAGGCCAAAGCCCGCTGCCGCACACAGAATACCGATAACAAACTTGGTGATGCTGCTCGGGCGAATGTTCATGCTCGCGAGCTTTGGCCATGCCCAGCTGAACACCGGGGCCAGCAGGATGATGAACAGGGCGTTAATCGACTGGAACCACACCGCCGGAATTTCAAAATCACCGATCATGCGGTTAGTGTAGTCGTTGGCAAACAGGTTGAACGAGGTTGGCTTCTGCTCAAACGCGGACCAGAAGAACGCGGCGGAGACCAGCAGAATAAAGCAGACCAGCAGCCTGGCGCGCTCTTTGCGGTTCAGGCCCGCGAAGATGAACAGGTAGATAAAGTAGAGAGCAACGGACGCCGCAATTACGTAGACCAGCACGCTGGCTACCGCGACCGGGTTAATGACAATCACGCCCTGCGCGATCAGCGTCACGAGCGTTGCCACGCCTGCCGCCAGCGCCAGCAGCCAGACGCCCACGCCGTTGCGCTTCACCACCGGGCTGTTCCATGTGGAGTCCAGACCGACTTCGCTGTCGTAGCGCTTCATCGCCGGAACCGCAAACACGCGGAAGATAATCAGCGCCACCAGCATCCCGATGCCGCCAATACCAAAGCCCCAGTGCCAGCCGTGGGTTTTTATCAGCCAGCCGGAAATCAGCGGGGCGATGAACGAGCCCATATTAATGCCCATGTAGAACAGCGAGAAACCGCCGTCACGACGCGCATCGCCTTTTTTATACAGGGTGCCGACCATTACCGAGATACAGGTTTTGAACAGGCCAGAGCCGAGCACGATGAACATCAGGCCGATAAAGAACAGGTTGTTGCCCATGATGGCCGACAGCGCAATCGACAGGTGGCCGAGCGCGATCAGAATCGAACCGTACCAGACGGCTCTCTGCTGGCCGAGCCAGTTATCCGCCAGCCAGCCGCCCGGCAGCGCGGCCAGGTACATGGTGCCGGCAAAAATACCGACAATCGCCGAGGCGTTTTCGCGCGCCAGCCCCATCCCGCCGTCATAGACGGTGGCGGCCATAAAAAGGATCAGCAGCGGGCGAATGCCGTAGAACGAGAAACGCTCCCACATCTCGGTAAAGAACAGCGAACCGAGCGGATAAGGATGGCCGAAGAAGGTTCGGCTCTCTTTGTGATTAACAGAGGATTGCATAATTCTCCCGAAAGGTATGTGTCGTGCTTGTAAACACCAGCAGGTACGCCGGCCAGTTACGTATCTGACCGATTTTTTACATGCGGCGAAAAGTTAGTTAACCATTTGATAACCAGTCGCTAGTTTTGTCTAGTACCGGACCAGGGACTTTAAGATGAAAATTCGACGATTGTCTACTTTTCTGGATTTAAAGATGGTTGGGAGTGAATAGTGATTGACTTCACACAGTGTTAGTCATTGCTGTGAAAGCGCGAAAAAAACAGCGGCAGGCAAGGGTTTTAATGGGTTCAGCTAAGGATATTTGCTTTTGTAGTATGAATAGCAAACAAACCATTAATTTATTGTAATAAAAGAATTTTTCACACATGGAAATTTCTTTGTGTACACCCATGTGCCCACGCAAAACAAAAGTGCCTATCTCTTTTGTACACTCAACGAGCATTACCCAATCCTACGTATAACCGTAGTTCGTGCGGTCCGGATACATTCCCACCAGCAGTCTAAAATTCTCGAGGATACTTTCAAACGGTGAAAAGCATGTTCTGTTGGTTCTCTTCCCTCTCGTTCTTCCCTTTCCGTATACCTGACTTGACGTTTTCGCTTTACCAGAAACTTTGTAGCTTCAACCTCAAATGCACAAAATCAAACGCGCATAAAAAAGCCCCTTCTGGGGCTTGATGCTCAAGATTCTTTAAAGCCAGGTTTACCATTGGCTTTACGCCACTGCTTGACCTCTTTGACAATTCCTTCAGGACTATTATCCTGTCCATCCTGTGGGTAATAAATCAGATCAGAGCCATCAGGATGCTCGCTTACTTTTTCAAACTCCAAAAGATTATTAATATCATCTTCTTCGGTTTCTCCGTCAGCCATGCATATTTTGCGAACTAAATCTAAAAATTCTTGTTCTGTATAATCACAATAGCTTTTCTTCTCACTCATCTTTTTTCCTACTTTTCCAGATGCAGTTCTATATGACGCTTAGGTGTTGTGATGCTCATATTGTCGACATTATAAACCTCTCCACCCTGTGCTATGGGCCTTACATGATGTATTTCAAATTTACCTCGCCTCCCTACCCAACCACTCCTACAGGGCACTGGCGCTTTCCCTTTTTGTAAATTGGCTAAATTATGGGTATTAAATTGTCTGGACAATTCAGGATCTCTTGCCACCTCCTGCCAGAAAGCCTCTCTGAAGCGGTCAAAATTGGTAAATGACCTTCCACGCAGTCTGTCAGCTATCTGCTCTGGAATTGGAGAACCATCCCCCTTATCAGCATCAGACAGCCATACGCCACTTACTTTTTTCCCTTTGCCCGTGACTTGTCCGGGATTGTGCCTCAGATAAATATAAATCGGCGGCAGGTCAGGGAACGGCAGGATCAGAATGTAATCCGCGAAACGCTTTTCCTCTGGCGCCGGGCTGGTGGTCGCCGTTATGCTGGTGTTATCCGGCAGCGGGTCAACAACCACCGGGTTCGGCAGCACCGGCCGCGCCTGGTTGCCGGTATTCCAGGGTTTATTCTCGTCTGTCCGGTCAGGCGTCCACACAATGGTGATGTGCGGTTCTTCTTCCGTGGTGAAGGTGTACGCCTGCGCGCTGCTGTCATACTCCATTTTTCTGACGCGAACACTGTCCCGGCCGGGTGGCGTGTGCCAGCCACGCGGGACCGCGTTCCCGCTGCTGTCGTTCTCCCACGTATAGCGCACCCGGCTCGGGGCTTCACGCATCTGCTCCAGGCGCATACGGTCGATAAAATCCTGTTCGCCATCGTTCAGCCTTCCGGGCATCATTCCCACCAGCAGCCCGGCCACGGATGCACCCGCTCCGGCGGCGGCTGTCTCACCCAGCCCGGCGGCACCACGTACCGCCCAGGTGCCGTATGTCAGCGCCCTGCCGCTTATCAGCTCCAGCAGGCTTGCGCCTGCCGTGGCCGTCTGTGCACGTGAAGCTGCAGCTGCGGCAGCAACGGCGGCCTGATAATCTATCTCCTCATGGTTGCCGTTCCACCAGCGATACAGGGCGCTGCGCTTTTTCGGTTTGGGGATATCGTCTGGCTTTTTCTTTTTTGCGGTCCGGGCGTGCTGCGGGGTGTCTGAATCGGTTGCCGGGTCGCTGGCGGGCATGGCCTGAAAAAAAGCCATATCAGCAAAATTGGTATGTGGCTCGCGCTGGTCACCGGCATCATTGCAACCCTCACCGCGCAGGCAGGATTTTGCGAATACCCGGTTACGTTCCCTTTCCTCCGCCCTGCGTTTTTCTTCGGCTTGCTTTTCTGCTGCCAGCCTGGCAGCGTGTTCTTCCCTGGCAACCTCAACCGGGTCCCGTCCCCGTCCCAGCCACTGACCTGCCGGAGCAATCACCCGGTTCGAACCCGGAGGGCAATCACAGTGTACTTTTGAACCGTGAACGGCTGCGGGCACCCCGTGAAATGTCACGCGTTCTTCACCTGATACTATGACGCCCTGTTTCCCGCATTTGGGACAGGGTGTGGTTTTATCGCCTACCCGGAGTATTCTGCGCCCAAATTCGGTGCTGTCTGTAATGGACGCAATACACCTGGCGCCGGTGGTGGTTTTATCATTCTCAAGCGCCTGCCCACGCCCGTAATTATCGGTACGGTATCCCATGCGTTACGCTCCGGTAACTGTCAGAAAATCCGCCCCGGATGCGACCCCATTACGCGTTACCAGATAAGTGTGCCTTTGCAGAATACTGATAATTTCATCGCCGTTATTAAGCACGCTCCCATCCAGCGCAACGCCAGCCCCCTTGCACAAGCTGGCCTTTCCGGCACTGGTGGTTATGGCGGCTGTGCTGCCGTCAGGATAGGCTACGATTTCCCCGCGGCGGGTTATGCTCCCTTCCATTGCTATGCGCCAGATATCATTTGCGGGATGCTTCCGTACCAAAACCCTTCCCTCTGCAAGTATCGCGCGTGCTTCATCGTCCATTGCGACAATTTCTTCCGCTGTAAATAGCGACTTTTCCTGCTGGGCTTTTATTTCTGGCATTAATTCATTGGTGCATTGCTGATCCATATAAACGCCCTTAATTCCAGTTAATTAAAAAACCAAATAATTCTACTATGGATAAGGATTTATCATTTTCGATCAGCATTTTTGGTTCATATCGAATATTGAAATAAATCACTGAAAAAAATAATTACTGTGAATATTAATATGTAATTTCCAGCGGTGTCTGAATGACGCTTTACGCTATTAAGTATGATCTGGCAATCTTTGCGGTGTACCGCTGCCACAGCGCGCCTCCACCGCTTCTTTCGTTATGACCGAGCTAAAAATAGATCCTGTTTTAATTATGAAAAAAACCCGCATGGTTAGCGGGTTTTGATAATGCATCAAACTTTGTGAGGCTTGATGAAGGTTATTTGCTTTTCTTAATGTGCTTAATCAAACGCTTACGCTTACGCATCTGGTTCGGCGTCAGGGTGTTGCGCTTGTTGGCGAACGGGTTTTCCCCTTCCTTGAACTGGATACGAATAGGCGTGCCCATCACGTCCAGCGATTTACGGAAGTAGTTCATCAGGTAGCGCTTGTAGGAATCCGGCAGGTCTTTCACCTGGTTGCCGTGAATCACCACGATTGGCGGGTTATAGCCACCGGCATGGGCATATTTCAGCTTCACGCGACGACCGCGCACCAGCGGCGGCTGGTGATCTTCCGCTGCCATATTCATGATACGGGTCAGCATGGCGGTGCTCTGACGACGGGTGGAGCTGTCGTAGGCTTCACGCACGGATTCGAACAAGTTACCGACGCCGCTGCCGTGCAGCGCAGAGATAAAGTGCACGCGGGCAAAGTCGATAAAGCCCAGACGGAAGTCCAGGGTCTCTTTCACCTGCTCGCGCACTTCATTGCTCAGGCCATCCCACTTGTTGACGACGATGACCAGTGAGCGCCCACTATTGAGGATAAAGCCGAGCAGAGAGAGATCCTGATCGGAGATACCTTCGCGCGCGTCGATGACCAGCAGCACCACGTTGGCATCTTCAATCGCCTGCAGGGTTTTGATAACGGAGAATTTTTCCACCACGTCGGTGATTTTTCCGCGCTTACGTACACCGGCGGTGTCGATGAGGACATACTCACGTTCATCGCGCTGCATCGGGATGTAGATGCTGTCACGCGTAGTGCCCGGCATGTCGTAAACCACCACGCGCTCTTCACCCAGAATACGGTTAGTAAGCGTAGACTTACCTACGTTTGGACGACCGACGATAGCCAGCTTGATCGGCAGATCCTGCGGGTTGAAGTCATCCTCAGGCTCTTCTTCTTCGCCCTCTTCACCGTCTTCGAACTGTGCCCAGTATGCAGCGTCTTCGTCCACCTCTTCCGGCGGGTTCACTTCGTCCACCCACGGCAGCAGAACGGTTTCCAGCAGGCTGGTCACACCGCGGCCATGCGATGCCGCAATCGGGTGGATATCCCCCATGCCCAGAGACCAGAAGTCCGCGATAGCCTGATCGGCATCGATGCCGTCAGTTTTGTTCGCCACCAGGAAAGTTGGCTTTTCGCGAGAACGCAGGTGCTTAGCAATTGCGGAGTCCGCCGGCATCAGGCCAGCGCGCGCATCCACCATGAACAGCACAACATCCGCTTCTTCAATCGCCAGCAAGGACTGTTCCGCCATGCGGGTTTCAACGCCGTCTTCTGTGCCATCAATACCGCCGGTATCAATACAGATGAACTCGCGTCCTTCCACCTCTGCACGACCGTACTTACGGTCACGCGTCAGCCCCGGGAAATCCGCAACCAGCGCATCACGGGTGCGTGTTAAACGGTTAAAAAGAGTGGATTTTCCAACGTTAGGGCGCCCGACAAGCGCGACCACAGGTACCATGTTTGAAGCCTCATAAAATTCAAATAAACGTCGCATTCGCGGCGTTTTTAAAAATGTCAAAACGGCTCCTGAGTGAACAGGAGCCGTTTAGTATACTACAACCGCCGGGTAATTAACGCGTGATCGCGTACAGCGTGCCGTCTTTTGCCTGAATCAGCAGTTTGCCGTCAGCCACAACCGGGTCGGTCAGGAAGCCTGAACCGTCCACTTTCTGCTGCGCCACGAAGCGGCCATTCTCTGGATCAACCCAGTGCATATAGCCTTCGCTGTCGCCAACCACCAGGCTACCGTTGTACAGCACTGGCGCGGTCAGCAGACGGTGCAGCAGATCGCTTTGCGTCCACAGCGTCACGCCGCCTTCGGTGCTCAGCGCCAGCAGGCGATCGTTCTGGTCAACCATATAGATGCGGTTACCGTCAACGATGAAATCATTCACAGAGCCCAGCTCACGTTTCCACATGATCTGGCCACTGCGCAGGTCCAGCGCGGTCAGGTTGCCGTTATAGGCCAGGGCGTAAACCACACCGTCAACGATAACCGGAGTAGTGTCTACGTCGCTCAGGCGGTCGATTTCCGTTGAGCCAGTGGCCTGCGAGATACGCTGCTGCCAGATCATCTGGCCCTGCTGCATCAGCACGGCACTCACGCGACCGTTGTCACCGCCCACAATGGCAGCGCCAAATGCGGTTGCAGGTGCGGATTCACCGCGCAGAGACAGCGCAGGCATATCCAGGTTAACGGTCCATTTCACCAGACCGTCCGCTTCGTTCAGCGCCTGCAGCTGGCCGTTGCTGGTATGGATCAGCACCAGCCCGTCGCTCACGACCGGACGTGACAAGGATTCACCGGCTACGGCGGTCTGCCATGCAACAGAACCATCGCTGGCATTCAGCGCGTAAACCTGCGCTTTTTCGCTGCCCACGTAGACATGCCCACCGGAAACGGTCAGGCCGCCAGACAGCAGTGCAGGTTTACGGGAGAACCAGCCGTCTTTTTCCGCCAGGTTAACGGACCAGACCTCTTTCCCGTCATCGGCGTTCACCGCTTTCACGGTACCTTTGCGGTCAGCGGCATAGACAACGCTGTCTGCATACGCAGGATGAAGGTTGGAATAGAAATCACCAATCCCACTGCCCACGGAGACATCCCACGCGGTGGATGGGGTAAACTGGTTTTCAACCGTCGGCAGTGGGGACATTTTCACAACGTCTTCTTCGCCACTGAACAGTGAACAACCACTTAATAACGTAACAGAAAGCAATCCTGGCAGAAGTAATTTACGCAATTGCATCGGGTCCCTCTCAGACGGACAAATTATTTATTTTCATCTGCATCATTTCGCTCAGCGCAGGTGACGCTTTGCTCTCTACGCCAGCTTGCCACGCTTTACGCGCGCCCGCTTTGTCACCTTTGCTCAGCAGTGCTTCACCGCGCAGATCGGCAACGATGGCAGCAAAACCTTCGCCTTTGATGGTATCGAGCGTTTTCAGCGCGTCGTCAGCTTTTTTCTGCTGAACCTGAATACGTGCCAGGCGCAGATTGATCACCGCTTTCAGGTTTTCATCGCTGGCAGCAGCTAGGCCCTGAGACAGCTGAGCAGCGGCTTTATCCAGTTCGTTTTTATCAACGTACTGCTGAGCCACTTCCAGCGCTGCCAGTGCACCGTAGGTGTTTTTGTTGTCAGCGGCAAATTTCTCTGCCGCAGCCAGCGTTTGCGGCTGGTCGGCACGAATCGCGCTAACGGTATTTTCATAGGACAGGGACGCGCCGCGCGCGGAATCCGCCTGATGGTTGTTCCAGTAACGCCAGCCCACCAGCGCACCCACACCTAAAATAACCCCAACAACCAGCGCTTTGCCGTTTTCAGCAAAGAAGCGTTTAATCGCGTCGACCTGATCGTGTTCGTTCTCGTACATTTCCACGCCGTCTTTCTCCTTAGCCCAATAGAGTGCGCAAGTGCGCCGCAACGCCGTCCTGCGTTACCGTTGTCTGCTCACCAGAGCGCAGGTCTTTTACTACCACTTCGCCGTTAGCCACTTCGGACTCGCCCAGCACCAGTGCAATACTTGCGCCCCACTTATCGGCACGAGCAAACTGTTTTTTGAAGTTGCCGCCGCCATGGTTGGTCATAAGCTTAACGCCCGGTAGCGCATCGCGCACGCGTTCGGCAAGCTGCATCGCCGCAGACTGCGTTTCCGCGCCTGAAGCCACCAGGTATATATCGACAACGGAATCTGCTTTAAATTCCGGATTAACTGCCTGAACCAGCAAAACAAGTCGCTCAAGACCCATCGCGAAGCCAACCGCAGGCGCCGCACGGCCACCCAGTTGCTCAACCAGACCGTCATAACGGCCGCCGGCACACACGGTGCCCTGAGAACCGAGGCTGGTGGTTACCCACTCAAATACGGTGCGGTTGTAGTAGTCCAGACCGCGCACCAGACGCTGGTTCACGGTGTAGGCAATGCCCGCCGCTTCGAGAAGCTTGCACAGGCCGGTAAAGTGTTCGCGAGACTCGTCGTCCAGGTAGTCACCCAGCGCAGGGGCATCGTTCAGCAGCGCCTGAACATCAGGGTTTTTGGAATCCAGCACGCGCAGCGGGTTGCTGTACATGCGACGTTTGCAGTCTTCGTCCAGCTTCTCTTTATGCTGCTCCAGGAACGCCACCAGCGCATCGCGGTAGTTAGCGCGCGCTTCCAGAGAACCGATTGAGTTCAGTTCCAGCGAAACGTGCTCAGAGATACCGAGGGCGCGCCACCAGCGAGCGGTCAGCATAATCAGTTCGGCATCGATGTCCGGGCCCTGCAGGCCAAAGACTTCCACACCCAGCTGGTTAAACTGGCGATAACGACCTTTCTGCGGACGTTCGTGGCGGAACATCGGGCCGATATACCACAGGCGCTGCTCCTGATTGTACAGAAGACCATGTTCGATGCCGGCGCGTACGCAGCCCGCCGTACCTTCCGGTCGCAGGGTCAGGCTGTCGCCGTTGCGGTCCTCAAAGGTGTACATCTCTTTTTCAACCACGTCGGTCACTTCACCGATCGCGCGTTTGAATAACGGGGTCTGCTCTACAATCGGCAAACGGATTTCGCTGTAACCGTAGCTGCCGAGCACCTGCTTCAGCGTGCCTTCAATGCGCTGCCAGATGGCGGTTTCGCCAGGCAGGTAATCGTTCATGCCGCGGATGGCTTGAATGTTTTTTGCCACGTTTATTCTCTTTCTATATACAAAAAAAACCCAAAGAATGGGTTCAATCATACATGGGAAGCGGCACGCTTCCCATCACGTTATTTTTCAACCTGCTGAACGCTGATACGCTGTGTCTCGTCCATCATCGCGGCTTTGGCGCGGATGCGGGCTTCAAGCTGGTCAATCATGTCGCTATTATCCAGACGATCTTTACGAACGCCATCTTCATAGAGACCACTTTTCTTGTTACCGCCGGTTACGCCCAGGGTTGAGACCAGCGCTTCACCCGGACCGTTCACGACACAGCCGATGATGGAGACGTCCATCGGGGTGATGATGTCTTCCAGACGCTGCTCCAGGGCATTCACCGTGCCGATTACGTCAAATTCCTGACGCGAACAGGTTGGGCAGGCAATGAAGTTGATCCCACGCGAGCGGATACGCAGCGATTTCAGAATATCGAAACCGACCTTGATCTCTTCTACCGGATCCGCCGCCAGCGAGACGCGCAGGGTGTCGCCGATCCCTTCGGAGAGCAGCAGGCCCAGGCCGATCGCAGACTTCACCGAACCGCTACGCAGGCCGCCCGCTTCGGTGATCCCGAGATGCAGAGGCTGATCGATCTGTTTTGCCAGCAGGCGATACGATTCAACGGCCAGGAAAACGTCAGAGGCTTTTACGCTGACCTTGAACTGATCGAAGTTAAGACGATCCAGATGATCGACGTGACGCATGGCGGATTCGAGCAGCGCCTGCGGCGTTGGCTCGCCATACTTTTCCTGCAGATCTTTTTCCAGAGAGCCGGCGTTCACGCCGATACGGATTGGAATGTTTTTGTCGCGGGCGCAGTCAACCACCATGCGAATGCGTTCTTCATTGCCGATGTTACCCGGGTTAATTCGCAGGCAATCAACGCCGTATTCAGCAACTTTCAGCGCGATACGGTAGTCGAAGTGGATATCTGCAACCAGCGGCACGCTGACCTGCTGTTTGATCAGCTTGAACGCCTCAGCGGCATCCATCGTGGGCACTGAGACGCGAACAATGTCCGCGCCTACACGCTCTAATGCTTTGATTTGGTTGACCGTTGCTTCCACATCCGTGGTGCGCGTATTGGTCATCGACTGGACGGCGATAGGTGCCCCATCGCCGACTGGCACATTCCCAACGTAAATCCGTTTCGATTTTCTACGTTGAATCGGAGCCTGGTTATGCATGAAAAATCTCCCGCGTTGCCCGTCTGTTACTGTGCTGCTGATTGTTCGGCATTAACGGTAAGACGTGCAACCTGGTTAGTTCTGATAAAGCGGCTCAGGTCGACAGGTTTTCCTTGATACTGGATCTGTACCGCTGCCGGAGCGCCGATTTTAAGTTTGTAAGGTGCCTGACCCGTTAGGTTTAACGTGCCATCTTTCCGCTGCAGGCCGCTGAACAGTTTTTTACCTGTCGCGTCAGTCACTTCCAGCCAACAGTCAGCCGTGAAGTTCATCACCAGCGCGTTTGGATCGGCGGCTGGCGCGGCGGTTGCCGCCGGGTCGGTCGGCAGGGACGCTGCGGCGTTGTTCGCCGGCTGAGTCGCTGCAGGGACGTTCGCCGCAGTATCGACATTTGCCTGAGAAGGGGCGACGACCGCGTTTTGATCCTGAGCCTGAGGCGCAGCGGTGTTCGCCGTTGCGGCCGGAGCCTGTGCTGCATCGGTTGACGGAGCCGTTGTTTGCGGCTCGCTTGAGGCCGCCGCACCGTCGGTGTTCAGCGGAACGCTCTGGGCACCACCATTGCTCGCCTGATTGAGTTCAGCGGAGGACTGATCGGCCATCGTGGTGATCTCTTCCTGCTGCGCCTTGTGGTTTTGCCACCACCATGCGCCGGTCAGGCCGACAACAACAAACAGCACCAGCCAGGTAAAGCTCATCAGCCAGCCATCACGTTTTTTACGACGTTTCCCCAGGGAGAAAGTTTGCATCGGGGCAACTTTTGCTGCACGAACCGGTGCCTGCTTCTCCATCATTGGCAGTAATTCGTTTTCGGGGATGTGCACCAGTTTTGCGTAAGAGCGGATATAGCCGCGCAGAAATGTTGAAGCCAGATCGGCAGGCGCCTTATCTTCTTCAATATCGCGAACCGTGGAAACTTTCAGGCACAAGCGTTCTGCAACAGCTTGCTGGCTGAGTCCGAGTTGTTCACGGGCGTTGCGAAGACGAACGCCAGTGGAGAGTGCTTCATGTTGGTCGTGAGTGGCTTCAGTATTCATTCGCTACAACTACTGGTACGTGAAAAAAAGGGTTCAGGTGCCGGTGAGTCACAATGCCGCCCGCACCGCGAAACTTCAGGTCAGTTAACCTTGAACAGACAGTATAAGACTGTCAGCCGGTAGATGACAGTGCAGCTCTGCCCGCGTGGCTAAACTGTTGTTACGTCGTTACATACTGCCCGAAACTCATATGAAACGCACCGTAATTATTAATCAAACGTCACGAATCTGACTGATTATTCAGTCAGATTATGCATCACAGCGTAGATAATGCGCCGTGATGCATAATAATCAAACAGCTTTAACCGCAATGGTCTCGCCCTGCATGCGTTTACGCAGGGTACGTTTGGTACGGTCAATGACGTCACCGGCCAACTGTCCGCATGCAGCATCAATATCATCACCGCGGGTTTTACGCACGATGGTGGTGAAACCATACTCCATCAGCACCTTGGAGAAACGGTCGATACGGCTGTTCGAGCTACGGCCATACGGCGCGCCCGGGAACGGGTTCCATGGGATCAGGTTGATTTTGCATGGCGTATCCTTCAGCAGTTCAGCCAGCTGATGCGCGTGCTCAGTACCGTCGTTGACGTGGTCCAGCATCACGTACTCGATGGTGACGCGGCCCTGGTTTGCGTTGGATTTCTCCAGGTAGCGACGCACGGCAGCGAGGAAGGTTTCGATATTGTACTTTTTGTTAATCGGTACAATTTCGTCACGAATTTCATCGTTTGGCGCGTGCAGGGAGATAGCCAGCGCAACGTCAATCATGTCGCCGAGCTTATCCAGCGCAGGCACCACGCCTGAGGTAGACAGCGTCACGCGGCGCTTGGACAGGCCAAAACCGAAGTCATCCAGCATGATTTCCATCGCCGGCACCACGTTGGTCAGGTTCAGCAGCGGTTCGCCCATCCCCATCATTACCACGTTAGTGATTGGACGCGTGCCGGTCACTTTTGCTGCACCCACGATTTTCGCGGCGCGCCAGACCTGACCGATGATTTCAGACACGCGAAGGTTACGGTTAAATCCTTGCTGAGCCGTAGAGCAGAATTTGCACTCCAGCGCACAGCCCACCTGAGAAGAGACGCACAGCGTGGCACGATCGTCTTCCGGGATGTAGACGGTTTCAACGCGCTGATCGCCTACGGCAATCGCCCATTTGATGGTGCCGTCTGCCGAGCGCTGCTCTTCCACCACTTCCGGCGCGCGGATTTCAGCCACTTCTTTGAGCTTGTTGCGCAGCACTTTGTTGATGTCGGTCATCTCATCAAAGTTGTCGCTGCAGTAGTGGTACATCCATTTCATTACCTGATCGGCACGAAACGGCTTCTCACCCATATCTTTAAAGAACTCGCGCATCTGCTGACGGTTCAGGTCCAGCAGGTTAATTTTTCCATTTTTATTGGGAACCGCAGGAATGGCGACTTCGGAGGTATTCACTAGTTCAGACATAATTTTTTCCGGCCTCGTTGTTACACGTTGTGGCCCTTGGTGGGTTGAAAAGAAACGCCCCGGTAAGCAGTCTGCTCGTCCGGGGCGTTGCATTGTACAAAGTCTGGCGCAGGGATGCCACGTTTGCACGCGGCATTTACGAAATTATTAGCGAGTGCGCGGGCACACTTCGCCTTCAGCGAAGAAGAACGCGATTTCGCGCGCGGCAGACTCAACGGAGTCGGAACCGTGAGTGCCGTTCTCGGTGAAGCTGTCCGCGTAGTCAGCGCGCAGGGTACCTGCCAGCGCGTTGTCCGGGTTGGTTGCACCCAGCAGATCGCGGTGACGCTGTACCGCGTTTTCGCCTTCCAGCACGGAGACCACGATTGGACCGGAGGTCATGAACTCCACCAGGCCGTCAAAGAATGGACGACCTTCGTGCTCAGCGTAGAAACCGCGAGCCTGCTCAACGGTCAGGTGCAGCATTTTGGTGCCAACGATCTTAAACCCTGCTGATTCAAAGCGAGCGAAGATGCTGCCAATAACGTTTTTTGCCACCGCGTTTGGTTTGATGATGGAAAAAGTACGTTCAATAGCCATTGATAACCTCTGTAAAATGTTCTGTTGTTTTGCATACCTGAGTATGGTGTGGCGCGGATTATAAAGAGCAATAGCGCCATTGCCTATGGTTCTGCATAACATTTTTTTAAAATGAGACGAAGATTAGCAACAGGCCGGATTTCGCATACCGTGTTGATGGCGTAAACAGAGCGGGCACTGCTTTTCATCAGGCGTAAATGACCAGAACTGGCGCTGGCACGTCAGGCAAACTGCTTTATATGCGGGAGAGGCCACGTTTTTTGCCGGTCCATCTGTTTCTGCGACCTTTATGGCCTCGTGCTGACATACTGCCTCACAGCCACCGCAGCCGGTACAGCACCCGGTCTCCACCACCAGCGCGGCGTTCTCAAACCGAATCGCGTTTTCCGGGCAGCTTCGCCAGCACGCACCGCACAGCACGCACTTATTAATATCGAGTGCGATATCTGACTCGCTAAACGTCGAGAATGCCCTGCGCAGCTCCCGCGGCCCCGGGGAAACGCGACAGGCTTTTACATCCTCGCGGGGAACGTGCATGAGCGCACGACGAGCGATATTCACCTCGCCGATCGGTATGAGCTTAAACCCCCACTCCGCTTCACCACGGCGACGAAGCGCAAGATTAAGCCGGGCAAGCGCCAGCAGCCAGTCAGGGTATTGCTCTGCGTCGATACTGATAAAACGAACCTGGCGTTGCGCGTGCCACAGCAGCAGCTCATTCACCCCAGGTGCGCGTTCAGTAAAAGGCCCAACAAGGGTATCTCCACGCAGAAATCGCTTTCGCGGCGCGATGCCGGTAATGGCCCCGGAGGGGCAGACGAACAGGCAGTCACCGCATTCAATACAGCGATTTTCATCAACCGAGACGCCGGTTTCCGTAAAAGAAAAAGCCTGCGCTGGACAAACGTCCGCGCAGGCGCAGCAGGAAGCGTGGCGAAAACGGCGACGGACGCACGCATGCGTCACGTCCATCGCCGGGGCAAACGTCAATCTGCCCATCAGCCAATACTGAAGAAAACGAAGCGCAGCATCAGCTCACCCACAATCAGCAAGGCGCTGCCCAGCAGCAGCGTGCCGCGCGCCGCTTTCAGGCCGCCCGCAGCAAAGCAGAGCATACCTGCAACGGACACGCACCAGCTCAGCAGATGTACCGCGCGCAGCTGTTCGAGCATCCGTAGCGGAGTGTGAGGGAACGTCACCACGGTATTGTCCATGGCAGTGATGTCTGCCAGCCAGACGGGCTGCATCACCAGACGCACAAGCACCACCAGCGTGATAATGACAACCGCCGCACGCAAGGTGGTCTGGGAACGCATCCCAATTGCCATGCAGGCTGAACCGATGATACCCACCGAGCCGATAAACAGTACCAGCGTGTTAATGTGCTTCCAGGTCACTACGGACGCGTGCATGTAGATTTGTGCCATGCAGAACACGTCCACCAGCCCGACAAGACCCGCCACGGCCAAAAGCAGCTTCCAGCCTGGCTTATTGGAAAACATCAGCAGCACGGCGAGGCCAAGCGCCGCCAGGTAAAGGCTGGCGAAGATAATCTCGCGGCTCAGCCACGAACTGGAGACGTGGCGTAGCGCGTTCAGGGCGTTGAGCGGATAGCCCATATGCAGCGCTGAGGCGAGCAGCCCCAGGCTCGCCAGCACAAACGCCCCAGCGGCAGGCAGCAGCGCGCTACGCGGTGTAGTATGCGCTCCCCCGAACGCCAGCCAGAGCGTCACGCCAACCGATCCCTGCAGGAACAGCGTAAAAATCAGCAGCGGTAACTCATGCATGACGTTTCCCCTCTTTCTCTGCGCCCTGATGCGCTTTGATAACCAGGTTCGGTTTTGTAATCGAGGAATCAGGCAAGCCCTTCACATCGCATACCGCACCATATTTCGCCCGAAGTTCATCAATAGGCCCAAATTTGATCGCCTCAAGCGGACAGGTTGCCACGCAGACGGGCTGCTCGCCCTTCGCCTGCAGATCCACGCAAAAATCGCATTTGGACATCTGCCCGGTCTGCTCGTTGAGCTGTGGCGCGCCGTAAGGGCAAGACCACGCGCAGTAGCCGCAGCCAACGCACTTGTCCGTATCGACGCGCACGATGCCGTCGCCCGGACGCTTGTGCATTGCGGTGGTCGGGCAGTTTTTGGTGCAGATCGGGTCCGCACAGTGGTTACAGGAAATAGAGAGCGTGTAGGCAAAAACGTTGTTGCTAACGCCGCCCTGCCCGGTTGGGATGAAATTCCCGCCGTTGACTTCGTATACGCGACGGAAACGACGTCCGACCTCAAGGTTGTTTTTGTCTTTGCACGCCACCTGGCATGCCTTGCAGCCCGAGCAGCGGGAAGAGTCAATATAGAAACCCAGCTGTTTATCGCTCACCGGCGCGTAGTGTTTAAACTGACTCATGCTTTAGCTACCTCCACCAGCATGGTTTGATGGGAATTCCCTTTCGCAAGCGCGGTAATACGGGCAGAGCTGAGCACGTTCGCGCAGCCGCCTTTATCGACGCCCTGTTCGTCCGGCTGCCACCAGGCGCCTGCCTGCATGGCAACAACGCCCGGAATGATGCGCGGCGTGACTTCAGCCGGAATTTCACAAATGCCGCGCGCGTTATGAATGCGCACGGTATCCCCCTGGGAAATGCCGCGCTTTTGCGCGTCCTGCGGGTTGATCCACAGCTTTTGCTGCTGCGCCTCAATCAGCCACGGGTTGGCGTACTGGGTTGAGTTAGCACGGTTTTTGCCTTTCCAGGTGATCAGCTGCAGCGGGAAGGTTTTCGCCAGTTCGTCTTCCGGCCCTTCGTGGGCGGGCACGTAGTGCGACAGCGCCGGAATCTCCGGATGGTGCATGTCGTACAGACGCTTCGAGAAGATCTCAATTTTCCCGGACGGCGTCGGGAACGGATGATTTTGCGGATCGCGAATATTGTCTTCAAAAGCGACGAACGGCGCGCTTTTGAAAAGATGCTGGCGCGTCTTTTGTAGCGTCGCGAAGTCCGGCAGGTTTTCATCTGGCATGGAGAGCCGCGTCTGCTCCCAGATGTGCTCAATCCACGCTTTTTCGTCACGGCCCTCGCTGAATGCAGGTTCGACGCCAAGCTTAGCAGCAACTTCCCGCAGCCAGTCGTAGTCTGAACGGCGTTCGAATTCAGGTTCAATCAGCTTTTCCGACAGGATCAGATAGCTTGCCGTGCCCCAGGTTTCGCCGATATTCCAGCGTTCCATAAAGCTGGTTTCCGGCAGGAGAAGATCGGCGTATCGGGCGCTCGGCGTCATAAACAGATCGCTTGCGACGATAAACTCGATTTTCGACTCGTCTTCCAGCACACGCGTCGCCTGATGCAGATCCGGGTTCTGGTTAGCCAGATAATTTCCCGCCAGCGAAAACAGGATGCGGATATTACTGTCCAGCTTCTCTGCATCCTTCAGGCCGTCTTCCGCCGTTACCTTAGAAGCATCATCGGCGGCCTGCACCCAGTTCATCACCGATATTTTGGCTTTTACCGGGTTATCCGGCATCTCCGGCCCGGCAGCAAATTTACGATTAGCGCAGCCGCCATAGCCTGCCGCCCAGCCGCCCTTCACCCCAACGTTACCCGTCAGCGTTGCCAGTAACGTCGAGCCGCGCGCGGTGCGCTCGCCGCAGTTATGGCGCTGCGGCCCCCAGCCCTGGATCAGCGCGGCGGGTTTGGTGGTTGCGTAGTCGCGCGCCAGCTGACGAATGGTCTGCGCAGGCACGTGGGTGATTTTCTCTGCCCACTCAGGCGTTTTCGCCACGCCATCTTTTGCGCCGCTCAGATAAGCCATCAGGGATTCATTGGCCGGAACGCCTTCCGGCATGGATGCTTCGTCAAAGCCCAGGGTATAGCGCTGAATGAAGTCGCGATCGTGCAGGTTCTCCGTGACGATCGTGTACATCATGGCGTCCATCAGGGCGTTGTCTGTTGTGGGAAGCAGCGGGATCCACTGGTCAGCCAAGGAGGAAACCGTATCGGAATAGCGCGGATCGACAACGATAAAGCGCGTGCCGTTTTGCTTCATCTTCTGATAGAAGTAGTTGCTGTGACCAAAGATCGTCTCCGTCGGGTTATGTCCCCAGAGGATGACCAGTTTGGTATCCAGCAGCGTGTCCAGAGAGCTGCCGCTGGCGGCGGTGCCGTAGGTATACGGCGTGGCTGCCGCCGTGTTGCCCATACTGACCGAGTGATAGCTTTCAAGATAGCCGCCGGTTAAGTTGAGCAGACGACGAACCATTTTATCGCCGGAAAACGTTCCGCCGGATACCGCAGTGCCCACATGCACATAGCGTGAGGCAGCGCCGTATTTTTGTGTAATCGTTTTTAATTGATTCGCAATAAGCGTGGTGGCTTCATCCCAGGTAATACGCTCGAATTTTCCTTCGCCACGTTTACCCACGCGTTTCATTGGATATTTAAGCCGATCGGGATGATAAACAAATTTCCGATAAGCGCGGCCACGAACGCAGGCGCGCATAACCGGCATTTGAGGATCCAGTTCATTATCCGGACGCGTTGAAATTCGGGTAACAACGCCCTCACTAACGTGAGCACGAATATCACACTTCCCACCGCAGTCAAACGTGCTGCAGGTTTGCACCACTTTTTCTTCAGGCGTCGCGTGTGTTGCCGCTGCACTCTGTGCCTGTGCTTTACCTGTTGTCGCTACAAAAGGAAGGGCGGCGAGCGCCGACCCTGCCTGAATAAAATGACGCCGGGATAGCGCGGGAATAAGCCCCTCTCCCTGATTTTTATTTTTCTTCATTGCTCGTTCCTTAAAATAAAAACGCATTCTCGTTTTTTTTCAGGAACGAATATTGATAATTATCAAACTAACTCTTCGGGGGTAACACTTAACGGTCTAATTCAAAATTCACCGTCGCCGTTTGTCCTGAGTCATCCATTACAAGTAATTGATATTCGCCAGGCAAATATAATTTTAATGAATGAATATTATTGCGGCCTTCTAACGGTTCTCCATTTAAAAACCACCAGCGCCCACCTTCTCCTCCAGTCGTAATAACAGATAGCGTCACGTTCCCTTCACCAGGGAGTCGCTTAATAACAGCCCCCTCTCTGATACCCGAAATCATAAGCGGTGCTGCATTGTTATTATCCAGCGGCGGGCAGAGCGTCGATCTCGCAGGAAGACGCGCAGCCCTTTTTTCCGCTGCGGGCAGCCACGGCTCCAGCGGCAGCGGCCAGACGTCGAGAACTTTTTCTGTGGCATCAGGGCAATCTGCCGCCACACGCTTGCCCGTTTTATCCAGCCAGACCGGGAAACGAATGCCGCGAATGCCTTCCTGTTCCGGCAGCAGCAGCGTGGGTGGTTCACTCCCTTCGAGCAGCCAGGTCGAAAGACGACGCCGACAGTTTTCACTGCCTTCCGGCAGCGACTGGCCGCCCGGCCAGCAGATCACGCCCCGCCCAACGCTTTCCGGGCGCGGATCGCGCGGCAGGCGGGCCTCGTCTATTGTCGAGCGTGACTGAAGCAGGTTATTCACCTGGTTTAATAGCGGAACCGCGCTGGCAAAACCAAACTGCCCCGCTACCGGCGTGCCGTCAGGTCGCCCTGTCCAGATACCTATTACATACCGGGCATTGAGACCGATGGCCCAGGCATCGCGGTAGCCATAGCTGGTGCCCGTTTTCCACGCCAGCGGCGCAATTTGCGGCAGCGCACTGTCCGGCAGCGGCTGCGCTTCATTCGCCAGAATACGGCGAATAATCCACGCCGAACCTGGCGATAACAGCGGGCGTTCAGTTAGCGGGTCGCCCGGCTGTAAGCGCAGCCGGCCCGCCTTGCCATGCCTTGCAAAGGCGCTGTACGCGGCGGCGATATCTGCCAGCCTCGCGCCTGCGCCACCCAGGATCAGCGACAGATTCGGCTGCGCTCCGGCAGGCAGGATCAGCGGCAGGCCTGCGTTACTCAGCATCCCGGCAAACCGTTTGGGACCGTAGGCTTCCAGCACCTGGACGGCTGGCAGGTTGAGCGAGCGCACCAGCGCTTCACTCATGCTGACCGGCCCGTGGAACCCGCTGTCAAAATTTCCCGGGCGATAATCACCGGTTTTTCTGGGCACGTCCTGAAGCAGCGAGGCGGGATGGATCAGGCCATCATCCAGCGCCATACCGTAGATAAACGGTTTCAATACCGATCCCGGGGATCGGATCGCGTTAACCATATCCACATGGCTGAAACGCGTGTCATCGTTGATATCCACCGAGCCGACCCAGCCGCGCACCTTCATGTCGGTATGATCGACCACGATCATCGCCAGCGAACTGCGTGCCGGCAGGCGGGATTTCCAGTTCATCGCCAGCTCTTCCAGCTGCCGTTGCAGTCCGGCATCCAGCGTAGTGACAATCTTTGTGTCGCGGCTTTTGCCGAGCATCATGCGTGCAAAGAGCGGCGCCAGCTGCGGCATCTGCCGGGGAGCCAGCCATACCGGCTCTTCACGGGACTCCTTCACCTGCTTTGCTGACCAGACGCCCTGAATCATCATGCGATCGAGCACTTTGTTGCGTGCCGCTTCGGCCCGCTCGGGCCAGCGATCCGGGCGCAGACGGCTGGGTGCCTGCGGCAGTACCGCCAGCAACGCCGCGTCGGAGTAGCTCAGCTGCGACGGGGGTTTCCCAAGGTAGGTCCAGCTTGCTGCCCCCACGCCCTGCAGCGTGCCGCCAAACGGAGCACGATTGAGATAGAGCGTAAGAATGTCACGCTTAGAGAGGTGCCATTCCAGCTGCATCGCCCGCCAGAGCTGGCGAATTTTGCCGCCAAAGGTGCGCGGATGCGGATCCAGCAGGCGTGCCACCTGCATGGTAAGCGTGCTTCCTCCCGAAACCACTCTTCCGGAACTGAGATCCTGCCAGGCGGCGCGCAGGACAGAGAGCGGGTTTACGCCCGGATGCTCCCAGAACCAGCGATCTTCGTACTGGATCAGAGCCTCGAGATAACGGGGAGAAACCTCTTCAATGGTCACCGGGTAGCGCCAGATGCCTTCGCTGTCGGCAAAACGCCAGAGCGGCGCGCCCTTCTCGTCCACCACAACTCGTGCGGGGTTAACCTCTTTCAGAGGCAGCGGCCACAGGCGGTCGGCGGCGACAATCAGCCCCCCTAAAACGAGAAGCGCTCCCGCCAGCCAAAGCCAGCGGGAGCGTGTCAGACGCGCTATCAACATATTACGGAACAACAATCAGCGGGCCGCTGGCCGCACCCGTTGCCCGCCACTGCGGAAAGTACATAGACTCCACCATCGGAACCGGTACCTGGTAGGTGCCCGGCGTTACGGCACGGGCCAGATAAACCAGCGTAACCGGCTGACCTCTGTTTACCGGCACGGCGGCCACAAAACGGTCGTCGCGGAACTCCATGTGCTGAATGTCCGCCTGCTGCATCTGGCTGAGCAGGTTCTGCACTTCGCTGCCGCTGTCCTGCAGGCTTGCGCTGCTGCTCGCCAGGTTCTGGTTTTCCAGCTCCAGACCAGCAGGGAGGAGATCCACAACCAGCGCATCCGGAACGTTCTGGCTGGCTTTCACTTCAAGCCAGACCAGCACCAGCTCACCGCTCTTCAGCGAAGAGAGCGATTTGCTGCTGCCATCGGTTGCCAGGATATGACGTTCAACCTGCAGCACGTTGGAACTCGGCTGAGGCGCATATTCCGGATAGCCGGTGCTGTCCAGACGTACCCACAGCGGTGCCGTGCCGGTATTGGTTACCTGAAGCGCACCAAGCTGGTCGCCGCTTACGTTTTGTACCTGCGCCCTATCGCCGCCTGATGCGGTATCAGACAACGTGGTTTTCGCCTGCCATGCACCTGACAGGGTTTGCAGCGAACGTCCGGCCAGGAACAGCGCATTGCTCTCCTGGGTGGATAGCCAGCGCTGGCTGAATGCCTGTTCAGAAAGAGCATTCAGCAGCGTATTTTGCGCATCCGGCAGCAATTTATACTCCTCCAGAAGGGAGAGCATCAGCGCGTTATCGCGAAGCGGGCTGCCGTAATCGGCCATCCATGTTTTTCTGTCGTTACGCGGCGTTTTGAGCGCCAGATCCAGCGCCTGCTGGCTGCGCGGCGCATCGCCCATCAGTTTGAGCGCCATGCCCAGCTGCATCAGCGGCAGCCCGGAAGCCGCCTGCCCGTGGCGATCCCAGATTTCACGCAGCGCGCCCAGCGGGGCTTTTTGCTGACGCGCCAGCACCAGCGAGGCATACGCCTGCACGGCAAATTTGCTGGCCTTGGCGTCGTCGCTGTAGCGGATAGACATCATGCCCGGATCCTGCAGGTAGCGCAGCAGACGGTTGTTGGCGTTGTTCACCGCATCGGCAGGTACGCTATAACCCTGCTCGCCCGCGCGCACCAGGAAGTCAGTCACATAGGCGGTCAGCCAGTACTCTTCAGGGCCATTTTTATCCCACAAGGCAAAACCGCCATCATCACGCTGCATCTGCAGCAGACGGGAGATTCCAATATCAATGGCAGCACGGCGCTGGTCATCGGTATCTCCTTTTATACCAAGCGCGGTAAGCTGCGCGGCGTTGGTATAGAGTGACGGGAACAGGCCGCTGGTGGTCTGCTCCAGGCAGCCATACGGATACGCCTGCAGTTCACGAATATAGCGCGCCAGGTTGAGCGGTGGTTTGCCGCTCAGCAGTAGTTGCCCCTGCAGGGTGGCAGGAGAGAAACCGTTGCTGTGCTGCGCCGGTGCGGTCCAGGACTCGCCGGGGTTCAGCATGGCACCGGTATTGACCGTCTGCGCCGGGAATGCCGGACGTACGCCAATTTTCCAGTTCTTCTGCTGCGGGGCAAAGGTTTCGCCCGGAAGCTCCAGGCCGGTAACCTGCGCCGTCACCTCACCGTCGCCATAACCCTCCAGCGCACGCACCGGAATAAACAGGGTACTGCGCGCGCCCGGCGGCAACTGAACCGGCAGCGGCTGTGCACCTTCCAGCGACACTTTTCCTGTCGCGCTCAGGGCGACGTTCAGCGATTGCGGTTTGTCGGTCAGGTTAGTGAGATCCAGCGTCAGCCGTGAGGTATCTCCACTTGCCAGGAAGCGCGGAGTATTAAGCTCGGTAATAACCGGCGCGGCCACCACAACCTTGCTTTCGCTGCTGCCGAAATCATCTTCCGTCCACGCCTGCGCCATCAGACGCAGTTCGCCGTTGAAATCACCAATCGGCAGCGTAACGGTGCCTTCTCCGTTGGCATCCAGCGTAACCGGCTGAGCCTGTTGGGCAATAATGGTGACGTGGTTCACCGGCGGTTTACCGCCGCGCTTGAGTTCATCGCCGTCACCACCGAAGCGCAGCGCGGCCATGCGGCCCTGCCCTTCAATGACCTGGCCGTAGATATCATAGATATCGGCGCCGTAACGCTTCTGGCCGAAGAAGGCCTGCCATGGATCTGGCGTAACGTAATCGGTAATGTTCAGCACGCCGCTGTCCACCGCCGACACCAGCACGTTCACTTTCTGCGGAACCGCCCCCTCTTTTACGCTGGCTTTCACTTTCACAGAGAGCGTCTGGTTTGGACGCATTTTCTGCGGGTTATCCAGCGCTATGTTCAGGCGGCGATTTTCGTCGCCCATCGGCAGATGCAGCAGACCAACCGCGCGCTTCGGCGTGGCGGATTTGGATTTATCGCCAGGACGCACCACCAGCGTACTGAGATAGAGATCGTGACGTTTCCAGGCTTTATCCACCGGAATGGAAAGATCGAGCCCGTTTGCCGGTACGTCGATCTCTTTCCACCACAGCGGCCCTTCGCTGGACTCGATCATGGCATAGCCCTTGCCTGCGGCTGGCGCTGCAATGTGCAGCTGGATGGTATCGCCTGGCTGATAGGCCGGTTTATCCAGTTTCAGGGTCACGCGGTCAGGGCGCGCCGCACCCGTGCCGTCGCTGTTATCCTGCCAGCTGTAACCTGCCCAGAAGCGCACGCTGCTGACCACATCATCAGGCGCTTTCACTTCCAGACGGTATGAGCCCCACTCCACCGGGAAGGTGACTTTGCCGGTTTCATCGGCCTTAAGGCTAAGCTCCTGCTCGCCCTCAATCAGCTCTTTTTGATCAAACTGAGACTGCCAGCCTTCGCTCTCGGACCAGTTCCAGAAATAGTCACGGCGTTCACGGATCAGGCGTACCTGTAAGCCGGATACCGCTTTTTTCGCGCCGCTGGCATCGGCATAGACGATGTCAAAGCTGGCGTTGCCGTTCTCGTCGACGATCGGTTGGTTGACGGTGGTATCGGTACGGTAGTCGTAGACCGCCTTACTGGCGAACTGCGGACGGATACCCGGCAGTTGCGCCGCCGGCCAGATAGCCTGCTCCGCGCGGCGCGTCACCGGACGACCGCCTGATTCCAGCAGGCTCGCCTGCAGGATCAGCTGCAGAGGCGAGTGTACCTCTTTCCACTGGCTTTCGATGGTGACCTGCCCGTGCCCCTGCTCATCCAGCGTAAGCTGCACTTCATCCAGACTGCGGCTCAGATTTTCTTCCGCAATATCACCAAACTGGAAGCCGGGCAACGCAGCAACGGCCTCACGCAGCGGACGCAGGAAAAGCTGGCCCTGAAGAGAATTGCCGTTGGCCGGAGCGCCATACAGGTAATAGCCCACGATGTTGAAGTCCACCTCATCCTGTGGGGAAACCGGTGCTTTTTGTCCCGTCAGATTGAGCGCCATACGCTCGGGCATAAAATCTTCGACGTGGAAATCCCACAGGCGCTGCTGGTTATCACCGATATTCGCGCGAATATGCCACATGCCTGTCTGGGCACCGCTATCCAGCGCGTAATTGAAGCGGTAGAGGCCGTTCTCAGGCTGAACAACGATCGTGCGTGCCACCTGCCCGTCCGGGCGCAGCACGTCAAGCTTCACGGGCTGATCGGGAAGCGGTTTTCCGTCGCTGTCGCGCAGCAGGCCGTTAAGGATCACCGTTTCACCCGGACGATAGAGATCGCGTGGGCCAAACATAAAGAATTGCTTGCTGAAGCCGGGGCTACCGGCGATGTCGAACTCTGCCAGGTCGAGCGCTGGGAGCTTGAGATCGAGCAGCGTAGTCTGGCCGTCTTTGCTGGCGAGGATCAGCGCGGCTTCTTTGTCTGTTTCAAGCTTCGCATGGCCGTCGGCGTCGCTGCTGGCTTCGGCGAGCGTCTGACCTTTGTCATTCAGCAGCGTGACGGTGACGCCGGACTGCGACGCACCGTTTTCCAGGCTCTGGGTGAAAATGTCCAGCCGGTTATGATAGCGGTGAGCAGACAAACCGATATCGCTCAGGGTAAAGAGCGTTGCGGCATTGCTGTAGTTGTAGTGCCCTGCCTGGTTCATGACGGCGATATAAACGCCGGACTGCTGAAGCGGCTTGATATCTTTAAGCGGCAGGAGCAGTTTTTCACGCGTGTTGCGCGCCGGGTTGAGGTCAAAACGACCGGTATAGACCAGTTCCGCCATCTTCAACAGATTGTCAGATTCCCAGTTGGTCAGCGAGTTGCGGTACTCCCACTGGCTGACAAACGAGGCCAGCGATTCCGGCTTCACGCGGTAGAAATTGACGTCCACATTGTTGACGTTAAGCGCCATCACCGGCAGCCCTTCCACCACTTTGCCCGGCAGCAGCGAGCCGCGGCTGGCGAAACCGACCGACGGCTCTATATCTCGCGTGGTCAGGGCTTTTTCATAATCAATGCCAAAGGTCGCTTTGTTCAGCGCCACCAGGCCACGATCCACGGTGATAACCAGATTACGGTTTGGCTCCAGATGGCGCAGGCGCAGCTCTTTCAGGTTAGGCGCAAGTTCCCACGCCCCGTCAACTTTGCCGCTTTTCTTATCCACGACGTGAACCGTCTTCGCGAAATCCTGTTCCGGATCCAGCGGGACAGAGAAGGTCAGCACCAGCGTAGCGGCGCCGTCCAGTTGCACTTCAGACGCATCAAGCAGAGTCAGCGCTTTTCCCTGACTCTGGGCGGCCATTTTAGCCAGCTTTTCAGCATCGGGCTTTTCCGCGGCTTTCGGTGTTGATGCGGTGGATGCTGCGGGAGCCGCAGCCTGAGGTTTATCGTCGCTGTTATCACAGCCGACAAGCGTAAAGGTGGTGAGCAGCGCGAGAGAGATCGCGGCTAAGCGAAACGGTTTCATCCTGTGTCCCTGGCCTGAGGGGGCCTGTTGGTCGTCGTCCGGATAAGTATTATCCGCAAGTTTCGTTAATACAAAAAGTCCAATTTAAGAATCTGGAAAGCGCCTCGCAGAATGGCATCACGCCGCTACACCGGGATGGAACCGCGATCACAGCGCATAACGTCACATGTTACCTTTTACGTCATTTGTTTTTAAAACAAGAAGATAGCTGGATATATTCGCTCAGAGCCTGCTAGTTTTATGACCATGACGCACCCCGAGTGCGCGGTTCAAAAAGAGAGAAAGCCATGAAACGAGCCGTGAACGCCCTACAAAATTTCGGAAAATCATTATACGGACCGGTACTTATCTTACCGATTGTCGGTCTGTTTATCGCCTTTGGCAATGTGCTGGGCAACGGTAACCTGGCCGAATACCTGCCGTTCCTTGGCCATCCGCTTATCCAGAGTATCGGCCAGCTGATCGCCAAATCTGCCGTGTCGGTGCTGGTCAACCTGGCGCTGGTGTTTGCCGTCGGGATCCCGATTGGTCTGGCGACGCGCGATAAAGGCTACGCGGCGCTGATTGGTCTGGTGACTTTCGTGGTGTTTATCAACGCCATGAACGTGACGCTGCAGCTGCAGGGCGAGCTGGCCCCTGCTGAGCAGATGAAAGCCGCTGGGCAAAGCATGGTGCTGGGCGTTCAGGTGCTGGAGATGGGCGTTTTCGCCGGGATCCTGACCGGGGCACTCTCCGGTTATCTGTACAACAAATACTCCGGCGTACAGTTTAACGGCGCGATGGCGATTTACTCCGGCCACTGTTTTGTGGCGATTGTCATGTTGCCCGTCTCTATGCTGCTCGGCGTGGTAATGAGCGAACTCTGGCCGTACGCGCAGCATGGGATTAGCACGCTGGCGCTGGCAATTAAAGGCTCCGGCCCGTTCGGGGTGGCGATCTACGGTTTCCTTGAGCGCATTCTGGTGCCGACCGGCCTGCACCATCTGGTTTATACGCCGTTTCTGTATACCGAACTGGGGGGCACGCAGGAGGTGTGCGGCACGGCTTACCAGGGGGCGCGCAATATCTACTTCGCCGAGATGGCCTGCCCAAACGTGAAGCAGCTCAGCAGCACGGTAGTGTGGGACGCACGCGGCATCAGCAAGATGTTCGGCCTGCCCGCCGCGGCGCTGGCGATGTACATGACCGCGAAGCCGGAGCGTAAAGCCGTTGCGAAAGCCATTCTGATCCCGGCGGCGCTAACCTCGCTGCTGGTCGGCGTAACCGAACCGATTGAATTCTCCTTCCTGTTCGTCGCCCCGCTACTGTTCGTGGTGCATGCGGTCCTGACCGGTATTGGCATGATGCTGTTCTCGCTGCTGGGCGTTCATGCCATCGGCGCCAACGGGATTATCGATTTCATTCTCTACAACCTGCCGCTCGGCACCGAGAAATCCAACTGGCCGATGTACATCGTGGTTGGGCTTATCATGTTTGCCCTTAACTTCGTGGTGTTCCGCTTCCTGATCCTGCGTTTCAACATGAAAACGCCGGGCCGTGAGGATGAAGATCAAAAGACACGCCTCTACAGCAAGCAGGAGTACCAGGCGAAAGGCAATAACGACGGGCTGGGCGAGTCCATCGTGGTGGGCCTGGGCGGCCGGGAAAATATTGAGGTTGTGGATAACTGCTACACCCGCTTACGCGTCACGGTGAAGGATGTTGCCATCATCGACGAGCCGCGCCTGAAGGCGACCGGCGCGAAAGGGGTTATCAAACAAGGTAACAACGTTCAGGTGGTCTACGGGCTGCACGTCAAAAAAATGCGAGAAGCCGTTGAGACGTTTCTCTGAAAGGAGCTAAAGATGTTTACACCCCCATTCATTCTGTCGATTGCCGGCGGCGGCAGCACTTACACGCCGGGTATTGTGAAAAGCCTGATGGTGCGCCTGCAGGATTTTCCGCTGGCCGAAATCCGCCTCTATGACATCGACGAGGCGCGTCAGAACACCATTGCGCCGGTGGTTGAGAAAGTGATTCGCGACCACAGCCAGAGCATCAAATTTACCGTCACCAGTGACCCGGAAGTGGCCTTCAGCGGCGCGCATTTCGTTTTCGCCCAGATGCGCGTCGGCCAGTACAAAATGCGCGAGCAGGATGAGAAGATCCCGCTGCGTCACGGCGTGGTCGGCCAGGAGACCTGCGGCCCCGGCGGGCTGGCCTACGGACTGCGCACGATCCTGCCGATGGTCGAGCTTATCGATCTGGTGGATCGCTACGCGCATGAGAAAGCCTGGATCGTGAACTACTCCAACCCGGCGGCGATCGTCGCGGAGGGCGTGCGACGCCTGCGACCAAATGCTCGCGTGCTGAACATCTGCGATATGCCGGTCGCGGCGATGCGTAATATGGGGGCCATTCTGGGTGTCGATCGTCGCAAACTGGAGGTGGACTACTTTGGCCTGAACCACTTCGGCTGGTTTACCCGCGTGCTGGTGGACGGCGAGGACAAATTACCGGAGCTGCGTAAACATATCGCGAAGTTTGGCCTGCTGACGGAAGATGCGGCCAAAACCGATCCGCAGCACTCGGATCCTTCGTGGGTTAAAACCTGGCGCAACATCAAGCCGATTATGGATAACTTCCCGGAGTACCTGCCGAACCCGTACCTGCAGTACTACCTGATGCCGAACCAGATTGTGGAGCATCAGAACCCGGACTATACCCGCGCCAACGAAGTGATGAACGGGCGTGAGAAAAAACTTTTTGCTGCTGCTGAAGAGTACAAGCGCACCGGGATTTTACCGGATGCCTTCCACGTGGGCGTTCACGGCGAGTTTATCGTCGATGTTGCCTGCTCGCTGGCCTTTAACCTGCGCCAACGCCATCTGGTAATGGTGGAGAACCGCGGGGCGATTACTAATCTGCCATACGATGCGGTGGTGGAAGTACCCGCCTACATCACCTCCGAAGGGCCGGAGCCTGTGCGCGTGGGGCTGGTACCGCTGTTCCACCAGACCCTGCTGCAACAGCAGCTGGCGTCTGAACAGCTGCTGGTAGAGGCGACCATCGAAGGCAGCTATGAGAAAGCGCTTCAGGCGTTCACCCTCAACCGCACCGTGCCCACCATGGAGCACGCAAAAGCGATTCTGGATGAAATGATAGAAGCCAACCGCGACTACTGGCCTGCGCTGCAAAAAGCCTGGCAGGACGGCGAAACGGTGAAAAAATAGGGGCTTGCTCGCGAGTTGAACGTGGTTTGCTTGTCGGTGTCAGAAAAAACACCGACAATCCTTTTTTACGGAAAAGAATGGAGGCAACCCATGTCCACCTCATATTTTGTCGCCGCCGACTGGCTGATTGAGCACGGCGACGATCCGGAAGTCCAGATTATTGACGCGCGTATGGCCCCGCCGGGCCAGGAACATCGTGACGTTCCCGGTGAATACCGCGCAGGGCATCTGCCTGGCGCGGTATTTTTTGATATCGAAGCCCTCTCCGATCATACCTCTCCCCTGCCGCACATGCTGCCGCGCCCGGAAGCGTTTTCCGTGGCGATGCGCGAGCTGGGCGTCAGCAAAGACAAACATCTTGTTGTTTACGATGAAGGCAATCTGTTCTCCGCGCCGCGCGCATGGTGGATGCTGAAACAGTTTGGCGTGGAAAAAGTCTCGATTCTGGCGGGCGGTCTGGCGGGCTGGAAGCGTGACGAGCTGCCGCTCCAGCAGGGCGACGTGACGCTGCCGGAAGGCGAGTTCGACGCGACGTTCGACGCTAACGTGGTGAAGCGCCTGACCGACGTACTGGTCGCGAGCCATGAAAAGACGGCGCAAATCGTCGATGCGCGCCCTGCACCACGCTTTAACGCTGAAGCGGATGAACCACGTCCAGGGCTGAGACGAGGCCATATTCCAGGTGCGCTGAACGTGCCGTGGGGCGACCTGGTGTTTGAGGGCGAGCTGAAAACTACCGACGAGCTGCGTGCCATTTTTGACCGCGCGGGCGTGGATTTACATCGCCCGATTATTGCCAGCTGCGGCTCCGGCGTGACGGCCTGCGTGGTGATCCTGGCGCTCGCCACCCTCGGCGTCAACGACGTTACGCTCTACGACGGCGCCTGGAGCGAATGGGGGGCGCGTGACGATCTGCCAGTTGAACCGGCGAAATAATGGATAACCGCCTGGCCACGCTTTTAACGCGCGGGGCGTCCCTGACCCGCGCGGAGTATCGCGTCCTCGCCCACCTGACGGAGCATCCGCTGCTGGTGGGCAACATCACGGTGCGCGAACTGGCGCAGGCGACGTTTGTTTCTACCGCCACCATTATGCGGCTATGTCAGAAGCTGGGGTTTAGCGGCTTTAGCGAGTTTATCTGGCACTGCAAGCAGCTGCTCTCCGACACGCCGCATATTGCCGCTCAGGCGCAATCCCTTCCTGAGCTCCCGGCGCTGTTTAATCAGTTTATCGCTAACTATCAGCACACCTTCCAGTGGATCACGCAGGAGAAGCGCCAGCAGTTCGCCGACCTGCTGCGGCAGAAAGAGAGCTTTTTTCTCTACGGGGCCGGGTTTTCCTATCTCTTTGCCGAATACCTGACCAAGAAGCTGCAGGTGCTGGGCAAAACGGCGTTCATCTCCGGGCCGGGGGACAGCCGAAACATTTTTCTCAGCAACGCTGCGCGTTATCAGGTATTTATTGCCGTCTCCCGCAGCGGCGAAACGGAACAGGTGCTGGATAAGGCGCGGATTGCCAAAAACGTCGGCATGACGGTCGTCGCCTTTACCCGCGCCTCGGCCAATACGCTGGCGGGCATGGCGGACGTGCACTTTGCGCTGTATGACGAAGCGGTGCACTTCGCTGCCGAAGCCGCGGGCGTGACGTCGTTTGAGTCGAATCTGGTGCTGCTGATGGATTTACTGCTGCTGGAGGCAACGGGGTGACATTCACCCCGCCGTAATCAGATGATGCGGTTGGTCTTGAGATCGCGCAGGAAGCCGCCCCAGCGACGCTCATAGAACGGCGTGATGTGCTCGGTAATAAAATGGCTGATGCCCTTCTCACCGTTTTTCACCTGACAGATATCAATCGGCTCATCGCCCGGTAGCGTGTCGGTCGCCACGCTGCCCGCCGCCTGAACGATCTCGTCGAAATCGCCATCGGCTTCAATCCCAATCAGCAGAACAGGCTTTTCGTCAGCGCTCTCTTTGATAGAGCAGAGGAACGCGCGTCTTACCGGTTTCAGAGTTTTGAACAGCGTGGTCAGCGAATCGATCATCTGCGCAGGCGGCTCGGCCACCTCAGACAGCAGCAGCGTTTCGCCCCCTTCCAGCACCTCCTGCGTGCTAAGCGGGTTACCCTCTTCACCAATCAGGTGGCTGATCTCGCGCGGGGTGAACTCTTTCCCGGTTGGCAGCTTAGCGTTAAGGAACAGCGTCTGGCCCAGCGTCATTTCGAACAGCGTGCGCACCGGCATCACCACGAACGCCTGTTCATCTTCTACCGCTTCCTGCAACGCTTCCAATGAAGTGAAGAACGGGATAACCGACGTGCCGTCATCTTTCTCCCAGTGCAGCAGATCCAGCGCGCTGTCTTCGACAACCTGCTCACCTTCCGCCGCGGTGCCCGGTACCCAGACGGTGGATTCCAGTAGCGTGCGGAAAAATGCCGGACGGTGGGCGGGCTCGGTCGCCGCCTGTTCCAGCAGGGTTTCTAATTCGTTTTTGGTATCTGGCATAGTTTGGCTACTTCAATAAACGCCGGGTGGCGCTTTGCTTACCCGGCCTACAAAACCACAGGCCCGTGCAAGCGCAGCGCCGCCGGGCAAATAAGATCACTCAGCCGTCAGCAGGTTCGCCACGGTACGCACGCCCAGACCGGTCGCACCCGCGGACCACTGCTCAACTGCCGCCTTACGGTAGGTTGCGGAGCAGTCGATGTGCAGCCAGCCTTCGTGATAGTTCTCAACGAAGTGCGACAGGAAGCCTGCTGCGGTACTTGCCCCCGCCGGGTACGCCGCGCTCGCGGTGTTATTCAGCTCGGCAAAGTTAGACGGCAGCTGGCTGCGGTGGAACTCGGCCAGCGGCAGACGCCAGAACGGTTCGTTTTCCGCAGCCGCGCTTGCCAGCAGGCGAGCGGCCAGCTTGTCGTCAAAGCTGAACAGCGCGTGGTAGTCGTTGCCCAGGGCGGTTTTTGCCGCGCCGGTCAGGGTCGCCATGTCGATAATCAGCTCTGGCTTCTGGGCAGAGGCGTCGATCAGGCCATCGGCCAGCACCAGACGGCCTTCGGCATCGGTGTTCATCACTTCAACATTTTTACCGTTGCGGTAGCGAATGATGTCGCCCAGCTTGAAGGCGTTGCCGCTCACCATGTTGTCCGCGCAGCACAGGTAGAGCTTCACGCGCTTGTTCAGACCGCGGGTGATGGCGAACGCCAGCGCGCCGGTGATGGTTGCCGCGCCGCCCATATCGGACTTCATGGAATCCATGAACGCGCTCTGCTTAAGGCTGTAGCCGCCGGTGTCGAAGGTGATACCTTTACCGACCAGGCAGGCAAAGACAGGCGCTTCTTTATCGCCGGTTGGGTTGTAATCCAGCGCCAGCAGGACCGGAGGACGTTCGGAGCCACGGCCCACGGTATGAATGCCCATGTAGTTCTGCTCGCGCAGATCTTCACCTTTGGTGATGCGGTAGGACATGTTATCCCCCGCCACGCCGCACAGCAGGTCAACGGCGCGCTGCGCAAGCTGTTCAGGACCAAGCTCTTCCGCCGGGGCGTTGATGGTGTCGCGCACCCAGTCGATAATGTGCAGGCGGCTTTCCAGCTCTTTTTGACCGGCTTCGTCGAGGTTCGCCCACTCAATTTTGCGGGTGCCTTTCGGGCCTTTGTAGCCCGCCCAGAACGCCCAGCTGCGGTCAGTATCCCAACCTTCGCCTTCCAGCGAGACATGCTTAATGCCCAGGCCGTCAATTTTACGCGCGGCGCGCTGGATCAGACCTAAATCATCTTTGCCAGTCAGGTGCAGGGTGATACCGTCGTTGTTGATGCTGTAGCTGGCTTTCTCGCCCCAGCGCGCGTCGGCGGGCTGCGTAGAGAGCGTAATCTTCATCGCTTCGGTCATTTTATTTATCCTTATTAGCAAACGGGCCGCCTGAAGGCAGCCCGTTAAGTGATTTACTCTGCTTCATCTAACCAGACTAACAGAATCGCCTCCAGAATTTTTTCATTGGATGCGTTTGGATCGTCGTCGAAATCCTCTAAATCGCAGATCCACTGGTGCATGTCGGTGAATCGTACGGTTTTGGGATCGAGATCCGGGTTCGCGTCGTAGAGCGCTTCGCCGATTTCACGGCTGTCTGTCCACTTCAGTCCCATATTAATGCTCGCGTGCGTGGTTGATGGTGTAGCGTGGGAATTCCACGACCAGATCTTCATCGGTCACCGCGGCCTGGCAGCTCAGGCGGCTGTCTGGCTCCAGACCCCATGCTTTATCCAGCATGTCGTCTTCGTCTTCGGTGCTCTCGGCGAGAGAGTCAAAACCTTCACGCACGATGCAGTGGCAGGTGGTGCAGGCACAGGATTTTTCACAGGCGTGTTCCACTTCGATACCTGCACGCAGGGCAACATCGAGAATGGTTTCACCGGTCTTCGCTTCCAGAACAGCGCCATCCGGACAGAGGTCCGCATGAGGCAAAATAACAATCTTTGGCATATTAAACCTCGTCCACGGACTGGCCTTTCAGCGCGACGCGGACAGATTTGTCCATGCGGCGAGCAGCGAAGTCCTGGGTTTGTTTATCAACGTTTTTAATGGCTTCTTCTATTGCGTCAGCGTCATTGCCTTCGGCGACTGCGCGTAAGCGCGCGGCAGCCTCGTCAATCACCTGACGCTCGGCGGCGCTTAACAGCGCGGCATCGGCAGCGAGCGCCCCGTTCAGACTTTCCAGCACACGTGCGGCTTCAACTTTCTGTTCAGCCAGCATACGCGCCTTCACATCCTGCTCGGCGTAGCTCATTGAATCCTGGATCATGGAGGCGATTTCGCCATCGGTCAGGCCGTAGGACGGCTTCACCTGGATGGAGGACTCCACGCCGGTCGATTTTTCCATCGCCGTGACGCTCAGCAGGCCGTCCGCATCAACCTGGAAGGTCACGCGAATATGCGCCCCGCCAGCTGGCAGCGCCGGGATACCGCGCAGCGCAAAGCGCGCCAGAGAGCGGCAGTCCTGCACCAGTTCGCGCTCGCCCTGCATCACGTGGATGGACATCGCGGTCTGGCCGTCTTTGAAGGTGGTGAACTCCTGCGCACGCGCCACCGGAATGGTGGTGTTACGCGGGATCACTTTCTCCACCAGGCCGCCCATGGTTTCTAAACCGAGAGACAGCGGGATGACGTCCAGCAGCAGCATTTCGCTGTCCGGCTTGTTGCCAACCAGAATATCGGCCTGGATAGCGGCGCCGACGGCAACCACTTTGTCCGGGTCGATGGAGGTCAGCGGCGTGCGGCCAAAGAACTCGCCCACGCGCTCGCGCACCAGCGGCACGCGTGTTGAGCCGCCCACCATGACCACTTCCAGCACCTCGTCAGCCTCCACGCCCGCATCCTTCAATGCGCGACGGCAGGCCAGCAGGGTGCGTTTAACCAGAGGCGCAATCAGCTCGCTGAACTGGTCGCGGGTGATTTCACCCTGCCAGCCTGCGACATTAACGCTGACCGACTGCGCATCGCTCAGCGCAATTTTGGCGTCGATGGCGGCATCCAGCAGTTCGCGCTGAACGCGCGCATCGCTGCGATCGCTGATGCCCGCCTGATCGCGGATGTAGTCCGCCAGCAGATGGTCGAAATCATCGCCGCCGAGCGCGGAATCCCCGCCGGTCGCCAGCACTTCAAACACCCCGCGGCTCAGGCGCAGGATAGAAATATCAAAGGTGCCGCCGCCCAGATCGTAGACCGCAATTACCCCTTCCTGACCGGAGTCGAGGCCGTAGGCAATCGCCGCCGCCGTCGGTTCGTTCAGCAGGCGCAGCACGTGCAGGCCCGCCAGACGCGCGGCGTCTTTGGTGCCCTGACGCTGTGCGTCGTCAAAATAGGCCGGAACGGTGATCACTACGCCGTCCAGATCGCCGCCAAGCGTCGCCGTCGCGCGCGCCGCCAGCGCTTTGAGGATATCAGCGGAAACACGAATTGGGTTCAGCAAACCGGCCGCCGTGGCAATCATCGGCAGACCGTTTTCACTGGCCTGCAGCTGATACGGCAGGTGCGGGTAGCGGGCCTGGATATCTGCCAGCGAGCGGCCCATCATGCGCTTTACGGAGCTGATGGTGTTGGCCGGATCGCGCGCGGCGTTGGCGCGGGCGTCATAGCCGACAGCGTGACCCTGCTGCTGGTAGTGGACCACGGAAGGCAGCAGATGGCGGCCCTGCTCGTCGGCCAGCGTTTCCGCCTGGCCGCTGCGCACGGTCGCCACGAGGGAATTGGTGGTGCCCAGGTCAATACCGACCGCCAGACGACGCTGGTGCGGTGCGGCGCTTAAGCCAGGCTCACTAATTTGTAATAAGGCCATAATTGCTTCCGAAATTAAAAATCGAGCAGCTTTTCTTCGAGTTGTTCAGCGCTGCTTCGCAGTTTATCGAGAAAACGGAGTTTGCGCACAGTGTCTGCCGCCACGTCCCAGGTCTCGTTGTTCAGTTGCTCCACCATCTGCTGATGGCGGGTATCGAACATGCCCTTAAGGCGCGTGATAAAACGTTCCAGATGCGCTTCGTCTTTGGCCTGTTCAATCTCATCCAGCTCTTCGCGCAGCTCCAGCTGTTCCATCAGAAACGCGGTGTCGCGCACGGTGTGCTGTTCGCTCGCGAGATCAAAGCCGTGGAGCGAGAGCAGATATTCTGCACGCGCCAGCGGATGGCGCAGCGTCTGCCAGGCCTGGTTGATGGTCGCGGAGTGCGATACCGCAGCCAGCTGCTCTGCCTGCGTCCCGCTGGCGAATTTATCCGGATGATACTGACGCTGCAGATCCTGAAAACGGACCGTCAGTGCCTGAAGATCGATCGGGTATTGAGCGGGTAGTCCGAAGAGAGTGAAGTAATCCATAACAATCTCAGGGGTAGCCTGTTAGAACAAACCCCACGCGCAGCAAAGCCACGGTGGGGTTTCGGATGACGCGCGGTTAAACGTGGAAGCTTTCGCCGCAACCACACTCGTCTTTGACGTTCGGGTTCGTAAATTTGAACCCTTCGTTCAGGCCTTCTTTTACGAAGTCCAGCTGAGTGCCGTTGAGAAATTGCAGGCTTTTGCCATCGACCACCACCTTCACGCCCTTGTCTTCAAACACGGTGTCATCAGACGCCGGCTCGTCAACAAACTCCAGTACGTAAGCCATACCAGAACAGCCGGAGGTACGTACGCCCAGTCGCAGGCCAAAGCCTTTACCACGGTTCGCCAGAAAAGAGCTTACTCGCGCGGCAGCGCTGTCGCTAAGGGTAATCGACATACTCAAACCTCAATTATTTTGCTTCACGTTTGCTTTTGTAATCCGCAATGGCGGCTTTGATCGCGTCTTCTGCCAGAATTGAACAGTGAATTTTCACCGGCGGCAGTTCGAGTTCTTCAGCAATATCCGTGTTCTTGATTGCCTGTGCTTCGTCCAGAGACTTGCCCTTCACCCACTCGGTGACCAGGGAGCTGGACGCAATTGCAGAACCGCAGCCGTAGGTCTTGAAGCGCGCGTCTTCAATGATACCTTCATTGTTGACTTTAATCTGCAACTTCATTACGTCGCCACACGCCGGCGCGCCAACCATGCCGCTACCGACAGATTCATCGCTGTTGTCAAAAGAGCCAACGTTGCGCGGGTTCTCGTAATGATCGATAACTTTTTCGCTGTATGCCATGATTGAATTCTCCTTATATACCGATTAGTGATGTGACCATTCAATGCTGTTCAGATCCACGCCCTGCTTGAACATTTCCCACAGTGGAGAAAGGTCGCGCAGACGGCCAATGGAGTTACGAACCAGCTTGACGGTGTAGTCAATCTCTTCTTCGGTAGTGAAACGACCTAAAGAGAAACGGATAGAGCTGTGTGCCAGCTCGTCAGTCATACCCAGCGCGCGCAGCACGTAGGATGGCTCCAGGCTTGCAGACGTACAGGCAGAACCGGAAGAAACGGCCAGGTCTTTCAGCGCCATGATCAGCGATTCGCCTTCAACATAGTTGAAGCTGATGTTGAGGATGTTCGGCGCGCCCTGCTCGAGATCGCCGTTCAGATACACTTCTTCCATATCTTTCACGCCGTCCCACAGACGGTTACGCAGCGTGCGCAGGCGCGCCATCTCGGTTTCCATCTCTTCTTTCGCAATGCGGTACGCTTCGCCCATGCCCACGATCTGGTGAACAGGCAGCGTACCGGAACGCATGCCGCGCTCGTGACCGCCGCCGTGCATCTGTGCTTCGATGCGGATACGTGGCTTACGACGAACGTACAGCGCGCCGATCCCTTTCGGGCCATAGATTTTGTGGCCGGAGAAGGACATCAGGTCTACTTTCAGCTGGCTCAGGTCGATAGGCAGTTTGCCCACGCTCTGGGTCGCGTCCACGTGGTAGATGATACCGCGCGCGCGGCACATTTCGCCGATGGTGGCGATGTCCTGAACGACGCCGATTTCGTTATTAACGTGCATGATGGAGACCAGGATGGTGTCGTCACGCATCGCCGCTTCGAGCTCTTTCAGGTCAATAATACCGTTGCTCTGCGGCGCCAGATAGGTCACTTCGAAACCTTCACGCTCCAGCTGGCGGCAGGTGTCCAGCACGGCTTTGTGTTCGGTTTTGCTGGTGATGATGTGCTTGCCTTTTTTCTGATAAAAGTTGGCTGCACCTTTGATCGCCAGGTTGTCGGATTCGGTCGCACCGGAGGTGAAAACAATCTCACGCGGGTCGGCACCCACCAGGTCAGCAATCTGATTACGGGCGATATCCACCGCCTCTTCAGCATGCCAGCCAAAACGGTGTGAACGGGAAGCTGGGTTACCAAAGTTTCCGTCCAGGGTCAGACACTGCATCATTTTCTCGGCAACACGCGGGTCCACCGGCGTGGTTGCGGAGTAGTCGAGATAAATCGGTAATTTCATTGCTCTATAAACTCCGTACATCGCTTCAATGCAAGGAATCAGGCAACCGGCTGGATGTACGACCGAGTACGCGGGGTGTGACCACCCCGGCCTGATTCTGAAATACTTATCGTTTTATTACGCGCGTAATTTGACGTCGATAGCGTCCTGCGCGCGGGTGCTGCGTTGTGAATCATGACTGTGCTGACGGCCTGATACGTCCAGAACTTCCTGGTTATTGACCAGTTCACCGAGGGTGATGTTGTTCAGGAAGCCGGTCAGACGGTCGCTCAGATCGCGCCACAGCGCGTGGGTCAGGCACTTATCGCCGCCCTGGCAGCCGCCTTTACCCTGGCAACGGGTTGCGTCAACGGATTCATCCACCGCGCTAATCACTTCACCAACCGCAATACTGCCCGCGTCTTTACCCAGCAGATAACCGCCGCCCGGGCCACGAACGCTGGACACCAGTCCATTTTTACGCAGTCTGGAGAACAGCTGTTCCAGGTAAGAGAGGGAGATCCCTTGTCGTTCAGAAATATCAGCCAACGGAACCGGGCCCGCTTCGGAGTTGAGCGCAACGTCCAGCATCGCGGTCACGGCATAACGCCCTTTAGATGTCAGTCTCATGTCTTACTTAACCTCAAACTCGCCCCTGCCCGGGGTTTTTTATTGTAAAATGGGGGTATTGCATAGCAGGGCCAAGTCTGACATTCCTGACTAAAATGGTCAACTATTTACTTGACTGTTTTAGTCAGGTATTTAACCTTCTGTGCCTTCATAATATAGGTGCGGCCTGATGCCCTCACCCCAACCCTCTCCCACGGGGAGAGGGGGAAATCGGCACTACTCTTTATTCTTCTGCTCAATCGACGCCAGAATTCCGCGCAGGATGTTCAGCTCCTGGCTTTCCGGACGCGCGCGGGTAAACATGCGGCGCAGCTTATTCATCACCTGGCCAGGGTGGCCTTCACGGATGAAGCCGGTAGCGAGCAGCGTCTGCTCCAGGTGACCGTAGAAACGCTCAAGGTCGTCCACCAGCGGGTAGGCCGTCTCTTCTTTCGGTTCTGCCTGCTTCTCCTGCGTCGCCAGCCACGCCATACGCACCTCGTAGGCGATAACCTGCACCGCCATTGCCAGGTTCAGCGAGCTGTATTCCGGGTTGGCGGCAATCGCCACGTGGTAGTGGCACTTCTGCAGTTCGTCGTTGGTCAGGCCAACGCGCTCGCGGCCAAACACCAGCGCAACCGGTGCCTGCTCTGCTTCTGAGACGCTTTTCAGGCCGCATTCACGCGGATCCAGCATCGGCCACGGCAGCGTGCGTGAGCGCGCGCTGGTGCCGACAACGAGGCTGCAGCCGGCCAGCGCTTCGTCGAGGGTATCAACGATCTGCGCGTTGCCGATCACGTCGCTGGCCCCGGCCGCCAGGGCGATAGCCTGAGAGTCTGGTTTCACCAGCGGATTAACCAGCCACAGGTTCGTTAAACCCATGGTTTTCATAGCGCGGGCAACGGAGCCCATGTTGCCGGTGTGCGATGTTTCGACCAGCACGATTCGAATGTTTTGCAGCATAATTTTTAGATGTCTGGATTCAGTGTCTGAAGAATATTCGGGCATATTATCATAAACGGGAGACATAATCCGATCCCGCTGCTATACTCTGCGCCGATTTTCCTGTTCTTTAACATCCAGTGAGAGAGACCGATGCATCCGATGCTGACCATCGCCGTGCGCGCAGCGCGCAAGGCGGGTAATGTAATTGCCAAACACTACGAAACGCCAGACTCCGTAGAAACCAGCCAGAAAGGCAGCAATGATTTCGTGACTAACGTCGATAAAGCCGCAGAAGCGATTATTATCGAAACGATCCGCAAATCTTACCCGCAGCACACCATCATCACCGAAGAAAGCGGTGAACATGAAGGTACCGATCAGGATGTTCAATGGGTTATCGATCCACTGGATGGCACCACCAACTTCGTTAAACGCCTGCCACACTTCTCTGTGTCAATCGCAGTACGCATTAAAGGCCGTACTGAAGTCGCCGTTGTTTACGATCCAATGCGTAACGAACTGTTCACCGCGACCCGCGGTCAGGGCGCGCAGTTGAACGGCTACCGTCTGCGCTGCAGCAACGCACGCGACCTGGACGGCACCATCCTGGCGACCGGCTTCCCGTTCAAGGCGAAGCAGCACGCAACTACCTATATGAATATCCTGGGCAAGCTGTTCACCGAATGCGCGGACTTCCGTCGCACCGGCTCTGCTGCGCTGGATCTGGCCTACGTGGCAACCGGCCGCGTTGACGGTTACTTCGAACTGTCACTGAAGCCGTGGGACTTCGCTGCGGGCGAGCTGATCGCACGTGAAGCAGGCGCGATTGTTTGCGACTTCACCGGCGGCCACAACTACATGACCACCGGCAACATCGTTGCAGGTAACCCACGCGTTGTTAAAGCCATGCTGGCCAACATGCGTGACGAGCTGAGCGATGCGCTGAAGCGTTAATCTCCTCATCTCAGCCCTCTCCCCAAAGGGGAGAGGGTGCTAAACGGCGCCGCGCTCATCCACATCGTTACCGCCGCCACCAGCAGAATCACTCCCCCCGCCAGCGCGAGCGTTGTCCATCCTACCTGTCGCCACAGTACCGGCGTTTTATTGCCGCTGAGTTTTACCGCAAGCTGACGGAAGCTGTGAACCAGCAACGCCAAAGACGAAATGGTGAGAGAGGTTCCTGCCGCCATCGCCAGCGCCGAGAGCATGCCCCAGCCGAACACGCCAATCACTTTACTGAACAGCAGCACCATGATTGCCCCCGAGCACGGGCGCATCCCCATAGAGAGAACTATCATCAGCCGCGCGCGCCAGTCGTCACCGCTCTGTAATTGTTCCTGCGTCGGCAGATGCTGATGCCCGCAGCCGCAGTGTTCATCATGAACGTGGTGCGGCGTAAAGGTTTTGAATTTGGGCTTTTGCAGCAGCGCGCGCAGCTTTTTCAGTGCCCGCCAGCAGAGGATCAGCCCCAGCACGCCGACCAGCGCATAGCTGCCCTTCTCCAGCCAGAAGCTGCTCAGGTGCAGCTGGCGCGCGGGAAGCTGTAATAGCGAAAGCACAACCACCACCAGCGCAATCGCCACGCCCCCCTGAAGCAGCGAAGAGGCCAGCGTCAGGCCAATGCTTGATTTCAGCTTCGACGGATGGGTGGCAAGCCAGGTGGTAATAACGATTTTGCCGTGCCCCGGCCCCAGCGCGTGCAGCACGCCATAGATAAAGCTGAACGCCAGCAGAGAACCGCCCGCTTTGGTCGGGTTCTCCGCCACCGCTTTCAGCAGCCCGCTCATCTGCTGGTTGACCTCACGCTGCCAGATGATGCTTTTCATCATCACCTGCGGCCAGGCCTGCCACAGCCAGAGCGAACCGCAAACGGCGAGCAGTAGAAAAAGCGCCAGCGGCCAGAGGTGCAGCCAGCGGCGCGGCTTTCGTACCGGAGAGGAGATCACTGACATTGTAACGTTACCTTCTGCGCAAACTGTTTACCCAGTTCCATGTCCTCCGGTGGGGCATCCTCTTTATCAAGAGAGACAGCAAAATTCAGCGTCTCTTCGCTGGGCTTCGGGGTGTGAACCGTAATGTTGCAGGTTTTTTGCAACGACGCAGGAAGCTGCACGTCGCTGTCCTCGGCGTAGCTCATATCGACGTAGTACGTTGGGTCAAAGGTGGAAAACGTATAGGTTTGTCCTGCCAGCGGCTGCGGATGCGCCAGTGGGAGCACGAACGTCAGCACTGCCTGATGTCCGTCGCGGGACATGCCGTATTCTGTCGGGCGATTGAGGAACTTCACCTTTTGTCCGTTATGCCAAAACTCGGTGAAGTAGTGCTGCCCGAGCACGTTGGCCATCACTTCTGCCGCCAGCTTTTTCCAGATTTCGTCGCCGGGCTTCGAGTTACCCGCATCATAAAGCAGATCCGCCGAGGTGATTTCATCCATCGTCCAGCGCATTTTCAGGCCGCTCAGCTGCGTGCCGTCGGTGACCAGCTCGGTTTTCAGGCTGATAAAACTGTGAGGATGTGCGCTGGCGGTAAAGGTGATAACCGCCAAAAATAACGCCATCGCATTTTGTTTAACTGTCTGCATCAATTCCTCACGTCAAAAATTCTGTGATGTTCCCCAGCAATCCTGAGTGAAAGGCCTGCCGGCGCGCTTTTCAGCGCCCATCCTTTAGCTATTCTTATCAAACATTCACACTGGATACCCGACAGATGATGACGACGCTTGAAATTCCATCTGTGCTTTCCAGTTCGCAGCGCCGCTGCCAGGTGCTTTTGATGCTTTACCTGCCCGATGCTGCCGTCACCGCACAGAGCATAATCGCTGCCAACGGCGTGGACGAGGTCATGGCACGGCAAGATATAGCCGAGACGCGCGATGAAATCCAGCGCTATCACCGGCTGGATATCATCACGCACCATGACGGCAGCTACCGAATTGAAGGCACTGCCCTGAATCAGCGTTTATGTCTGCTGCACTGGCTGCGCAGGGCGCTCCGCCTTTGTCCGCAGTTTGTCTCGCACCAGTTTACCCCAGCCTTAAAAACCGCGCTTAAACAGCACGGCATCGCGCGGCCGCTCTACGACGATGCTAACCTGCGGGCGCTGATCGGCTTCTGCTCACGCAAGCTGCAGCGTCAGTTTGAATGCCGGGACGTCCAGTTCTTACAGCTCTACTTGCAATACTGCCTCATCCAGCACCACTTAGGGAATACGCCGCAGTTTTCCCACGCGCAGCGCAGCTGGACCCAGTCGCGGGGAGAATATTTTACGGCGCAGGAAATTGTTCGTCACTGGAAGCGGCGCGTGCCGCAGGGTGCGCACGTGGATGAGCAGCTGTTTCTGGCGCTGCTGTTTATGATGCTCCGCACGCCCGATCCAGTGCTCGATAAACACCAGCAGGATCAGCGCCTGCGCCGCGCCATTGTGCGCATGGTGGCCCGTTTCCGCTCCCAGACCGGGATGAACTTCAGCGATGAGCAGGGGCTGACCGATCAGCTGTATATCCATCTGGCTCAGGCGCTGGACCGCTCGCTGTTTGAGATCGGCATCGACAATAGCCTGCCCGAGGAAATTCACCGTCTCTATCCCCGGCTGTTACGCACCACGAAAGAGGCACTCTTTGAGCTGGAAGCCGAATTTGGGCTGCGGTTCTCCGATGAAGAGATGGCGCTGGTAGCGGTTATTTTCGGCGCCTGGCTGATGCAGGAGACCGATCTGCATGAAAAACAGGTAGTGCTGCTGACCGGGGAGGATAAATCCTGTGAGGAGGTGATTGAACAGCAGCTGCGCGAATTAACCCTGCTGCCGCTCAACATTCGCTATCTGACGCTGCAGGCGTTCCAGAAAGAGGGGGCACCGCGCGAAGCCGCGCTGGTTGTCACCCCCTATCCTACCGTGCTGCCGCTGTTCTCGCCGCCGCTGATCCACGCGGTTGAATCACTTAACACGCAGCAGCAGGAACATATTCGCGCCATGCTGGAATCGTAGCTATGCCCGTGCGGCCACTTTCGGTCGAACAAACATCGCCGGGAGCGCCACCAGCGCCATGACCCAGAACACGCCGTGTCCCAGATGCTGATACAGAAAGCCCGCAAAGACCGTCATCACCGCAATGCTGCCGCCCATCGCCACCGCAGAGTAGACCGCCTGCAGACGGATCACGTCCCCGCCCTCGCGCGCCGCGATATAGCGCATCGCCGCCAGGTGGCACACGGTGAAGGTGCCGCAGTGAAGGATCTGCGCCATAATCAGCCACGGCAGTTCGGTTGTCCAGCCCATAATCCCCCAGCGCGCCACGCCGCAGACCGCGGAAAGCAGCAGCAGATCGCGCGCGCCGAAGCGGCGGAACAGCTTTTTGCTCAGGGCGAAAATAATGACTTCAGCCACCACCCCCAGCGACCACAGGTAACCGACAGCAGAGGCCGAGTAGCCCGCCCCCTGCCAGTAGATGGCGCTGAAGCCATAGTACGCCGCATGCGCCCCCTGAAGCAGACAGACGCACGCCAGAAAACGCCAGCTCTGGGCCACCAGGCTCCGCCAGGCGGGCCAGCCGGCGCTCTCCTGATGGCGACTCTCCCCTTGCGGCATCACCGACGGGCGCAGCAGCATTCCCAGCAGCATCGAGGCAATACCGATACTCAGCAGCGCCAGAATCGCGCGGTAGTCGTAAAGGCTGACCAGTTTCCCCACCAGCGCCGAGCCGATCACGAAGGCAATCGATCCCCAGAGGCGCACGCGACCATAGTCCATGGTGATCTGCTTTTGCCAGGTGTTCGCCAGGGCATCCGTCAGGGGTACCAGCGGGGAGAAGAACAGATTAAAGCCAACCATCACCACCATCAGCCAGGCAAACTGGTGGCTGACCCAGAAGCAGGCCGCGAAGACCAGCGTCAGCAGGGCCAGAATGCGCACCGCTTTAATCAGTAAGGAGGGATCGCTGACGCGGGGGGCAATCAGCAGGCTTCCGAGGAAACGCGCCACCAGCCCCGCGCCCAGCAGGATGCCAATGGTTTCTGGCGTCAAACCAATTCCCTTGAGCCAGACGCTCCAGAAAGGCAGAAAAATACCGTAGCTAAAGAAGTAGGTGAAGTAGCTGAGCGCCAGCCAGCGCGTGGAATGCAAGACCATGAATCCCTCCCGAAATGGAGGCGATAGTCTGGCGTTTATCCTGCACTTTAGCAAGTCGTTAGCGCGCTATAAATTAACGATAAATTAACGTCCTGGACAGCCGGTCGGCGTATGGCGTGAGCGGCAAAATTGTATTACGTTTAAAAGACATCGCCTGAAGAGGTCGTTTGCCATGAACAGCTTACGTTATTTCGATTTCGGCTCCTCACGCTCCTTCCTGCTATTGATTGCCCGTATTGCCATCGTTGTCCTGTTTATTATTTTTGGCTATCCCAAGCTGACGGGGTTTAGCGGCACCGTTCAGTATATGACGTCGCTCGGCGCACCCATGCCGATGCTGGCGGCCATTATCGCCGTAGTAATGGAGGTTCCCGCCGCGATCCTGATCGTGCTCGGCTTTTTCACCCGCCCCCTCGCGGTGCTCTTTGTCTTCTACACGCTGGGCACGGCGATTATCGGTCACCACTACTGGGATATGACCGGAGATGCGGTTGTGCCGAATATGATTAATTTCTACAAGAACGTCAGTATTGCTGGCGCGTTTATTTTGCTGGCGATTGTGGGACCGGGGGCCATTTCCCTGGACCGGCGTTAAGCCATAAAAAAAGGCCGCAAGCGCGGCCTTTTTTATTTCTGCAAAGCAGAGGAATTATGCGTATACCGGGAAGCGTGCGCAGATATCCAGAACTTTACCTTTGACGCGCTCGATAACCGCTTCGTCATTGATGTTGTCCAGAACGTCACACATCCAGCCAGCCAGCTCTTTCACTTCCGCTTCTTTGAAGCCGCGGCGCGTCACGGCCGGAGAACCGATACGGATACCGGAGGTCACGAACGGGCTCTTCGGATCGTTTGGCACGCTGTTTTTGTTCACGGTAATGTTGGCGCGGCCCAGGGCAGCGTCAGCTTCTTTACCGGTCAGGTTCTTATCAACCAGGTCCAGCAGGAACAGGTGGTTTTCAGTCCCGCCGGATACCACTTTGTAGCCACGGTTCAGGAACACTTCCACCATCGCTTTGGCGTTCTTAGCAACCTGCTGCTGATACACCTTGAACTCTGGCTCCATCGCTTCTTTCAGCGCGACCGCTTTTGCGGCGATAACGTGCATCAGCGGGCCGCCCTGCGCGCTTGGGAACACGGCAGAGTTCAGTTTTTTGTACAGCTCTTCGTCACCGCCTTTCGCCAGGATCAGGCCACCGCGTGGACCCGCCAGGGTTTTGTGAGTAGTGGTGGTCACAACGTGAGCGTGAGGAACCGGGTTCGGGTAAACGCCTGCGGCGATAAGGCCCGCAACATGCGCCATGTCAACGAACAGGTACGCGCCGATGCTGTCTGCGATTTCACGCATTTTTGCCCAGTCAACGATACCGGAGTAAGCAGAGAAGCCACCGATGATCATCTTCGGCTTGTGCTCTTTGGCCTGCTTAGCCATGTCTTCGTAGTCAATTTTACCGGACTCATCAATACCGTAAGGAATGATGTTGTACAGTTTGCCGGAGAAGTTAACCGGGGAGCCGTGAGTCAGGTGGCCGCCCTGCGCCAGGTTCATACCCAGAACGGTATCGCCCGGCTGCAACAGCGCGGTGTAAACAGCGAAGTTAGCCTGAGAGCCGGAGTGCGGCTGAACGTTCGCGTAGTCAGCGCCGAAGAGTGCTTTCGCACGGTCGATAGCCAGCTGCTCAACGATATCAACGTACTCGCAACCGCCGTAGTAGCGCTTGCCCGGGTAACCTTCAGCGTATTTGTTGGTCAGCTGAGAGCCCTGCGCCTGCATTACGCGCGGGCTGGTGTAATTTTCGGAGGCGATCAGTTCGATGTGCTCTTCCTGACGTACTTTTTCCTGCTCCATAGCCTGCCACAGTTCGGCATCATAATCGGCAATGTTCATTTCACGCTTTAACATCCGCATCTCCTGACTCAGCTAACAAGTAAATTTTGACCTGAAAAGGCAGTCCTGTTGGACGACGGGCAACAGTATAACTGAATAGTTCTGTGATAACAGGTCTTGACAAACGATTTTACGCAAACGTTTTCCTTCACGCCACGCAAGGGTTTGAGGAATAAAGATCTCACTATTTCCAGCGGATTTCTTTTCAGGTTTGTGATGCGTATTTTTCATCTTGCAAAGAACCATTTACAAAGCATGGGTATTTTTTATAAGATGCATTTAAAATACATCATTAGGTAATATCAGAAGGAAGCTGCCATGCTCGACGCTCAAACCATCGCTACCGTTAAAGCCACCATTCCCCTGCTGGTGGAAACCGGCCCTAAACTTACCGCCCATTTCTACGATCGCATGTTCACGCACAATCCGGAGCTCAAAGAGATTTTCAATATGAGCAACCAGCGTAACGGCGATCAGCGTGAAGCGCTTTTCAACGCCATCGCGGCCTACGCCAGCAATATCGAAAACCTGGCGGCGTTGCTGCCTGCGGTGGAAAAAATCGCCCAGAAGCACACCAGCTTCCAGATCCAACCCGAGCAGTACAACATCGTCGGCACTCACCTGCTGGCAACGCTGGACGAAATGTTCAGCCCGGGCCAGGAGGTGCTGGACGCCTGGGGTAAAGCCTACGGCGTGCTGGCAAACGTGTTTATCAACCGTGAAGCGCAGATCTACAGCGAAAACGCCAGCAAGAACGGTGGCTGGGAAGGAACGCGCGCCTTCCGTATCGTCGAGAAAACGCCGCGCAGCGCGCTTATCACCAGTTTTGAATTTGAGCCGGTTGACGGCCAGCCGGTGGCCGATTACCAGCCGGGCCAGTATCTGGGCGTATGGCTGAAGCCTGAAGGCTTCCCGCATCAGGAGATCCGCCAGTACTCTTTGACCCGCAAACCAAACGGCAAAGGCTACCGCATTGCGGTGAAGCGCGAGGACGGCGGTCAGGTATCCAACTGGCTGCATAACGAAGCGAGCGTGGGCGACGTGGTTCATCTGGCCGCGCCGGCGGGCGACTTCTTTATGGCCATTGAAACCAATACCCCGGTCACGCTGATCTCCGCGGGCGTGGGCCAAACGCCAATGCTGGCGATGCTCGATACGCTGGCGAAAGCAAACCACAGCGCGCAGGTTAACTGGTTCCACGCAGCGGAGAACGGCGACGTGCACGCCTTTGCGGATGAAGTGAAAGCGCTGGGAGCGACCCTGCCGCGTTTCACCGCGCATACCTGGTATCGCCTGCCGACGGAGGCAGACCGCACAGCTGCACGCTTTGACAGCGAAGGACTGATGAATTTAAGCCAGATGGAAGGGGCGTTTAGCGCGCCGGAAATGCAGTTCTACGTCTGTGGACCCGTGGCGTTTATGCAGTATGCCGCGAAGCAGCTGGTTGAACTGGGCGTGAATAAAGACAACATTCATTACGAATGTTTCGGGCCGCATAAGGTGCTGTAACGCAAAAAGCCCCTCGTTCGAGGGGCTTTTTTTTCGCCGGGTGGCGAATGGTTAAATCGCGGCGTCGTCTTCTTCGCCGGTACGGATACGGATCACGCGCGCCACGTCAAAGACGAAGATTTTCCCGTCGCCAATTTTGCCCGTCTGCGCCGTGCGGATAATGGTATCCACGCAGGTATCGACGATATCGTCGCTGACCACGATTTCAATTTTCACTTTCGGCAGAAAGTCGACCATGTACTCTGCGCCACGATAAAGTTCGGTGTGGCCCTTCTGACGACCAAAACCTTTCACTTCCGTCACGGTCATCCCGGTGATGCCTACTTCCGCCAGCGCTTCACGTACATCATCCAGTTTGAAAGGTTTAATAATCGCATCAATCTTTTTCATGGTGGGTCCTTAAACTCTTGCCTGTAAGCTGCCTCGTAATCGATTGCTCACAGTACCATACGGCATTACTCTTTAAAATCGTTTGCTTCCAGCTCGTGGCGTGAGAGCAGCTTATAGAACTCGGTGCGGTTGCGTCCGGCCATCCGCGCCGCGTGGGTCACGTTGCCTTTGGTGATCTGCAGCAGCTTGCGCAGATAGTTCAGCTCGAACTGGTTACGCGCTTCCGCAAACGTCGGCAAGGCCGTGTTCTCCCCTTCCAGCGCCTGTTCCACCAGCGCATCGCTGATAACGGGCGAGGACGTCAGCGCCACACACTGCTCAATCACGTTCACCAGCTGGCGCACGTTACCCGGCCAGCTGGCGGCCATCAGCCGTTTCATCGCATCAGTCGAAAAGGCGCGCACGAACGGTTTATGCCGATCTGCCGCCTGGCGCAGGAGGTGATTCGCCAGCAGCGGAATATCTTCCGCACGCTCCGCCAGCGCCGGGATCTTCAGGTTCACCACGTTCAGACGGTAGTAGAGATCTTCACGGAACTCGTTGCGGGCCATCACTTTGGGCAAGTCGCGGTGGGTAGCGGAAATGATTCGCACGTTAATATCAATATCGCGGTTGCTGCCCAACGGGCGCACTTTGCGCTCCTGAAGTACGCGCAACAGTTTGACCTGCAGCGGCGCAGGCATGTCGCCAATTTCGTCGAGGAACAGCGTGCCGCCTTCGGCGGCCTGGAACAGCCCTTCCCGGCTGCTTACCGCGCCGGTAAATGCGCCGCGGGCATGGCCAAAAAGTTCAGACTCAAGAAGCTGCTCTGGCAGGGCACCGCAGTTAATGGCGATAAAGGCATTTTTACTGCGCGGGCTGGCGTTGTGGATCGCCTGCGCCAGGATCTCTTTCCCGGTTCCGCTCTGGCCGTTAATCAACACGCTGACGTCTGACTGTGCGACCATTCGCGCCTGCTCAAGCAGACGCAGCATTATCGGGCTGCGGGTGACGATAGATTCACGCCATGCGTCGTCTCCGGAGGGCGCGGCGTGCTCCAGCGCGCTGTCGATAGCTTTGTAGAGCGCGTCTTTATCTACCGGCTTGGTGAGGAAGCTGAACACGCCCTGCTGGGTTGCGGCGACGGCATCCGGGATTGACCCGTGCGCCGTCAGGATAATGACCGGCATGCCAGGCTGCTGCTTCTGGATTTCGGCGAACAGCTGCATGCCATCCATTTCGTCCATCCGCAGGTCGCTGATCACCAGGTCAATCTTTTCGCGGCTGAGGACTTTAAGCCCCTCCTGCCCGCTTTCCGCGGTCACCACGGTGTAGCCTTCACTCACCAGACGCATCCCCAGCAGCTTTAACAGGCCGGGATCGTCATCCACCAGTAAGAGATGGGCTGGTTTACGGCTCGTCATGCTTCACATCCTCTTGTTTCGGCATATCGCTGTCCGGTGCAGCAGATGAACTACCAGGCTGATATTTACGCGACGAGAGCTGTCTTTCAATATCGGTCAGGTTTTCCAGCTTTCGCGTCGTGGTATCCAGCTGAGTACGTAAATGCTGTTGCTGTTGGCGCAGCGTATCCAGCTCGCTGTCGGTTGACTGCTGTAGCTTGCTGTAGCGGGAGCGCTCTTCAGACAGCTGCAGCTGTAACGTCTGCCCATCCCGCCAGAGCTGGTATACCGGGCGCACCTGTGCGGGAAGATTGATCACAAACGTATCCAGACGGGTCACGTTGGCCCGACGTTCAACGGGGGTAATTTTCGCATCGGCCAGTAAAATCCCACGCTTGAAAGCGTCCTGCCAGGTGTCTTCATCCAGCATCGCCGCCTTCATGCGGGCGTCTACCGGCGCAAGCCGCTGGGCGCAATCTATTCCGCGCAGCCAGAACAGCGGATTATTTTCGACATCATGCCCTGACAGATTCCAGATATCCTCACAGCGGGTAGAGAGGAAATCCGCCAGCTGGTTATCGGGCCATTTGTCTTCCTGTTTACCGCTTATCGCACTTTGCGGCGCATGGGAAACGCACCCCGCCAGAACTAAACAGGGCAGACTCAGGCGACCCGCTTTGCTGGAAAACACCGCGCGTATGGCGCGGAAAAAGACGTGTGACATACTCACCAGATATAGATTCATTTTATTAATTTTTCCGGCTCAGGGGCAGTTCAATACGGAAGCAAACATCTGAACGTTCGTCCGTGGCAATGTTTAGCTCACCCTGCATGCGTCGTATGCAGTCCCGGGCAATGCTTAATCCCAGACCGCTTCCTTTTACCGCGCCTTTCCGCTGATGACTCCCCTGGAAAAAGGGTTCGAAGATCATGGTTTTTTCGTCATCGGGGATCGGGGTGCCGGTGTTTGCGACGTCAATAAACACCCGGGAGCCCTTCGTATAACTTCGGATATAAATGTTACCGGATTCAGTACCATAGTGCACCGCATTGGAGTAAAGATTATCCAGAACGCTCATTAATAGCATGGGTTCAGCCAGGCAGGTCGGCGCATTCAGCTCCACCCCGGTATGCATCATTTTAGCTCTTGCCGGCAAGCTATGGGCGGAGATCACCATATCCACCAGTGGCTCAATCTCCACCTCTTCCAGTACCACCGTCCCGTCAGCCAGCTTGCGGTTGTAATCCAGAAGCTGCTCGATCAGCTTTTGCAGGTTGCGGCTGCTGGCGTCCAGAATTTCGACAATCTCTTTCTGCTCCGGCGTAAGCGGCCCTGCCACCTCGTCCGCCAGCAGCTCCGTTCCTTCACGCATGCTGGCCAGCGGGGTTTTCAGCTCATGGGAAATATGGCGAAGGAACTGATGACGCTGGGATTCCAGCCACGCCAGGCGCTCGGATAGCCAGATAATGCGCTGACCGACGGATCGCAGCTCGCGCGGGCCTTTAAAGGCAACCGTATCCCCGAGCGATTTCCCCTCCCCCAGGCGGTTGATCATACGCTGAATACCCTTTACCGGGCCGATGATCATGCGGGTAAAGAGCAGCACCAGCCCGAGGCTCACCAGGAACAGCACCAGCGCCTGCCAGCCAAAGAACTGGCCGCGCTCGGCAATCTCCTGCTGCAGCTGCTGGCCGCGAGAGAAAATGACCGTGCGCGTTGACTGCACCATTTCGGTATTGGCGGCGGCGAATGCCTCAAGGCGCGCGGCGGCAGCCGCATCCGGGCCGCTGTTCTGGCACTGCAGCTGCGCGAGATCGTTCAGATCCTGACGTAACGCCTGATACAGCCTGTCGTCCGGCAGCACGCCCGCGTGGGCATCCAGCATTTCGCTGTAGCGCTTGCGCTGGCTCTGGTACACCTTCTCCAGCGTCCGATCGTCGAGCACGCAGTACTGACGATAGCTACGCTCCATCTCCAGCGCGGCGTTGGTCATCGCTTCACTGCGTCTGGCATCGATAAGCGTGGTGCGGTTCGTCAGCGCCGCCTGGGCACTCAGCGCGTTGAGGCTCTGCCATGCCTGCCAGGCGAGGATCAGCAGCGGCAGCAGGATCAGCAGAAAGGCCATCATCACAAGCTGTCGCAGGGAGCGGGGAAAAACGGGCCAGCGTTTCAACGCATTACTCTCTTCATGGGGGTTTACGGAGAGCGTAACTGAGTCTGCCCTTCAGATACAACAAAGCCGGGTAAAAACCCGGCTTTGTTGTGGAATAAGGCGGTGCCTAACTCGACGTTTCGCCCTGGCCTGATAAAGCATCGCTATGATCAGTAGTTGGACGGCAGGCACCTTTTTGTGCGTCATTCGAAGTTTATGTAGCACGTCCCGAAGGGGCTGACATAAGAAGGTGAATGAGCCACTGGTTAATATTATGCAACACCCATGCCAGAATGCAAAACAAATTATTAACACATTGAAATATATACCTTTTATTGGTTTAATCTATTTATTGTGCGCTGAATGATTTCCAGGCTAAGTGTCGCTATTAAGCAACACCTTAACGGGAACCTGTCCTGCCATATATAAATCAATGAGTTAAGTGTCTCAATTTGGAGACACCCCTATACCATCTTTGTCGCAATTTTGCGACACGCATAAAAAAACCCGGTGGCGCTACGCTCACCGGGTCTACAAAGTACCTGCTTTACATCTTAACCCAGCTGTTTACGCGCGTTGCGGAAGATACGCATCCACGGGCTGTCCTCGCCCCAGTTTTCCGGGTGCCAGGAGTTGCTCACGGTACGGAACACGCGTTCAGGGTGCGGCATCATGATGGTCGCGCGACCGCTTTCGCTGGTCACCGCCGTAATACCATTGACGGAGCCGTTCGGGTTCGCCGGATAGGTTTCCGTGACCTTGCCGAAGTTATCGACAAAGCGCAGCGCTACCAGGCCTTTGCTCTCGAGCTGCGCCAGATGGGCCGCATCGCGCACTTCTACCTGACCTTCGCCGTGGGAAACGGCGATTGGCATCTGAGAGCCAACCATCCCCTGCAGCAGCAGAGACGGGCTCTGAGTCACTTCAACCAGACTGAAGCGCGCTTCGAAGCGGTCGGACTGGTTGCGCACAAAGCGTGGCCAGGCTTCGCTGCCCGGGATCAGCTCGCGCAGGTTAGACATCATCTGGCAGCCGTTGCACACGCCCAGCGCCAGGGTTTGCGGACGATGGAAGAAGGTCTCGAACTCGTCGCGCACGCGGCTGTTAAACAGAATGGACTTCGCCCAGCCTTCGCCTGCGCCCAGCACGTCGCCGTAGGAGAAACCGCCGCACGCCACCAGCGCATGGAAATCTTCCAGACCGATACGCCCGGCCAGCAGGTCGCTCATGTGGACGTCGATAGCGTCAAAGCCCGCGCGGTGGAAGGCCGCAGCCATCTCAACGTGGGAGTTAACGCCCTGCTCGCGCAGCACGGCCACTTTCGGACGCGCGCCGGTCGCAATGTACGGCGCAGCGATATCTTCGTTGATGTCGAAGGAGAGCTTCACGTTCAGGCCAGGATCCTGGTCATTCGCTTTCGCGTTATGCTCCTGATCGGCGCATTCCGGGTTATCGCGCAGGCGCTGCATCTGCCAGGTGGTTTCTGCCCACCACATGCGCAGCGTGGTGCGGCTTTCGCTGAACACGGCGTGACCGTCGGCCTCAATGACGAAGCGGTCGCCCTGAACGGCTTTCCCCAGATAGTGGACGCAGTCTGCCAGACCGTGCTTCGCCAGAATCGCTTCCACCGCCTCGCGGTCTGCGGCGCGAACCTGAATCACCGCACCCAGCTCTTCGTTAAACAGCGCCGCCAGGCGGTCTTCGCCAAGCGTTGCAATGTTCGCTTCCACGCCGCAGTGGCCGGTGAAGGCCATCTCTGCCAGGGTCACCAGCAGGCCGCCGTCGGAACGGTCGTGGTAGGCCAGCAGCTTGCGCTGTGCCACCAGCGCCTGAATTGCGTCGTAGAAACCTTTTAGCTGCGCCACGTCGCGCACGTCGGCTGGCTTGTCGCCAAGTTGACGGTAAACCTGCGCCAGTGCGGTGGCGCCCAGCGCGTTGTGGCCCTTACCCAGGTCAATCAACAACAGGGCGTTATCTTCGGTCGCCAGCTGCGGCGTAACGGTATGGCGCACGTCTTCCACGCGGGCAAACGCAGTGATCACCAGCGACAGCGGAGACGTCATCTCGCGCTGCTCGTTACCCTCCTGCCAGCGGGTTTTCATCGACATGGAGTCTTTACCCACCGGAATGGTCAGGCCGAGGGCTGGGCACAGCTCCTCACCCACCGCTTTCACGGCTTCATACAGGCCAGCGTCTTCACCAGGGTGACCGGCTGCCGCCATCCAGTTCGCGGAAAGTTTGATACGTTTGATGTCGCCAATCTGCGTCGCCGCGATGTTGGTCAGCGCTTCACCGACCGCCAGTCGTGCAGAGGCGGCGAAGTCCAGCAGCGCCACCGGGGTGCGTTCGCCCAGCGCCATCGCTTCACCGTAGTAGCTGTCGAGGCTCGCGGTGGTCACGGCGCAGTTCGCCACCGGGATCTGCCACGGGCCAACCATCTGATCGCGCGACACCATACCGGTCACGGTGCGGTCGCCGATGGTCACCAGGAAGGTTTTCTCTGCCACAGCAGGCAGGTGCAGCACGCGGTTGACCGCTTCCGCCACGGTAATGCCCTGGCGATCCAGCGCTTTGCCCGCTGCTTTACGGGTTGTTACGTCGCGGGTCATCTTCGGCGTTTTACCGAGCAGCACGTCCAGCGGCAGATCGATAGGCTGGTTGTCGAAATGGGTGTCGCTCAGAGTCAGGTGCTGTTCTTCGGTCGCTTCACCGATGACGGCATACGGCGCGCGCTCGCGGCGGCACAGCTCGTCAAACAGCGGCAGCTGGTCGGCCGCAACCGCCAGCACATAGCGCTCCTGGGATTCGTTACACCAGATTTCCAGCGGGCTCATGCCCGGCTCATCGCTCAGGATATCGCGCAGGTTGAAACGGCCACCGCGACCGCCGTCGCTCACCAGCTCCGGCATAGCGTTGGACAGACCGCCCGCGCCCACGTCGTGGATGAACAGAATCGGGTTAGCATCGCCCAGCTGCCAGCAGCGGTCGATCACTTCCTGGCAGCGACGCTCCATCTCAGGGTTGTCACGCTGCACGGACGCGAAGTCGAGATCCGCATCAGACTGGCCGGAGGCCATAGAGGAGGCCGCACCGCCGCCCAGACCGATGTTCATCGCCGGGCCGCCCAGCACGATCAGCTTCGCGCCGACGACGATCTCGCCTTTTTGCACGTGATCGGCACGGATGTTGCCGATCCCGCCCGCCAGCATGATCGGTTTGTGGTAGCCACGCAGCTCTTCGCCGTTGTGGCTGTCCACCTTCTCTTCGTAGGTACGGAAGTAACCGTTCAGCGCCGGACGACCAAATTCGTTGTTAAACGCCGCGCCGCCCAGCGGGCCTTCGGTCATGATATCCAGCGCGGTCACGATGCGCTCTGGCTTGCCGAAATCTTCTTCCCACGGCTGTTCAAAGCCAGGGATGCGCAGGTTGGAGACGGAGAAACCGACCAGACCCGCTTTTGGTTTCGCCCCACGACCGGTCGCCCCTTCGTCACGGATTTCGCCGCCGGAGCCGGTCGCCGCACCCGGCCACGGAGAAATGGCCGTCGGGTGGTTGTGGGTTTCCACTTTCATCAGAATATGCGCAGGCTCCTGATGGAAGTCATAGCGCCCTGCTTCGCGATCGGCGAAGAAGCGGCCCACCTCGGAACCTTCCATCACCGCGGCGTTGTCTTTATAGGCAGACAGCACGTGGGCAGGGGTTTGTTCCATGGTGTTTTTGATCATTTTGAACAGCGACTTCGGCTGCTGTTCGCCGTCGATAATCCAGTCGGCGTTGAAAATCTTATGGCGGCAGTGCTCAGAGTTGGCCTGCGCGAACATGTAGAGTTCGATGTCGTTCGGGTTGCGGTTGAGCTTAACGAACGCGTCCTGCAGGTAGTCAATTTCGTCTTCTGCCAGCGCCAGACCGAGACGCAGGTTGGCGTCAATCAGCGCCTGACGGCCCTGCCCCAGCAGGTCCACGCTCTGTACCGGCGCAGGCTGATGATGGGAGAAAAGCTTCTGTGCGTCATCAAGAGAGGCAAACACGCTCTCCATCATGCGGTCGTGCAATTCAGCCGCAACCGCCTGCCACTGCGCGTCGCTCAGGGTAGAGGCTTCGACGTAGTACGCTACGCCGCGTTCCAGACGGTTAATCTGGCTCAGGCCGCAGTTGTGGGCAATGTCGGTGGCTTTGGAAGACCAGGGGGAGATGGTGCCCGGACGCGGCGTCGCAAGGATCAGTTTGCCGGTTGGCGTATGGCTGCTCAGATTTGGGCCATACTTGAGCAGGCGTTCCAGCTGTACGCGCTCCTCTGCATTCAGGGGGGCATTCAGGTCAGCAAAATGGACATACTCAGCGTAAATATTGCTTACCGGAAGGTCGGCCGCCTGAAAACGTGCCAGCAGTTTGGTAATACGGAAGGCAGACAGTGCAGGCGAACCACGCAGAATTTCCATCATAAGTCTCTCGTCTTCGAAGCGCCGGGGCGCTTACAGTGTGCGCAAGGGGGGAAAACGGGCGTCATTATAGAGAATCCTGAGCGCCGACGAAACCGTTTGCGTCGAAATAAAATCGACTTCAGCGTTTAACAATAGATGTGACCTGTCTCTCTAATTGGTTGCCAAGTGGCGCAAGTTTACGCAAAATGCCGCTCAATCAATGACAAACCTTATGATTAACATGGCTACAGCAGACTGAGGCAACCGGCGTCGCAGAGAATTAACTAATTGAAAAAATTAAAGATTAATTATCTGCTCATCGGCATTGTAACGTTGCTGCTGGCAGTGGCCCTCTGGCCTTCCATCCCCTGGTTCGGCAAAGCCGAAAATCGTATCGCCGCCATTCAGGAGCGGGGGGAACTGCGCGTCAGTACCCTTAACTCTCCGCTGATTTACAGCGACATCAACGGCAAAATTATTGGTCTGGATTATGAGCTGGCGCAGCAGTTTGCCGATTATCTGGGCGTGAAGCTTAAAATTACCGTCCGCCAGAACATCAACCAGCTGTTTGACGACCTGGACAACAACAACGCCGATATCCTCGCTGCCGGGCTGGTCTATAACAGCGAGCGCAGCAAGAACTACCAGCCGGGCCCCACCTACTACTCCGTTTCCCAGCAGCTGGTTTATCGCGTCGGGAGTTTGCGCCCGCGTACGCTTGCCTCGATCAACGCGCAACAGCTGACGATTGCTCCCGGCCACGTAGTGATTGACGACCTGCGTGAGTTAAAGGAGAAAAAATACCCGGATCTGAGCTGGACGGTTGACCCTAAACTCGGCACGACGGAGCTGCTGGAGCAGGTCAAAGATCAGAAACTGCCCTACACCATCGCCGATTCGGTGGCGATCAGCCTGTTCCAGCGGGTGCATCCTGAAATCGCCGTGGCGCTGGACGTGACGGACGAACAGCCCGTGACCTGGTTTACCCATCTGGACGATGACCAGACCCTCTCGGCGGCCATGCTGGATTTTTATAACACCATCAATGAAGACGGCACGCTGGCGCGACTTGAGGAGAAGTACCTCGGCCACGGGGATGACTTTGACTACGTTGACACCCGCAGCTTCCTGCGCGCGGTTGACAGCGTCCTGCCTGACCTGCAGCCGCTTTTCGAAAAATATGCCCAGGAGATTGACTGGAAACTGCTGGCGGCTATCTCGTACCAGGAGTCCCACTGGGACACCCAGGCCACGTCGCCAACGGGCGTACGCGGACTGATGATGTTAACCAAAAATACCGCGCTGAGCCTGGGCGTTAACGACCGTACCGATGCGGAACAGAGCATCAGCGGCGGGGCGCGCTACCTGCAGGATATGATGGCTAAAGTCCCGGAAACCGTGCCGGAAGAGGAACGGATCTGGTTTGCGCTGGCGGCCTACAACATGGGCTACGCGCACATGCTTGACGCGCGGGCTCTGACGGCGAAAACGAAGGGAAACCCGGACAGCTGGTCAGACGTAAAACAGCGCCTGCCGCTGCTGAGCCAGAAACCATGGTACAACAAGCTGACGTATGGCTACGCGCGCGGACATGAAGCCTACGCCTACGTGGAAAATATACGTAAGTATCAGATTAGCCTGGTCGGCTATCTGCTGGAGAAAGAGAAAGAGGCAACAGAGGCAAAACAGCTGGCGGAAAGTTATCCGGTTGTGGCGCCGGACGAGCTTAATCATCCGACAACTTCAATTCTGCCTTTTGTTGCTTTTTCTGCTGACGGCGCATTCGAAAGAAATCGCTTAATAGCCCCGAACACTCTGGTGCAAGTACCCCACCGATAGTCTGCACCTGATGATTCATTCCTGGATGACCCAGCACGTCCATCAGTGAACCGGCCGCACCGGTTTTTTCATCTCGCGCTCCAAACACCAGGGTACCGATTCGGCTGTGCACCATCGCCCCGGAGCACATCACGCAGGGTTCAAGGGTGACGTACAGAGTGGTATCGAGCAGACGATAGTTTTGCAGCACCAGGCCGCCCTGACGAAGCGCCATAATTTCGGCGTGCGCTGTAGGATCGTGGCGGCCAATAGGACGGTTCCACCCTTCCCCAATCACCCGGTTGTTATGAACCAGCACCGCGCCCACGGGCACTTCGCCCTCGTCCCAGGCCCGTTGAGCCAGCGCCAGCGCGTGGCGCATCCAGTATTCATGATTGTGTTCTGAGGTGGACAAGGGCTGATACTCCAGTCTAAAAGCGGGCGGCATTATACACAGCCCTTACAGATAAGACTATTCGAGTTGCTGAAGTTCACCGAGGGGAGTAACGCGCCAGCGGTGCTGGCAAAAATAGAGCAGCGGGTTGTCCTGCTTGCTGTCGCTGTAGCCGCTGTAAAGACGCAGCGGCGTGCCGATGCGTTTTTCCAGCTGGACCACTTTTTCATGCCCCAGACAGCGCATCGTCAGGACCCAGCCGCCGTAGCCGCGGGAAATTTGCGTGGCGATAAGATTTACGCGCGGCAGCCAGGGGGTATCAAAGTAGACCTGCTCCACCAGCGTCTGCGGGGAGCCGGTAATCAGCCAGATATCGGCATCGTTGGCGTCAAGATAGCTGGTCAGGCGCGCCTGCACCACGGGAAACGCGGCAACGTGGCCGCGGAACCAGAGAGCGAACTCCTTTTCGAGCTGTTTGAGCCGCGCTTCGCTGTGGCCAAACGTACATCCCCACAGCAGCAGGCTCATCGGCCAGCGCGCCGCCCGGCCTTTTACCAGCAGCGCGATGCCAATGAGGGGTAAGAGCGGTAAGACGAGCAGCGCGTTCAGAGGCTGACGCCGCAGCAGGTAGCGCATAAACGTACCAAACATATCCTGCTGATGCAGCGTTCCATCCAGATCGAAAAAGACAACGCGACGCTCGTGATTGGCCAAACCTTACTCCTCTGGGTCGTTGAATCCTAACAGCCAGGTAAACAGGAACCCGGCGATCACCGCTACTAAATAGCCTAACAGATAGAGCATGACTTTTCCGGTCACGATGGTTAATGCCAGCGGTAAACCGGAGAGACCAAAGGTGATAACGGTGGCGACTTTCCAGTAGCTGATGAGAGCCCCGCCTACCGCGCCCCCCAGACAGGCCGCAAGGAACGGTTTACCCAGCGGCAGCGTGACGCCGAATATCAGCGGCTCGCCAATGCCGAGCAGCCCGACCGGCAGCGCCCCTTTAATCACTTTTTTCAGGCGCGCGCTGCGGGTTTTCATCAGGACGGCAATCGCTGCCCCCACCTGCCCGACGCCCGCCATCGAGAGAATAGGCAGCAGCGCGTTATAACCGTGCGCCTGCACCAGCTCGACGTGGATCGGCACCAGCCCCTGATGCAGGCCGGTCAGCACCAGCGGCAGGAAGGTACCTGACAGCACCGCCCCCACCAGCAGGCCGCCGCGGTCGATAGCCAGAGACGCGCCGTGGGCGATGGCATCAGAGATCCACCCGCCTAGTGGCTGAAGAACCACAATCGCGACGCTACCGGTAATTAACGTGGTCAGCAGCGGGTTGAGGATCAGCTCAATCGAGCCAGGCAGAACCGCGCGTAGCTTTTTCTCGATCCAGCACATAAGAATAACCACCAGCAGCACGGCAATCACCCCGCCGCGACCAGGCTGGAGCGCCTCGCCAAACAGCGTGATTTGCGCCAGCTGCGGGCTGGACAAGATCCCTGCCATTACGCCGCCCATGGCCAGCGAGCCGCCAAACACCTTCGCGGTATTGACCCCGACCAGGATGTTCATAATGGCAAACACCGCGCTGCCGAAGATCCCGAGAATGCCCAGCAGGTTCGGATACTGCGTGGCAAAATCCCCGACGATATCCGGCCGCTTGAGGATGTTGATGATCCCGGTGATCAAACCGGAAGCTATAAACGCCGGGATCAGCGGGATAAAGACGTTTGCCAGCTGTCGCAGCGCATCGCTCATGGGAGCTTTGTATTTGGCCTTCGCCTGCGCTTTGGTGCGTTCAGCGTCGTCAACCGTCACGCTCGCACCACCTACCATCAGCGCGCGCATGGCATCGACAACCTGCGCCGCCTTGCCCGGCCCGACGATCAGCTGGTGTTGCTGCCCCTGTTTCACGTAGCCACTGACGCCGGACAGCTTCTTCAGGCCCGGCACGTCAAGCTGATCGTCGTTATGCACCTCGACGCGCACGCGCGTCATGCAGTTTTCCAGACGCTGAATATTTTTCTCCCCGCCTATCCCCTGCAGGATATCGCTGGCGAGCGCTGCTGTTTTGTCCATAAACGCCTCTGCTAGTTTTCTAATGCCGCCCGTAAGAAGCCGTTATGCGCGTCGAGTTTGGCTCGCGCGGCCGCCGCGTCCAGCCCGCTTAAGATCATTAAAATGGCCGGTTTAACGTCGTGATCGGTCTGCCTGAGCACCGCTTCTGCCTCTTCACGGCCCGCGCCTGTCGCCTCCATCACCATGCGGCAGGCTCTGTCCACCAGCTTGACGTTGGTGGCCTGCATATCGACCATCAGGTTCTGGTAGACCTTGCCGAACTTCACCATCGCACCGGTGGAGATCATATTGAGCACCAGCTTTTGCGCGGTCCCGGATTTCAGGCGCGTGGAGCCGGTGAGCGCTTCCGGCCCAACGACCGGAGAGATGGCGATAGCGGCCACCTGCGCAATCGGCGAGCCGGGGTTGCAGGAGATGGCGACCGTCGTGCAGCCGGTCCGGTTGGCGTATTCCAGGCCGCCAATGACGTACGGCGTGCGCCCGGATGCCGCCAGGCCGACCACCAGATCGTTCGCCGTCAGGTTCAGACCCTTCAGGTCATCCTCACCCAGCTGTTTGTTGTCCTCCGCCCCTTCAACGGCCTTCAGCAGCGCGCCGGGACCACCTGCAATCAGGCCAACCACCAGGCCGTGCGGAACGCCAAAGGTGGGCGGACATTCCGAGGCATCCAGCACCCCGAGACGCCCGCTGGTACCGGCCCCCATATAGATAATGCGACCACCGGCCTTAAGAGCTTCCGCCGCCGCATCGACCGCTTTCGCCACCTCTGGCAATGTCTCTTTCACTGCCTGCGCGACCAGCGTATCCTGTTGATTAAAGCGGTTAACCAGCTCCAGGGTGGAGAGCGCATCCAGATCCATGGTTTGCGGGTTACGCGTTTCAGAAACAAGTGAGCCAAGATTCATTTTTTGTACCTCAAGAATTTTTAATTCATAATAATCACACTATAATGGAATATAAAATTCATTCAGGCGAGCAGAATTCGTTTTTGCGCAGACAATCACATTTCCGCCGGGAGTACTCATGAACTGTTTAATTCGCATTCGCCAGCGCTACGCCGGCTTTGCTCAAAGCGACAAAAAGCTGGCGGATTTTCTGCTTTCTCAGCCCGATCGCGCCCGCCACCTCAGCTCACAGCAGCTGGCAAGCGAAGCTGGAGTGAGCCAGTCAAGCGTGGTGAAATTTGCCCAGAAGATCGGGTTTAAGGGTTTTCCCGCTCTTAAGCTGGCAATCAGCGAAGCGCTGGTGAGTAACCCGAATCCGCAGTCCATGCCGGTGCATAACCAGATCCGCGGCGATGACCCGATGCGTCTGGTTGGGGAAAAGCTGATCAAGGAGAACGTGGCGGCCATGCACGCCACGCTGGACGTGAATACCGAAGAGAAATTACTGGAAAGCGTGGCGATGCTGCGGGCGGCGCGGCGTATTATTTTGACCGGTATTGGCGCGTCCGGTCTGGTGGCGCGTAATTTTGGCTGGAAACTGACTAAAATCGGTTTTAACGCCATCGTCGAGCAGGATATGCACGCCCTGCTGGCGACCGTGCAGGCGATGGATCCTGACGATCTGCTGCTGGCCATCTCCTACTCCGGCGAGCGCCGCGAGATCAACATGGCGACCGACGAAGCCCTGCGCGTCGGCGGCAAAATTCTGGCGATAACCGGCTTTACGCCAAATGCGCTGCAGCAGCGGGCAACGCGCTGTTTGTATACCATTGCCGAAGAGCAGGCCACGCGCAGCGCGGCAATTTCGTCCACCAGCGCACAAATGATGCTGACGGACCTGCTGTTTATGGCGCTGGTACAGCAGGATCTGGAGCGCGCGCCTGAGCGCATTCGTCACAGCGAAGAACTGGTAAAGAAACTGGTTTGACGCGTATAATGCCCGCCCAGTTTGTGTTGTTTCTGAGAATTTCCTGATGGCGCTGTTAATTACCAAAAAATGCATCAATTGCGATATGTGCGAACCCGAATGCCCGAACCAGGCGATTTCGATGGGCGACAGCATTTACGAGATTAACAGCGACCGCTGCACGGAATGCGTCGGCCACTATGAGACGCCGACCTGCCAGAAGGTGTGCCCGATCCCCAACACTATTCTGAAGGATCCGGCACACGTCGAGAGCGAAGAGCAGCTGTGGGATAAATTTGTCCTGATGCACCACGCGGACAAAATTTAGCTTTCGATAATCACCGTCGCGCTGGCATAGTGGCGTTCATCTGCGATCGTCACGTGCATATGATTCACCCCCAGCTTCTCCGCCAGCTTTTGCGCTTCACCCCACAGACGCAGGCTCGGTTTGCCCAGCTCATCATTAAAAACTTCGAACTGGTTAAATGCCAGGCCGTTACGAATGCCGGTCCCGAAGGCTTTGGCTGCCGCCTCTTTTACCGCAAAGCGCTTTGCCAGAAAACGCACCGGCTGCTGGTGCGCTTCCCAGATGGCCCATTCGTTATCGCTCAGCACGCGCCTTGCCAGGCGATCGCCGCTCCGGGCGATCACCGCTTCAATGCGGGCTATTTCGACGATATCGGTGCCTAAGCCCAAAATGGCCATTACTGACGCGCTTCCAGCATCAGGCGTTTCATCTCTGAAACCGCCTCTTTCAGGCCGCTCATCACCGCGCGGCCAATAATGGCGTGGCCGATGTTCAGCTCATGCATTTCCGGCAGAGCAGCAATGGCCTTCACGTTGTGGTAGGTCAGGCCGTGACCGGCATTAACCTTCAGTCCCAGGCTCGCGGCGTAGGTGGCCGCTTTGGCGATACGCTCCAGCTCTTTGGCCTGCTCGGCATCGTTTTTAGCATCGGCATAGCAGCCGGTGTGAATTTCGATATACGGCGCGCCCACGTCGGCTGCCGCTTTAATCTGCGCGAAATCGGCGTCGATAAACAGAGAAACCAGGATACCGGCATCCGCCAGGCGCTTGCAAGCATCGCGCATTTTGTCCTGCTGCCCCGCCACGTCCAGCCCACCTTCGGTGGTCACTTCCTGGCGTTTTTCCGGCACCAGGCAGCAGAAGTGCGGTTTGGTCTCGCAGGCAATGGTCAGCATCTCTTCGGTGACCGCCATCTCCAGATTCATACGGGTGTCCAGCGTCTGACGAAGAATGCGCACGTCGCGGTCGGTAATGTGGCGACGGTCTTCACGCAGGTGAACGGTAATGCCGTCGGCACCAGCCTGTTCAGCGATAAACGCCGCCTGAACCGGATCGGGATACGCCGTGCCGCGCGCGTTGCGCAGGGTGGCGATGTGGTCGATGTTGACGCCTAACAGTAATTCAGCCATGACAATCCTCGGTTTTCTTTCTGATGCTGTGGTCTAACGTTTGGGCATAAACTGCCTGAATAATTCGCGGCTCTTTAAGGGCTTGCCGCCAAGATACGGCTTGAGGGCAATCCTGGTAAAGCGTTTTGCTGCGCGCAGGGTATCGGCGTCCGGAAACTCGCGTTCATAAAGCGCTCTGAGCTGGCGTCCGGTAAAAGTACTGTTATCAACGACGACGCTGGCAATAAAGCCTTTTTCTTCGCGGTAGCGGTAGGTCATGGTGTCTTCCACCTCATCACCGCTGCCTGCGCAGTGCAGAAAATCCACGCCGTACCCGAGGTGGCCCAGCAGCGCCAGTTCGAAACGACGCAGGGCGGGTTCGGGCGTGCCGGTCGCACCCGCCAGTGCCTCGATACAGTGCAGATAATCGAAGAAAAGTTCCGAGAAGCGAGTCTCATGTTCAAGGACGCGGGAGATGAGCTCGTTGACATACAGACCGCTGTAGAGCGTGATGCCAGAAAGGGGAAGCGCCAGAGAGACGGCTTCAGCGCTGCGCAAGGTTTTGACTTCCCCTCGCCCGCCAAAGCGAACCAGCAGCGGCGTAAAAGGCTGTAGGGCACCCTTCAGATTAGAACGTTTGGAACGTGCGCCTTTCGCAACAAGGCGCACGCGGCCCGACTCTTCCGTGAAGACGTCCAGCATCAGGCTGGTTTCGCTCCAGGGACGACTATGGAGAACGAAGGCGCGCTGCCAACCTTCCATTATACTCGTCGTCTTGAGTTACTGATCTTCGCCGTAACCGAGGCTGCGCAGAGCACGCTCATCATCGGCCCAGCCAGATTTCACCTTCACCCACAGTTCCAGATGAACTGGCGCTTCGAACATCTCCTGCATGTCCTTACGGGCTTCGATACCGATGGTTTTGATCTTGGCGCCTTTGTTGCCGATCACCATCTTCTTCTGCCCTTCACGCTCGACGAGGATCAGGCCGTTAATGTCGTAGCCACCGCGCTCGTTGCTCTGGAAACGCTCGATCTCCACCGTCACAGAGTACGGCAGCTCGGCGCCCAGGAAACGCATCAGCTTTTCACGGATGATTTCAGACGCCATAAAGCGCTGAGAGCGATCGGTGATGTAGTCTTCCGGGAAGTGGTGAATCGCTTCCGGTAGATGCTTACGTACGATGCCCGCGATGGTATCAACGTTCAGGCCGGTCTCAGCAGACAGCGGAACGATATCGAGGAAGTTCATCTGGCTGCCCAGCCACTGCAGGTGCGGCAGCAGGTCAGCTTTTTCCTGCACGTTGTCAACTTTGTTGACCGCGAGGATCACCGGCGTTTTGCCGTCACGCAGCTTGTTCAGTACCATTTCGTCGTCCGGCGTCCAGCGGGTGCCTTCCACTACGAAAATCACCAGCTCTACGTCGCCGATGGAGCTGCTCGCCGCCTTGTTCATCAGACGGTTAATGGCGCGCTTCTCTTCCATGTGCAGGCCAGGGGTATCGACGTAGATTGCCTGATACGCGCCTTCAGTATGGATGCCGACGATGCGGTGACGCGTGGTCTGCGCCTTACGCGAGGTGATGGAAATCTTCTGCCCAAGCAGATTATTCAGCAGGGTGGATTTGCCGACGTTCGGACGTCCGACGATGGCAATAAATCCGCAATAGGTTTTTTCTTCGCTCATTCCAGCTCCAGCATTTTTAACGCCTGTTCGGCGGCAGCCTGTTCAGCCTTACGGCGGCTCGAACCTGTGCCCACCACCGGTTCACTCAGGCCACTGACCTGGCAATGGATGGTAAATTCCTGATCGTGCGCTTCGCCACGAACCTGCACCACCAGATAGGATGGCAGCGGCAGATGACGGCCCTGCAAATATTCCTGCAGGCGCGTTTTCGGATCTTTTTGTTTATCGCCCGGGCTAATTTCGTCCAGACGGGTCTGATACCAGTTAAGGATCAGCTTTTCTACGGTCTGGATATCGCTGTCCAGGAACACGCCACCAATTAATGCTTCGACCGTATCGGCAAGAATAGATTCACGACGGAAGCCGCCGCTTTTCAGTTCACCCGGCCCAAGACGCAGACATTCGCCCAGTTCAAATTCGCGCGCGATTTCAGCGAGGGTGTTGCCGCGCACCAGCGTGGCGCGCATGCGGCTCATATCACCTTCGTCCACGCGCGGGAAACGATGATAAAGCGCATTCGCAATCACGAAACTTAAAATAGAGTCACCCAGAAACTCGAGACGCTCATTATGTTTGCTGCTGGCACTGCGATGGGTTAATGCCTGTTGCAACAACTCCTGATGATGAAAAGTGTAGCCCAGCTTCCGTTGAAGCCGATTAATTACGATGGGGTTCATGCGATACCAATAAATGAATGCGTCAAAAATGCAGCACACGAAACCGACCTGAGAAAACCAACGCGGTTTCGTGTGCCGTGGCACCCTTGCAGGGCCAACCTTAAACTTCGGGGGAATATTCTATACACAACGACAGGGGATGTCGTTAGTTCAAAGAGATTTATCGAGGAAATAATTCACGTAGCCGCGAAATAACGCGGCTACGTGTTCTTTTCCTGAGAATTAATGGATTCCGCCAATACGATTCAGGCGCACGCCGGTCGGCCACTCGCCTTCCTGCTTCTCAAAACTCATCCAGATCGCGGTTGCTTTACCCACCAGATTCGCTTCCGGCACAAAGCCCCAGTAACGGCTGTCCGCGGAGTTATCGCGGTTATCGCCCATCATGAAGTAGTGTCCCGGCGGTACGATCCAGCTGGCCAGTTGCTGACCCGGCTGTTTGTAATACATCCCCACCTGGTCCTGCGCGATTGGCACGGTCAGAATGCGGTGAGTGACATCGCCCAGCGTCTCTTTGCGCTCAACCAGACGAATGCCGTTCTCTTTGGTTTCACCTTTTGGCACCTGGAAGAACCCGCTGGTCGCTTCACCGCCGTTACGACGGGCGAAAGTCTGCACGAAATCACTTGGCTCAACGTTTGAGTAGGTGATTGGCAGCGCGTTTTCACACGCGGTACCGGAGCTGCAGCCCGGCTGAACGGTGACTTCCTTCGCAACCGGATCGTAGGTCACTTTATCACCCGGCAGACCCACCGCGCGCTTAATGTAATCCAGACGCGGATCGTCCGGATATTTAAACACCACGATGTCGCCACGTTTCGGATGCCCCGTTTCGATCAGCGTTTTCTGGTAAATCGGATCTTTAATGCCGTAGGCAAACTTCTCAACCAGAATAAAATCACCGATCAGCAGCGTTGGCATCATTGATCCCGATGGGATCTGGAACGGCTCATAAATAAACGAACGTACCACCAGCACAATCGCCAGCACCGGGAACACCGACGCGCCCGTTTCCAGCCAGCCCGGTTTCGGGCCAACTTTCTTCAGGGTTTTCGCGTCAAGCGCATCGCCAGTCGCTGCCTGCGCGGCAGCCTGACGTTCACGGCGTTTTGGGGCGAAGATAAACTTATCCAGACACCACAGCAGGCCTGTCACCAGCGTAGCGATGACCAGGATCAGGGCAAACATGTTCGCCATGCCAACTCCTTAAAGGTTATTTGCCGTCTTTACCGACATGAAGAATGGCAAGGAATGCTTCCTGCGGCAGCTCAACGTTACCGACCTGCTTCATACGCTTCTTACCTTCTTTCTGCTTCTGCAGCAGCTTTTTCTTACGGCTGACGTCACCGCCATAGCACTTCGCCAGAACGTTTTTACGTAGCTGCTTCACGGTTGAGCGGGCAATGATGTGGTTACCGATGGCCGCCTGAATCGCAATGTCAAACTGCTGACGTGGGATCAGATCTTTCATCTTCTCAACCAGCTCGCGGCCACGGTACGGCGCATTGTCGTTGTGGGTGATCAGCGCCAGCGCATCCACACGCTCGCCGTTGATCAGCACGTCCACGCGCACCATGTTGGAGGCCTGGAAACGTTTGAAGTTGTAATCCAGTGATGCATAGCCACGGGAGGTAGACTTCAGACGGTCGAAGAAGTCGAGTACCACTTCCGCCATAGGAATTTCATAGGTCAGCGCCACCTGGTTACCGTGGTAAACCATGTTGGTCTGCACGCCACGCTTCTCAATACAGAGCGTAATAACGTTCCCCAGGAACTCCTGCGGCAGCAGCATGTGACATTCTGCAATAGGCTCGCGCAGCTCGTGAATGTTGTTCAGCGGCGGCAGCTTGGACGGGCTGTCGACGTAGATCACTTCTTTCGAGGTGGTTTCTACTTCGTAGACTACCGTTGGTGCGGTGGTGATCAGATCCAGATCGTATTCACGCTCCAGACGCTCCTGAATAATCTCCATGTGCAGCAGGCCGAGGAAGCCGCAGCGGAAGCCGAAGCCCAGTGCCGTTGAGCTTTCTGGCTCGTAGAACAGGGAGGCATCGTTCAGGCTCAGCTTGCCGAGCGCATCGCGGAAGTTTTCGTAGTCGTCAGAGCTGACCGGGAACAGACCCGCGTAAACCTGCGGTTTCACCTTTTTGAAGCCTGGCAGCGCTTTGTCTGCCGGGTTACGCGCGCCGGTCAGGGTATCGCCTACTGGCGCGCCGAGGATGTCTTTAATCGCGCAGACCAGCCAGCCTACCTCGCCGCATTTCAGCTCGGTACGGTCAACCTGTTTTGGCGTGAAGATACCCAGACGGTCTGCGTTGTAGACCTGTCCGGTACTCATAACCTTGATTTTGTCGCCTTTACGCATGGTGCCGTTTTTGATACGCACCAGTGAGACCACGCCCAGGTAGTTATCGAACCATGAGTCGATGATCAGCGCCTGCAATGGACCATCCGGGTCGCCTTCCGGGGCCGGAATATCACGTACCAGGCGTTCCAGCACGTCGGTCACACCCACACCGGTTTTCGCGGAGCAGCGTACGGCGTCGGTCGCGTCAATGCCGACAATGTCTTCAATCTCTTCCGCCACGCGCTCAGGATCGGCGGCTGGCAGGTCGATTTTGTTCAGAACCGGCACAACTTCGAGATCCATTTCCATCGCGGTGTAGCAGTTCGCCAGGGTCTGGGCTTCAACGCCCTGCCCGGCATCGACCACCAGCAGCGCACCTTCACAGGCCGCCAGCGAGCGTGATACTTCATAGGAGAAGTCAACGTGGCCTGGGGTGTCGATAAAGTTCAGTTGATAGGTTTCGCCATCAGAAGCTTTATAGTCGAGCGTCACGCTCTGCGCTTTGATGGTGATACCGCGTTCGCGTTCCAGGTCCATGGAGTCCAGTACCTGGGCTGCCATTTCACGATCAGACAGGCCACCGCAAATCTGGATAATACGGTCAGACAGCGTCGACTTACCGTGGTCAATGTGAGCAATGATCGAAAAGTTACGTATGTTCTTCATATAGTTAAATAATTATGCCTTACGAATTCCTGGAGGCCGCTGTTCTTAGCCTGACGTTTTTCAGTGCGAAAACGCAGCATTCTACACTACATACCCGCAACCTGGAAATGCACTTAGAGCCAAGCATAGCGCGAAGAAATGGCGTTTTCTTTTTTGAGATGTAAATAATGATAAAGCCCGGTGGATCACCGGGCCTCAGAAGAGAGCGTCTCGACGCGAAGTTGGTCAGGCGCCAGCGCAACGCTCAGAATAACGGGCTGCCACTCATCGCGCGCGGCGAGCTTCGGTGAGATGCCTTTGGCAAGACAGAATCCCCCTACGCCACCCAAAGCTGCGCCGCACATGGCGGCCACGTCGGTGCCAAACAGCATCTGGAAAAGGCCGCCCATGACAAACAGCCCCACCAGCGGGGAGAGATAGACCAGCATCGCGGAACTCAGCAGACTGCCTTCCGTAATGCCCAGTTCCACCTTCTGACCCGCCACCAGCGGCTGTTCGCTCGGCACGGAGATCGTATGCGATGTCTGTGGCCCTAACTTATTCAGCACGCGACTGCCACAACCGGCTCGGGATGCGCAGCTATTGCATGAGGCTTTAACATCACAGCTGACCAGCGCAATACCATTCTGCCACGAGACGACGGTCGCCCACTCTTTAATCATTGTGCGGCCCTGAATTTAATGCTGTCTGAAATGCGCTTCGCCGTCTGCGGAGGTAACTCCCCCACAATCGTGATTTCTGCGTTATCGCGAACCGTGGTGCTGACCGTACGACGCCCGGTACGAAGCATTTGTTCAGCGCTGTTTGCCGTTGCGCGGTTGATATTCACCGAGAAGCTGAACAAGCCATCGGAATAGAGGCGTGATTCAACCGGCGTATCAATGGTGGGCAACTGACGACGGCTGCTGGACACTTCGCTAAAGCCTTGCGGTATCCAGGAAGGAACCCAGTTGAAATTAGCGGAGTCCCCTGCAGGAACAGAAAGCAGCGGCGGCAGGCTGGCCTTCGCCAGATTCTGCATGCTGTTGCCAACCTGATTGTTCACGCTGAAGGAGATGACGCGGAACTGTTCAAGCGTCTCGCCGTCGCGGTCGAGCAGGTCCACGCGCATCGGCAGCTTGGTTTCCGCATCAATCCAGACGATATAGCTGTAGCGTGTGCCATCGCGCGCAACCACGCGGATCACTTCACACAGCCTGTCTGCAATACGGGTACGCCCTACCGAAATAAAATCATAGTAAGGGGCAAGTCGTTTGAAGTCGGTATAGATAAGCGACGGTAGAGAATCAACGATATAGTCGCCATTCAGGGTGAAAGGCTCCAGACCGGGCTCGAAATAGCTGATTTCGTTGCCACGCTGGACAACTTCCCGACGCGGGCCATCCATCTGTAAAAGCTGGGCGAGCGGCTGGTTATCAAGACGGGCATGGCGATAGCGTAACGACTCGACGCCCTGCTTGTTGATGCTGATAAATGCCAACTCGTAATTGAGTGACTGGCTGGCCAGATTCATTTGCTGCAACAACGCCCCGGATGAAACATCAGCCGAGGCGTTAGCAGAGAAGAACAGGCTACCCGCCATCAGAGACATGGCGAACCAAAGTTGCTTCATTACTGCGATTGTGTTCCTAAAGTTTGGTTTCCTGGCACCTGCACAGCAGCTTGCTGAGTTTGGGCCTGCTCAAACTGAAGCTGTTCAGAGTGCAGACGACGCTGCAACTCATAATCCTGCAACATCGCATTAATGCGACGGCGCTGCTCCTGAACCTGCTGTTGCTGACCGCCGCTGGCGGAGGCATCAGCCGGTACGCCCAGACTTACCGGGCTTGCTTTGCCCATCATCGGCAGTGTGTTAAACACTGGCGCTTCTGGCTGCTGATTAGTTTCAGACTGAGTATTATAGTGCTGGACGCCAACGATAACTGCAAGCGATACGCATGCAGCCACCCCCATTTGGGTGAGCTGGCTGGCCCACGGACGCACTTTTTTCCAGAACGGCATTTTCTGCCACTGGTGCGGTGCGGGTTGAGCTTCAGGAATCAGCGGAGTGGTCTGATGAACAGGCTCATTCTCGATGGCCGCCATCACGCGGGCTGAGATATCGAAATGGAGAACCTCTCCGGTATCACCGCGCAGCGTGTCACGGATGAGATGGTAACTCTCCCAGGTCTCTTGCATTTCGGGAGAATGAGACAGCTCGTTGAGAAGCTCACTATCCAGCGTCTCACCATCCATTAAAGCGGAAAGTTTTTCTTTCTGCATGCCTAATACCTTTTCCAGTATCCCGCTATCGTCAACGCCTGATAAGCGGTTGAACTTTATTATCAATAGCTTCTCGCGCACGGAAAATTCGTGAACGAACCGTGCCGACCGGACAATCCATGATAGCGGCTATCTCTTCATAGCTCAGACCATCAAGCTCCCGTAACGTAATAGCCATGCGTAAATCTTCCGGGAGTGACTCGATCGTGCGAAAAACAATTTGTCTCAGTTCTTCTGACAACATTAAGTTCTCAGGGTTCGAAATTTCTTTCAGCGCACCGCCACTTTCGAAGTTTTCGGCGTCGATAGCGTCTACATCACTGGACGGCGGACGACGACCCTGAGCAACCAGGTAATTCTTTGCCGTATTGACAGCAATACGGTACAGCCAGGTATAAAAAGCACTATCTCCCCGGAAAGATTCCAGCGCGCGATAGGCCTTAATAAAAGACTCTTGCACCACATCAGGTACATCACCTGACGGTACATAGCGGGAAACCAGACTCGCCACCTTATGCTGGTAGCGTACCACCAGTAGGTTAAAGGCTTTCTGATCTCCCTTCTGGACCCGTTCAACCAGGACCTGGTCCGTTAACTGCTCGCTCATCCGAGGTAATGTCTCCCCAAACCTAAATTCCACGCGTTATCGAAACGCCACTCTATAACTACCGCACTTTGAGCAAGCACCAGCTTAGAGTGTCTGATCTTCAATAAGTTCCGTAACGCCTTTGTTTTTGTTCATCGCGCCGCAGACCGTTCATTTTCTCTCATTATAAGTCTGTTCACGATACGCACCACTTTCTGACAAGAAACATCTTTTTCCCGCCAGAAGAGTAACGCAACACAGGCTTTATTTCACCACAAAATCTGACGCTAACGATCTGCTTCGCAAAATAATTTCATTTATTTACCCTTCGTTTACCCCTGCCAGTGCGTTTAGTCATTGCAACTTTCATTAAAAAAAACGTGCGATATCTCGCATTCAGGTGCTATTCTGCCCCAACACTGTTTAGTAAATTAAACAACAATCATGAACACAACACCTGAACTTCATTGTGATGTACTGATCATCGGCAGCGGCGCTGCCGGTCTCTCTCTGGCGCTGCGTCTGGCTGAACATCAGAACGTTATCGTTCTGAGCAAAGGCCCGATAAGTGAAGGCTCCACATTTTATGCTCAGGGCGGCATTGCCGCGGTATTTGACGAGACCGACAGCATTGCGTCACATGTGGAAGATACGCTGATTGCCGGGGCCGGGATCGTGGATGCGCACGCGGCAGAGTTTGTCGCCAGCAATGCCCGCCATTGCGTTCAGTGGCTTATCGATCAGGGTGTTTTATTCGATACTCAGGTTCAGCCCAACGGTGAAGAGAGCTACCACTTAACGCGTGAAGGCGGTCATAGCCACCGCCGCATCCTGCACGCCGCGGATGCTACCGGAAAAGAAGTGGAAACCACGCTGGTCAGCAAAGCGCTGAACCATCCTAACATCCGGGTCCTTGAGCGGAGCAACGCGGTTGATCTGATCATTTCCGACAAGATAGGCCTGCCCGGCACGCGTCGCGTGGTGGGAGCGTGGGTCTGGAACCGTAATAAAGAGAAGGTGGAAACCTGTCAGGCGAAGGCTGTGGTGTTGGCTACAGGTGGCGCCTCTAAGGTGTATCAGTACACCACGAATCCGGATATCGCTTCCGGGGACGGTATCGCTATGGCCTGGCGCGCCGGCTGCCGCGTGGCGAATCTCGAATTTAATCAGTTTCACCCCACCGCCCTGTTCCACCCTCAGGCGCGAAATTTCCTGCTGACGGAAGCCCTGCGCGGCGAAGGGGCTTATCTGAAACGCCCTGACGGTACCCGCTTTATGCCGGACTTTGACGCCCGCGGTGAACTGGCGCCGCGTGATATTGTTGCCCGCGCCATCGACCACGAAATGAAGCGCCTTGGCGTGGACTGCATGTATCTCGATATCAGCCATAAGCCGGCAGAATTCATTCGCCAGCACTTCCCGATGATTTACGAAAAGCTGCTCAATCTTGGCATTGATTTAACACGCGATCCGGTGCCCATTGTGCCAGCCGCCCACTATACCTGCGGCGGCGTGATGGTTGACGATCACGGACGCACTGATGTAGACGGTCTGTACGCTATTGGTGAGGTCAGCTATACCGGGCTACACGGCGCGAACCGTATGGCGTCTAACTCGCTGCTTGAATGTCTGGTGTACGGCTGGTCAGCGGCGGAGGACATCACGAAGCGCATGCCTTACGCCCGTGAAACAGAGCGTTTACCGGCCTGGGATGAAAGCCGCGTGGAGAACCCAGACGAGCTGGTAGTGATCCAGCACAACTGGCACGAGCTACGGTTGTTTATGTGGGACTACGTTGGGATTGTGCGCACCACGAAACGTCTGGAACGCGCGTTGCGCCGCATTACGATGCTGCAGCAGGAAATTGATGAATATTATGCCCATTTCCGCGTCTCCAATAATCTGCTGGAGCTGCGCAATCTGGTGCAGGTTGCCGAGCTGATTGTTCGCTGCGCGATGATGCGTAAAGAGAGCCGCGGTTTGCACTACACACTCGACTACCCGGATCGGCTTGCTGAGTCCGGCCCGTCGATACTCGCCCCGCAGGTTTACATAAACAAATAAAACGCCTGGGTCAGAGCCGTGTAATCTTCGGAATAACGCTGGTCTGGCCCACGGATCACCATACGGTCATTAAAACACTCACCCTCTTTTGGCGAAAGCGCCAGCAGCACGCGGTGCGGCAATCGGCCTTCCGTATCAGAGATGTCAGTTCGCAAACGTAACGTCCAGCCGATCTCTTGCGCGGTAGCGATAAACGTGTTGCCCGTACTTTCTGGCAGCACCACGCAGAAAAAGCCCTCTTCTGAGATAAGTTCAGCCGCGTTGACGAGCAGCGCTTTATGATCGAGTGAACCGGTATAGCGCGCCTGTTCACGCTCCGGTGTACCGCACTCCACGCCGGGCTCGTAGTAAGGGGGGTTGCTGACAATCAGATCGTAACGCGCCGTCTGCTCTGGGGCCCAGGCCAGCACGTCCGCGCACTTAACGGTTATCCGGTCAGCCCAGGGGGACTCTGCCGCGTTTTCACCCGCCTGCCCTGCGGCCTGCGCATCCAGCTCAACGGCATCAATAGTGACATGCTCTTCAGTACGCTGCGCCAGCATCAAGGCCACCAGCCCGCTGCCGGTACCGATATCAAGAATACGCTTAACACCTGCGACAGGTGCCCATGCTCCCAGTAAAATGCCGTCTGTACCCACTTTCATGGCACAGCGATCGTGAGCGACAAAAAATTGTTTAAACGTAAAACCATCGCGGCGCAGCTGCGCTTTGAGTTGAGACATGTCAGGGCAACCTTCTAAGTGAAACTGGAGTAGCATAGGGGAAAGCGAAGTGGCCGCAAAGCGATATCCATACAAACAGATGAAGATTACAGCCGTAACGTCTATAATCAGCGCCCCACACAGAGGTAGAACATGACTGTAACGACTTTTTCCGAACTTGAACTCGATGAAAGCCTGCTCAATGCTCTTGAGAGCAAAGGCTTTACACGCCCGACCGCCATTCAGGCAGCGGCCATTCCGCCTGCGCTTGAGGGCCGCGATGTGCTCGGTTCTGCGCCAACCGGCACGGGGAAGACAGCAGCCTATTTGCTGCCTGTGTTGCAGCACCTGCTCGACTTTCCACGTAAAAAATCTGGCCCGCCGCGTATTTTGATCCTGACGCCTACGCGCGAGCTGGCCATGCAGGTTGCCGATCACGCGCGTGAACTCGCGGCGAATACGCATCTGGATATCGCCACCATCACCGGCGGCGTTGCGTATATGAACCACGCCGAAGTGTTCAGCGAAAACCAGGACATCGTCGTCGCGACGACGGGCCGCCTGCTGCAGTATATTAAAGAAGAGAACTTCGACTGCCGCGCGGTAGAAACGCTGATCCTCGACGAAGCGGACCGCATGCTGGACATGGGCTTTGCGCAGGATATCGAGCATATTGCAGGTGAAACGCGCTGGCGTAACCAGACGATGCTGTTCTCTGCCACCCTTGAAGGGGATGCGATTAAAGACTTCGCAGAGCGTCTGCTGGAAGATCCGGTGGAAGTCTCTGCGACGCCATCCACGCGAGAGCGTAAAAAGATCCACCAGTGGTATTACCGTGCGGACAACCTTGAGCATAAGGTTGAGCTGCTCAAGCACCTGCTGACGCAGGAAGACGCCACCCGCACTATCGTGTTTGTGCGTAAGCGCGAGCGCGTGCACGAGCTGGCTGAAATGCTGCGCAACGCCGGGATCAACAACTGCTATCTTGAAGGTGAGATGGCGCAGATCAAGCGTACCGAAGGCATTAAGCGCCTGACCGATGGCCGCGTTAACGTGCTGGTCGCAACAGACGTTGCCGCCCGCGGGATCGACATCCCTGACGTGAGCCACGTCATTAACTTCGATATGCCGCGCAGCGGAGATACTTACCTGCACCGCATTGGCCGTACCGGTCGCGCGGGCCGCAAAGGGATTGCAATTTCACTGGTTGAAGCGCATGACTACCTGCTGCTGCAGAAAATTGGCCGCTATGTTGACGAGCCGCTGAAAGCGCGCGTTATTGATGGCTTGCGCCCAACCACACGTGCGCCGAGTGAAAAAATGACGGGTAAACCGTCCAAGAAAGCGCTCGCGAAACGTGCTGAGAGAAAAGAGAAAGAAAAAGAGAAGCCGCGCGTGAAGCAGCGCCACCGCGATACCAAAAACATTGGTAAGCGTCGTAAGCCAAGCGCTGCCGCTCAGGAAACGAAGACTGAAGAGTAAGAAAAAGCCGGGGTAATCCCCGGCTTTTTTGTTCCCCCCCGTGGCTGAAGCCTTACAGGCTTTCAGTAAAGGTACGGGCGATAACGTCGCGCTGCTGTTCTGGAGTCAGTGAGTTAAAGCGAACCGCATAACCAGACACGCGGATAGTCAGCTGTGGGTATTTTTCCGGGTGCTCAACGGCATCCATCAGCGTTTCGCGGCGCAGCACGTTAACGTTCAGGTGCTGACCCCCTTCAACGCGCACTTCCGGCTGCACTTCCATTGGGATTTCACGGTATTCGATTTCGCCCAGTTTATTCACCGGTACGATTTCATCTTCAGCAAAACCCGCTTTCGCAACCACACAGCGCGCTTCATTTTTCTCGCTGTCCAGCAGCCAGAAAGAGTTGAGCAGATCGTCATTTGCCGCTTTGGTAATCTGGATACCTGTAATCATGTGTTGCCTCCCTTAGGCTACATTAACTGATGCTGGCCTTACGCGGCCAATTGGTAAAACCATTGTTTCTTGTGTGTATATATATCATTCACACCACGGCGATTTATTGATTTAAATCAACAAAAACACCAACCACATAAAGAGTGTGGTTTGAATTTATTGCTTTAGATCAATTTCATACCCCCATCAACTCAACTTAACCTGCATCATTTCAAAATAAATTTAACGACTTAGCACGCATTTCAGCGCGTAATTTTGCTCACAAGCGTTAAACAGGTAAGCTAGTGACAGATTGAGATTCGCAGGAGAGCGACATGACGACACCTTTAACCTGGCATGACGTGCTGGCAGAAGAAAAGCAGCAGCCTTATTTTATCAATACGCTCAGTACCGTTGCCGCTGAGCGTCAGTCCGGGCAAACGATTTATCCGCCGCAAAAAGATGTATTCAACGCGTTTCGCTATACCGAGTTGAGCGATGTGAAAGTCGTCATTCTGGGCCAGGATCCCTATCACGGCCCTGGGCAGGCGCACGGGCTGGCATTTTCCGTACGCCCAGGCGTGGCGATCCCCCCTTCTCTGCTCAACATGTATAAAGAGCTTGAGGGAACCGTGCCCGGGTTTACCCGCCCCAACCACGGTTATCTGGAAAGCTGGGCGCGCCAGGGCGTGCTGTTATTAAACACGGTGCTCACCGTACGGGCGGGCCAGGCGCACTCGCACGCCAGCCTTGGGTGGGAAACCTTTACCGATAAAGTTATCAGCCTTATCAACGAGCATCGTGAAGGGGTCGTGTTTTTACTCTGGGGTTCTCACGCGCAGAAGAAAGGGGCAATTATCGATCGTCAGCGTCATCACGTGTTGAAGGCACCGCACCCGTCACCGCTGTCTGCCCATCGCGGTTTCTTTGGCAGTAATCATTTTGTTCTGGCAAATGAATGGCTGGAAAAACGTGGCGAAACGCCAATTGACTGGATGCCTGTGTTACCGGCAGAGAGCGAGTAGGGTTTGAATGTGCCGGATCAGGCCCGGCACATAAGAGACTTATGCCTTATTCTGACGCCACCACTCGGCCAGCAGCACGCCGGTCGCAACGGATACGTTCAGACTTTCCACATTGCCCGTCCCGTCGATGGAGACGCTCAGATCCGAACTGGAGAGCGCCGCATCAGACAGACCATCGCGTTCCTGACCCAACACCAGCACCATCTTGCGCGGCAGCGTCGCTTTAAACAGCGGCGTACCGGCATGGCTGGATGTGGTCACGATGGAATAGCCCGCTTTACGGAACTGCTCGAGGGCATCCAGAACGCTGTCGCCGGTGATCGGCTGTACGTGCTCGGCTCCGCCTTCCGCAGTACGGATCGCGGCGCCGGATTCCAGCAGCGCGGCATCCTGCAGCAGCACGCCCTTCACGCCAAAATGCGCGCAGCTGCGCATCATTGCGCCCAGGTTGTGCGGGTTGCCCACGTCTTCCAGCGCCAGCACGCAGTCATCGGCATCTGCCTGGCTGACCCACTGCTGAACTGTCGTGCCGTTACGTTTTTTAATCAGGAAGCAGACGCCGCCGTGGTGCTCGGTACCGGACGCTTTTGTCAGTTCAGCATCATCAACCACGTGGTAGGCTTTGCGGTTCGCCGCCATCCAGCGCAGCGCTTCTTTGAAGCGCGGGGTCACGCTCTGGATAAACCAGGCGCGGACAATACACTCAGGACGGCTCTGGAACAGCGCCTGGCAGGCGTTCTCGCCATATACGCGGGTCTCTTCCGCGCGCTGACGACGCAGCACTTCCGGGTCGATAAAGCTTTTACCGCTGATACCGCCGTGATCGGCTTTCTCCGGCGTCTCATCGCCAGGGGCGCGAGAAACGGTGCGCCACGGAGAGGCGTTATCACGTGAGAAGTCATCACGCGGACGGTCATCGCGCTTGCGATCGTCACGCTTGCGGTCATCACGTTTGCGGTCATCACCGCGGTTATTTCTGTCATCGCGGGCGGGGCGACGGCCACCGTCTGCACGAGAGGACGCTGGACGCCCGCCACCTTTTCCGGTACGCGGATTTTGGGTGCGTTTATCAGAGTCATCATCACTGCGGACATACATCACTTTGACCTTGCCGCTTTTGTTTTTCATTTCGTCGTTCATGCTTTTCTCCACCAGCGCTGCGCGAAGCGCGCAGATTACCCGATGTGCCAGCGCATAGCCATAATTTCATACAAAAGCCTGTGACTATTGTTCCCATTGAATAAAACGCATTGTCGTTTCATACAGGCTCACTGATAATATGTAACATATCAGAAACATTATCGGCGTTCTGCCGCTGTCCCACGGCTCTATCAGAGGTTAGTTATGAATACCGTATGTGCCAACTGTCAGGCTTTAAACCGCATTCCGGACGATCGGATGGATGACGGTGCGAAATGCGGACGTTGTGGCCATGAATTGTTTGATGGCGATGTCATTAACGCGACGGGTGCTACGCTGGACAAACTCCTCAAGGACGATCTCCCGGTGGTGGTCGATTTCTGGGCGCCATGGTGCGGTCCGTGCCGCAGCTTCGCGCCAATCTTCGAAGATGTGGCCGAAGAGCGCAGCGGAAAAATGCGGTTCGTTAAGGTTAATACCGAGGCCGAACGCGAGTTAAGCGCACGTTTTCGTATTCGCAGTATCCCGACCATCATGATTTTTAAAAATGGTGAAGTGATCGATATGCTCAACGGTGCGGTTCCAAAAGCACCTTTTGATAGCTGGTTAAACGAATCGCTGTAACATTCCCGGGGCACACCTTGTGCCCCGTTCCCGCCTCTGCGAAAATAGGGTTTTTCCTCCATTTCGCCCATGACTGATAACGCTGTCCTTAAATTACGCGCCGAACGCCTTGCGCGCGCGACTCGCCCCTTTCTTGCTCGTGGCAATCGCATACGTCGCTGTCAGCGCTGCCTGCTGCCGCTGAAGGTGTGTCTGTGCGAGACGCTGGCCCCAAGTACTGCGGAGAGCCGCTTTTGTCTGGTCATGTTCGATACCGAGCCGATGAAGCCCAGTAATACGGGGCGTCTTATTGCCGATATTCTGCCGGATACCGCCGCGTTTCAGTGGTCGCGCACTGAGCCACCTCAGGCTCTGCTCGACCTGGTGGCAAGCCCGGACTACCAGCCGATGGTGGTTTTCCCGGCATCTTATGCGGGAGAACAGCGTCAGGTCCTTACCGCGCCGCCATCAGGGAAACCACCGCTGTTTATTATGCTGGACGGCACCTGGACCGAAGCGCGGAAAATGTTTCGCAAAAGCCCTTACCTCGACGCTCTGCCGGTTATTTCTGTCGATCTTTCCCGCGTCTCGGCCTACCGCCTGCGCGAAGCGCATGCTGACGGGCAATACTGCACTGCCGAAGTAGCCATTGCGCTACTGGATTTAGCAGGAGATACCGCTGCAGCTGGTGCCCTGGGCAACCATTTCTCATGCTTCCGGGAGCGCTATCTGGCGGGAAAAACCGTTCATAAGGGCAGCATCACAGCAACGGAGACAGAAAGCGTTTAAAATCATCAGGTCGCTTGCATTCACAGGAGGCCTGCATGAGCCAGAGAGGGTTAGAAGCGCTACTCCGTCCTAAATCCATTGCCGTCATCGGCGCATCAATGAAACCGGATCGTGCAGGCTATCTGATGATGCGCAACCTTCTGGCCGGAGGATTTAACGGTCCCGTTATGCCCGTCACGCCGTCTTATAAGGCCGTTCAGGGCGTGCTTGCCTGGCCGGACGTGGAGAGCCTGCCTTTCGTACCGGATCTCGCCGTTCTGTGTACAAACGCCAAACGCAATCCGGAACTGCTGGAGTCACTCGGCAAGAAAGGGTGTAAAACCTGCATTATTCTCTCGTCTCCGCCTGAACAGCAGCCCGAACTGCTGGCCTGCGCCAGCCGCTATCAGATGCGCATTCTCGGGCCGAACAGCCTGGGTCTGCTCGCGCCCTGGCAGGGGCTGAACGCCAGCTTCTCCCCGGTGCCGATCCGTAAAGGCAAGCTGGCGTTTATCTCGCAGTCGGCTGCGGTCTCAAACACCATCCTTGACTGGGCGCAGCAGCGTGAAATGGGATTCTCCTACTTCATTGCTCTGGGCGACAGCCTGGATATTGACGTTGACGAACTGCTGGATTTCCTGGCGCGAGACAGCAAAACCAGCGCAATCCTCCTTTATCTTGAGCACCTGAGCGACGCCCGTCGTTTTGTTTCCGCTTCGCGTAGCGCATCGCGCAATAAACCGATCCTCGTTATCAAAAGCGGTCGCAGCCCTGCGGCGCAGCGTCTGCTGCAGTCTCATTCCGGTATGGATCCGGCCTGGGATGCTGCCATTCAGCGCGCGGGGTTGCTGCGGGTGCAGGATACACACGAGCTTTTTTCCGCCGTCGAGACGTTGAGCCACATGCGTCCGCTGCGCGGCGAGAAGTTAATGATTGTCAGCAATGGCGCGGCCCCTGCCGCGCTGGCGCTGGATGAGCTTTGGCTGCGTAACGGCAAGCTGGCCACGCTGGGTGAAGAGACGCTGCAACGCCTCAGAGAGGCGCTTCCGGCAAGCGTGACGCCCGGCAATCCGCTTGATTTGCGCGATGATGCCAGCAGCGATCGCTATATCAGGGCAATCTCCATATTGCTGGACAGCCAGGATTTCGATGCGCTAATGATTATCCACTCCCCCAGCGCGGCCGCGCCGGGCAGTGAAAGCGCGCGGGCGCTGATTGAGGCGGTACGAAATCATCCGCGCGGCAAATATGTCACCCTGCTGACCAACTGGTGCGGTGAGTTTTCCTCTCAGGAGGCGCGACGCTTGTTCAGTGAAGCCGGACTGCCAACCTACCGCACGCCGGAAGGCACCATCACGGCATTTATGCATATGGTGGAATATCGCCGCAACCAGAAACAGCTGCGTGAGACACCGGCTTTGCCCGGAAACCTGACGGCGAACACCGTCGATGTTCATCGGCTGTTACAGCAGGCCATTGAAGAAGGCGCGACCTCGCTTGATACGCATGAAGTGCAGCCCATACTGGGCAGCTACGGGATGCAAACTCTGCCAACCTGGATCGCCAGCGACAGCGCTGAGGCCGTACATATAGCCGAACAGATTGGCTACCCGGTCGCCCTTAAGCTTCGTTCCCCCGATATCCCGCATAAGTCGGACGTTCAGGGGGTCATGTTGTACCTGCGTACGGCAACGGAGGTGCAGCAGGCAGCCGATGCCATTTTCGATCGCGTCAAAATGGCCTGGCCGCAGGCTCGGATCCACGGACTGCTGGTGCAAAGCATGGCTCACCGCGCGGGCGCCCAGGAACTGCGGGTGGTGGTTGAACACGATCCCGTCTTCGGCCCGCTCATTATGTTGGGGGAAGGCGGCGTTGAGTGGCGTCCAGAGGAACAGGCCGCGGTGGCGTTACCGCCGCTGAACATGAATCTGGCGCGCTATCTGATCATTCAGGCGATTAAAAGCAAAAAGATCCGGGGCCGCAGCGCCCTGCGTCCGCTCGATATTGCCGGGTTGAGTCAATTCCTGGTGCAGGTGTCTAACCTGGTTGTAGATTGTGCGGAGATCCAGCGGCTGGATATCCATCCGCTGCTCGCCTCCGGCACTGAGTTTACGGCGCTGGACGTAACGCTGGATATCGCGCCATTTGAAGGGGACAGAGAGAGCCGCCTGGCGATCCGTCCGTATCCTCTGCAGCTGGAGGAGTGGGTCGAGATGAAGAATGGGGAACGCGCCCTGTTCCGCCCTATTCTGCCGGAAGATGAACCGCAGCTGCGTGCCTTTATTTCTCAGGTTACGAAAGAAGATCTCTATTATCGCTACTTTAGCGAAATCAACGAATTTACCCACGATGATTTAGCCAATATGACCCAGATCGACTACGATCGAGAGATGGCGTTTGTCGCCGTTCGACGTTCCGATCAGGGCGATGAGATCCTCGGCGTGACGCGCGCAATTTCCGATCCGGATAACATTGACGCGGAATTTGCTGTGCTGGTGCGCTCCGATCTTAAAGGCCTGGGTCTGGGCAGACGACTGCTGGAAAAACTCATCAGTTATACGCGAGATCACGGATTGTTACGCCTGAATGGCATTACTATGCCGAACAATCGCGGTATGGTGACCCTGGCGCGAAAACTCGGATTTGAGGTTGATATTCAGCTGGACGAAGGTATTGTCGCCTTATCCCTCGGCCTGACACCGGCAGACAAACCCGAGTAAGCTACTGGAAATGTTACCCACTTTGGACGGGACTGGTGGTATCATTGTCCGCTTATGTTGTTTGCATGGTACAGACAACCCTTCAATGAACAGAGAAGAAACGCACTGTGATGTTGTCAAAATTTAAGCGTAATAAACATCAACAACACCTTGCTCAACTACCGAAGATTTCTCAGTCAGTTGATGATGTAGAGTTCTTTTACGCTCCCGCTCATTTTCGGGAGACGCTTCTGGAAAAGATTGCCAGTGCCACGCGACGCATTTGCATTGTGGCCCTGTATCTTGAACAAGATGAAGGCGGGCGCGCGATCCTGAACGCGCTCTATGAAGCCAAGCGTCAGCGTCCGGAACTGGATGTTCGCGTGCTGGTTGACTGGCATCGCGCCCAGCGTGGCCGTATTGGCGCGGCCGCTTCAAACACCAATGCAGACTGGTATTGCCGCACGGCGCAGGAAAATCCTGGCGTCGATGTACCTGTTTATGGCGTCCCGGTGAATACCCGAGAAGCGCTCGGCGTCCTTCATTTTAAAGGGTTCATCATCGATGACAGCGTGCTTTACAGCGGCGCAAGCCTCAATGATGTCTACCTTCATCAGCTCGATAAATATCGCTATGACCGCTACCATCTGATCCGTAATCCTCAGATGGCCGATATCATGTTTAACTGGGTTGATAAAAACCTGGTACATGGCCGTGGCGTTAATCGCCTTGACGATCCCGAGCGCCCTAAGAGCCCGGAAATCAAAAACGATGTTCGCGCCTTCCGCCAGGAGCTGCGCGATGCTGTTTACCATTTTCAGGGCGACGCTAACAACGAAGAGTTATCCGTTACCCCGCTGGTTGGGCTTGGCAAATCAAGCCTGCTGAATAAAACGATTTTCCATCTGATGCCGTGCGCGGAGCAAAAGCTCACCATCTGTACGCCGTACTTTAACCTTCCTGCCGTGCTGGTGCGTAATATCATTCAGCTGCTGCGCGATGGTAAAAAAGTGGAAATTATCGTTGGGGATAAAACGGCGAACGACTTCTTCATACCTGAAGATCAGCCGTTCAAAATCATCGGTGCGCTGCCTTATCTTTATGAAATTAACCTGCGCCGCTTCCTGAGCCGTTTACAGTATTACGTAAACACTGACCAGCTGGTTGTGCGTCTGTGGAAAGATGAAGACAACAGTTACCATCTGAAAGGTATGTGGGTCGACGATGAGTGGATGCTGCTGACCGGTAACAACCTGAACCCGCGCGCGTGGAGACTGGATCTGGAAAACGCGATCCTGATCCATGACCCGCAGCATGAGTTAGCCGCACAGCGTGAGCGTGAACTGGAGTTGATTCGCACGCACACCACGGTGGTTAATCATTACCGCGAGCTGCAGAGCATTGCCGATTATCCTGTGAAAGTTCGCAAGCTGATTCGCCGCTTGCGTCGTATCCGTATTGACCGACTTATCAGCCGAATTCTGTAATGTCCAGGCCCTGTTACCCGCAGGGCTTTTTTATGGAGCCCGTTGATGCGTATTCCTCTGTTACTGAGCGCTTTCTTTCTGACTGGCTGCAGTCATATGGCCAATGATAGCTGGTCCGGTCAGGACAAAGCACAACACTTCCTCGCTTCCGCTATGCTGTCTGCAGCCGGTAATGAGTACGCGCAGCATCAGGGATACAGCCGGGACCGTAGCGCGGCGATAGGGTTGATGTTCTCAGTGGGCCTTGGGGCATCAAAAGAACTATGGGATAGCCGCCCCTCAGGGAGCGGCTGGAGCTGGAAAGATTTCGCCTGGGATGTCGCCGGCGCAACGACCGGCTACGCCGTCTGGCAGATGGCTCATTATTAAAGGCGGATACCTTTTCCTTTGCGATGCAGCATCAGCGAGACAATAAACGCCAGCGCTCCCATTACGGTGACATACCAGAAGAAGGTCGTTTCACTGCCCCACGACTTAAGCGATAGCGCGACATACTCTGCCGAACCGCCAAACAGGGCATTCGCGACCGCATAAGAGAGGCCAACACCCAGCGCCCTCACCTGTGCGGGAAACATTTCCGCTTTCAAAATGCCGCTGATTGCCGTGTAAAAACTGATAATAATGAGTGCCACCATGATCAGCGCGAAAGCGGCATACGGCGACGTTGTCTGCTGTAGCGCAGTCAAAAGCGGAACGGTACCCAGGGTGAGCATGCCGCCAAAGATCAGCATGGAGGTGCGGCGACCTATTTTGTCCGACAGCGCGCCGACAATCGGCTGGATAAGCATAAAGACGAGTAACGCCACCGTCATGACGACGCTCGCAACGTTTGCATGCATGCCCGTGGTGTTAACCAGATATTTTTGCATGTAGGTGGTAAAGGTATAGAAACTTAGCGAGCCCGCGGCGGTAAAACCTAACACCATCAAAAATGCTTTGCGGTTTCGCCAGAGCCCCTTCATCGAGCCCGCCTCTTTCAGCGCCCTGACCTCCTGTTGAGAGGTTTCATCAAGCTGACGGCGTAGCCACAGGGCGACAACCGCCAGGGCAGCGCCCATAGCAAACGGGATGCGCCAGCCCCAGGCGTGCAAATCTTCATCGCTAAGGATTTGTTGCAGGATCACCACAACCAGTAACGCCAGCAGCTGTCCGCCAATGAGGGTCACATACTGGAATGATGCATAGAAACCTTTTCGGCCTTCAACCGCCACTTCGCTCATGTATGTCGCACTGGTGCCGTATTCCCCACCGACCGACAGCCCCTGGAACAGACGTGCCAGCAGCAGCAACGCGGGTGCCCATGTTCCGATAGTGTCATATCCGGGCAGGCAGGCAATCACCAGCGAGCCGACGCACATCATGCATACGGAGATGAGCATGGAGGTCTTGCGCCCTTTTCTGTCTGCGATCCTGCCGAACAGCCATCCACCGATAGGGCGCATCAGGAACCCGGCGGCAAAAACGCCTGCGGTTTGCAGAAGCTGAGTGGTGGTATTCCCGGACGGGAAAAAGATATGCGCAAAGTAGAGTGAACAGAATGAATAGACGTAAAAGTCAAACCACTCTACGAGGTTCCCCGAGGAGGCCCCAACGATTGCCCAAACCCGACGACGGGTATCCTTACCTGCCAAATTGGTGTTATCCGTATCTGCACTGGCTACGGTTTCTGTCATTTTAAAATCCCCTGTCTCACATTGCGGGCCATTGCCCACAAACAGTAAAACCGGATTTAAAACGAATCGTTAGGTAAATAAAATGTTTCCAATATGTTTCATTACGTTTTGTGAACTCGATCAGGTATCGAATTATTAGCGGGCGTAGCAATTATCCCCACTTCTGCTGATGCGCCTTTTTTCGCTGCAAATAATCTTCATCTGCACGAATTTTATCCCACCACTTTTTGAAGACCGCGGCGGCTTCGGCTTTTACGGGATCGCAATCCAGCGGTTTGACCTGGCGCTTCTCATCGTACTTTTTACCGCCTTTATGATTGGCGTATCGCCTGGCGCGCGTATAGCCCATCTGAATGAATTTACGCGCCATATCCATTCCCACAAAGTCGTTTTGCTGACGATATTCTTCAAACAGGGCGTAAATTTCTTTTGCCGATCGCGCTGCAACTTCAGCATCTTTGTATCGCCAGTGCGGAAGGATCTCGCTTTTGTAAGGTTCCACCATGAGCACACCCTGCTCTCCCCGCCCCACCTGATACAGCTCTGCATGGTCACGGAAATTAATGTTGGCAAAATCTTGTTGGTAATTAAAGGGACGTGTCAAAGCGGCACCATTGTTAAAATCGTTTTAACAATTTTAGGCACGGTCAGGCGGTGCCGCCACCCGGTATTTTCCGGCGCACAAAGCAAAAAACCCCGCACCTTACGGCACGGGGTTCTTCTTAATTGATGCCTGGCAGTTCCCTACTCTCACATGGGGAGACCCCACACTACCATCGGCGCTA
>NZ_JADBRJ010000010.1:0-124272 GCF_014930585.1 Enterobacter cloacae complex sp. P43RS
ACGGGTTCTTATGCCTCAGTTGTAAGTGTCTACCATGTCCCCGAACAAGTGTTCACTATGTCCCCGGACCGTACACCCCAAAGGGGTGAGGGGCACCAGGCTGACTCACTCCTCATCCCGCTTCTTCTCTCTGTGCCGCATCCACTGCCTGACCCCAATCACCGCCACAACCACCAGAATCAACCACGCCCAGTGCTTCAGGTGTTGGTCAAGGTTGTGCAGCCATGGGCCAATCACCTCGCCACCCACGTAACCAAGCGTCGTGAAGATCAGCGCCCAGGCTATCGCGCCAACAATATTCAGCGGCAGGAAAATTTTTGGCGGCAGGCGGCTGGCACCAATCAGTATCGGCCCGATGATCCTGAAGCCGTACATAAAGCGGGTGCCTATGACGAACAGATAAGGGTGACGCTGGATCAGGCGCTGCGCGCGGTTGATTTTCTTTTTGTGTTTAATGAAACGCTTGAGCAGCGTCGGGCCAAAGCGCAGCCCCAGGAAGTAGAGCAGCTGATCGCCAATCATGCCGCCCAGCGCGACCGCAGCGACGACCAGCGGAAACTTCAGTAAGCCCTGATGCGCGGCGACGCCGCCCAGCAGCGTGATGGTTTCACCTTCCGCCACGCTGCCGATGACCAGCGCGGCATATCCATATTGTTCAATGAGTGCGTTAATATCCATTACGTAACGGTTATCTCCCTCTGCGTACCTCGTTTAATCATATACCTCATGAATCAACCGCGCGGCAATCAACGGAAATTTCCCACTGTACATAAAATAATCTAAAGCCTGCATTATACTTAAGGTATCGCTGACGGGCCGACAACAAGGGGGCGCTATGAACCATGTCTGGGGACTTTTCTCCCATCCCGATCATGAAATGCATGTCATCAAAAGTGAGAACGAAACGGTCTCGCATCATTACACCCACCATGTGCTGCTGATGGCCGCGGTGCCGGTAATATGCGCGTTTATTGGCACAACACAAATCGGCTGGAACTTCGGTGACGGTACCGTGGTTCAGCTCTCCTGGTTTACCGGGCTTTATCTGGCCATTCTCTTTTATGGCCTGATGCTGGCAGGGGTGGCGGTCATGGGGCGCGTCATTCACTGGATGGCGCGTAACTATCCACAGCGCCCATCGCTGGCACACTGTATGGTCTTCGCCGGATACGTCGCGACCCCGCTGTTCTTAAGCGGTATTGTTGCGCTCTATCCACTGGTCTGGCTGTGCGCGCTGATCGGTACTGTTGCGCTCTTTTACACCGGTTATCTGCTGTATCTGGGCGTTCCAACCTTCCTGAATATCAATAAAGAAGAGGGCCTGAGCTTCTCCGGTTCCACGCTTGCCATCGGGGTGCTGGTACTGGAGGTGTTACTGGCACTGACGGTTATTCTCTGGGGTTATGGATACCGTCTCTTCTAAGCTCACTGCATTGCTGGTGTAAATGCCAGCAATGCAGCATCTGTTCACGATTATCCGCTGGCGACAAAGCACGGTGACCGCTATGATGCCGAAGCCAGCCTGTGTTTATCCGTCGACACAGGCGGTGTACGTCATTACGTGCGTGAATAATTATCAGAAGTCTCACCATGCTGAAATTTCGTGTCTCCTTACTTAGCCTGGCGCTGCTGCTGGGCGCGTCCGCTGCCGTGCCAGCCGTCGCCAAAACGCCCGCGGTGACCACCGCTGCTGCCCAGCCGCAAATTGCGTCCGGCAGCGCGATGATTGTTGATCTCAACACCAATAAGGTGATTTACGCCAGCCATCCGGACCTGGTGCGCCCGATCGCCTCAATAACCAAATTAATGACCGCGATGGTGGTGCTTGATGCTCGCCTGCCGCTGGACGAAAAGCTGAAAGTGGATATCAGCCACACGCCGGAGATGAAAGGGATCTACTCTCGCGTGCGCCTTAACAGTGAAATCAGCCGTAAAAATATGCTGCTGCTGGCGCTGATGTCGTCTGAAAACCGTGCGGCGGCAAGTCTGGCGCACCACTATCCTGGCGGTTACGATGCCTTTATCCGCGCGATGAACGCCAAAGCCAAAGCGCTGGGGATGAGCAATACTCATTTTGTTGAACCGACGGGTCTGTCGATTAACAACGTCTCCACGGCCCGCGATCTGACGAAACTGCTGATTGCCAGCAAGCAGTACCCGCTGCTCGGCCAGCTCAGCACCACGCGTGAGGACATGGCGACATTCTCGAATCCGTCTTACACGCTGCCGTTTCGCAACACGAACCATCTGGTGTACCGCGAGAACTGGAATATTCAGTTAACCAAAACCGGGTTTACCAATGCGGCAGGCCACTGCCTGGTGATGCGCACCGTGTTTAACGGTAAGCCGGTGGCGCTGGTGGTGATGGATGCCTTCGGGAAATATACCCACTTCGCGGATGCGAGCCGCCTGCGGACCTGGATTGAGACCGGGAAAGTGCAGCCCGTTCCGGCTGCGGCATTGACCTATAAAAAGCAGAAAGCGGAGCAGATGGCGACGGCGCAAAACGATTAATTCCCCTCTGCGCGTTGATGCCCTCACCCCGACCCTCTCCCACGGGAGAGGGAGAAAACACTAAAAACGGTAACCCAGGTTACCGTTTTACGTTTATTCCGGCAGCGTCCAGTCACCGTCATTGAGCGGGCGCTGCATTATCACTGTATCCCGCCAGTCGCCTTTCTTATACCCCACGCTGCGAAGCTGACCGACAATCTCAAAGCCGTGTTTTTTATGCAGCCGTAACGAGCCGGAATTATTATTGCCATCTCCCACAACGGCAATCATCTGCCGCCACGGGCCCTGCTCGCAGCGCGCGATCAGCGCGTTCATTAATGCGGTGCCAAAACCGCGTCCGGTGATGCTGGCATCCACGTAAATCGACTCTTCCAGAGTATAGCGATAGGCCTGACGCGGTCGATAAGGGGTGGCGTAACAATAGCCCACCACGATGCCGCGATAGAGCGCGATGAGCCACGGTAAACCGTTCTCGGCCACGCTTTTCATGCGCTGACGCATTTCGTCGATGGTGGGGGGGACTTCTTCGAATGACGCGCGTCCGTGAAGCACATGCCAGGCATAGATGGCGGCGATGGCATGCACATCATCGGGAAGGGCGTCGCGCACTTCCAGTTCGGTTTCGGATAAAACATCAACAGCCGACATGATGCGCCTGCTCCTCGTTATAGAATGCCGGAGAAACATTTCTCCGGCGACAGACCGCTACTCTATTACGATTAAGGCGCGCGAAACAATCTCTCAAATTTGGCTGTAAGGTTTAATCAGACGCTTGCGTTATGCGCTGCTCCGCGTCTGCACTCTCTTTCCAGTATTTCTTCCGCGTTGTTTTCCCGATTCCGGGGTTCATGCTGTTTGTAGGGTCATTCTCGCGATAAAACTGCTTAAGGGCGTCAGGGGCTTTATAAAGATGCCCGACGTTGTGTTCCGCAGGATATTGTGCGCCACGCTCGCGCAGCAGGGCGAGCATCTGCTCCTTCAGTTCATGAGCATCTACCCCTTTTTTGACGATATAATCCTGATGGAAGACGTAGCACATAAAGTGGCCGTAATAGAGCTTATGCACCAGCTTGCTGTCGATTTCCGGCGGTAGATGCTCAAACCATTCGGTGTCGTTGCGTCGCAGGGCGATATCCAGCGCCAGAATATCTTCCACCTCTTCGGAATGCACCGCCTGGTAACGGATAGCGGCACCCGCCGCGGCGAAGCGGTGCAGGAAGGCTTTGCTGCCTTCTTCCGGCGTGCAGGCAAAGAAATCACCCTCAGCCGTCCTGAAGAACTCGGTCAGCCAGCTCTGCGCTTCGGCGATCCCGTCCCCGGCCATTTTCAGCAGCAGGTGATGTTCGTACTTATCACGCCAGGTTTTCATTCGCTCCGGCAGATGTGCAGGGAAAACGTTGCCCAGCTTCTGCATAAAGCGGTCGGTAAAGTGGGGCTTGAACAGCGACACTTTCTCCAACATCGCGTCGGTGCGGCCCTTCATGGTGAAGAAAAACGGCATTTTGTCGGTGCCAAGCTTATCGATCATCAGGAAGGTGTCTTTCCCGTAGCGCTCCGCGATGTCGTAAATATCCCGATGCATGTACTCGCCCGCCACCGGCAGGTGGGTGAATTCGCCCAGAATATGGCGACGAATTTCAGTCAGGACCTCAGGCTGATTGGTGCCGATGTAAAATACCTGCTGCTTTTTCTCTGCCGGGAAGGTGTCGAGACGCACCGCAAAAACCGCCAGCTTGCCCGCGCAGCCGGACGATTCAAACAGGCGATCCGGATCGGCGTTGTAGCGCGCCGGGGTATCGGCCTCGATATCGCGTACGCGGGTGATGTAATCGTGGTCGTGCGCGTGGCGACCATCGTGCTGCACGTCTTCGTCCCTCACGCGGTCGTCGTCGAGCTTGCTGAGGATCTGTTCCGGCGTCACGCCCAGATCGATGCCCAGGTGGTTCACCAGCGTCAGCTTGCCGTTTTCATCGATGCGGGCAAAAAGTGACATTTCGGTGTAGGCCGGGCCGCGCTGGACCAGCGAACCGCCGGAGTTATTGCAAATCCCACCGACCACCGAGGCGCCAATGCAGGAGGAGCCGATCACCGAGTGCGGCTCGCGGCCCAGCGGCTTAAGCGCTTTTTCCAGCGAGTAGAGCGTGGTGCCCGGGAACGCGAGCACCTGCTCGCCTTTGTCCAGCAGGTGCAGCTTGTCGAGGCGCAGAGTGCTGATAATCACGATATCGCGATCGTAATCGTTGCCGTTCGGCGTGGAACCTTCGGTCAGGCCGGTGTTGGCCGCCTGCATTAAAATAATCTTGTCCGCCGCAACGCAGGCGCTCAGCACGCGCCACAGCTCCAGCAGCGTGCCGGGGAAGACCACCGCCAGCGCGTCGCCCTGGCCGGAGCGGAAACCCTTACGGTAGCGGGCGGTTTTGGCCGGGTCGGTAAGCAGGTGAGAGGAGCCAACCAGGCGCGACAGTTCGTTAATAAATGTTTTGTTATCGTCAGTTCGAACAGAAGTCATCTTCCACTCCTTGTGGTGGGGCAAATTTCTCGCTGTAAAGCATAGCGCGATTAACTGTTCAGCGGTCGAGTATTCACGAGAAAAATCAGAGAATAACCCTGCAACGTTCAGAGGGTTTATGGCACACTGCGCTTTTCGCACGGTCTGGCCGGGTGCTTCCCACGGTTATTGATGAGAGAGAATAACAACATGAAATGGCTATGTTCTGTAGGTGTCGCCGTCAGCCTGGCGCTGCAACCTGCGCTGGCAGAGGATTTGTTTGGTAATCACCCGCTCACGCCTGAAGCCCGCGACGCGTTTGTCACGGAGTTGCTTAAGAAGATGACGGTCGATGAAAAAATCGGCCAGCTGCGTCTGATCAGCGTTGGCCCGGATAACCCGAAAGAGGCCATCCGCGAGATGATCAAAGAGAACCAGGTGGGCGCGATTTTTAACACCGTCACCCGCCAGGATATCCGCGCCATGCAGGATCAGGTGATGCAGCTCAGCCGCCTGAAAATCCCGTTGTTCTTCGCCTATGACGTGGTGCACGGCCAGCGCACCGTCTTCCCGATCAGCCTCGGCTTAGCCTCCTCGTTTAACCTCGACGCGGTGAAAACCGTCGGGCGCGTGTCGGCCTATGAAGCGGCGGACGACGGCCTGAACATGACCTGGGCACCGATGGTGGACGTCTCGCGCGATCCGCGCTGGGGCCGCGCCTCGGAAGGCTTCGGTGAAGACACCTATTTAACGGCCACGATGGGCAAAACCATGGTGGAAGCGATGCAGGGCAAGAGCCCGGCGGACCGCTACTCGGTGATGACCAGCGTTAAACACTTCGCGGCCTACGGCGCCGTGGAAGGCGGTAAAGAGTACAACACCGTCGACATGAGCCCACAGCGCCTGTTTAACGACTACATGCCGCCGTACAAGGCGGGGCTGGATGCGGGCAGCGGTGCGGTGATGGTGGCGCTGAACTCGCTGAACGGCACGCCTGCGACCTCCGATTCCTGGCTGCTGAAAGACGTGCTGCGCGACCAGTGGGGCTTTAAGGGCATCACCGTTTCCGACCACGGCGCGATTAAAGAGCTGATCAAGCACGGCACGGCGTCCGATCCGGAAGACGCGGTGCGCGTGGCGCTTAAGTCCGGCATCAACATGAGCATGAGCGACGAGTACTACAGCAAATACCTGCCGGGGCTGGTGAAGAGCGGCAAGGTAACGATGGCGGAGCTGGACGATGCCGCGCGCCACGTGCTGAACGTGAAATATGACATGGGGCTGTTTAACGATCCGTACAGCCACCTGGGGCCGAAAGATTCTGACCCGGCGGATACCAACGCCGAAAGTCGCCTGCACCGTAAAGAGGCGCGTGAAGTGGCGCGCGAAAGTCTGGTGCTGCTGAAGAACCGCCTTGACACGCTGCCGCTGAAAAAATCCGGCACTATTGCTGTGGTCGGCCCGCTGGCTGACAGCAAGCGCGACGTGATGGGCAGCTGGTCCGCCGCGGGCGTGGCCGATCAGTCCGTTACCGTCCTGACCGGCATCAAGAGCGCCGTCGGTGAAAACGCCAAAGTGGTGTACGCCAAAGGGGCGAACGTCACCGACGATAAAGACATCGTCACCTTCCTCAACCAGTACGAGGAAGCGGTGAAGGTCGATCCGCGCACGCCGAAGGAGATGATCGACGAAGCGGTCAACGCGGCGAAGCAGTCTGACGTCGTTGTCGCGGTCGTGGGGGAAGCGCAGGGTATGGCGCACGAAGCCTCCAGCCGTACCGACATCACCATCCCGCAGAGCCAGCGCAATCTGATCGCCGCCCTGAAAGCGACCGGCAAGCCGCTTGTGCTGGTGCTGATGAACGGTCGTCCGCTGGCGCTGGTGAAAGAGGACCAGCAGGCTGACGCTATTCTGGAAACCTGGTTCGCCGGCACCGAAGGCGGTAACGCCATCGCCGACGTGCTGTTTGGCGATTACAACCCGTCGGGCAAGCTGCCGATGTCCTTCCCGCGCTCCGTCGGGCAGATCCCGGTTTACTACAGCCACCTGAACACCGGTCGCCCGTACAACGCCGACAAGCCGAACAAATACACGTCTCGTTACTTTGACGAAGCTAACGGCCCGCTCTACCCGTTTGGTTATGGCCTGAGCTACACCACCTTCAAGGTTTCTGAGGTGAAAATGTCGGCGCCGAGCCTGAAGCGTGACGGCAAGGTCACCGCCAGCGTCGAGGTGACCAACACCGGCAAGCGTGAAGGGGCAACGGTGATTCAGATGTACGTGCAGGATGTCACCGCCTCGATGAGCCGTCCTGTGAAGCAGCTGCGCGGCTTTGAGAAGGTCAATCTCAAGCCTGGCGAAACCAAAACCATCAGCTTCCCGATTGACGTGGATGCGCTGAAGTTCTGGAACCAGCAGATGAAATATGATGCGGAACCGGGCAAGTTTAACGTCTTTATCGGGGTGGATTCCGCCCGCGTAAATAAAGGCGAGTTCGAGCTGCTGTAACCTTTCCCTCCTTTGCATCCCCCGTCCATCGGGGGATGCGTCTTACCTTATGCTAAAAAGGCATTTTGCCGGGTAAATCCGCCGTTTTAAGCTACGCTTTTCTCTCAAGCCTCTGAAAAAGGCAGCAAAAAAATGAGGATAGTGGAATGACGATTAAATCGGGGATGGTAGTTTCTGCGGCACTACTCGCGGCGCTAAGCCTGCCGTTACAGGCGGCGGAGCCGGTAAAAGTGGGCTCAAAGATCGATACCGAGGGCGCGCTGCTCGGGAATATTATTCTCCAGGTGCTGGAAAGCCACGGCGTGAAAACCGTCAATAAAGTTCAGCTGGGCACCACGCCCGTCGTGCGCGGCGCGATTACCTCCGGCGAGCTGGATATTTATCCTGAATATACCGGCAATGGCGCGTTCTTCTTTAAAGAAGAGAACGATCCGGCATGGAAAAACGCCAAAGCTGGCTATGAAAAAGTCAAAAAACTCGACGCGGAACAGAACAAGCTGGTCTGGCTGACCCCGGCCCCGGCCAACAATACCTGGACTATCGCCGTGCGTAAGGACGTGGCGGAGAAAGGGAAGCTCACCTCGCTTGCGGATCTCAGCCGCTACCTGAAAGAGAAGGGCGACTTTAAGCTTGCGGCGTCCGCGGAGTTTATCGAGCGTCCTGACGCGCTGCCTGCATTCGAAAAAGCGTACGATTTCAAGCTCGACCAGGCGCAACTGCTCTCGCTGGCGGGCGGAGATACGGCGGTAACCATTAAGGCGGCGGCGCAGCAAACCTCCGGCGTTAACGCGGCGATGGCCTACGGCACCGACGGCCCGGTCGCGGCACTGGGCCTGCAAACCCTGACCGATCCAAAAGGCGTTCAGCCGATTTACGCTCCTACCCCGGTTGTGCGTGAGGCGGTGCTGAAAGCCTACCCGGATATTGCTGAATGGCTCAAACCGGTCTTCGAAAAGCTGGATGAAAAAACGCTGCAACAGCTGAATGCCAGCATTGCCGTCGAGGGACTGGATGCCAAAAAAGTGGCCGCTGACTTCCTGAAACAACAAGGGCTTGTGAAGTAACGGGAAAGGGCTGTGCCAATAAAATGTCATAACCGCGTACTGCTGCTTTTGGCCTGCGTGGCCATCGCGGCGGTCGCGTTACCGTTTGTGAACGTCGCGCCTAACCGCCTGATGTCGGGGGAAGGGCGTGCTCTCTGGGACGTATGGTCGTTCACGCCGTGGTGGCTGGCGGCTGCGCTGGCCGCGTGGGTTGGACTGTCGCTCTGGCAAGGGCGAACGGCGCAGTGGCTGACGCTGCTGCTCTCGGAAGGTCTCTTTATCACGCTGTTCTGGAGCGCGGGGCTGGCGGCAACGCATATGGCCTCGGCGGAAAGTCCGCTGGCGAGAACCACGCCAGGCAGCGGCCTGTGGCTCTGGCTGGCTTTGTGTTTACTGGCCAGCAGCGATGCGATTCGTCGTCTCGTCGCCAGTTCTGTCTGGCGCTGGGTGCTTAATGCGCAGATATGGTCTATTCCGCTGCTGTTATTGTTCAGTGGTGAACTGAACAACCTCTCGCTGTTAAAAGAGTACGCCAACCGTCAGGAGGTGTTTGATGATGCCCTGGCGCAACATTTGACGATTCTTTTCGGCACGCTGATCCCGGCGCTGCTGATCGGGATACCGCTCGGTATGTGGTGTTATCGTCATCCCTCACGTCAGGGTAGCATTTTTGCCGTGCTCAACGTCATCCAGACCATTCCCTCCGTTGCGCTGTTTGGACTGCTGATTGCCCCCCTGGCCGGGCTGGTGAAGTCGTTTCCCGCGCTGGGCGCGGTGGGTATCGCCGGAACGGGGTTAACGCCCGCGCTGATTGCGCTGGTGCTGTATGCGCTGCTCCCGCTGGTGCGCGGCGTGGTCGCGGGCTTAAGCCAGGTTGCGCCGGATGTGCTGGAAAGCGCCCATGCGATGGGGATGAGCGCGCGACAGTGTTTCTGGAAGATTCAGCTCCCGCTGGCGCTGCCCCTGCTGCTGCGCAGCCTGCGGGTGGTAGCGGTTCAGACCGTTGGCATGGCGGTGATTGCCGCGCTGATTGGCGCGGGCGGCTTTGGCGCGCTGGTGTTCCAGGGGCTGCTGAGCAGCGCCCTCGATCTGGTGTTGTTAGGCGTAGTCCCTACTATTGCGCTGGCGGTTGTCGTCGACGCCCTGTTTGCCTTATGGCTCGCGCTGCTCAGGAGAAGAGCCAATGATTGAATTTCATGATGTGAGTAAAACCTTTGCCGGCCGCCCGGCGGCAAGCCATCTGAACCTGAACTTTGCCGAGGGGGCATTTTCCGTGCTGATTGGCACTTCGGGCTCGGGAAAATCCACCACGCTGAAGATGATCAACCGGCTGGTGGAGCATGACAGCGGGTTAATTCGCTTTGCCGGGGAAGAGATCCGCAGCCTGCCGGTGCTGGAGCTGCGCCGCCGAATGGGCTATGCCATTCAGTCTATCGGCCTGTTTCCGCACTGGACGGTGGCACAGAACATCGCCACCGTGCTGCAGCTGGAGAAATGGTCGCGGGCTAAAATCGCTGACCGCGTTGATGAACTGATGTCTCTGCTGGGGCTGGAGCCCGCGTTGCGCGAGCGCTATCCTCACCAGCTCTCCGGTGGGCAACAGCAGCGCGTGGGCGTGGCGCGCGCGCTGGCGGCTAACCCGCAGGTGCTGCTGATGGATGAACCCTTTGGCGCGCTGGATCCCGTTACGCGCGGGGCGCTGCAAACGGAGATGACCCGCATTCACCGCATTCTTGGTCGAACCATCGTCCTCGTGACGCACGATATAGATGAAGCCCTGCGCCTGGCCGATCATCTGGTGCTGATGGACCACGGCGAGGTGGTGCAGCAGGGCGCGCCGCTTGCGCTGCTGACCAGCCCGAAGAATGACTTTGTGCGCGAATTTTTTGGCCGCAGCGAGCTGGGCGTCAGGCTGCTCTCCCTGCGGACGGTCGGAGACTATATGCGCCGTGAGAATGCACCGCCCGGCGGGGAACCGCTACAGGAGCAGATGAGCCTGCGGGATGCCCTCTCCGCGTTTGTCGCGCGCCGGTGCGAAGTCCTGCCCGTGGCGGATGCCCGGGGTGCGCCGTGCGGCAGCCTGCATTTTCGCGATCTGCTGGCCGGGGAGGTGACGCGTGAAGGCACTGCGTGATCCGCTCCCCTGGCTGGTAGCGCTCTTTGTCGCCTTACTGTTTCTGATGCCTCACAGCGCGGCGCTGTTTAACACTCTTTTTCCGGGGCTACCGCGGCCGGTGTATCAGCAGGAGAGCTTTATTAACCTTGCCCTGGCGCATCTCTGGCTGGTGGCGCTCTCAAGCGTCATCGCGGTGGTGCTGGGAGTAGGGGCGGGCATCGCGGTCACGCGACCTGCGGGCCGGGAGTTTCGTCCGCTGGTGGAGACGGTTGCGGCCATTGGACAGACGTTTCCGCCAGTGGCGGTGCTGGCGATAGCGGTGCCGGTGATGGGTTTTGGTCAGCAGCCCGCGATTATTGCGCTGATTCTGTACGGCGTGTTGCCCGTTCTGCAGGGCACGCTGGCGGGCGTTGCGGCGGTCCCGGCGTCTGTTTTAAGCGTGGCGGAAGGGATGGGGATGAGCCGCTGGCAGCGGCTGCGCAAGATAGAACTGCCGCTTGCGGCACCGGTTATTATTGCCGGGATCCGCACGTCGGTGATCATTAACATCGGGACGGCGACCATTGCGTCTACGGTCGGTGCCAATACGCTGGGAACGCCGATCATCATCGGCTTAAGCGGGTTTAATACGGCTTATATTGTGCAGGGGGCGGTGCTGGTCGCGCTGGCGGCCATCGTTGTCGATCGCCTTTTTGAGCGGCTGGCGCTGCACCTCAGCCGACACCGCCACGAACGATAAACGAGTATCCTGCAAGCATCACCCCGCCGATACCGCTTACGGCCATCAGGACAAAAAGGGTAATAATGGCGAGTTTAGTTGCCTTCATCATGTGCTCCTGTTGTTAACGGAACAATTATACGGTGAAGCGCAGCTGTTAATGAACCATTAAATGCCGTTATGGCTCATCCGGGCCAAGGGAATAAACCGGATAACCATGCTCACGCCACTCCGTCAGCAGTTGTTGCTGCGTGGCGGACGGCACTTCGCCACACCAGACCAGCAGGGTCTGGCCGTCGAAAAACTCGGGTTTGAGCTGCCCCAGCGAGTGCGCAAGGACATCCACGCGCCAGCCCTTTTGGGTGGCGATCCACGCTTCCAGCCACAGACGGGTGGTATCGTGCACGTTCCAGCCGACCACCAGCGCATCTTTTCCTGCCTTGTTCTTCGCCGAGGCAAGACAGACGGCAATATAGTTGATCAGCACCCCGTCAAGCATGCTGAGCAGCGCCTGCAGGGTAGACTGTTGGCACTGCAGGCGCCGACGGAGCGGAATGAAAAGATGGGTGATAAGCGTTTTCGCCGGATAATCGCGACCCTGCTCTTTGATCCAGACGCGCAGTCGCTGCAGGTTACCGGCCTGCAGGAGCCGCAGCAGCGTTTCCTGCTGCTCGCGCCAGAGGCGTTGCGTGTCCGGGTCGTCCTGGCTCAGCAGGGACTTCACTTTCCCGACCTGCACCCCGTTGTCGATCCAGCTTTTGATTTCGCGGATCCGGTCGATATCGGCATCGTTGAAAAGGCGATGACCACCGTCCGTCCTCTGCGGTTTGAGCAATCCATACCGTCGCTGCCACGCCCGTAGGGTAACGGGATTGATATCACAAAGGAGTGCCACTTCACCGATTGTGTAAAGCGCCATATTTGCCCCCTGGCTTACGCGTCCCCAGCTTAACTGTAGACCCACTTTGCCGAACCAGGAAGAGTTGATTAATTTTTAAACAAATGATGCGAACCATGCACGATGTGCAGAAAAAGATGTGATAACGGACACGATTTTGCGCTTTTTTGGGGCGCTTCAAAGAAAGTTCAGCCGCATCCGTGTATGTTACGCGTTTTTTAGCGTGTGCGGTTTTGAGTATGTACGAGTTTAACCTGGTGCTGCTGTTGCTTCAGCAGATGTGCGTGTTTCTGGTCATTGCCTGGCTGATGAGCAAAACGCGTCTTTTCATTCCGCTGATGCAGGTCACCGTACGCCTGCCGCACAAGCTGCTCTGCTACGTCACCTTCTCTATTTTTTGCATCATGGGGACCTACTTCGGCCTCCATATCGAAGACTCTATTGCTAATACGCGTGCCATCGGCGCGGTGATGGGCGGGCTGCTGGGCGGCCCGGTCGTCGGTGGTCTTGTCGGTTTAACCGGTGGGCTGCATCGCTATTCCATGGGCGGAATGACGGCGCTCAGCTGCATGATCTCGACGATCGTCGAAGGGCTGCTTGGTGGCCTGGTGCACAGCTATATGATTAAGCGCGGTCGCCCGGACAAGGTGTTTAGCCCGCTTACCGCCGGGGCCATTACCTTTGTGGCTGAAATGGCGCAGATGGCGATCATTCTGCTGATTGCCCGCCCGTTCGAGGATGCGCTGCACCTGGTCAGCAGTATTGCCGCCCCGATGATGGTGACCAACACGGTCGGCGCGGCGCTGTTTATGCGTATTCTGCTCGACAAGCGCGCCATGTTTGAGAAGTACACCTCGGCCTTTTCCGCCACGGCGCTGAAGGTTGCCGCCTCGACCGAAGGGATCCTGCGTCAGGGGTTTAACGAAGAGAACAGCATGAAGGTTGCGCAGGTGCTCTATAAAGAGCTGGATATCGGCGCGGTGGCCATTACCGATCGCGAAAAGCTGCTGGCGTTTACCGGCACCGGAGACGATCACCACCTGCCGGGCAAACCGATCTCGTCGACCTATACGCTGCGCGCCATTGAAACCGGCGAAGTAGTGTATGCCGACGGTAACGAAGTGCCTTACCGCTGCTCGCTGCATCCGCAGTGCAAGCTGGGCTCCACGCTCGTCATTCCGCTGCGCGGGGAAAATCAGCGGGTGATGGGCACCATCAAGCTGTATGAGGCGAAAAACCGTCTGTTCAGCTCCATCAACCGCACGCTGGGGGAGGGTATCGCCCAGCTTCTTTCCGCGCAAATTCTTGCGGGGCAATATGAACGGCAGAAAGCCCTGCTGACGCAGTCTGAAATTAAGCTGCTGCATGCCCAGGTCAATCCGCATTTCCTGTTTAATGCCCTCAACACGCTCAAAGCGGTGATTCGCCGCGACAGCGATCAGGCCGCGCAGCTGGTGCAGTTTTTGTCGACCTTTTTCCGTAAAAACCTGAAGCGCCCGTCAGAGATCGTTACCCTCGCCGACGAAATTGAGCACGTGAATGCCTATCTGCAAATTGAGCAGGCGCGGTTTCAGTCCCGCCTGCAGGTGTCGCTCTCCGTTCCGGACGAACTGGGGTATCAGCATCTTCCGGCCTTTACCCTGCAGCCTATCGTGGAGAACGCCATCAAGCACGGTACCTCGCAGCTTCTGGGGAGAGGGGAGATAACCATTGCCGCCAGCCGTTTTAACCACCATCTGGTGCTGGATATTGAAGATAACGCCGGGCTGTACCAGCCTTCCGCTTCGGGCGGATTAGGGATGAGCCTGGTTGATAAACGTCTGCGCGCCCATTTTGGCGACGACTGTGGCATTACCGTCGCCTGCGAGCCTGACCGTTTTACCCGTATTACCGTTCGACTGCCGCTGGAGGAAAACGCATGTTAAGAGTGCTGATCGTGGATGACGAGCCGCTGGCACGGGAAAACCTGCGCGTTCTGCTGCAGGAGCAGCCAGACATTGAGATTGTGGGGGAGTGCGCCAACGCCATTGAGGCCATCGGTGCGGTGCACAAGCTGCGCCCGGACGTGCTGTTCCTCGACATTCAGATGCCGCGCATCAGCGGGCTGGAGATGGTCGGCATGCTCGACCCGGCGCATCGTCCCTACATCGTGTTTCTGACGGCGTTCGACGAATATGCCGTTAAGGCTTTTGAGGAGCACGCGTTCGATTATTTACTCAAGCCGATTGAAGAGAAGCGGCTGGAAAAAACGCTCACCCGCTTACGCCAGGAGCGAACCGTCCAGGACGTCACGCTGCTGCCGGAGAACCAGCAGCCGCTGAAATTTATCCCCTGCACCGGGCACAGCCGGATTTATCTGCTGCAAATGGATGATGTGGCGTTTGTCAGCAGCCGCCTGAGCGGGGTGTTTGTCACCAGCGCGGAAGGGAACGAAGGGTTTACCGAGCTGACCCTGCGCACGCTCGAGAGCCGCACGCCGCTGATTCGCTGTCACCGTCAGTATCTGGTGAACATGGCGCACCTGAAGGAGATCCGTCTGGAAGATAACGGTCAGGCCGAGCTGGTGCTGCGCGCCGGGCAGACCGTCCCCGTCAGCCGCCGCTATCTGAAAAGTTTGAAAGAGGCGATTGGCCTGTAAAACTGGTACACTGCGCGCCATTGCATCATCGACATTCGAAGGCTCTATGCTAAGTAACGATATTCTTCGTAGCCTGCGCTACACCCTGAAAGCAAACAATAACGACATGGTGCGCATTCTTGCGCTGTCCGACATGGAATCCACGTCTGCAAATTTTGATACCTGGATGACCAAAGAGGACGAAGAGGGCTTCGTCCGCTGCCCGGACATCATTCTGTCGGGTTTTCTGAACGGGCTGATCTACGATAAGCGTGGAAAAGATGACTCCGCGCCCGAGCTGGCGCTGGAGCGTCGGGTGAACAACAACACGGTGCTGAAAAAGCTGCGTATCGCCTTCTCGCTGAAAACGGACGATATCCAGGCGATCATGACCGAGCAGAAATACCGCGTGTCGATGCCGGAAATCACTGCCATGATGCGCGCGCCGGACCACAAAAATTACCGCGAGTGCGGCGACCAGTTTCTGCGTAATTTCCTGCGCGGGCTGACCCATCGGGTGCATCACCCGAAACCATAAAAAAGCCGGAGATTATCTCCGGCTTTTTTGTTATTTCACCTGCTGGCCCGGCTTCGCGCCTTCGTCTGGGCTTAACAGGAAGATATCCTTCCCGCCAGGGCCTGCTGCCATCACCATCCCCTCGGAAATGCCGAAGCGCATTTTGCGCGGCGCCAGGTTAGCGACCATCACGGTTTGACGGCCGATCAGCACCTGCGGGTCCGGGTAGGCAGAACGGATGCCGGAGAAGACGTTGCGCTTCTCGCCGCCGAGATCCAGCGTCAGGCGCAGCAGCTTGTCAGAGCCTTCCACGAATTCTGCGTTTTCAATCAGCGCCACGCGCAGGTCGACTTTAGCGAAGTCATCAAAGGTGATGGTTTCCTGAATCGGATCGTCCGCCAGCGGGCCGGTTACCGGTGCTGCAGCCGCTTTCACCTCTTCTTTAGAGGCTTCGACCAGCGCTTCAACCTGCTTCATCTCGATGCGGTTATACAGCGCCTTAAAGGTGTTCACCTTGTGGCCGAGCAGCGGCTGCGCCATTGCATCCCAGGTCAGTTCGGTGTTCAGGAACGCTTCAGCGCGGGCTGCCAGCTGCGGCAGAACCGGCTTCAGGTACGTCATCAGCACGCGGAACAGGTTGATGCCCATGGAGCAGATGGCCTGCAGATCGGCATCGCGGCCTTCCTGTTTAGCGACAACCCACGGCGCCTGCTCGTCCACATAGCGGTTAGCCAGATCAGCCAGCGCCATGATTTCACGTACTGCTTTACCGAACTCGCGCGTTTCCCAGGCTTCGCCAATGGTGGCTGCCGCGTCGGTGAAGGTTTGGTACAGGGCAGGGTCCGCCAGCTCAGCGGCCATTACGCCGTCAAAGCGCTTGGCGATAAAGCCCGCGTTACGGGACGCCAGGTTCACCACCTTGTTGACGATGTCTGCGTTCACACGCTGCACGAAATCTTCTAGGTTCAGGTCGATATCGTCGATGCGGGAAGAGAGCTTCGCGGTGTAGTAGTAGCGCAGGCTGTCCGCGTCGAAGTGATTCAGCCAGGTGCTGGCTTTGATGAACGTCCCGCGGGACTTGGACATCTTGGCGCCGTTCACCGTGACGTAGCCGTGAACAAACAGGTTGGTTGGCTTGCGGAAGTTGCTGCCTTCCAGCATGGCCGGCCAGAACAGGCTGTGGAAGTAAACGATGTCTTTGCCGATGAAGTGGTACAGCTCGGCGGTAGAGTCTTTCTTCCAGTATTCGTCGAAGCTGACGGCGTCGCCACGCTTGTCGCACAGGTTCTTGAAGGAGCCCATGTAGCCGATTGGCGCATCCAGCCAGACGTAGAAATATTTGCCCGGCGCATTCGGGATTTCGAAACCAAAGTACGGCGCATCGCGGGAGATATCCCACTGCTGCAGGCCGGATTCGAACCACTCCTGCATCTTGTTCGCCACCTGCTCCTGCAGCGCGCCACTGCGGGTCCACGCCTGCAGCATTTCGCTGAAGGACGGCAGGTCGAAGAAGAAGTGCTCGGAATCACGCATCACAGGTGTGGCGCCGGATACCACGGATTTTGGCTCAATCAGTTCGGTCGGGCTGTAGGTCGCGCCGCAGACTTCGCAGTTATCGCCGTACTGATCCGGGGATTTACATTTTGGACAGGTGCCTTTGACGAAACGGTCCGGCAGGAACATGCCTTTTTCCGGATCGTACAGCTGAGAGATAGTGCGGTTTTTGATGAAACCGTTCTCTTTCAGACGGGTGTAGATCAGCTCCGACAGCTCGCGGTTTTCGTCGCTGTGCGTGGAGTGATAGTTGTCATAGCTGATGTCAAAGCCAGCAAAATCGGTCTGATGCTCCTGACTCATTTCGGCAATCATCTGCTCCGGGGAAATCCCCAGCTGCTGCGCTTTCAGCATGATCGGCGTGCCGTGGGCATCGTCCGCACAGATGAAGTTAACCTCGTGGCCGCGCATTCGCTGGTAACGGACCCAGACATCAGCCTGGATATGCTCCAGCATGTGGCCGAGGTGGATTGAGCCGTTGGCGTACGGCAGGGCGCACGTTACCAGAATTTTTTTCGCGACTTGAGTCATAGTAGGCATTACTTCTTTTAACTGTGAAAAGGGTTTTCGATATTACCAAAAGGGGCATTATTAAGTAAGCACAAACCACGGCCTTTCAGGTAAACTTGTTTGTCTAAGGTCTTATTCACAAGAACAAAGGAGTCGGGATGAGTTCTCAATCCCAGGCCAAATCACCGGAAGCCTTACGAGCAATGGTCGCCGGGACGCTGGCTAACTTTCAGCATCCAACCCTGAAACATAACCTCACTACGCTGAAAGCGTTGCACCACGTCGCGTGGCTGGACGATACGCTGCACGTTGAAGTGCAGATGCCGTTCGTCTGGACCAGCGCCTTTGACGCGCTGAAAGAGCAGACCAGCGCCGAGCTGCTGCGCATTACCGGTGCGAAAGCGATTGACTGGAAGCTGAGCCACAGCATTGCCACGCTGAAGCGTGTGAAAAATCAGCCGGGCGTCAACGGGGTGAAAAACATCATCGCCGTGAGTTCAGGTAAGGGTGGGGTGGGTAAATCCTCTACCGCCGTCAACCTCGCGCTCGCGCTGGCGGCGGAAGGGGCAAAGGTCGGTATTCTGGATGCCGATATCTACGGTCCGTCTATTCCAAACATGCTGGGTGCGGAAAATCAGCGTCCAACCTCGCCGGATGGCACGCATATGGCGCCGATCGTGGCGCACGGTCTGGCGACCAACTCCATCGGTTACCTGGTGACCGACGATAACGCCATGGTCTGGCGCGGCCCGATGGCCAGCAAAGCGCTGCTGCAGATGCTGCAGGAAACGATGTGGCCGGATCTGGATTATCTGGTGCTGGACATGCCGCCGGGCACCGGTGACATTCAGCTGACGCTGGCGCAGAACATCCCGGTAACGGGGGCCGTTGTGGTCACCACGCCGCAGGATATCGCGCTGATCGACGCCAAAAAAGGCATCGTGATGTTCGAGAAAGTGGAAGTGCCGGTGCTCGGCATCGTCGAGAACATGAGCATGCACATCTGCAGCAACTGCGGACACCATGAGCCTATCTTTGGTACGGGTGGGGCGGAAAAACTGGCAGCGCAGTATCACACCCAGCTGCTGGGGCAGATGCCGCTGCATATTTCCTTGCGTGAAGATCTGGACAGCGGGAAGCCGACGGTCGTCAGCCGTCCGGACAGCGAGTTCGCTGAGATGTATCGCCAGCTGGCGGGGCGCGTTGCGGCGCAGCTGTACTGGCAGGGTGAAGTGATCCCGGGTGAAATCGCCTTCCGCGCGGTGTAACCCCCCAGCGCTGGATTGCCGGGTGGCGGCTTCGCCTTACCCGGCCTACGAAATACGATTTTGTAGGTCAGGTAAGCGAAGCGCCACCTGACTTTACCCAAGCCGGTAATGCATAAGATAGTACTCTCCCTCAGGAGAATTCCCCGTCGCCTCAATGTGCCAGCCGTGCCGCTGGTAAAACGTAATAGCCCGCGCATTTTTCACCAGACACTTGAGTGAGCCCGTGCTGGTAAACGTCTTCTGTACGTGCTCAAGCAACACATGTCCGACGCCCAGGCTCTGATACTGCGGGTCGACAAACAGGTTGTGCAGAAAATTATCGTTCGTCCAGACTGAGGCGAAGCCAAGTCGGTGCCCATCCTGCTCCGCCACCCAAATCTCTTCGTCCAGGGTTGCCGCGTCAAAATCTTCAAGCTGCCACGCAGAACTGTCCAGCCACGGCCAGGCTTCACGCCGGGCGTGGAGGTAGAGCGTACGCAGGAAAGGGCGGTCGCTCTCCTGCCACGGACGGATTACGATCGTATCAGCGATGATAGAAAATATCTCCATTGTAGGCTTTGTAGATTTTGCCATCTGCATCGCCAATCAGGACGTAGTTTTCGCCCATGTAGGTCCAGTGGGTACCGGCATCCGGTGCCGGAAGATTACGCAGCTGGTACTGTTTAATGGTGTACTCCGGCGTTTGATACTGCGCCGGTGCCGTATCGCCGATTTTAAACTTCGTGAAATCGGCGATGAACTCTTGTTCTTCATAGGCCTTGATGCCCGATGGCGCAGCGGCGGTTTGCGGGGCAGAAAACGCGGAGCCCGCCAGAGACAGTAATACACCCAGAAGCAGCAATTTACGCTTAGCCATTTTTTCTCCAGTGATATTGTTTCAGAGACTTTCGTCTGTAGGGCACACAGCACAAGACAGACGGTCTATTTTAAGTATCAAAGCATGATGCGTTTGATAAAAAATGTAACAAAAGTGGAGGGGTTTGGGTAGTCGATAACGGTGATGCACATCATTGCGGTGAATGTTGATTGTGCGGAATATTTGTTATTTTTATTATTTTATTAATCTATTCTGAAAATAAGTTTATACGTCAAAATAGCACCGTTAAGCGAATGCTTTCGTAAGGGATAACATTTAATATCGCGGCGCATAAAGTATTATTACTCTCCGTTTTCTTGCGCAATTGTGCGCTGTTTTTTAACTTTTTAAACGACAGCGAACGTGTGTTTTACAGTATCACGGTGAAATAATAAATAAATATATTTCAAGGACTTGCTTGCTTTCTTTTGCGAGTTAACTATCCAGCGCAACGATAAATCAACATTTTATATAAATGAAAAATACAACTGCTCTTTTACTGTCCTTTCTGACGCTCAGCCAGCTAACAGGATGTGTATTTTCACCAGGCCAGAACTTAAGTCTTTCCGGGAAAAAAGTCACTACCGGTGAGGAAATTAACGATCCGCTGGACAAACGCGTGGAAGTTTTTCCTTTAACCCCTGGATTGATTGAAAAACTGCGCCCACCCGTTTCTAAATCTCAGGCAAATCCTACTCTGGATGAGCAGCTCAAAAACTGGGAATACCGCATTGGCTCAGGGGACATTTTGACGGTCACCGTCTGGGATCACCCTGAACTCACGACGCCCGCAGGGCAGTACCGTAGCGCGAGCGACGCGGGTAACTGGGTTAACGCCGATGGTACGCTTTTCTACCCCTACGTCGGCAAGCTGAAAGTGGCGGGCAAAACGGTTTCGCAGGTACGTGAGGAGATCACCGCGCGGCTGGATGAGGTCATTGAGAGCCCTCAGGTGGACGTCAGCGTTGCCTCCTTCCGTTCTCAAAAAGCCTATATCACCGGAGAGGTTGAGAAATCGGGCCAGCAGCCAATAACCAATATTCCATTGACGGTAATGGATGCGGTGAACGCCGCGGGCGGTCTCTCTGCGGATGCCGACTGGCGTAACGTCGTGCTCACGCATGATGGCCAGGACTCGCGCCTTTCACTCTATGCTCTGATGCAACATGGCGATTTAACCCAAAATAAGCTTCTTTATCCGGGCGATATCCTGTTTGTTCCCCGGAACGACGCGCTGAAAGTGTTTGTGATGGGCGAGGTGGTTAAACAGAGCACCCTTAAGATGGATCGTAGCGGCATGACGCTGGCCGAAGCCCTGGGGAATGCAGGCGGGCTGAACCAGAATATGGCCGATGCAACCGGGATTTTTGTTATTCGCCCGGTTTCACGAAAAGGCGAGAAAGATAAAATCGCCAACATCTATCAACTCAATGCGGAAGATGCCTCAGCCATGGTGCTGAGCACAGAATTCGAGCTGGAACCGTACGACATTGTCTATGTCACGACGGCACCGCTTTCACGCTGGAATCGTGTGATCGCCCAGCTGGTACCCACCATCAGTGGCGTACATGACCTGACCGAAACCGTCCGTTACATCAGGTCGTGGCCGCAATAATGTTCAATTCAATTCTCGTGGTTTGCACCGGCAATATTTGCCGTTCACCGATGGGTGAGCGGCTGTTGCGCCAGCAGCTACCCGACGCGCAGGTGACCTCGGCAGGTATTTTCGGGCTTGAAGGACGCCCGGCGGATGCGACTGCAAAGGCAGTCGCCTTACGTCATGGCGTTTCGCTGGAAGGTCACGTGGCGCGTAAGGTCACACGTTATCTGTTACAAAAATCCGATTTGATTCTGGTGATGGAGCCAGAGCATCTCCGTTTTATTGCCTCAGTGGCGCCGGAGAATCGGGGGAAATCGCTGTTGTTTGGTCAGTGGCTGGAAACAAAGGACATTCCCGACCCGTATCGCAAAAGCCGGGAAGCCTTCGAATATGTTTTCGAGCAGTTAGGAAAAGCCAGTCAGGAATGGGCTCGTCGTTTGCGTCAACAAGGAATGAAGCAGTAATGTCGTCTCATAAATCAGACAAATTTGGTGCTGCGACACCGCATGATAATGAAATTGATCTCATTCAGCTGTTGGCTGAGATGTTTGATCATCGGGTAATGATAGCGTGCATCACGCTCCTGTTCACCGTATGCGCCGGGATCTATGCGTATAGCGTCACACCGATCTATCAGGCTGATGCCCTTGTGCAGATAGAAGCGAAGCAGGACAACTCGTTGCTCAAAAGTTTAAGCCAGTTTGGTACCGATCTTTCACCTGATGTTGCGCCCGAACTCTTGCTGCTCAAGTCGCGGATGATTCTGGGAGAGACCGTTGATAAGCTTGGGCTAACATACAGCGTCAAACGGCGCGTGCTGCCCGTCATTGGGCCGCTGCTGGAACGAGGGCGTAAAGCCGGTGAACTGACAATTGGCGCGCTTACCCTTCCTCTTCTGGAAGACAAGCCACAGGAACTTTTACTGACCGTTCAGGAGCAGGGCCGGTATCACCTCGAAGGAAAAACGCTTGAGGCTGATGGCGTTGTTGGGGAAACGCTGGTTAAAGACGGAATAACGCTGCTTGTCACCTCGCTCAGTGCGGCACCAGGCACCCGGTTTGCCCTCAAAACCGTCACAAAGCTTGAAGCAATTAACGCCCTTCAGCGCCGACTCATTGTTTCTGAGTCGGCGAAGCAGAGCGGAATTATTACCTTAACGCTGACGGGCGAGGACCCTGACAAGATCGCCGTGGTGCTCAATACCATTGCTGAAAATTATCTCAGCCAGAATATTGCGCGCCAGGAAGCTAAAGATACCCGCAGCCTGACGTTTTTACAGGACCAATTACCTAAAATCAGGCGCGAACTGGATGAAGCCGAAGCACGACTGAACGCCTACAGAGAGCAGCGCGATTCTGTCGATCTATCCCTTGAGGCGAAGACGGTTCTCGATCAGGTTGTTAATGTGGAAAATCAGCTTAACGAGCTGACGTTCCGCGAAGCAGAAGTTTCTCAGCTTTTCAAAAAGGATCACCCAACCTACCGCGCCTTACGGGAAAAAAAACAGACCCTGGAGCAGGAACGTACGCGCCTGAATAACCGTGTCTCATCCATGCCTTCTACACAGCAGGAAATTTTGCGTTTAAGCCGTGACGTTGAGTCCGGGCGCACCATCTACCTGCAGCTGCTGACGCGTCAGCAGGAGCTGAATATCTCGCGCTCCAGCGCCATCGGAAACGTGCGGATCATTGACCCTGCAGTAACGCAGCCTGGACCCGTCAAACCGCACAAAGTGATTATCATTGTGTTCGGTATGCTGGTGGGATTGATGCTCTCTGCAGGAACGGTGTTGGTGCGCTCTGCGTTTAAACGGGGCATCACCTCGTCTGAACAGCTGGAAGCGCAGGGAATGCCTCTTCTGGCTACGCTCCCGCGTTCAGTGTGGCTATGGAAAAAAACGCATTTGCGCAGGAGGACGCTGTTTGCTTCCCACTGGAAGCACAGGACGTCAAACGTACCTTTCCTGCCCGTTGACCGTCCGGTGGATATATTTGTCGAGGCGGTGCGCGGGTTACGCACCAGTCTGCATTTTACCATGATGAATGCCGTTAATCGGATAGTGGTGATTTCAGGCCCTTCGCAGGACTGCGGAAAGACTTTGGTGAGCACCTCGCTGGCGTCGATTGCCGCTCAGGCAGGTCAACGGGTACTGTTTATTGATGCGGATATGCGCAAGGGATATGTTCACAATATTTTCAAACTGAACAACCAGCATGGCTTGTCCAGCGTGCTGGGGGGAAGCGTAGAGTGGCAGGATGCGATTCAACACTTCGAAAAAGGTGGCTTTGATGTCTTGACCTGTGGACCTCAGCCTTCGCATCCTGTCGAGTTGCTTATGAATGAGCGCTTCCAGACGGTAATGTCACGAATAGACAAAGAGTACGACATCGTGATTGTCGACACGCCACCGGTGCTGGCCGTGACGGATGCGCTACTCGTCGCCAGAGCCGCGGCAACCACGTTGCTGGTTGCCCGTTTCGGTAAAACCAGCGTCAAAGAGATCGAAAACTGTCGGAAGCGTCTGCAGCAGATGGGCGTCCAGGTTGAAGGCGCGATTCTCAATGATATTGTGAAATCCGCTGCGTTCTATTACCACTCGGGTTATAGCCATTACAACTACGGCTATACCCCGGAATAAAGTGACGCGACACTTCTTTACAGCATGACGCCGAATAGCCCGCTAAGATGACCTCCGTTAAATCGAGAGGTCATAATGGATAACCGTAAATTGAGTCGCCTGCGCCGCTGGGCGCGGGAAGGGATCATACTCATTCTGCTTACGCTGGCGGTTATGTGGGGCGTGGATCAATACCGAAAGCCGTCATTACCCGCCAGCTTTAGCGCAACGCCTATGCAGAGCATCGACGGTAACATTCACGATATCGCGGCGCTCAGCAAGGAGCGCCCCCTGCTGATTTACGTCTGGGCAACCTGGTGTAGCATCTGTCGTTATACGACACCTGCGGTCGATAAGCTGGCAAAAGAGGGCGGTAACGTCGTAAGCATTGCCATGCGCTCCGGTGACGATGCAAAGCTCGCTCGCTGGGCTGAAAAGAAAAACCTGTGTATGCCGGTGATTAACGATGCAAACGGTGCCGTGTCGCAGCAGTGGCAGGTGAGCGTAACGCCGACGCTGGTGATTGTGTCAAAGGGGAAAGTAGTCAGTACCACAACGGGCTGGACGAGCTACTGGGGATTGAAAATCAGAATGTGGTGGGCAGGCGTATAAAGATAACCCCTCTTCCGACGGAAGAGGGGTTTTGTATTACTTCGCGAGAACTTCCTGCGCGGTGCGCTCAACCAGCGACAGCAGGATTTTGATATCCTCCAGCGTCACGGTTGGGTTCAGCAGAGTCAGCTTCAGGCAGGTGATGCCGTTATGCTCGGTCACACCGACGTTTGCACGGCCGGATTCCAGCAGCGCATCACCAATTTTCTGGTTCAGCAGGGCGATGCCCGCGTCGTCCATCTGTACCTGGCCACGGAAGCGGAACAGCACGCTTGCCAGCTGTGGCTGCATAACCAGTTCCAGAGCAGGCTGCTCTTTCACGTAGGCCGCAACCTGCTGCGCCAGCGTTACGCCGTGATCGATGATCGCCGCGTATTGCTCCTGACCCAGCGCTTCCAGGCTCATCCACAGCTTCAGCGCGTCGAAACGACGGGTGGTCTGCAGAGATTTGGACACCAGATTAGGCACGCCCGCTTCTTCGTCGAACTCAGAGTTCAGGTAGGCCGCCTGATAGCGCATCAGCTCATAGTGACGCGCTTCTTTCAGCAGAAACGCGCCGCAGCTGATGGTCTGGAAGAACTGCTTGTGGAAGTCCAGGGTGACGGAATCCACCAGCTCGATGCCGTCCAGGTAGTGACGATACTGATCGGACATCAGCAGCGCGCCGCCCCAGGCCGCGTCAACGTGTACCCAGATGTTCTGCTTCGCCGCCAGTTCAGCAATGGCACGCAGCGGATCGATAGCACCGGCATCGGTAGTACCTGCCGTCGCGACGATGGCCAGAATCTGCTCCCCGTTCGCGTTGCACTGCTCGATTTTCGCCGCCAGATCGGTCAGATCCATGCGGGAGAACTCGTCGGTTTTCACCTGCACTACGGACTGATAGCCCAGGCCCATCAGCGCCATGTTTTTCTGCACGGAGAAGTGTGCGTTTTCGGAGCACAGCACGCGAATTTTGCGCAGATCGCCCACCAGACCGTCCTGCTGAACGGAGTGGCCCTGACGCGCGAAGAATGCGTCACGCGCCAGCATCAGACCCATCAGGTTGCTCTGGGTACCGCCGCTGGTGAAGACACCCGCGTCGCCAGCCTGATAACCCACGCGGGTACGCAGCCACTCGATCAGTTTGATCTCAATAATGGTTGCGGACGGGCTTTGATCCCAGGAGTCCATACTCTGGTTAGTGGCGTTGATCAGCACTTCCGCCGCCTGGCTTACCACCAGGCTTGGGCAGTGCAGGTGCGCCACACACTGCGGGTGATGAACGGACAAGCTGTCTTTCAGGAAGAACTCCACGGCGCGTTCAATCGCCGCTTCGTTGCCCAGCCCTTTCGGGTTGAAATCCAGCTTAATACGGTCGCGCAGCTCCGCGACCGTTTTGCCCTGGTACATCTCAGGCTGCTTCAGCCACTGCATCACAGCCTGAGTGCTTTGTTCAATCGCCTGCTGGTAAGCTTCAATGCTCTGCGCAGAGGAGAACAAAATTGGGTTTGAATCTGACATCGTAATCAACTACTCCGGTTACGCCGGGCGAACGCCCGCAGCAAGCAGTGCCTGCTCGAATTTATCCAGGAAGATTTTCAGCTCTTCGTCGCTGATCAGCAGGGAAGGCAGCAGGCGCAGAACGATACCGTTACGACCACCACGCTCCAGAATCAGACCGGCTTCAAAGCACTTCTTCTGAATCAGCGCAGACAACTCGCCGTCGCCAGGGAAGCAGCCCATATGGTCAGCAGCTTCGTGTGGCTTAACGATCTCGATACCGATCATCATGCCCAGACCGCGCACGTGACCGATGACCGGATAACGTTTTGCCATCTCTTTCAGCTGGCCTTTCAGCCATTCGCCCTGTGCAGCCACTTTGCCCGCGATGTTCTGGTCTTTCAGGATCTTCAGCGTTGTCAGGCCGGTTGCCATTGCCAGCTGGTTGCCGCGGAAAGTACCGGTGTGGTGGCCTGGCGCCCATGCGTCGAACTGCTTTTTGATACCGAGCACGGCCAGCGGCAGACCGCCACCAACCGCTTTAGACATCACGATGATGTCTGGCTCGATGCCCGCGTGTTCGAAGGCGAAGAATTTACCGGTACGGGCAAAGCCAGCCTGAACTTCGTCGAGGATCAGCAGAATGCCGTGTTCCTGAGTCACTTTACGAATGCGCTGCAACCACTCAGCCGGAGCCGGGTTCACGCCGCCTTCGCCCTGAACGGCTTCCAGGATCACCGCGGCAGGTTTACGCACGCCGCTTTCAACGTCGTTGATCAGGTTGTCGAAGTAGTAAGTCAGCGCTTTCACGCCCGCTTCACCACCGATACCCAGCGGGCAGCGGTACTCGTGCGGGTAAGGCATGAACTGCACTTCTGGCATCATACCGTCAACCGCTTCTTTCGGAGACAGGTTACCGGTCACGGACAGTGCGCCGTGGGTCATGCCGTGGTAACCGCCGGAGAAGCTGATGATACCGCTACGGCCGGTCACTTTTTTCGCCAGCTTCAGCGCCGCTTCAACGGCGTCGGCACCGGATGGACCGGTGAACTGCAGGCAGTACTCTTTGCCCTGACCAGGCAGCAGAGAGAGCAGATATTCAGAAAACGCGTCTTTCAGAGGCGTAGTCAGATCCAGAGTGTGTAACGGCAAGCCGCTGGTAATGACATTTTGGATGCTTTTCAGCACATCAGGATGGTTATGGCCAAGCGCAAGGGTCCCTGCGCCTGCTAAACAGTCAAGGTATTCTTTATTATCTGCATCGGTGATCCACACGCCTTCTGCTTTAGTAATCGCTAAAGGCAGTTTGCGCGGATAACTCCTGACGTTAGATTCAAACTCGGCCTGACGGGCCAGATAGGTTTCGTTGCTTTTGTGGGCATCTACGGTGTCAATACGGACTTTATCCGTCATCATATCACTCCTACAACCGCCGCTTCGCTATGAGCCACGATTGAATAAAAAGTTAAAAAACAGATGGGGCCTGAAAAAAACGCCGCCAATATAGAGCCTTTTGTCACGGGGCTCAATGGTTAATTTGTTTACTGTTTTGTGACATGGAGCACAGGAGAGGCAATATCACCATTTTTAAAAAGAAAATTGCACTTTATTGGCAATAAAAACAATTGCTTATTCGGCATTTGTTCGGGTTGTTAAATGACAGAAAAGAGTGTGACAAATCGTGCCATTGGCTGACAAAAGAAGGGGGTATGCTGCCTTCATAACCCCTTCTTTTTCCATCAACGACAAAAAGCGGTAGTCACATGGCGCGCGCAATGGAATCACGCATTAAAAATGGACTTTCAACGCGCGTCGTTTCCCGGTGTTGTTCACCGTTAATAATGTGCAGGGCGCTCAGGCGACCAATTTCGTAGTGGGGCAACTGAACCGTTGAAAGAGGCGGCAAAAACAGCTCGCCAATGCCCACCATATTGTCATAGCCGATAACCGCGACATCTTCAGGGATGCGAAGCCCTTGCGCCAGCAGCGTCTGGTACACCATAAACGCGATACGATCGTTACCGCAGATAACGGAATCAAACCGCGGGATGCCGTTCCGGATACGCGCCAGCAATGCGGTCGGAATATCACGATAATGCTCATCCCCGTGCGCCATATACGCATGTTCCAGGCTGTCCGGGTCGATTCCGGCTTCACGGCAGGCGCGTTCAAGCCCCTGACGGCGCCGGGTTGTGGCCAGATGGCCCACAGGTAAATGCAGACACAGGGGCTGCCGATAGCCTTCTGCGAGTAATGCCCTGACGGCGGCGTACTGCCCCTGTTCATCATCCGGGATATAGCTGGCGACCTTTTCACCGACACTCTCACAGTTGGCCAGCACGCAGGGGAGGGTGAGCAGCTTGGCAGGAAGAGGAACCTGACGTAACCCCATCGTGGTGTAGATAATCCCGTCAGGCCGGTGGGAGAGCAGAAGATCGACAATGGCATCCGGATTGTCGTCAGCAAACATATTCATGACGAAGCTATTCCAGCCGTGCATCCTGGCCGTCTCTTCAATGGACAGCGTAATCTCCACCGAAAAAGGTGTCGTGACCGTATCGAGCGCCAGCACGCCTATGGTTTTAGGCGAAGCATTCGCGCCGCGTATTTTCTTGGCGGACAGATCGGGAACGTAGCTGGTTTGCTCGATAGCCCACTGTACGCGCGCCAGCGTTTCCGGTTTAAGGCGCTCCGGGCTGTTAAGCGCGCGGGAAACCGTCATCAGCGATACGTTAGCCAGCTTTGCGACGTCCTTCAGGGAAGCCATTTTCTTACTCCGTTAATGCTCTGTGAGAGGGTATACAACTAAGTCGCTGATGTAAAAGGAAGGCTGATGACCAGGTTAAGTCATGCTTACCTCAGTTATGAATTTATGATCGCGATCTCACTTCCTTAATGTTAACGTTAACTTTCGTGATTAACATCTTAAATCTTAATCAGGCAGCATGAGAAAGCATGGATGTTAACGTTATCATTTGATCATTACTCCAACACGAGAATGCCATGATGAAAACGCATCACTCTCACAGCTATCCCTTACTGAGCGCATTACTGTTTTTCTTTTTTGTCAGCTGGTCATCTTCCGGTTCGTTGCTCTCTATCTGGCTCCACCAGGAAGTGGGGTTAAAAGCGGGGGATACGGGCGTTATCTATGCCGTGCTTTCCGTCTCCGCACTGTTTGCTCAAATCTGCTATGGATTTATTCAGGACAAACTCGGCCTGCGCAAAAACCTGCTCTGGTTTCTGACCAGTCTGCTTATTCTTTCCGGTCCGGCCTTTTTGCTGTTTGGCTATCTGCTGCAAATTAACGTGTTACTGGGCAGTATTTTCGGCGGGATTTTTATTGGCCTGACGTTTAACGGTGGGATTGGGGTGCTGGAATCCTATACCGAACGCGTGGCCCGTCAGAGCCAGTTTGAGTTTGGCAAGGCGAGAATGTGGGGATCGCTTGGCTGGGCAGCGGCAACCTTTTTTGCGGGGCTCCTGTTTAACATCAATCCGAAGCTGAATTTCGCTGTCGCGAGCGGCGCCGGGCTGGTGTTTTTTGTTTTGCTCGCGCGCCTGCGGGTCTCTTCCGCACCGCACGCCATGCAGGAAGCGGTGTCCGGTGGCAAGGTGACGCTGGAAGACGCATTGCGCCTGCTGACGCTGCCGCGTTTCTGGGCGCTGGTGTTTTTCGTTATCGGCACCTGCATTTACGGCGTTTACGATCAGCAGTTCCCGGTCTATTTCTCATCACAGTTCCCGACGTTGCAGGAAGGGAACGCCATGTACGGCTATCTCAACTCCTTCCAGGTTTTCCTTGAGGCGGCGGGCATGTTTTGCGCCCCGTGGCTGGTGAACCGCCTCGGCGCGAAAAACGGGCTGATATTCGCGGGAATGGTGATGGCAATGCGTATGGTGGCATCTGGTCTGGTTGAGGGGCCGGTGCTCATCTCCATTACCAAGCTGCTGCACGCGGTAGAACTGCCCGTATTGCTGGTCTCGGTATTTAAATACAACAGCTTACATTTTGATAAGCGGCTCTCTTCCACGCTCTATCTGGTGGGCTTTGCCTGTACAAGCTCGGTGATTGCGTCTGTGCTGTCGCCGCTGGCGGGTTACAGCTATGAGAAATACGGCTTTGCCCAATCCTATCTCATTATGGGGCTGTTAGTGTTCAGCACCACGCTCATATCCATCTTCCTGTTGCGCTCGGGTAAGTCTTCTTCTGACCCGCTCATGCCGCAACCCTCCACTATCTGACTGAAAAGAGTAAACAAATGATGCATTCCATTGCCAAAGCTGAACAATCATTACAGGCCAAACGCGGCGATCTTAACCTGCGCTGGTATCCGCGTTACCACCTCGCCGCGCGTGCCGGCTGGATGAACGACCCGAATGGTCTGGTGTGGTTTGACGGCTGGTATCACGCGTTTTACCAGCATCATCCGTACTCGACCCAGTGGGGGCCGATGCACTGGGGCCATGCGCGCAGCAAGGATTTAGTTCGCTGGGAACACCTCCCGGTGGCACTGGCACCGGAAGGGCCAGAAGATAAGGACGGCTGTTTTTCCGGCTCGGCGGTGGTGGATGGCGATACGCTGGCGCTGATTTATACCGGCCACAAATTCCACGGCGATCCGGATGACGAGGCTAACCTTTACCAGGTGCAGTGCCTGGCAACCAGCCGTGATGGCGTCCATTTTACGCGGCAAGGAACGATCGTTGACACGCCGCCTGGGCTGCATCACTTTCGCGATCCAAAAGTGTGGCGGGAAGGGGAGCGCTGGTACATGGTTGTCGGCGCGCGGGATGGCGAGACGGGCCAGGTGCGCGTTTACCGTTCTGACGACTTGCGCGAATGGCAGGATATGGGCGTGCTTGCGGTGGCTGAAAAAGAGATGGGTTATATGTGGGAATGCCCGGACTTTTTCACCCTCAACGGCAAACGCGTGCTGATGTTTTCACCTCAGGGGCTGGCTGCGGAGGGATTCAAAAATCGCAATCTTTTCCAGAGCGGTTACCTGCTGGGGGAGTGGCAGCCCGGCCAACCTTTCGTGCGTGAAGGTGAGTTTGTGGAGATGGATAGCGGGCATGATTTCTATGCGCCGCAAAGCTTCCTGACGCCTGACGGCCGCCGCATCGTTATCGGCTGGCTGGACATGTGGGAATCTCCCCTTCCGGAACAGCAGGACGGGTGGGCTGGCATGCTCTCTTTACCGCGCGAACTGACGCTAAGCGCGGATAACCGCCTGCAGATGCGGCCAGCCAGAGAAGTGGAAAGCTTGCGGGGAGCGTGGTTCCCCTGGCCGGTGAGCACGCTCAACAATCAGCAGATCGTTCAGGTGGAAAGCTGCGATGCGATGGAGGTTATTCTGCAGTGGGACTGTGCTAACAGCAGCGCGGAGCAGTACGGCATTCGTCTTGGCGACGGATTCCGTCTCTACGTTGATGCGCAGATGCAGCGCCTGGTGCTGGAGCGTTATTATCCGCAGTATGGCCTGTGCGGTACCCGAAGCGTCGCGCTGAACCTGAACGACACGCTAAGCCTGCGCCTGTTCGTTGACAGCTCGTCAGTGGAAGTGTTTGTCAATGAAGGGGAGGCGTGCCTGAGCAGCCGCATTTATCCTGATGAAGGGGCGCGCGAACTGGCAATGTTTGCCTGGACGGGAACCGCATCGCTTATTGAGGCCGGGGCGTGGCAGCTAGAGTAATACGTTAAGGCCTGCAAATTAAAAAGGCGACAGGTGTCGCCTCTGTTTCTATTTAATCTTTGTTGCGTAGCCTTCGAACTTTCCTTCTTTACTCACCGCTAATTTGCCTTTAGCAGGATAGTAAATGAAGGTGTATAGCCCTTGTGAATAAACTTTTGCCTGAGGCTCATTTTCATCCAGCGCGCCCAATACGCCATCGACATCCAGGATCTCGCCTTTAATTGTGATCTTCATTCCTTCCCATTTAAAGGCGTGTACCGCTTTGGCCGCCTGAGCATGTTGTTTCGCGTCTTTTTTAGCCCAGATACCCGTACCCGATGCGGCATCGTGCGCGTTCGCCCATGCTGCATTTTGTGCGGCTTCATTATAAGCATTCTGGCGATTTTGCTCAGCCAGGTAGCAGGTATCTTTGCTAATGCCCTGGCGCTCACATTCGGCCATGCGCTGAGCAGGTGAAGTACACGCAGAAAGCAGGATGGCAGCACCTGCTATTAATACCGCTAAGAGTGACTTTATCATTACGATGATACCTTTGGTGAAATATATTCTATAGAAGAAGGTTTAATGGCCGCAAATATAATAAGCCTGATACATAATTCCTAACCATGCGCCAACGATAATAAGCATCAGATACACTATTACAGAGATAACAATGTATTTTGTCATACTGGTTATTTATTAAAAGCCAATCCCTACGCCGACTGAAGCCCCCATATTATTTGCTGTGTCATCAGAGAAGCTCACTTTACCAACCATATGTTCGTTAAAGTTAACCGACGCCCCAACCGCTAACGCGCTTTCACCGTTGTAAGTCGCACCGCCAGCCGAGAACATCACGCGCTGATTTGTTTGCACCTGAGGTAAACCGGCCATCGCCATCGCGCCGCTGATACCTGCGTTTGCTTCTTTCTTGTTATTATCGACTTCCTCACGCAGCGATTTAAATTGCTGGTTAGCGTTGTTATTCAGAGCCTGTAATGTCTGTTTGGTCGCCTGCAGCTCCTGAGCCTCGGCCGTAACCGCCTGACTATTAGTAGCGACTTTAGCCTTTGTTGTCGTGTCTACCTGCGTGCGTGTCACAGTGGTCATCACGCCATTTTTTCCATCTTTGCCGTCTTTACCATTCGCTCCGTCACGTCCGTTAATTCCGGCAACGCCCTGTGCGCCGGTATCGCCTTTCTCACCCTTAGCGCCGTCTTTTCCATCAACGCCATTAGTTGGTTTTGGTGCATTCTCAAGAGCTAACAGGCGGCCATCTTGCATACCATTAGTAGCTTCAACAGTTGCAAGGCGGCTATCCTGGACAGCGTTAACAGTTTCAATATTAGTAATTGCAGTTCCGTTAGTCAGCACGCCCTGTAACGCCGCATCACCTTTTTTATTAGCGGTGTCAGCAAGATCGCCTGCTAATTTAGCTTCATGATCGACACCAGAGACAGAAGTCTGAAGAGAGGAAATATTATTGGCGTTAGTGCTGATATTACCATTACTTGCGTCAATCTCGTTTTGCATCCGCTCACGATCGCCTTGTAAGTTATAGATCTGCCCGTCTTGTTTTACATTTTCAGCTTTCATATTATCCAGATTATAAGCGGTTTTGTCAGTGCCCTGAACCTGAATAAAAGTACCTGAATTGAATACGTTATCGTTAAGGTTTATGTTTACATCAGCTGCTTGAGTTACGTTCATAGAGCCAGTGAAAATAACACCAAATACAAAAGCAGTAACGGCATTTTTAACAACTTTCATTTGTAAAACACTCATCATTTAAAAAGTAAAAAAGGGCAAGGCTGGCTATCCTGGCGTGTTGATGTAACGTCTGGTTACGCCTGATTAAAATAACGGAGTTACGTTAAATTTTAAATAAATCACTTAATTCGTAACGTGCAGTAACTATCAATTAATGCGAGCTTTTGGATATTGATCTAAATCATAAATGGCATGAATAGTCAAAGTGAATTTTTAAGAGGTGGAGGAAAATATCTCAATGTTTACATTAACTTATAAGATGATAGGCCAAACGCGAGTTTCGCGGTAACCCCTTGATTGAGAGGCTAAATGTTTATCGGGGTTAAACGGTTTAGGGAACACTTTATATTTCATTCGAAATAAGTTTTAATGATTAATGAAACGTAAAATAGACTGACTGAAAGCGGAAAAAATTATGTTGTTCGAGCTATTTCTTACACGCTGAAAAAGTGGATGTTTTTAGGGCGTTATGGAAAGGTTATGGAGAATGGTTTCGGTTCAAAAGAGCGGCACGATAGCCCCTGTAATTATCAAGCTTGTTTCTTCTCGTTCCACGCATCTGAAAGCAGGATATTACCATCTCTCAATCGCCACGGGTTTAACAGACAGCTCAGAGTCATTTATGGACTGACCCCACAACAGGACAAAGGCAATCTCACAAGCCAATAAGCGCTTTATGGAAGTGCTGTAGATTGTCCTCGGTACAACAACTGATGTCACGACGATCACCAAACAGGACATTAAGCAGGTGATGGAAGTTGTTGAAAACCTGCCTAAGCGTGTTGTTCAGCCTTACCGTTCGATGACTGTCCAGCAATTGCTCGAGTGCGATGATGTGCCGCCTGAAGATTCGGTTGGTGCAGAGTCAATCCACAAGCATCTGAAGATTTACAAATCGCTGTTCAAAACCTTCCTAACCGACAACAAAGACATCCTGGAGAAGTCTCCGACTGATGGTGCAGTGGCTGCGCCGTCCAAAGCGAGATTTGGCGCATATAGTGCAGCAGAAATGAGAAAATTTGTTGGCTGGGCGCTCAAGCAGCCTAACGGCAGGGAAAAATGGATCACGTTGTTGTTGGCATACACAGGAGCAAGAAGGGGGCAGGGGAAAACCGAAAATGCAACGCGACAAGTTGCGATCCACCCCAAACTGAACGAGTGGGGTTCCTCGATTTCGTTAATCGTCAGTGGAAAGAGAAAATCTTCTCGCCTGTGTCGGATAAGAACATGACGAAGATCGGCAGAGTGTTAGCTGACGTTCGCGATCAGCTTGGGATTCCGTGCCTTGATGATTATGGACAGAGGCGATTGGTGCATAGTTTCCGTCACACAATGATTTCCACCTGTTTTGCTGGCTGGGTTGGTAACTTGTCGCACTTGCAACAGGTGGTTGGTCATGAGAAGAGCGGTTCAGGTATCATCCGGCGCTATCTGCATACATTTCCCTTATCTTCAGTCTGTTATGTAATTGACGGAATACAATGGGATTAGTGATACTACCTAAAATAAGAGCGCGGAGGGATCGCCTCCGCAACATTCATTCTTTTTCGCACTTATGCAATTTAATTACGCCATTGTTTGCATAAGATTGTACAAAATCAGGATCATTCACCCAATAATATTTGGATTTCTTTCTATCGTAAAATCCATTCCATCGCAATTCGCCATTTCGATTAACGATGTTTAATTCTGCCAGAGGCGTAGTTGAACTTACATTCTTCCAATCAAAATTCATTCCACCTCGGCCAAGATCAGCTACACTGTCGTAGAAAATATCAACTTTCTCTTTAGATATTTCGTTAGAATGAACATTGACAACAATCTGATTGTCATTAACAACAAGTGGATTGATGTTTTTGTCAATAGTAATAGAAAAACCATCATCATCACAACTAGTACTCCACACTCCAAAGTTTGAGTCTGCATGGGTTGCTATTGAAATTAACAATAATGTAAAAGGCCAAGCTTTCATTATTCTGACTCCGCTGTTTTTGTAATATAACCAATGTCAAGGTGAAGATCTGTTTGTCCCTTAACTTCTTCATCCAGATAATAATTGTATAAAGAAAGTGCTTCAGACTTTGTTTTCGCTGGCTGACCATACCTTCCAGGCGGAAGACTTGCCCATTCATAATTCACTGCTATCATCTTGGCTTTAAGAAGAACATCCACAATATCATTCGTTCTATTACTGGCAAGCTCCTGTAATTCTAGGACTGGTGAATTTGGCATAATGCTCCCTCGAGTTAATTTTCCATATTTTAATACTCGAGACGGCTTGAGTCTAAGAAATGGATGGATACTTGTGTCACACAAACTGTCACTCATCCTGTCATACATGCCCCAAGAGGGCAGCTTTTATCGTTTACAAGACTTCCCGCTGGCATTACTATCCTGAACAGGGATTAATGAGGAGCATTAATCGCAAGCTTTTGATTTTGTTTTATTTGACTCGGGGTGCCCTTCTTCGTTGAAGGCTGAGAAATACCCGTATTACCTGATCTGGATAATGCCAGCGTAGGGAAGTCAGATGCCTTCCCGGTCATCGCTTCTTCACGCAAGGCAGGAGCGAACCCATGCAGCCTGACCTGCTCGATTTACACGTTTTACACCACTTCCGCACCCGTTCTCCGCTGACTCATTGTATGACCAACGATGTCGTACAGACCTTTACAGCCAACGTTTTGCTGGCCCTTGGCGCATCCCCGGCGATGGTGATTGAGGCCGAAGAGGCCGAACAGTTTGCCGCGATAGCCGATGCGCTGTTAATCAACGTCGGCACGCTGACCGCACCGCGCGCCCAGTCGATGCGTCGGGCGATTGAAAGCGCGGTGGCGGCAGGCAAACCCTGGACGCTGGACCCGGTTGCGGTGGGTGCCCTGACGTTCCGCACCCGTTTTTGCCATCAAATTTTGGCCCTGAACCCGACCACCATTCGCGGCAACGCCTCCGAAATCCTGGCTCTGGCCGGAATGAGCGCGGGTGGGCGCGGCGTTGATACCACCGACACCGCCGCCAGCGCGTTGCCTGCCGCTCAGGCGTTGGCCCGCCAGACCCATGCCATTGTGGTGGTCACCGGCGAGGTGGACTACATCACTGACGGAGAACGGACCCGAACGGTAACGGGCGGAGACCCGTTAATGACGCGCGTAGTGGGCACCGGGTGCGCGCTTTCTGCCGTTGTGGCGGCGAGCAGCTCGCTGCCGGGGGACCGGCTGGATAACATTGCTGCCGCCTGCGGATGGATGAAGCGGGCCGGAACGGTCGCCGCTGCGCAGTCGCGTGGCCCGGGCAGTTTTGCCAGCGCCTTCCTGGATGCGCTCTATACGCTGGAGGAACAGGCGTGAAGCGGATTAACGCCCTGACCATTGCCGGTACCGACCCCAGCGGCGGCGCGGGCATCCAGGCCGATCTGAAAACTTTCTCGGCCCTTGGCGCGTATGGCTGCTCGGTGATTACCGCGCTGGTGGCGCAAAACACGCGCGGCGTGCAGTCGGTCTACCGTATCGAGCCGGATTTTGTTGCCGCGCAGCTGGATTCGGTGTTCAGCGACGTGCGGATTGATACCACCAAGATCGGCATGCTGGCCGAGACGGATATTGTGGAGGCGGTGGCCGAGCGGCTTAAACGCTATCAGGTACAAAACGTGGTGCTGGATACCGTCATGCTGGCAAAAAGCGGCGATCCGCTGCTCTCCGCCTCCGCCGTTGAGACGCTGTGCAATAAGCTGCTGCCGCAGGTGGCGCTCATCACGCCCAATCTGCCGGAAGCCGCCGCGCTGTTAGGCACGTCGCACGCGCAAACTGAACGCGAAATGAAAGAGCAGGGGTATGCGCTGCTGGCGATGGGCTGCGGCGCGGTGCTGATGAAAGGCGGTCATCTGGATGACGCTGAAAGCCCGGACTGGCTCTTTACCCGCGAAGGCGAGCAACGTTTTACGGCTCCGCGCGTACAGACCAAAAACACCCACGGCACGGGGTGCACTCTCTCCGCCGCGCTGGCGGCGCTGCGCCCGCGGCATGACGGCTGGGCTGATACGGTGCGAGAAGCGAAAATCTGGCTCTCGGCGGCGCTGGCAAAAGCCGATACTCTGGAAGTCGGTCACGGTATTGGGCCGGTTCATCATTTTCATGCGTGGTGGTAACCCAGTATACTGGCAGGAAACACCACGCCTGAGAAAACAGAGATGGAACAAGCGCATACCCGGTTAATCGCTCAACTGACTGAACGGATCGCCGCGCCTGACAACACGCCGCTGTACCTGAAATTTGCCGAAACGGTAAAAAACGCGGTGCGCAGCGGCGTGCTGGAGCACGGGAACATTTTGCCCGGCGAGCGCGATCTGAGCCAGTTAACCGGCGTGTCGCGTATCACCGTGCGCAAAGCGATGCAGGCGCTGGAAGCCGAGGGCGTTGTCACGCGTGCCCGGGGTTACGGCACGCAAATTAACAACATCTTCGAATACTCGCTCAAGGAAGCGCGCGGGTTCTCTCAGCAGGTGGTGCTGCGCGGTAAAACGCCTAATACGCTGTGGGTCAATAAACGCGTGGTGAAATGCCCGGAAGAGGTGGCGGGCCACCTGTCGCTGGAGCCGAACAGCGACGTCTTTTTGCTGAAGCGTATTCGCTATGTGGATGACGATGCGGTGTCGATTGAAGAGTCCTGGGTGCCGGTTGGGCTCATTCCCGAACCGGATGCGATAGGGATTTCGCTGTACGACTACTTCCGCAGTCAGAATATCTTCCCGCAGCGCACCCGTTCACGGGTCAGCGCCCGCATGCCGGACAGTGAGTTTCAGGCGCACATTAAGATGGACGAAAAAATACCGGTGCTGGTGATCAAGCAGGTTGCGCTTGACCAGCAGCACCGGCCGATTGAGTACAGCATCAGCTACTGTCGCAGCGACCTATACGTCTTTGTGTGCGAGGAGTAATTCCTCACGAGTGGGCGCGCAGTCGCCGCCGCGATGGCTCACCACCCAGGACGCCACGGCATTCCCCAGCAGAACGGCGTCCGCCAGCGACCATCCCGCCGCCAGCCCGGCAAGCGTGCCGCCCGCGTGGCTGTCGCCAGCGCCAATGGTGTCCACTACCGTGGCGGGAAACGCCGGAACAACGCCCGATGCGTCGCCATCATACCAGGCAGCCCCGTCTTTATCATGCCGCACAATCAGCGCGGCGCCGAAGCGCTGCTGCCACTCCTCGCCCAGGTTTTCAGCCTCAACGCCCAGCCTTTCAGCAGCGAGCTCCGCTTCCTGACGATTAAGCGACACGATCGGCCTGCAGGCCATAATCCGCGCCATCAGCGCGTCGGGGATATCCGCGATGCGTGGGCCGAAATCGATAAGCGCCGTCACGTCCTCCAGCCCTTCAAGCCAGCCCGTCAGCAGCTCGCCGCACGGCGAGGCCAACTGGTAGCCGGAGAGATAAACCAGGCTATTTTGCGGGACGTTTAGCTCGTCAAGCCAGCGCTGCTGCCACTGGTTCTCGACGCCGCTAAAGGACATAAAGGTGCGCTCGCCGTCAGGCTCCACCAGCGCCAGACACCAGCCGTTGTCGCCGGTTTCAGCCTCCACGGCGCTGTGCAGATCCTGCTTCGCCATTGCGTTACGGATAATATCCGCCCACACGCCGTGGCCGACGGGAAGGGCGTTTTGCGCCGCAATGCCGAGCCGTTTCAGGGCGATGGCGATATTCAGCGCGCAGCCGCCGATATTCACCCCCTGCTGTTTAAGCTCGATATCACACCCGCGCCAGGGCAGGGCGTAGGCGTCGGCGATGACGTCAATCACCGCTGCGCCCAGCACCGTCACCGGGCGCGTGGCGTGCAGGGTGTCGAGACGTTGGGCAAAAGAATTCATACCCCCTCCCTTTGCTCCCTGAAGTGCAGCAGTTTTTCACAGTAGTGACCGAAATCGAGCTGATTAACGGCGTCGAGTTCGGCTTTGAGCGCCGGGTCAATGGCCTGCACGCCGTGGAGCGCGCCGCAGATGGCCGTCGCCATCGCGCCAATGGTGTCGGTATCGCCACCCAGATTGGCGCATAAAATGGCGCAGCGGTTCGGGTCGGTTCCCGCCAGCTCAACCATCGCGATGGCTGCCGGAACGGACTCAATGGTGCTGGTACCTGCGCCAGTGAGCTGATAAATCTGCTCGCTGGCGGAGTCGATGCCGTTGGCGTCCCGCACGGTCTTAAGCGCCAGCTCAATGCGTGCCGCGAGCGACGCGCTGAAGGTGGTGGTTTTCGCCTCCTGCGCATAGCGGGCGATCCCCGGCAGGGCATCGACGATGTTCTGCCAGCGTTCCCCGTCGATGGCGCGGGAAACCGCCCAGGCAATCACCACCGCGCCGGCAATGGCGAGATCCGATTTATGCGTCGGGCTGGAGGCCTGCGCAACCTGATCCACAAAGTGCTCCAGCCGCGTCGCCGGGAGCAGGCAGCCCAGCGGGGAGGCGCGCATCGCCGCCCCGTTAGTCACGCCGTTGTTGTCCAGCTCGCTGACCGGCTTCCCGTCACGAATCGCGTTAAGCGCGATTTTCGAGGTCGGGCCGAGCACGTTCTTGTTAAACGCGTCGAAGTCGAGCGCCCAGTTCAGGATGTGCTTGCCGATAACGTCCGCGTTAATCTCCCCGTCGCACTCGATGATCGCATCGGCCAGGCACAGCGCCATCGAGGTGTCATCGGTGAATTCTGCCTGTTTGAAATAGCAGGCCGCGTTATTCTCTGCCGGGCCGGGTAAAAAGCGGTCGATCCAGCCGAAGTGCGCCTTGACGCGCTTTCTCGGCCACAGCTCCGACGGCATGCCCATCGCATCCCCTAACGCCTGGCCGTAAAGGGCCCCGAGAATACGGTCTTGTTTCATTTAACTTCCCCTTGTGTCAGCGCGGTATCGCCATCAACCACCTCAATTGCGGTGATCTCTTTATCCGATTCGCGGAAAAACAGCATAAACAGCACGGCAATCACGGCAATCATGACTGCACCAAATGTCCACATTCCGGCCCAGTTGAAGGTCAGCCCATTCACCGGCTCTTTGTAAGCGAACATTTTTTCCATCATCACGCCGCCCAGGCGATAACCCAGCAGGCTACCAAACCCCTGACAGCACAGCGTAATCAGGCCTTGCGCGGCGGTGCGCATGTGCACCGGCGCTTTTTTATCCACGTAGATGTACGCGGTCACGTAGTAGAAGTCATAGCTCACGCCGTGCAGCAGGATGCCGAGGAACAGCAGGGCGTAGGTGAAGTACTGCTCCGCACCGCCGTAAACGAAGAAGCCGTAGCGGATGGCGGCCGTGATCAGACCCAGCAGTAAGACCTTCTTAATACCAAAGCGTTTGGTAAAGAATGGCAGGGCGAGCATAAAGAAGATTTCAGAGAACTGGCCGAGCGTCATCCAGCCGGTGGCGTTTTTCATCCCCACTTCGGTGAGATAGCCGTTGGCGAAGATGTAGTAGAAGGCCAGCGGCATGGCGAACAGGAACGAGCAGAAGAAGAACACCAGGAAGTTTTTGTCGCGCAGCAGGACCAGCGCATCCAGCCCCAGCATCACTTTGAAATCCAGCTTGCCGGTACTTTTCGGCGGCGTGTTCGGCAGGAACAGGGCAAAGACGCCGAGCAGGGCGGAGCTGGCTGCGGTCATCAGCAGCGGAATATTGGTATCGGAAATATCGCTGTAGCCGAGCATCTGTGGCAGGAACCCGCACGCCAGCCCCGAGGCGATCCAGCCGATGGTGCCCATCACGCGGATACGCGGGAAATCAGCCTCAACGTCGTCCACGTTCGCGAAGGCAATGCTATTGGTCAGCGCGATGGTCGGCATATAGGTCAGGGAATAGACCAGCAGCAGCGGGAAGAAGGTGCTGAACTGGGTTTGCTGCGCGGCGAAGTACATCAGGATCGCGCCGGCGAACATCAGCACCGACAGTACTTTCTGCGCGGCGAAGAAACGGTCCGTAAGCGAGCCGACCAGGATAGGAGAGAGGATCGCGGCAATCGCGGTACAGGCGTAAGACCAGCCAATTTCCCCGGCGGTAAACCCGCTTTTGCTCAGCCACAGCCACAATGGCACAAACCACGCGCCCCAGATAAACCATTCAACAAACATCATGAATGACAGTTGGACTTTCGTTTTCATTATTTAATCCTGCATGTCAGATAAGGTACGCCTTTAACATACCACTCAATAATACCTTTTAAATACCTTTGTGGCGATTGTTTGATCAATGTAACAGTTTTGTTGTACACGAATCGAGCCAGCAGATTGTGCTGAAAAAAAATGCATATGGTGGAAAATCTGTTAAGTCGGTACCAGGCTTAGTCTGCCCATAAAAGATGGGACTGGATAAACACACACCGACACGACGTCGGATTTACGGGAGTATCACATGACTGATATTGCGCAGTTGCTTGGCAAAGACGCCGACAGCCTTTTACAGCATCGTTGTATGACCATTCCAGCCGACCAGTTGTATCTGCCTGGTCACGACTACGTTGACCGCGTGATGGTGGACAACAACCGTCCGCCTGCGGTTCTGCGAAACATGCAGACCCTCTACAACACCGGGCGACTCGGCGGCACCGGGTATCTCTCTATTCTGCCGGTGGACCAGGGCGTTGAGCACTCGGCGGGTGCCTCTTTCGCGGCGAACCCGCTTTACTTCGATCCGAAGAACATTGTTGAGCTGGCGATTGAAGCGGGCTGTAACTGTGTAGCCTCCACCTACGGCGTGCTGGCTTCGGTTTCGCGTCGCTATGCCCACCGCATTCCGTTCCTCGTGAAGCTGAATCACAACGAAACTCTCAGCTACCCCACCGAGTATGACCAGACCCTCTACGCCAGCGTCGAGCAGGCGTTCAACATGGGGGCGGTGGCCGTCGGGGCGACGATTTACTTCGGCTCTGAACAGTCCCGTCGTCAGATTGAAGAGATCTCCGCAGCGTTTGAGCGCGCGCACGAGCTGGGTATGGTGACCGTGCTGTGGGCGTACCTGCGTAACTCGGCGTTCAAAAAAGACGGGGTGGATTATCACGTCTCCGCCGACCTGACCGGCCAGGCGAACCATCTGGCGGCCACCATCGGCGCGGACATCGTGAAGCAGAAAATGGCGGAGAATAACGGTGGCTATAAAGCGGTGAACTTTGGCTACACCGACGATCGCGTTTACAGCAAGCTGACCAGCGATAACCCGATCGACCTGGTGCGCTACCAGCTGGCGAACTGCTATATGGGCCGTGCAGGGCTGATTAACTCCGGCGGCGCGGCGGGCGGCGATACTGACCTGTCAGACGCGGTGCGTACGGCAGTTATCAACAAACGCGCGGGCGGCATGGGGCTGATCCTTGGCCGTAAGGCGTTCAAGAAATCAATGGCCGACGGCGTGAAGCTGATCAATGCGGTTCAGGACGTCTATCTGGACAGTAAAGTCACAATTGCCTGACGTCTCCATCTCCCTCTCCCTGTGGGAGAGGGTTGGGGTGAGGACATCATCGCGCACCGTGTGAAACATCAGCGCAAAAGCACACAGTCCGGCGGCAGCCTGCACTGCAGCGCGCCGGGTAATACCTCAATGCGGAACTGCGTCCCGCTCAGCGGCTCTCCGTCGAGGTTAAACGTCATCCCGTGCGGCGCATTCACCTCGAACCACGCCGATTTACCGTCAATGATATTCGGGCTCTCTTCCGGCTGCGTCAGCGTGGTAAACAGCGCGGGCAGCAGACCGTCGCCGGTGAAAATGCGCAGCTGTAGCTGACCATCGTTAATCAGCGCCTCCGGGCAGAGCTGCTGTCCGCCGCCTGCCTGACGTCCGTTGCCAATCCCAATTACCAGCGCGTCACCCTGCCACTGAAAAGCCTCACCGCGAATTTCGCATCGGTCCGGCTTGAGGGTGTCCATACGCATCAATCCGTGGATCAGGTACGACACGCCGCCCAGCGCCGCCTTCAGTTTTTCCGGCGTTTCGCTGGTAATGCGCGTGCCGAATCCACCCGTCGCCATATTGATAAAGCAGGTTTTGTCATTCACCTGGGCGATATCCACGGCGGTGGCTTTGCCAAGGATCGCCAGCTGAAGCGCCTTCTCTAAATCTTCCGGGATCCCGGCGCTGGTGGCAAAATCATTGGCGGTGCCGAGCGGTAATATGCCCATCACCGGGCGATCTGCCGGTGGCAGGTCGATAAGCGCAGAGGCGATCTCATTGATGGTGCCATCGCCGCCGCCGGAAATGATGGTCTCAACGCCAAGCCCGAGGGCTTCATTGATATAGCGTGCCGCGTCGCCTTTTTCCCACGTCACGCGCACGTGGATACGTGCACCGTCGTCACGCAAACCCATAATCGCCTGACGCAACGGATCGTTGCCTGCACTTTTGCCATTGAGAATCAATAAACTGTCTGGATAGGTTGCCATCCTCGCTGCTCCCTTTTTTAGCGTTAGTAAGAGTGTATAGCAGAGAGGGAAAAAGCGGGTAAGAACAGGATGAAAGACAAAAATATGGCTGCGGAAAGGGGGGTATCCCCCTTTGAGGCGTTTACCTTTTATAGGCCAGTCTCTCAATTGACTCTTGCTGTCAACGTTTGAGCCCTGTCATGTTCCTGTTCTCAATTTTCAACTGCTTACGCCACACCCGATTATGTAGCGTTAGCGCAATTGAACGGTAAAAGACCGATGTATTCATCCACACGATATTCAAGCAGAAAAATCCCAACCCTAATAATGAAGTTATTTGCGGTGTGTAATTCTCTGCAGAGCTGAATAAAAGCGAAATCCACGTCCAGATAAAATAAACGATGCTCATCAAGCCAGTCAGTGTAATGACAGAAATATGCAGTTTAAATCCCGTCAATGACCCTCTTGCAGTTAAAAACATCGTGCACATCACAACCATGCAATACACCACTGCTCCAAGGAATACACCCATCATTACTTGAAATTCAGGTAAGCCGATCAAGCGAAATAGCAACATCCAGACAGAAACTTGTAGCATAGCGTAGCAAAAAATACTGAGTAAGGTACTTATTGCTAAGGGTATGCCAGTCATATGTACACCCACAGGAACACCGTGCTGATCTTTTAAGCGATCTTTCAATGATTCAAGCCGTTGACAATCGTCAGTCGCCATTTCACCTGTTATCACAGTACTTAATGCAAGGCTCTTCTTGATGTAATTTATCATGTCCGGGTCAATAACTTCCTGTAAATGAAAAAGACTGAATCAGACCAAAAACGTATTTACCAGATTGTGTAATATTCTGAGGATTCCGGATTGTACCCGAGAGAGCACTTCCAACAAATGCTGAGGAGTTTGAAATAGCATTCAACAGCTCTCGCTGTAAGAGCAACTGCAGCGCTTCCGATGGATAACGTTTAGGGTAAACCCCAGCTTTCATTGCCGCCTTAACCCCTGAATTCGAGATCCCGGGATTTCGGATACGAATGATCTCCTCCGTTAACCGCGTGCGGTCCGCTCGGCTCATTTTTTGTAATAACGAGAGTAAACTTTCAGACGTCGAGCGATTAAGAAGGCGGTAGGTTAATACAGCGCTTTTTAGACCTGCAGCTGCCCCGGCAAGTGAAATTGCATCCAGAGCAGTATTGGTTGCGGTATACCACTCCTGGGAGTCCATCCAGGCAACATAGTCATTATGATTCATGGCAATAAGTGACAAGCGGCCAAGCCCGTTTGCACACTGAATTCCTGTTGCTACACCGCCTGCGACAATCACAGCGGCAACAGCACCGGAAGAACCTGCGGTGAGAGGAATGGCCATACCTGCGCCTGCAGCAAGGACGACAGTAAGAATGGCGGCTCCGCAAGAAATCGCCGTAGAACCTATTTCAGTCGCTAATGACGGTGACTGAATCGTCGTCGTCGTTGCCTGGATGGGATTATTTGATGAGGCATTTACTTTAGTGATGACGACATGGCTTACCGAGCTTTCGTTTGGTGTCGCAATCCGCCTTGAGGGTCTTACTAACCACTGACGCGCACCGTCTGAGTAGATGATCCCAACCTGGCTAAAGTTACGGCTACAGTCCAACTGATTGGCAAGGGCGGTGAAATTTATATCCCCGCCGGAGGCAAGACCCAGACTACGTGCGAGTTCATAATCCGGAAAATCCTTTGAAATCTGACCAGGAAATGTCATGTCGTCTCTCCATCCATGTGAAATCGTATATCGTCAAGAAATCAAGAGTAAAGGGCATGTTGTAGACCGGAATTGGGAATAATCCGAATAATGCGCCATCCCGCCAGATCCATTAAAAGTTGTGATGAATGTCGTATACCTGCCCGATTCTCGAAAAGATCTTCCAGCAGACGCTATCACGAATCAACACCCTTCAATTGGTGGGTCTACGCAATTTGATTTTTAATAAGTGGACTGAATGCGGCAAAAAATAAGCCCGCGTAAGGGAGATTTACCTCCCTTACAACAGGGGCTTTTAGCGGTGCAATGCGGGTTTGCGCGGCACACAAGACCACTAAAAGCCACTATAAACCACTACACTGTGGTCACTGTGTGGACACTCTCGCCAGTTCCCCCACGTAATGGATTCAGTGTAATCGCGTCTTGCAAATATTCTGGTGCAAAGTGCGCATAGACCATCGTTTGTTCTATGCGAGAATGCCCAAGTATCCTTTGCAATGTGATAATACTCCCACCATTAATCATGAAGTGCGTAGCGAAACTATGCCGTAATGCGTGGGTTGCCTGACCTGCAGGTAAATCAGGTTTTAACTCCTTCATAAGCCGCCTAAAAGCCGGGTAATTGGCATCCGGGAATAAGAACCCTCGCTTGTTTCCAGTAACTAACCCTGCAACCTCATCCGAGACGGGGACGGTGCGGGGCTTGTTTGTTTTGGTTTTGACAAAAGTGCAGCGGTTGTGAATAACATTTTCTGCTTTGAGCCGCGCCGCTTCGCTCCATCTTGCCCCGGTGCTTAGGCATAAGATTGCGATTTTTTTATTGTCACCTTCCAGTTTCGAAAGCAGAAGGGCGATCTCATCCTGTGTAAGATATCCCGTTTCGGGTTTATCTTCTTTCAGCCTTTTCATGCCCCGGAACGGGTGCTCGCCAAAGAATAATTCAGCATCAATAAGGGCTGTAAACATACCGCTAAGACAGGTTAAGTCACGGTTAATGCTTGAGGGCTTAATGCCTTGTGACCTGCGTGCTGCTGTGTATTGGCTTATCACAGATTTAGTAATTTGGAACGCGCAAGGGTCGTCGGTAATCTTTATGAATATCTCAATCTTCCCTAGATTAGACTTGCCGTGATCCTCATGCTTACCTTTCAAATCCCACCAGACTTTAGTCAATTCAGACAGATGCCGCTTATCTGTCGGTTTAGCTAACCAATCCTTATTGTGGTGGTTGTATTGGGTATGTTTCTCAAAAGCGATGGCCTCGCTTTTCTTGTCGAACTTCCTGCGGATGCGCTTTCCATTGCGCCCGGCAGGTCTGATGTCCACTTCATAACGACCATCATCGAGTTTCTTGATACTCATGAAACCCTCCGATTTACGTTTTGTTTAATTCCGTTACATTTTGAATCGATATGTTTTGAATATTTTTCGACCAGTAACATGCATTTTATGAGCATGTAATGTCGGTAAAGTGTTAGCCAATCTTTTGGTCTGAGTGCTGCGAGGTTGTTTCGGCTTGCCCAAAGTGTGCGAGAACCGGAGCAATCTGTCCGGACTCAGGAAAAATCTGATCTGTCATAAACCACATCGTGTACTTAGAGAATCTCGGGTGTTGAAGGACTTTCATAATTTGCTCAACACCTGGTTTTTTATCGCCTGCCTCATAGCCTGCTAATGAACTATATGCGAGGCCTGTTAACTCGCTGAATTGCCTTTTGTTTAGCCGCTCGGACTCTCGAATCAGTTTCAACTTCTCATGCACTGGGGTTGACATAGTTACTCCTATGGAAGAATATTGTCCCGAAAGGGATATTAAAACCCTATTGAGTTACGCGATAAGAGCAATTAAAGCCCATTAAGAGCAATTAGTTGCACTAAAGGAGAATCCTATCAGATGAACAGACAGCTTGTAAGTAATACAGATGCCGTACCGGTGCAGGAGTTTGCAAGACTCATCGGTAAAACTCCTGCCGCTGTAAAAGGAATGATTGAGAAAGGCAAGTTGCCAGTTGTTGAAATGACAGACCCTCAATCAACATCAGGCCGCGCAGGAGAGTATTGGATTTACCTACCGGCATGGAACAAAGGTATGCAACTGGCGTTTGAAAGCAGACCGAAAGAGATCCGTGATGGTTGGCTGATGTGGCTAGGGTTAGGTGAGACAGCTTAAGGAACGATGAAATGAAAGAACCTCGTTGTATCGCACAGTTACTTCGTAACGAGAGCCGGACCCCGATTAATTTCACGATCACCCACGGCCGGGGGCGCAAAGGCATCATCATCCGCACCCGTAAGCCTGGAATTTTGGCCGTCGTTGTTAAGCGCATCATGAAAATCAGAGAGGTGTCAAAATGGCTGTGATGACTCTTGATTTAGTACAGAAACAACCTGCAGCGCTGCGCGTAGTTATCGGCAAGCATCTTGCAGAACCACGCTGGCAGGACTCCTGCGATTTTTATAATCAGATGATGGAACGCGACCGCCTGACGGTCTGTTTTCATGCTCAGCTTAAACAGCGTCACGCGACCATGCGTTTTGAAGAAATGAACGATGTGGATCGCGAGCGTCTGGCCTGCGCGATTGACGAGCTGCGCGGTGCGTTTTCTAAACGTCGTCAGGTCGGAGCCAGTGAATCGACGTATATAAGTTATCTGACAGTAAGCCAGCGCCGTACTTTATTTCTTCATGCCGGATTAACTGAGAAAGAGTTTAATCAGCCTTACTGGCGCGTTAATGAAGATTCATGTTATTGGCGGGAGCAATTATTCCGAGCGCTACGTGAATTATTCAGCTTGTTTGAATATGCCCCAACTATTTTAACCTCGGTTAAGCCTGAGCAATATTTACATTAATTAAATAGAACACCTTTTTACGCGCTTGAATGCGTGGGACATCTTTTTGTCTGGAGCCGGGTAAATGAATAAAGAAATATCAGTACCTCGCAACGATATGAAAGCCCTGTTAGCGCAGGCCGCCGTCGAGGCGCAGCTAGTCACCGCGACCCGGTTAGCGTCTGCGCTTGATTCTCTGATAGCGCACATTTGCAAGTCTGAAATGAACCGCACGGAAATCATCGAGCTGTTGGGGCAGGAATCCGAAAAACTTCACAATTCAATTTTGAATCAGCAATAAATTAATAAGGGAATATATGAGCATTAATATCGCCATTGATAATAAATTCGTAATTACCAGTGACCAATTTCAGTTTATTTTGCAGGAAAAGAAAATCGCTAAGTCTGGAAAAAATGCCGGTAAAGAGTGGCTCGATGCTGTTGGCTATTATCCAACAATCGGCAAGCTCGTTTCCGGTCTGGTGCTGCATAACATTTTAACCGGCGAAGCTTGCCAGTTTTCAGAGTTAGAGAAGCAGGTCGAGCAGATAGGTCAAAAATGTGTGGAAGCATTCACAGCAAATGGCCGCTGAGAACCGGGGGCGCGTTGCCCCCTCGCCACCACCCCCGCTACCAAAAAGCACCGGTGAGAATTTCGTCGGTGCTTATCCTTGGAACAAATCCCGCGAGGCCGTAGGCCGCGACAGACCCCTTACACGTGCCGAACTCCGTCAGGTGCAAGGTGTTTTAAACCGGATTGACCGCCTGCCGTTTTTCCTGCAAACGCTGTTTACCGCGCGTTATAACTTTGTACGTCGCACAAAGAGCCCTTTGGGTGGGCTTTATTTCCTCAAAAACACGTTTGAGCGCAAGCTGCTGCCGCGTCTTGAGCGGGTTAACGAGCTGAGCGGGATAAATGAATCCGTCTCTCCCGGCTTTCTGTCAGAGCGTGACGTATATGCACATCTGGCGGATATGAGCGACAAAGAGCTCAAAAAATTTGCTTCCCGTATTGCCTCACAACTTTGGAGCAAATACGAGGAACTCAGCGACGAATGGGCTGAGGCTTTTGGCGGTAAAGAATCCCTTTTTACCGATGAGGCTCAGGCACACATATACGGTCAGGTGGCCGGTGTCGCACGAGCTTTTAACATCACCCCGATGTACTGGAAAAAATACCGTAAGGGTCAAATGACGATCCGTATGGCGTTTTCCGCAATTTCCCGTCTGATAAAAGATGAGTGGTGGGTTAACCAGCTTAAAGCGCAGCGTATGCGCTGGCGCGAGGCGCTGCTCATCGCTGCCGGTGAGGTCAACAAAGACCGTTCGCCCTATGCCAGCAAAATGGCGATCCGCGAAGTTCACGCGCGCCGCCTGGCTAATCTCGAATACCTGAAATCCTGCGAGCTGGAAAACAAAGTCACCGGCGAACGTATCGACCTCATCAGCAAGGTCATGGGGAGTATCTCTAACCCTGAAATACGTCGTATGGAACTGATGAACACTATCGCCGGGATTGAGCGCTACGCGGCCAGCGCCGGTGATGTAGGGATGTTTATCACCCTGACCACACCCTCGAAATATCATCCGACCAGACAGGTCGGTAAAGGCGAAAACAAAACGGTACAGCTTAATCACGGCTGGAACGAAAGCGCATTCACGCCAAAAGACGGCCAGCGCTACCTGTGCCGAATCTGGAGCCTTATGCGTACCGCTTTCAAGGATAACGATTTGGAAGTGTACGGGATGCGTGTTGTCGAGCCACATCACGACGGCACGCCACATTGGCACATGATGCTGTTTTGCAAACCCGGTCAGCGTAAAGCCATTAATGAAATTATGCGTCATTACGCCCTTAAAGAGGACGGAAACGAAAAGGGCGCAGCAAAACAGCGCTTTGAGTCACGTCATCTTAATCAGGGCGGCGCGGCGGGTTATATCGCTAAATACATTGCCAAAAATATCGACGGCTATGCGCTCGACGGCCAGCTCGATCACGACACCGGCAAACCTCTTAAAGATACGGCCGCCGCCGTTACCGCATGGGCGTCTACATGGCGCATCCCGCAGTTTAAACCAATTGGCCTCCCGACAATGGGCGCTTACCGCGAACTGCGCAAGCTGCCGCGTGGCGTAAGTATTGCCAGTGAATTTGACGACAGGGTCGAGGCCGCGCGAGCTGCTGCAGATGAGGGAGACTTTGAGCGGTACATCATCGCGCAGGGAGGGGCAAACGTTAAGCGTGACGCTCAGGCCGTTAGGGTCGCGCGTAAGGTGACGGATGAGGTCAACGAATATGAGGAAGATATCGAGAGAGTGGTCGGTATTTATGCCCCACACCTCGGGGCTCACCGTGTCCATGTTACCCGTACAGCCGAATGGCGCATCGTTCCAAAGGTTTTGGCCGTTGAGCCTTTGATTTTAAAAAGCGGCTCTGCCGCGCCTCGGAGTCCTGTCAATAACTGTGGAAAGCTCACCGGCGGTGGCGATCCAGTTATGATCCCCACACCGTCTGAGCATGCCGCAGCGGTGTTAAATCTGATTGAGCGCGGGGTTATCGGCTGGAATGAGCCAGACGTCGTGAAAGTGCTTAACGGGGCGTTAAAAGCTGGCGCACCGCGCAAACATCGGCAGCAAAGAAGCAATGCACCGCTCAAAACCAGCGAGCAAGCGCCATCAGCTAGGATGACAAAGCCCGAAAGGGATCGCGTCGCAAGAATTCGTTTCGATTTAGCTCAGGAGGGCATTACCCCGGAACGGTGGGTGCTCGACGTGCTGGCGCGTGGGGCAACGGTGATTTATGGCAATAAAAAATTTGCATATCCGGTTGTAGATGAGTGGGGGTGGTATATAGTTGAAGATAACTAAAGAACTCTTGTAGTAGTGAGTTTCTGAGCGGTTGTGTGATGGCTGGTAAGCCGAACAGTGTATGAAGTAAGTGTTGTAGATGTGAGCAATCAGGCGTAGAATCGCCATCCGGCTGTGAAGTTTGTAGATGAGAAAAACTATCATTGCCGAGTGAGTTATGATGTTCTTAAAGACTAGAGAGACTAAAATGAGCAAAAAGGTTATCACGATACAAGTAAGAGGCGAGCACGCAGCTGCTAAGCCTGTACGTCGTTCAAGGCTTGAGCAAAGTGTTAATCGTTCCCTGCGTGCTTCGTTTTCTCTGGAAGGTAATAATATTACCAATACTTCATGGTCTAAAATGTCTCAGGCAGCTCGATTCTTGACACGGGTTGCTGCGGCTTAAAGTTCTTTGATTGCCCTTGAAATAAGGGCAATCAAATTCCCTTTGCTATTATGTATTGCACGCCTGACAGCATAATGATATGCCCGTTTATTCTTAATATTTCCATCTAACTTCTCCATATCAAATTCATAACCCATAGTAGCTGCTACTATTTGAAGAAATAGTCGTATTGAGCGGCCATTACCATCTTGAAAAGGATGAATCCATGCAAGTTCTGCGTGAAGGGTTGTTAATTTATTAACCAGTTGCTCTTTTGAACTTATTTTTTCAAGTTCTTTTTTTGTACAGGCTCTGAGACTGGCTTTTAATGATTTTTTTACCTCGTCATGTTCCATGGTTGGACGTTCTTTATCGCCAACTACAACAGGGTGGTTTCTGTATTTTCCAGCCCAATCATAAATATGTGCAAAAAGAGCCTTATGGCATTCTAAGATGGTTTTTTCGTTTATTGTTTTATTCTTATCAGACGCATAATTTATTATAAGTTGTGTGCTGTTAATATATGATATTACGATTTCAGCAAAATCAACTTGGTATTGATATTTCGCAAAAGCCATGTTTTTTGTTGCCATATACTCGTAGCGTTCATTTTTGCCATCTTTTAAAAGATAAATGTTATTTTTCTGGTGCTTTACTTTGATGACTTGATTAAGCTGGAAAGGGAAGTTTTTGTCATGAGGCAATATGTGAAAATAAGTGCCTTTTTTTAATTTATCGATACCAACAATTGAACCGAAAAGGAAAAGTGCGGCAGTTGTATTGAATAATACGCATACAGAGTCGCCTAGTTGGATTTCTTCACGGCTAAGATCGCAAGCTCTTTTTTTGTAATGAAATAAATGAGCTACAGATGGGATGTCATGATGATTCCGCAGTGAGCCTGAACCACAAATAACCTCTTTTGTTTTAGTGTTCCAGTAATAGTTAATGCTTCTTTTATGCTCTAATGTTTTCTTAATGTGAACTATATCAAAGCTAAGTAAGCTCAGAGAGAATTCACCATTTACTTTAACTATCTCGGCTTTTGTATGCTTCATTTTCTTCATTCAGGGTTTGGAACATCTTGAAAAAATAACATATTTTAAGTTAAAAGGCATTTTATCTTGCACCAACTGAAGTGCAATCTTCTTAAAAACTGATGAGGTAGAGCTAGGAGATGCGCGAGATGTTAGCTTGTTATCAAGTTAACGCCGAGAGTCAGCAAGTTCGTCACCGCACCGGCAATAACTCCCGGTGTCCCGTCTTTCACCGCACTGATAATTTTATCGCCCATCGTTTCATTACCACCAAGTGCTTCGGGTTTTATGTTGAGCACAGCGAGAGCTTTCTCAGTGAGGCGCACATCATGGAAATAGGTCTGGTGGTCTGTTCCGTACAAGATGTAGCCATTTTCATTAAGAAAAGTGAATGTACCCTCAACCACACTACGTAATTGATTCAGTGCTTTCATTTCTGGTGAGTTAAGTTGGTCAAAGTAGTCATCAGGTAGCGCAGCGTTAAATTTTTCGTAGGTAATGACCTGTGGCACCGGGAAGTTATCCCATAGAACTGCAAAGATTTCCGCCGTCTGCTGGTTAAATAACTCGAGGTTTTTGGACATGTGTAATTCCCTTTCATCAATAGACCCATTTGCAGATTGGGTCAAGAAACTGACTGTAATGGCCTTAAATAACGACCTGAGCTCACGCGAGGTGGAAAGCTATACCGCAAAAATGGTCGAGCAAGCCAGTAAAGATGAGCTTACGGTCGTTATAAAAAGCCTGTTAAACCACATTAGAATGCACAAATAAATAACTATATCAATATGTTATCTCTCATTTATGAAAATCCGTGGACGACGATTTTTCTGCTGATTGTTGCCAGCATGAGCCTCAATAGTGTTATAGGCGCATTGCGCGGCCAGTAATCAGGGTAAAACCCGACCGAAACCGGCACCATAATTACCGGCTTTTTATTTAATTTTTCGGGTGTTTTTCTGTTTTTTTAGCGACGCATGCATCAGGTGCATGAGTTTGCATTCGTTTTATATTCCAGCATTTGCCAGCCAGCACCAGTGCTGGCGCGGCTCGGGTCTCCTGATGCACCTGCATTAAAAGCGACCCGTTAAGCGCGCAGGCGAGGCGGGGAAAGCATTGCGCGCTGAGCCGGGTTATTTATTTATTTTTCTCGCGTCTCAGCGGCTCGCTATCGCGTTGTAATGGTGTCGGGTGAGTCGTTGGGAGGTTGTCGATTGCAACGGCGTGTCGTCGCTCTGAGAGCGTGTGATGGTGGGTATTAAAAAGCCGCCTGTCAGGGCGGCTGATTACGGTTTATTCGTTGTCTTCGAGGGAGTATTTGTCGAAACGGATAATCTCCTGACCGGCCCACTCGTTCAGCTCCATGAATCGCGCCTGTAGCGGGATTAGCTCATTCCGAACAAAGACCTTTGCCACCTTCTCAACATCCCCCACTGACCCGACGTTTTCAGGCTTGCCACCCATCAACTGGAACGGGATGCGGTGGGCGTCAAGCAGGTCAGCGGCACTGACTTTTTTAATGTTAAAAAAATCATCCTTCGTGGCGACCTCACTCAGCGGCACGATTTTAATGCCGTCGGCCTTTCCGTTTGGCGCGTAAAAAAACAGATTCTTAAAGTTGCCGAGCCCTTTCGAGTCACGCATCGCCTTGCGGAGCGCCTCGACGTCGGTGCTACTCTGCGCGGCGTCAGTCACATACATGATGTAACCGGCGTGCGCCCCGTTCTGGTAATACTTACGGCGAAACAGCGTGGCGGATTCATTCAGCCAGGCGGAATTGAGTGCGCTCAGGTATTCCGGCATCCCGTAGAGCTCCTGATTGATATCCGGCTCAAGCAGGTGGAAGACGGAGCCTGTCGCGTACTGGTGCGGCTGCGTGTAGCTCTGAATGTACCAGTAAGTATCATCATCCACCCCGCGTCGGGTGTACTTGGCCGGGGAGGTTTCGCACTTTAGCGGTTTGCCGGTGACGCTTCGACGCTCTTCTAAAAAGGCGTTACCAAATACCAGATAATCGAGCGCAAAGCGGCTGAAGTCCTGACGTGATAACAGCGGGTGCGGAATATAGGTCGACACCAGAATATTACGCTTAACGTAAATCGGTGAGCTGTGGTGTACGGCGGCGCGCATACTTTTCGCAAGCCCTGAGAAACTTACCGGCGGCTCGTACCACTGGCCGTTATCGATGCACTCGACATAATCGAGAATGTCGCGGCGGTCGAGTACCGGCGTCGGCTCGCCAAACGTGAATGCTTCCATGCTCTGAGCTGGCTCGGCGGTGTGCTTGCGTGTGCTTTGTTGCGGCTGGCGCTTGTTGCGTTTCTTGCTCATTAATTCCACTCCATAATACTGGATGACTGCTGCCCGCTGGCGGCGGTAAGCGGTTCGTTAATCAATACGTGCATGGTCGCCCATGCGAGGTCTGCGTGGCTGGCTTCCTCTGTGCGGCTGGCTTCATAGGTCGCACTGCGCCCGCTGCTGGTCATGGTTTTACGAATCGACATAAACGACTGCGTGAGATCGGTCGCGCTGACGTCGTACTCAAGGCACCCGCGGCCGATTGTGTCCTTCGCTTTGAGCACCATTGCGGTTTTCATTTCCGGTGTGTAACGAATTTCACGTGCTGCCGGGTAGAAAGAGCGCACAAGCTGGAATACGCCCTGACCGAGACCAGTCGCATCGATACCGATGTACTCAACGTTGTATTTCTGCGTGAGCTCGCGAATGGACTCGGCCTGCTGAGCAAAGTCCATGCCTTTCCACTGATGGCGCTCAAGGATGCGGAATTTACCCCCGGCGACGACCGGCGGCGCGATTACCACGCAACCGGCACTATCACCGCGTAATGACGGGTCATAGCCGACCCATACCGGGCGATGACCAAATGGCCGGTCAGCGAATGGCGCGTAGTCGTCCCAGACTTCGAGGCTATCCACCATGCAGCGCTGTAATTCCTCGAACGGGAATACCGACGCTTTGTCATCGACAAATTCGCACATGAACAGATTGCGGAACTCATCGACGCTGTTTTCGCGCTTCAGCGTATCGATGTTGAACAGCGTGCACCCTTTAGCGAGCGCGTCCTCAATGGTGACAATCTGCCGCCACTGTCCATCCGGGCAGGCAACGCCTTTCGCGAGCGCGGCGTGACTGATATCGATGTCGACGCGTTCGCTGGCGTCCGAGCGGCCACGGTTGAACTGCTCGCCAGACCAGAACGGATAAGCACCATGCGCCAGCGACGATGGGGTCGAAAAGTAGGTAGTGCGTAAATGCTCCTGAGAAGACATCCCCCCGGCGACCCGCTTTAATTTCTGGAAGTTGGGGATCCAGAAAATTTCATCAACGTACAAATCGCCGTTATGACTCTGCGCCGTGTTGGCATTAGTACCGAGAAACATGAGCTCAGCACCGTTATTGCCGAGCACAATCGGATCGCCGGTGAGCTCGACGTCAACCTGTCGGGCAAAGGCGATGATGTACTTACGGAACACGTAAGCCTGCGTTTTACTGGCCGAAAGAAATATCTGGTTGTGGCCGGTTTTGAGTGCCTGAAGTAACGCTTCACGCGCAAAATAAAACGTCGCGCCAATCTGGCGGGATTTGAGAATGTGGCGGATACGGTGGGCAAGCCCGGCGCGCCACCATTCGAGCTGATACTCGAATGACTGGTCGAGAAAAATCTCTTCGAGCTTCTCGATTGCCTCGTCGCTGAAATAATTGCGTTTCGGCTTTTTGCGATCCCCTTTGTTGCGGCTGGCAATTTTGGGGTTTAAATCCACTTCGTTACCGGTCTGAGCGTAACGGTTGACGCGCGCGAGGCGCTCCATCTGGCGCGACAGGAAATCAGCGACTTTAAAGTCATGCGGTGTCAGGTCTGGCTTTGCGTAAAGCTGAATGAGTCGAGCCTCTAACGTCATTTCTACCCGATTAATCGGCGCAGTTTCCTCCCATTCATCACGCTGTTTCCAGCTCTGCACGGTCGGGCGCTTGAGCTGCAGCATGTCGCAGATTTGCGGCACGGCGAACCCCTGCCAGTACAACAGCCGCGCCTGTCGTCGCGGGTCATTTAACAGTGAAAGGTCAGTTGAAATTGTCATGCTTACCTCGTTTTGATGTCACGGGGCAAGGCTAAGGAAATGGGTGCGGGTTAGCGCTAAGTGCCTGTTGTGTCAGATCTAATCGGATCGTAAGCGGTGGCTGATACGGCACAGAGTCGGGAAACTAACCCCGACCCAAAAACCCAACATCAGGACACCTGAAAAATGGCAAAGAAAATCTCTAAATGGTTTCGCATCGGCGTAGAGGGTGACACCTGCGACGGTCGCGATATCAGCGCGCAGGATATTCAGGAAATGGCAGACGGCTTTGACCCGCGCGTTTACGGTTGCCGTATCAATCTGGAGCATATCCGCAGCGTTGTGCCCGATACGCCGTTTTGTCGCTATGGCGATGTCATTGAGCTGAAAGCCGAAGTGATTGACGATGATTCAGCACTCAACGGCAAGCTGGCGCTGTACGGCAAAATCGCACCGCTCGACAACCTGCTCGCCATGCTGGCAAAAGGCCAGAAAGTGTATACCTCCATGGAAATTCGCCCGAATTTTGCCAATACCGGCAAGTGCCATCTTATCGGTCTGGCTGTGACGGATGACCCGGCAAGCCTCGGGACTGAATACCTGCAATTCTGCGCCGCCGGTAAAAAAGAACAGCCGGATGACCTGTTTAGCGTGGCGACTCTCGCCGAGCTGGAATTTGAAGACCAGCCGGAAACGCTGCTGACCAAAGTCACGGACACCGTAAAAAGCATTTTCAGCCGTAAACAGTCAAGCGACGACGCCCGATTCAGTGACGTGCGTGAAGCTGTGACGACCATTGCCGAGCGAGTGCAGACCAGCGACGAAAATGCTGAGACCCGATTCAGCCAGATTGAATCCGAGCTCGCTGACGTCAAAAAAGCGCTGGCTGAGCAGGCCACCACCACCACGAAGCAACTCAGCACCATCAAAACCACGCTGGATAAAACTGAAAGCATCACTCAGCCGCGCCGCAAGCTGAGCACCGGCGGCGATGTCGTGACGACCACGCTGACTGACTGCTGAAAACTCCGCCCCCTGAAGGAAAAGAAAAACAATGCGTAAAGAAACCCGCTTTAAGTTCAATCAGTACATGAGCCGTATCGCCGAGCTGAACGGCGTTGAGGTGGCTGACCTCAACAAGAAATTCAACGTAGAGCCGTCAGTCACTCAAACCCTGTTTGATAAAATCCAGCAGTCGTCTTCATTCCTGAAGCTCATCAACATGGTGACGGTGGGCGAACTGACCGAGGAGAAAGTCGGGATCGATGTCACCGGCACGATTGCCAGCAATGCTGACACCGCGAATGGTGTCGAGCGTCAGACCGCTGATTTCTCGAAACTGGATGCATACCGTTACTTCTGTAACCGTACCTGCTCAGATGACCCGTTATTTCTGTTTGAAAACTACACCCGCACGGCGCAGGTACTGGCCGACACGATGGCGGAGGCGCACGCCTGGGCGATTGATAAACCCGTTTCGGCAACGCTCATCCGCGATATTGTCGCCGGTATCAATGCGAAATTCCGCGAGCTGAAAAACAACGGCTATATCGTCGACGGCTCATGCTGGTACGACCCGGAGTCAAACAGCGTGGAAAGCCTGAAAGCCGGGAAACTGTATATCGATTACGACTACACCCCCGTTCCGCCGCTGGAAAACCTGACCCTGCGCCAGCGCATCACCGATACCTATCTGGCGAACCTGTCAGACTCGGTCAACAGCTAAGGAGCTCAGAGCATGGCGTTACCACGCAAACTGAAATACCTGAATATGTTTAACGACGGCCTCAGCTACATGGGCGTCGTTGAATCCGTCACCCTGCCAAAGCTGACCCGTAAGCTTGAGAAATACCGTGGTGGCGGGATGCCGGGCTCGGTGTCGATTGACCTCGGTCTCGATGACGACGCGCTGTCGCTTGAGTGGACGCTCGGCGGTCTGCCTGACGTCGAGCTGTGGGCGCAGTACGCGTCACCGGGTGCGGATAGTGTGCCGCTGCGCTTCACCGGCTCATTCCAGCGCGATGACACCGGCGCAATCTCTGCCGTTGAGGTGGTCATGCGTGGCCGTCACAAAGAATACGACGGCGGCGAAAACAAGCAGGGCGAGAGCGGTACGACCAAAATCGCGACCGAGTGCTCGTATTACCAGCTCACAATTGACGGCAAAGAGGTCATCGAGATTGACGTCATCAACATGGTGATGAAAGTCGACGGTGTTGACCGTCTGGCGGAACACCGTAAGGCGATTGGCCTGTAACCCCTTAACCGGTCAGTCAGGCTGGCCGGTCACTTAACTTTGACGAGAGCAACATCATGGAAAACATCAACGAAATCAACGAAACCGAAAACTCAAACATTGTGATCCTCGATAACCCCGTCATGCGCGGTGAGCAGAAAATCGAACAGGTGACCGTTACAAAACCCAACGCGGGAACCCTGCGCGGTGTGAGTCTGGCCTCGCTGGCAAACTCTGACGTTGACGCACTGATTAAAGTGCTGCCGCGTATGACGTACCCGGCGCTCACCGAGCATGAGGTCATGCGTCTGGAAGCGTCAGACCTGATTTTGTTCGCCGGTAAGGTGGTTGGTTTTTTGTCACCATCTTCGGCTCGCTGACATTCCCGGATAACCTTTCGGTCGATGACCTGATGGCGGATATCGCGGTGATTTTTCACTGGCCGCCATCAGAACTTTATTCACTGAGCGTGACCGAGCTCATCACATGGCGCGACAAGGCGCTGCAGCGAAGCGGAAACCACTATGAGCAATAACGTCAGACTTGAGGTGCTGCTTAACGCAGTTGACCGGGCAAGCCGACCGCTCAAAGCTATCCAGACTGCCAGTAAATCCCTTGCTGGCGATATCCGCACTTCTCAAAACAGCCTGCGCGATCTGAATGCGCAGGCGTCCCGAATTGACGGATTCAGGAAAGCGAGCGCACAGCTTGCCGTGACCGGCCAGTCGCTAAACAAGGCTAAACAGGAAGCCGCAGCGCTGGCCGTCCAGTTTAAAAACACGCAGAACCCTACAACTGCGCAGGCGCGCGCGATGGAGGCGGCAAAGAAATCCGCCGCTGACCTGCAGCTCAAATACAGCAGCCTCAGGCAGTCGGTACAGCGACAGCGCACCGAGCTCGCGCAGGCCGGTATTAATACCCGCACGCTATCGGCGGATGAGCGCCGCTTGAAAACCAGCATCAGTGAGACGACCGCACAGCTAAACCGGCAACGTGATGCACTGGCGCGCGTCAGTCAGCAACAGACAAGACTCAGTGCAGTAAAAAGTCGCTATGAATCCGGGCAAAAGCTCGCCGCCGGTGCACGTAATGCCGGGATGGTAGGCGTCGGGGTAGCGACCGCCGGGCTTTATGGTGCGTCGCGCTTTATTGCGCCGGGTATCGGTTTTGATAAGCAGATGTCAGGCACGCAAGCGATCCTCGGACTCGATAAGGGCGACGATAAGCTCGCGGCCATTCGTCAACAGGCGCGTGATATCGGTGCGACTACGGCCTTTTCGCCGGGTGATGTTGCGCGCACGCAGACCACGCTCGCACGCTCGGGCTATAACGCTGATGACGTGCTGGCTGCGACCGGGTCGACCGTAAACCTGAGCCTCGCGGCCGACGTGGATATCGCAGAAGCCGCCGACATTATTACCAACATGCAGTCGGCATTTAACCTGCCGACCACTGAAATTGAACGCGTCGCGGATGTGATGACGAAAGGCTTTACGTCATCAAACACCGGCCTCGTCGAGCTGGGTGAGGCGATGAAGTATGTCGCGCCTATCGCGGAGGCTGCAGGGGCGAGTATTGAAGATACAACCGCCATGCTCGGCATTCTGGCTGATAACGGGATTAAGGGCTCGATGGCCGGGACCGGTGCAAGCGCCATTTTCAACCGCCTGCAGGCGCCTATGGGTAAGGCTGTTGAGGCTATTTCAGAATTAGGCGTGAAAACCCGAGACTCAAAAGGGAACATGCTGCCGGTCGAGAAAATCCTCAAAGCGATCCACAAATCCTTTGAGAAAAATAAGCTCGGCACCGCAGAGCAGGGCGAATATCTGAAAGTGATTTTCGGCGAGGAAGCCATGAAGGGTGCGATCAAGCTGGTCGCCGCCGCCGGTGATGGCTCACTCGACAAGAAACGCCAGACAATCCGTGATTCGAAAGGCACGACCGAGCTCATTGCGAAAATTCAGACGGACAACCTCGACGGCGATCTGAAAAACCTGCAGTCAGCATGGGAAGACCTGCAGATTGAGGTATTCGACAAAGAAAACTCAGCACTGCGCCGCCTGACGGTTTCCGCGACTGAGTGGCTTGGTAAGGTTTCAGCCTGGGCGAAAGCTAACCCTCAACTGACACAAACCCTGTTTAGCCTTGTCGCCGGTGGGCTGGCGCTGATTGGTGTGCTCGGCGGGATTGGCCTGATTGCATGGCCTGTTATCACCGGGATAAATGCGATTATTACGGCCGCAAGTTTTCTTGGTACAACGCTCGCCGCAATGGGTACTGCCATTGTCTCTGTGCTCGGTGCTATTACGTGGCCGGTTGTAGCCGTGGTTGCGGCATTTGTGGCCGGGGCGCTCCTGATACGTAAATACTGGGAGCCCATCAGCGCATTCTTCTCGGGGGTGGTAGAGGGATTAAAATCGGCGTTTGCGCCGGTGGCGGAAATATTTGCCCCGCTTGCGCCGGTGTTTGATTCTTTCATGGATAAATTGCGCGGCGTCTGGCAGTGGTTTAAAGACCTGATAGCGCCGGTTAAGGCCACGCAGGAGACGCTCGACAGATGCAAAAATGCGGGGGTGATGTTCGGTAAACTGCTGGCCGACGCGCTGATGTTACCGCTAAAAAGTTTCGACAAATTACGCGGAGGCGTTAACTGGTTACTGGAGAAGCTCGGGGTAATCAATAAAGAGTCGAGCGACCTTGACCAGAAAGCCGCAAAAGCCAATGCCGCAACGGGATCGGGTAAAGAGTCCACTATCAGACCAACGCCGTTATTTGGCGATTCTCAGTGGTATCACCCGGTGCCGGTTCCTGCCGGGAAGACCTACGTAGACCAGAGCAAGCCAGAATATAACATCACCCTACATGGTGGCATCGCACCGGGTACAGATCTTGACCGGCAGCTCCGCGAAGCCGTCGAAAGACTCGACCAGCAAAACCGTGCGCGTCAGCGCTCAAGTATGCGTCACGATGGATGAGGGCTAAAGCATGTTAATGGTTTTAGGTTTATTTGTGTTTGAGCGCCGCACGCTGCCGTATCAGTCAATGCAGTATTCGAAAGAGTACCGCTGGGCGTCAAATGACCGCATCGGCAAACCCCCGGCCTACCAGTTTCTTGGGGAAGGGGAAACCTCGCGCACGCTTTCGGGCGTGCTGTACCCGGAAATCACCGGCGGCCGTCTGTCACTGACCGCCATCGAGCTGATGGCAGACGAGGGCAGAGCGTGGCCGCTGATTGACGGAACGGGCATGATCCACGGCATGTATGTCATCGATAAGGTGAGCCATACGCACACCGAATTATTCAGCGACGGCGCGGCCAGAAAAATCGAGTTTAGCCTGTCGCTGAAACGCGTCGATGAGTCGCTCGCGGCGATTTACGGCGACCTGAAAACGCAGGCCGACAATCTGGTTACGTCTGCCGGTGACTGGCTGGGAGGGCTGGCAGGATGATTACGGGTATGAATATTCAGGCCGGTGCAAAGATTGCCCCGGCGTTTATGCTCAAGCTGGATAACGAGGATATTACGCAGGATTTCAGTGACCGCCTTATCAGCCTGACCATGACCGATAATCGCGGATTCGAGGCCGACCAGCTCGATATCGAGCTCGATGATGTCGACGGGCAAATCGCATTGCCCCCGCGCGGCGCAACGTTAACGCTGTGGCTGGGCTGGCAGGATAGCGCCCTGATAAAAAAAGGCACTTTTACGGTCGATGAAATCGAGCACCGGGGCGCGCCTGATACGCTGACTATCCGGGGGCGCAGCGCTGATTTTCGCGGGTCGCTCAATTCCCGCCGGGAGCAGTCATGGCACGACACCACGCTCGGGGTCATTGTTGAGACCATTGCAGCGCGCAATAAGCTGACAGCCAGCGTGGCCGACACGCTGAAAGCGATCCCGGTCTCTCACATTGACCAGTCGCAGGAATCCGACGCGGCGTTTCTTTCCCGCCTGGCTGACCGGAACGGTGCGGCGGTCTCTGTAAAAGCGGGGAATCTGTTATTTCTGAAAGCCGGAAGCGGTAAGACGGCCAGCGGGAAGCCCATTCCGCAGATGACACTTGAACGCGGCGACGGCGACCGGCATCAGTTTGCCATCGCTGACCGCGAAGCCTACACCGGCGTTACGGCGAAATGGCTGCACACCCGAGACCCGAAGCCGCAAAAGCAAAAGGTCAAGCTTAAGCGTAAACCCAAAGAGAAGCACCTCCGCGCGCTGCAGCATCCGAAAGCTACCAAAGCACCGGCAAAGGCTAAAGCCAAAAAAGAGCAGGAAGCGCGCGAGGGCGAGTACATGGTCGGTGAGTCTGACAACGTGCTGGAGCTGACGACCATCTACGCGACAAAGGCGCAGGCCATGCGCGCCGCTCAGGCAAAGTGGGACAAGCTGCAGCGCGGCGTCGCGGAGTTTTCAATCTCGCTGGCTATTGGTCGGGCAGATTTATTTCCTGAAACGCCGATAGCAGTCAAAGGCTTTAAGCGCGTTATAGACGAGCAGGCATGGATAATCAGCCGGGTGGTGCATAACCTTAACGGGAACGGCTACACGACGGGCTTAGAGCTTGAGGTTAAGGTTTCGGATGTGGAGTATGAAAGCGAAGAGATGATGCAATAAAATTGCCTTATGTGTTTGATATATAAGGCTTTAATGGTTAAAATTAATGCATCAATAACGCTTTGAGGTGCTCGCCATGTTTCACTGTCCAAAATGTCATTACGCCGCCCACGCTCGTACAAGTCGGTATTTTACTGACACGACCAAAGAGCGTTATCACCAGTGCACTAACATCAACTGCAGCGCAACGTTTGTGACCACTGAAACGGTCGAGCGCTTTATCGTTTCGCCGGGTGAAGTAGTGCCAGCACCACCGCACCCGACCCAATCAGGCCAGCAACAAATCACCTGGATGTAACCAAAAGAAAGCCCCGCAAATGCGGGGCTTTTTGTATTCAGTGGATCAGAAAAGATGAGTATGCGAAAGCATAATCACTTTTGCTCTTTCGGGTTGTTCTTTACCCATTTCGTTACAGGTGGCTAAAGGTTGTTCCAGCACGTAGCCTTTGAATTTGTGCTTATTAAGAATATGGAGTTCCTTTACTTTTTCGAGGTAATTGGCGGGTACATCCTTTGTCCAGATATCCATGCAAACACCGGTGCTAATGACCGTATCATAAATTGTTGGTGTTACTTGATTTTCGTTTAGTACCACCGTAAGTGTGTCGCCACTTTTCGAAACTTCAATCGGCTGCCACGGCTTGAGAGATTTTTTCAGTACAGAGATATCATTTGCCTGTGCGGTGTAGGACGTTAGGACAAGAGTTAAAAAAGCTACTGCTTTAAAGAATTTCAATGTAATTTCCTTATTAAACATATGCTTGAGTCTTATTCTGGCACCGTATGAAACAAAAAGTAAAGCCCCGCTCAAGGCAGGGCTTTTTTTCGATGTGGTCAATGTGTGGACGTGACCTGAAATAAATCCTTTTATTTCATTTGGTTAAAACAAAAAAATAAGCCCGCGTAAGGGAGATTACGCAGGCTAAGGAGGTGGTTCCTGGTACAGCTAGCATTTATGGGTTATGTTTTTCAGCGCGTGGGATAATACCCGTATTGAACGAAGCGGTATGTGATCCGATTCTAAGAATTATCCCAGCGCGAAAAAATTTCCCTGATTGACTATTTGCCGTGTGGGTTTCGGGTGCTTTCACCGTTGAAGTTACGCATCAGCAGCGCGAACTTCAGCTCCACCTCTTCCGGAACCGGCAGCCAGACGGTATGCCCGTCGCCCGGCGCAACCTCAATCGCTTCGCCTTTGCCGTTTTCCAGATGCTCCAGCGTGAAGTTCATGTTGCCCTGCGGGGTCATCAGCTCCAGGCTGTCGCCTTTGGTGAACTTATTTTTCACCGCCACCGCCGCCAGCGCGCCTTTGCGCTCGCCGGTGAAGTCGCCGACAAACTGCTGGCGTTCGGAAACGGAGTAGCCGTGCTCGTAGTTCTGGTAGTCGTCGTGGGTATGACGGCGCAGGAAGCCTTCGGTATAGCCGCGGTGCGCCAGGCCTTCCAGCGTTTCCAGCAGGCTGGTATCGAACGGTTTACCGGCAGCCGCATCGTCGATGGCTTTGCGGTACACCTGTGCGGTACGCGCGCAATAGTAATAGGATTTGGTGCGGCCTTCGATCTTCAGGGAGTGCACGCCCATCTGCGTCAGGCGCTCAACGTGGGCGATGGCGCGCAGATCTTTCGAGTTCATGATGTAGGTGCCGTGCTCGTCTTCAAAGGCGGTCATGTACTCGCCCGGACGCTTGGCTTCTTCAATCATAAACACGCTGTCGGTTGGCGCGCCGATGCCCAGCGTTGGCTCAACGTTCGTCACCGGGATCGGCTCATGCTTGTGGACGATGTTGCCGATATCGTCCTCTTTGCCTTCCTGGACGTTATATTCCCAGCGGCAGGCGTTGGTGCAGGTGCCCTGGTTCGGGTCGCGCTTGTTGATATAGCCAGAGAGCAGGCAGCGGCCGGAGTAGGCCATGCACAGCGCGCCGTGAACGAAGATTTCAATTTCCATGTCCGGCACCTGAGTGCGGATCTCTTCAATCTCTTCCAGCGAAAGCTCGCGGGACAGAATGACGCGGGTCAGCCCCATCTGCTTCCAGAATTTTACCGTCGCCCAGTTGACGGCGTTAGCCTGTACGGAGAGGTGAATATCCATTTCCGGGAAGTTCTCCCGAACCAGCATGATTAAACCCGGGTCCGACATGATCAGCGCGTCCGGCCCCATATCCACTACTGGCTTCAGGTCACGGATGAACGTTTTCAGCTTGGCGTTGTGCGGCGCGATGTTGACCACCACGTAGAATTTTTTACCCAGAGCATGCGCCTCGTTGATGCCGAGCTGCAGGTTCTCGTGGTTGAATTCGTTGTTACGCACGCGCAGCGAGTAGCGCGGCTGGCCCGCATACACGGCGTCAGCGCCATAGGCGAAAGCGTAACGCATATTTTGCAGCGTTCCCGCCGGGGAAAGGAGTTCCGGTTTAAACATGTTTGTTCTCGTTCTGATGACAGGTCAGATCCGCATGCACCAGGTGCAGCGGTAAGGGGAGATCCCCCACTTTAAGGGCGGGCATTGTAGCGCTGCGGGGCAGGGAGGTAAAGTTATTGTGCCGGGTGGCGGCTTCGCCTTACCCGGCCTGGATTGACCAGCGGCTAACTAGGCAATCCTGCACGCATCCGCTTCCCAGCGATACCCCACGCCATACACCGCACGAATAAACGACTGCTCGGCGTCCAGCGCCTCCAGCTTGCGGCGCAGGTTTTTGATGTGGCTGTCGATGGTGCGATCGGTCACCACGCGGTAATCGTCGTACAGGTGGTTCAGCAGCTGTTCGCGTGAGAAGACTTTTCCCGGCTCGTGGGAGAGGGTTTTCAGCAGGCGGAACTCCGCAGGGGTGAGGTCCAGCAGCTTGCTGCGCCAGCTCGCCTGGAAGCGGCTCTCATCCACAATCAGCGGGCTTTCGGCGTCCAGCATCTGAAGCTCGCGCTTCGGCCTGCAGCGGCGCAGAATGGTTTTCACGCGGGCCACCACCTCACGCGGGCTATAGGGCTTGCAGATGTAGTCGTCCGCGCCGATTTCGAGCCCCAGCAGACGGTCAATCTCTTCGATTTTAGCGGTAACCATGACAATAGGCACGTCGGAGAAGCGACGAATCTCCCGGCACAGGGTCAGGCCATCAACGCCAGGCAGCATTAAATCCAGCAGGATAAGATCCGGCGGGGTCTGGCGCACGTACGGCAGCACCTGGTCGCCGTGGCTGATCAGTGACGGGGCATAGCTGGCCGCGCGTAAATAGTCGATCAGCAGCTGTCCCAGCTTGGGTTCGTCTTCGACGATCAAAATGCGCGGCGTGTTTTCGTCAATCGGTAACTCGGTCATACTTCTCTCGATAAATCCCGTTCCAGAGGTAACTCTACTGTAATGCTAACCCCGCCAAAAGGCGAATGGGCGGCGCGAATGGTGCCATTATGCGCCTCGACGATGTTAACGCAAATCGCCAGCCCCAGGCCGGAACCGCCGCTGGCGCGGTTGCGGGAGCCTTCGGTGCGGTAAAAGCGCTCGAACAATTTTTCCAGCTGCGCGTCCTGCACGCCGGGGGCGGAATCCGCGAAGGTGAGGGCGAAGCGCCCGTTGTCCTGCCTGCCGGAGATATGCAGCCCGCCACCGCTGTCGGTGTAGCGCAGGCTGTTCTCCAGCAGGTTGTTGAACAGCTGCATCAGCCGGTCTTTGTCGCCAAATACCACCGCGCTGTCCGGCAGGGAGAGGTCGATTTTCAGGTTGCGACTGGCAAAGCGCTCGCGGAAGGCGCCGCTGGCAACTTCGAGCACGTTAATCACATCAACGGGCGCCTTCTGGTAGGCCAGCGCCCCTTCGTCGGACATGGATAGCTGGTGGAGATCGTCCACCAGCTTGGTGAGCGTGCCCACCTCCGCCTGCAGGGAGGCCACCGATTCGGGCGTAAACTGGCGCACGCCGTCCTGAATGGCTTCCAGCTCGCCGCGCAGCACCGCCAGTGGGGTGCGTAGCTCGTGGGAAATATCGGCCATAAAGTCGCGGCGCATCTGCTGGTTTTTCTCCAGCGTGCTGGCGAGCTGGTTAAAGTCCTGCGCCAGCTTGCCCAGTTCGTCCTGGCTGCGGGTGTCGACGCGGGTGGTGAAATCCCCGGCGGCCAGCTTGTGCGTGCCTTCCACCAGGCGTTTCACCGGCGCGAGCAGACCGCGCGCCAGCGGGAAGGTGGCGAGCGCAGCGAGCAGGGTGGAGAGAGCGACGATCAGCCAGCTGGTCCGGCGCTGCTGGCGGTCAAAGTTGATATCGGTGTTGCGCGTCAGGCGCTCCACCGGTGAGGCGATAACCCAGCCGACGGTCGCGTTATTCACCTTAATCGCCCGGCGGGTGCCGTCCGGCGGTATCGGCGCGCGCGGGCCCACCAGCGTGCGCATATCCTGATCGATTACCCAGAACTGGGTGCGCCAGCCGTGCGGCGGCATGCCCGGGCCAGGCCGATCGTCGCCGGCATCGTGCTCCAGCGAGCGCAGGATCTGGAAAATAAAGCGGTCATTGTTGCGCAGAAAACGCCAGTTGCCGTGCTGGGCGTACTGTTCACTCAGCGCATCGCTTAAGCCCTGTAAACGCTGTTCATTGCCATGCTTGATGTAATCAATAAAACCGCGCTCAAAGCTGATCCGCACCGCCCAGTGCATAGTGATCAGCAGGACGATACAGGTGGCAAAAATCGCCACGAAGAGCTTGCCGGTAATACCCGGACGCCAGAATTTCATGAGCCACTCCTTTTGCCGCGCCTAATCACGACGTTCTTGCTGGTATCATCCGGCACTCTGGCAAAGATGAAAGCGGGCAGGGCGATGATGACCGCCATGCTGAGATAGGTATACAAAAAGACCTGATGCGCCACCGGCGTGTCGACGCTGAGGTGATGCTGGCCGTACATGCCGAGCAGTAAACCCGCGATGGTCACGCCCACGCTCATGGAGAGCTGCATGATCATCGACAGCAGGCTGTTGCCGCTGCTCGCCAGATCGTCCGGCAGGTCTTTCAGCGTCAGGGTATTCATCGACGAGAAGCGCATGGAGTTGATCATCCCTTGGCAGAACAGCACCAGTGGCAGGACGTAGTACCAGCCCATCAGCGCCACGGTCATAAACAGCAGGCTCACCAGCGACAGCCCCAGTGTGGCGGCCACCAGCACGTGACGGTAGCCAAAGCGGTTCACCACCTGCACCACGATGCGCTTCATCCCCATGCTGCCGAGCACCATCGGGATCATCATCAGGCCCGCGTGAAACGGCGAAAACCCCATGCCAATTTGCAGAAACACGGGCGTCATAAACGGCAGCATGCCGCTGCCGATACGTCCGGCGAAGCTGCCGAACAGGCCAAGGCGGTAGGTGGGATTTTTAAATAAGTTCAGGCTGAACAGCGCCTGGTCATTCCCGCGAGCATGCCACAGATACCACAGAATGGCGGTGATGCCGATAACCACCAGCACCCCGAGCGTCAGGGCGGAGATCCCCAGTCCCTTTTGCCCGTCGAGCGCCAGGGTGAGCGTAGCCATGCCCGCCGCCAGCAGAATAAAGCCTAAGAAATCAAAGCGCCGCGTCTGCATTTTGTAGTTCGGCATCAGCGTCAGGGTGGCGATAGCGCCAATGAGGCCAACAGGAAGATTGATTAAGAAAATCCAGTGCCAGGAGGCGTACTCCACCAGCATCCCGCCGAGAGCCGGGCCCAGCAGCGGCCCCACCTGGCCGGGCAGGGTGACGAAGGTCATCGCCGCCATGTACTGCTCGCGTGGCACAATCTTCATCACCGTTAACCGCCCGACGGGCACCATCATCGCCCCGCCGACGCCCTGCAGCACGCGCGCCGTCACCAGCTGGTCGAGGGTGCTGGCCTGGGCGCAAAACAGCGAGCCAGCGGTAAACAGCACGATGGCGGTAAAAAAGATATTCCGCACGCCCACTTTGTCCGCCAGCCAGCCGCTGGCAGGCAGCATCACCGCAACCGTCAGCACGTAGGCGACAATTACCATATGCATATGCAGCGGGCTCTCCCCCAGGCTTTTCGCCATCGAGGGGAGGGCGGTGTTGACGATGGTCGTATCCAGCGACTGCATAAAGAAGCCGAAGGCGACTATCCACAATTGCCAGCGAACGTTGCTGGGAAGCTCAGTCATTTACCCGTTTACCGTTTCTCTGTTTTTACGCGAAAAGCGCAGCCGCAGGCGGTCGAAGAACAGATAGACCACCGGCGTGGTGTACAGCGTCAGCAGCTGGCTCATCACCAGGCCGCCGACGATGGTGATCCCCAGCGGCTGGCGCAGCTCTGAGCCGTCTCCGCCCGAGATAACCAGCGGCAGTGCGCCAAACAGCGCCGCCAGGGTGGTCATCATGATCGGACGAAAACGCAGCAGGCAGGCCTGGAAAATCGCCTCCTCCGGCGAGAGGTTGCCGTTGCGCTGGGCGTCCAGCGCGAAGTCCACCATCATGATGGCGTTTTTCTTTACGATGCCGATTAACAGCATAATTCCGATAAGCGCGATCAGGCTGAATGGCGCGCCAAACAGCTCCAGCGCCAGCAACGCCCCCACGCCCGCCGACGGCAGCGTTGAGAGAATGGTCAGCGGGTGCACGTAGCTTTCATACAGCACGCCCAGCACAATATAGACCGTGGCAATGGCCGCCAGAATCAAAATCACCTGCGAGTTCATCGTCTCCTGGAACACCTGCGCGGTCCCGGCAAAGCTGCCGCGCACGGTGGACGGCACGCCGAGCTGCGTCATCGCGCGGTTGATCGCGTCGCTGGCCTCGGAAAGCGATGAACCGGCGGGCAGGTTAAAGGAGATGGTCGACGCCGCCGACAGCCCCTGATGGTTCACCGACAGCGGCGCGTTGGCTGGCCGCCAGCTGGCAAAGTACGAGAGCGGAATCGCCTTGCCGTCGCTGTTAATCACAAACATTTTATCCAGCGCGCTGATGTCCTGGGTGTAGCGCGGGTCAACTTCCATCACCACCTTATACTGGTTCATCGGCTGGTAGATGGTGGAGATCTCGCGCTGGCCGAAGGCGTTATTTAGCAGGCTGTTGGCGGCTTCAACGTTGATGCCCAGACGCGACATGGTTTCGCGGTCGTAGGTGAGCGCCATCTCCGCGCCGTTGTCCTGCTGATCGGAGTTCACGTCCGCCAGCTCCGGCAGGGCGGCCAGCGCCTTACGGATCTTCGGCTCCCACTCGCGCAGGGCGGCTAAATCATCCGAGAGCAACGTGTACTGGTAGCTGGCGTTCGCCTGCCGCCCGCCGACGCGGATATCCTGAACGGCCATCAAAAACAGGTTTGCGCCCGGCTCTTTGGCGAGCTTCACCCGCAGGCGGTCAATCACCTGCTGCGCCGTTTCGTTGCGCTCGCCGCGCGGCTTAAGGGTAATGAACATCATCCCGCTGTTAACGCGCGAGCCGCCGGTAAAGCCAGTGACGTTGTCTACAGCCGGATCCTCACGAATGATCTTCATAAAGTCCTGCAGCTTGCCGCGCATCGCCTGGAATGAAATGCTCTGGTCCGCCTGGATGCCGCCCATCAGCACGCCGGTGTCCTGCTCCGGGAAGAAGGTTTTAGGGATGGTGATGTACATCCAGACGTTGAGCCCAATGGTGGCGATCAGCACCAGGCCGACCAGCCGCGTATGGTTCAGCACCCACTTCAGCGATTTGCCGTAGCCTTCCTGCATCGCCATCAGAAAACGACCAAAGCCTTTGCGGCGCGGCTGCGAGTGAGGCTTGCTGCGCTTGAGCATCCAGCCGCACATCATCGGCGTCAGCGTCAGGGAAATCACCAGCGAAATCCCGATGGCGACCGAGAGGGTGACGGCAAACTCCCGCAGCAGCCTGCCCGGCAGCCCGCCCATCAGCAGCAGCGGCAGGAATACCGCCACCAGCGACAGGCTCATGGAAAGTACCGTAAAGCCCACCTCGCGCGTGCCCTGCAGCGCGGCCTGCAGCGGTTTCACGCCCGCTTCAAGGTGGCGGGAAATGTTCTCCAGCACCACGATGGCGTCATCCACTACGAAGCCCGTCGCAATCGTCAGGGCCATCAGCGACAGGTTGTTAAGGCTAAAGCCACACAGGTACATGGCGGCAAAGGTCCCAATCAGCGACACCGGCACGGCCACCGCCGGGATCAGCGTCGCGCGGCCGGAGCGCAGGAACAGGAACACCACCAGGATCACCAGCGCGACGGAGATAATCAGCGTTTGCTCCACCTCTTCAAGCGAGGCGCGGATGGTCGGGGAGCGATCCTGGGCAATCTGCAGATCGATTGCTGCCGGGATGGTCTCCTGTAGCTCCGGGAGGCGGGCGCGAATGCTGTTCACCGTCTCAATAATGTTCGCCTCCGGCAGCTTGCGGATCATCAGCAGGATCGCCGGTTTAGCGTTGGTCATCCCGGCGTTGCGCACGTCCTGCACCGAGTCGGTGACGCTGGCGACGTCGCTCAGGCGTACCGCCGCGCCGTTGTTGTAGTGAATAATCAGCGGCTGGTATTCCGCAGCGGTTTTTAGCTCGTCGTTGGTGTGGATCTGCCAGCGGTGGCTGCCGTCCTCAATCGCCCCCTGCGGTTTACGCACGTTGGCGCTGCTAATGGCGGAGCGCACGTCGTCCAGCGACACGCCCTGGTTGAACAGCGCCTGCGGGTTGAGGCCCACGCGCACGGCGGGCAGGGAACTGCCGCCAACGCTCACGTCACCCACGCCGTTGATTTGTGAGATCGTCTGCGCCAGCTGGGTCGACGCAAAGTCGTAGAGCTGCCCCTGAGAATAGGTGTCAGAGGTCAGCGTCAGGATCATGATTGGCGCGTCGGACGGATTGGCCTTGCGGTAGGTCGGACGGCTCGGCATCCCGCTCGGCAGAAGGCTTTGCGCGGCGTTGATGGCCGCCTGCACGTCACGGGCGGCACCGTTAATATCCCGGTCGAAGCTGAATTCCAGAATGATGCGCGTGCTGCCCAGCGAGCTGCTGGAGGTCATCTCGTTGACCCCCGCAATCCGCCCAAGAGAACGCTCCAGCGGCGTGGCAACGGACGAGGCCATGGTCTCCGGTGACGCACCCGGCAGCGAGGCGCTGACCATGATCACCGGGAAATCCACCTGCGGCAGGGGGGCAACTGGCAGCAGCCGGAAGCCCAGCACGCCGCACAGGGTAATGGCGACGGAGAGTAAAATCGTCGCCACCGGACGGTAAATGAAGAGGGCGAAAAACTTCACTTACGCCTCCTCTTCACGTTTCGGGAAACGACTTTTGGTCCACAGCGCCAGGCGGTCAAACAGCAGATAGATCACCGGCGTGGTGAAGAGCGTCAGCACCTGACTCACCAGCAGGCCCCCGACCATACCGATACCCAGCGGGCGGCGCAGCTCCGCACCGACGCCGGTGCTGAGCATCAGCGGCAGCGCCCCCAGCAGGGCGGCCAGCGTGGTCATCAGGATCGGGCGGAAACGCAGCAGGCAGGCCTGGAAGATGGCATCGCGCGGCGACATGCCCTGCTCGCGCTCGGCGGCCAGCGCAAAGTCGATCATCATGATGGCGTTTTTCTTCACGATCCCGATAAGCAGGATGATGCCGATGATGGCAATAACGTCCAGCTCGCTGCCCGCCAGCATCAATGCCAGCAGCGCCCCCACGCCCGCCGTTGGCAGGGTAGAGAGGATGGTGATCGGGTGGATAAAGCTTTCGTACAGCACGCCAAGCACGATGTACATCGCCACGACCGCCGCGACGATCAGCCAGACGGTGTTGCCCAGCGCGGCCTGGAACGCCAGCGTGCTGCCCTGGAACTGGGTCTGAATGTCGGACGGGAAGCTGAGCGCTTTTTCAGCAGCCTGGATGGCTTCCACCGCCTCGCCCAGCGAGTAACCGTCCGGCACGTTGAAGGAAATGGTGGTGGACGGGAACTGATCCAGGTGGTTAATCGACAGCGGGGTATAGCGCTCCTCCACCGTGGCGATGGCGCTCAGCGGCACAATGCCGCCGTCTTTGCTGGTCAGGCGCACCGAGTCCAGCGCGGCCAGGCCGGGGGTGTGCTCGGTGTTGTGTTCCAGCACCACGCGGTACTGGTTCGCCTGGGTGTAGATGGTGGAGATCAGGCGCTGACCGAAGGCATTATACAGGGCGTTGTCCACGTCCGACATGGTGATGCCCAGACGGCTGGCGGTGTCGCGGTTAACGTTGACGTAGGCCGCCAGCCCCTTGTCCTGCCAGTCGCTGCTGACGTCGGCGAGCTGTGGCAGGGTGTTAAGTTTTTCAACCAGCTGCGGCACCCAGGTGCTGAGGGCATCAAGCGACGTAGCCTGGAGCGTGAACTGATACTGCGTGCGGCTGACCTGGGTATCAATGGTCAGATCCTGAATCGGCTGCAGGTAAAGCTCAACGCCCGGCACGCGGGCCACGGCGCTTTGCAGGCGCTCGATGACGGCGTTCACGCGGTCGTCGCGCTCATCCAGCGGCTTGAGGTTGATCTGCAGACGCGCGCTGTTGAGCGACGGATTGGTGCCATCCACCCCCACGTAGGACGTCAGGCTCTCCACCGCCGGGTCTTTCATGATGATCTCAGACACCTGCTGCTGGCGCTGCGCCATGTTCGCGAAGGAGACCGACTGCGGAGCCTGAAGCGTGCCCTGAATAATGCCGTTATCCTGGATGGGGAAGAAACCTTTCGGAATAAAAATCCACAGCATTACGCTGAGCGCCAGCGTGCCCAGCGCCACGCCAAGTGTTGCCCACGGATGGTTCAGCACTTTCGCCAGCACGCGACCGTAGGCGGCAATAATTTGCTCGAACATCCGCTCGGAGGCGCGGGAGAAGCGGTTTTGCTTGCGCAGGGACTCGTGGCTCAGCATGCGGGCGCACATCATCGGCGTCAGGGTCAGCGACACCACGGCAGAGATCAGAATGGCGACCGCCAGCGTCACGGCAAACTCGCGGAACAGCCGCCCGACGATGTCGCCCATAAACAGTAGCGGGATCAGCACCGCAATCAGCGAGAAGGTCAGCGAGATAATGGTAAAGCCGATTTCCCCTGCGCCCTTCAGCGCGGCGGCCAGCGGCTTTTCACCTTTCTCGATATAGCGCGAGATGTTCTCGATAACGACGATGGCGTCATCCACCACGAACCCGGTGGCGATGGTGAGCGCCATCAGCGTCAGGTTGTTAATCGAAAAGTCGAGGAACACCATCACCGCAAAGGTCCCGACCAGAGAGAGCGGCACGGCGACGGCGGGGATAATGGTTGCCGGAACGTTGCGCAGGAACAGGTAAATGATCATTACCACCAGCGCAATCGCCAGCATCAGCTCGAACTGGGTATCGGTGACCGACGCACGAATGTTGGTGGTGCGGTCGGAAAGGACTTTTACGCTGACCGATTTCGGCAGGCTTTCAATCAGCTGCGGCAGCATGGTGCGGATGCTGTCGGCGGTTTCGATGATGTTGGCGCCCGGCTGGCGCTGCACGTTCATCACGATCGCCTGCTGCTTGTTCGCCCACGCGCCGAGCCAGCTGTTTTCCGCGCCTTGTTCCACGGTGGCGACGTCGCCCAGGCGGATCGGCGCGCCGTTCTGGTAGGCCACAATCAGCTGACGGTATTCGTCGGCGGACTGCATCTGGTCGTTTGCCGAGAGGGTGACCGCACGGGTCGGGCCGTCCAGCGAGCCTTTCGCCGAGTTGACGTTGGCACTGCTGATGGCGGTGCGGATGGTTTCGCTGGTCAGCCCCAGCGCGGCAATCGCCTGTGCGTTAAGCTTCACGCGCACGGCCGGGCGCTGGCCGCCCGCCAGCGTGACGAGGCCGACGCCGGAGACCTGAGAAATCTTCTGCGCCACGCGGGTTTCGACCATGTCTTCGACCTGGGTCATCGGCATGGCGGAGGAGGTGACGGCCAGCGTCATGATCGGCGGATCCGCCGGGTTCACCTTGCTGTAGACCGGCGGGTTAGGCAGGTCCGACGGCAGCAGGTTGGTGGCGGCGTTGATGGCGGCCTGCACTTCCTGCTCGGCGACGTCCAGCGACAGCGTTAGCTGGAACTGCAGCGTCACGACGGATGCCCCGCCGGAACTCTGGGAGGACATCTGTTTTAACCCGGACATCTGGCCAAACTGGCGCTCCAGCGGGGCGGTAATGGCGGACGTCACCACGTCCGGGCTGGCGCCAGGATAGAGAGTGACAACCTGAATCGTTGGGTAATCCACCTCCGGCAGCGCCGACACGGGCAGAAAGCGGTAGCCAATGATCCCGGCCAGCAGGATCGCCACCATCAACAGCGTGGTGGCGACAGGGCGGAGGATAAACAGGCGTGACGGCCCACCTGTAGAGCTCGGGGGCATAACCTGCATCAGGAGGTCGCTCCCTGTTTTGCAGGTTCAACCACCTCAACTTTCGCGCCTTCGGTGAGACGGTCGATGCCGTCGGTAACCACGCGGTCGCCGGCGGAGAGCCCGGCGCTGATGACCACCGTCTGGCTGTCCTGAATCCCGGTTTTCACCAGATGCTTGCTCACTTTATTGTCGCTGTTCAGCACCCAGACAAAGCTTCCTTCGTTACCCATCTGCAGCGCTGCGGTAGGTATCACTACCGCGTTCTCTTCAGTAGCGACCAGCATTCGCGCGTTCACGAACTGGTTCGGGAAGAGGGCATCGTCCTGGTTGTTAAAGCGCGCCTTGAGCTTGATGGTGCCGGTGGTGGTATCGATCTGGTTGTCCAGACTGAGCAGGGAACCCTCGCTCAGCTTCTGCTTGTTGGTGCGGTCCCAGGCTTCCACCACCAGGCCTTTACCGGCTTTTTGCGCCTGCATGACGGTTGCGATATCGCTTTCCGGCAGGGTAAAGACTAAATCAATCGGGTGGGTCTGGGTGATCACCACGATGCCCGTGGTGTCGCCGCTGGAGATCTGGTTACCGATATCGACCTGCTTCAGGCCCACGCGTCCGTCAATCGGCGCGGTGATGCGGCTCCAGTCCAGCTGCAGCTGCGCGCTGGCGACGGCGGCCTCGTCGGCTTTGATGGTGCCCTGCGTTTCGCTGACCAGCGACTGCTGGGTGTCCAGCTCCTGACGAGAAACGAGGTTGGTTTTCACCAGCTGCTGGTAGCGCGCCAGATCGCGACGGGCGTTGGCTAGGGTGGCTTTGTCTTTCGCGAGCTGCCCCTGCGCCTGAGCGAGGGCGACTTTAAACTGGCTCGGGTCGATTTCCGCCAGCAGATCGCCCGCTTTGACCTGCTGACCTTCCTGGAAGTGGATTGCGATGAGCTGACCGTCAACGCGGCTGCGCACCGTGGCGGTGTTGGCGGCGGTGATGGTTCCGAGTCCTGTCAGATAACGCGGAACGGCTTTGCTCACCGCCGTTGCCGCCTGAACCGGTGCCAGCGCGCCGCCGCGCATGCCGTGACGGCCGCCGCCAGCCGGGCGCTGGGCCTGGCTGCTGGCGCCAGCGGGAGCGGCGGAGTTTGCAGATTGACTGTGCCAGTACCAGGCGGCGGCAAGGACCACCACAATGATGCCAGCGGCGATTGCCCAGCGGGATTTGTTACTGCTTTTCATCGTTATACGTTCTCATCCTGAATACTTCGGGGAATGATACTAGTTTAGTCAGCTAACACAGCGGAAAAATGGAGGAAATATGGAAGACTGTCAGGAATGGTCTGAGTGTGGCGATCGTTTTAGCCGGGTAAGGCGAAGCCGCCACCCGGCACAACCGCATTAGCTAAACATCACCTGCGCCCAGCGCGCCAGCCCTGCGGTAACGGAGCCAAAGTCATCCCCACCGGCAATCGGAATGCCCGGCAGCTGTTCCGCCAGCGCTTTCTTGATCAGCGGTGAACGGGCGCTACCGCCGGTCAGGTAGATCACATCCGGCTTCTCTTTGCCGTTCTCCAGCGCCAGTTGGACCTGCTCCAGAATTCGCTGCAGCGGCTGAGCAAGCGCCGTCTCCAGCCCCTCCTGTGAAATCGCCGTGGCCAGATCGTCGCGGATAAACGGCAAGGAGACCGCATGTTCAGGACGGTCTGAAAGGGCGATTTTGCACTCCTCCGCAGTTCGCACTACGCGGTAGCTCAGGCGCTGACGCCACACTTTATACAGCAGGGCGACCTTCTCGGCATCCTGCGCGTCGCGCACCAGATCGTTGAGGAAGCGCCCGTTCGCGGTGCTGTAAAAATCACTCTGCGCCGGAACGTCGTTGATGGCAATCGCGTTCCACCACGGCAGGATCGGCAGGGCGATGCCTTTCTCGGTTTGACCGCCCATGCCCAGCAGCGGCATCAGGCTCTTAAAGGCCAGGGCGATATCCAGATCGTTGCCGCCTACGCGGCAGCCGCTGTGCCCGAGCAGGCTGTTTTCGCGGTCACGACGGTGATGCCACTGCGGTCCCATTAGCAGAAGCGAGCAGTCCGTTGTACCGCCCCCGATGTCGACGACCAGCACGCGCTTCTCTTCCGTCAGCGTGGCTTCAAAATCCAGCCCCGCCGCAACCGGCTCGTACTGAAACACCACGTCGTGGAATCCCGCCCGGTGCGCCGCACGCTCAAGTATCCCCTGCGCCTGCTGGTTGGCTTCGTCACCGCCCAGCCCCTGGAAGTTGATCGGGCGGCCAATCACCGCCTGGGTGATAGTATCCGGCACCTGCGACTGCGCCTGATTGCGGATATGCAGCATCATGGCGCACACCAGATCTTCAAACATCGCCACCTGCTGCGGCTTCAGGCCGCTCGCGCCGAGGAAGGACTTTGGCGATTTAACGAAGTAGACCTCTTCCGGGTCTTCAATGTAATGCCCGAGCGAGGAAAGGCCAAACTGCACGCTGGAAGGGGTAACGTCGATGTCTTCCTCGCGGTTAAAGCTGACCGCCCGACGCAGCAGCGCCTGGGTTTCCGCCGCGGTAGCCGGAACCTGATGGTGGCGGAACAGCCACTCGCTCACCGCTTCGCGCGTTGGCGCGCAGAGCATTGACGGCAGCAGCGTGCTCTCTTTTTCCATTTTCAGAAGCTGCGGTTGGCCGTTTTGCATGATCGCAACCGAGCAGTTTGCCGTACCGTAGTCAAATCCAATAAACACGATTAATCCCCATGCCGGTGAGAAGGGGCGAGACTTTAACGAAATGTCTGCATCGCGACAACAGGAATATGAAAGCAAGGCGAAACAAGGTCTTTCCGTTTATGCTGATAAAAATAAAAAAGGAGCAGCGATGTATACCCTGACGTGGCAACCCCCTTACGACTGGCAGTGGATGTTTGGCTTTCTCGGCGCGCGTGCGGTGACGGGCATTGAAACCGTCACGAGCGACTATTACGAGCGCAGCTTTGCCTGCGACGGCCATCAGGGGATATTTCGCGTGACGCCGGATATCGCTACCCATACGCTGATTGTGACGCTCAGCCCGGGGTTGGTTCCGGTTGCGCAGACGTGTCTTGAACGCATCGGGCGCCTGTTCGATCTCGCCTGTAACCCGCAGCACATCGCGGATACGCTGGGGGATCTCGGCGCTGCCCGCCCCGGCTTGCGTCTGCCGGGGGCGATGGATGCGTACGAGCAGGGCGTCCGGGCCATTCTCGGGCAGTTGGTCAGCGTGGCGATGGCGGCGAAACTGGCTTCCCGCGTTGTCGCCCTGTGCGGTGAGCCGGTGAAGGATGCACCGGGTTATATCTGCTTTCCCTCCCCGCAAGCGCTGGCCGCTGCCGATCCGCTGGCGCTCAAGGCGCTCGGGATGCCGGTAAAACGCGCGGAGGCGCTGATTCATCTGGCGCAGTCGGTTGTTGACGGGACGTTTCCGCTGACGCCGCCCGAGGACGTTGAGGCGGGCATGAAGGCGCTACAGCAGCGGCCGGGCATCGGGCGCTGGACGGCAAATTACCTGGCCCTGAGAGGCTGGCAGGCGAAAGATGTGTTCCTGCCGGATGATTATCTGATTAAGCAACGCTTCGCCGGGATGACCCCTGCGCAGATCCGTCGTTACGCCGAGCGCTGGCAGCCGTGGCGCTCCTACGCGCTGCTGCACATCTGGTATACCGACGGCTGGACGCCGTCAGTTGATGGCGAAATAACTGGTGTTGAGCAGTAGATCCAGCGGCTGCGGCTCGGCGATGGTGTCGCCATAGATAAAATCAATGCCGATGCCGGAAAGCGTATCCATCATGATGGGCTGGTTGCAGGGGCCCGCGATGGTTTTCATCCCCAGACGCTGGGCGTGGCCCTGAACGATGGTCACCATCATCTCATCCATCAGATTGCCATACACGTTGCTCACCACCTCGGCGTCGAGCATCAGATAATCGGCCATGTTCGGGCTCAGGTGGCTGAAGACGTTCATGTCGCGCCCTATCTGGCTGAAGATCACCCGGCAGCCCGCCTGGCGAAGCTTTTGCAGCCCTCGCTGCAGGTTCTCATCCGGGTTACACACCACGTCGCTCGCGATAACCAGATGCAGCAGACGGCCCGGCATGGGGCTGTTATCGAGCAGGTCGAGGAGTTCATCGACCAGCGTTACGCTGGCTAAACCGGCGGCAGAAAGCGGCAGTGCTACCCCCATCCCTTTACGGGCGACCTGTGCGGCAGAGGTGCGGAAAAACTCACCAAAGATACGTCTGTCGAGGGCGTGCAGCAGTTCGGGCTCCGCCAGACCAGAACGGAAGGCGTGCTCCTCCTGGACTTCACCCTGGCTGGTCCACAGGCGTAGCGAAATCAGCCAGAAGTTACAGCTTTCCGGTATGCGCGGGGAGGCGACGCTGCGGGCTATCATCATCAGATGATTGTCTTTGATCATATGCCACTGTTCGTCCAGCGACATCATGCTGCGCGCGCTCCGATCCCGCTCCTGCTGCGGTTCGTACACCGTCACGATGCCGCGGCCGCTGTTTTTCGAGGCATAACAGGCAATATCCGCCTGCGACATCACTTCTGACGCCTGGTTATTATGCTCATCAATCAGCGTGATCCCTGCGCTGGCGCCAATCCGGTGCAGGCGACCTTCCCACATAAAGTGATAGTCATTGATGGTATGGATCAAACGCCCGGTGATATAGCGCGCGCTCTCAATATTGCAGTCCGGCAGCAGCAGCCCAAACTCGTCGCCGCCCAGGCGCGCCAGCACGTCGCTGGAGCGAAGCATGGTTAACATCATGGAAGAGAGTTCCCGCAGCAGGGCATCTCCCGCCGCATGGCCTGCGCTATCATTGACGGCTTTGAAGCGGTCCAGATCGATAAAGACCAGCGCATGACGCTGACGCGTCTCGCGAACGGTTTGCAGAAGCCGTTTGAGATGGTTTTCGAAGCTGACCCGATTTGCCAGGTGGGTGAGGGCATCGTGCGACGCGCTGTAGCTTAGCTGACGCAGCATTTTGCGCGACTCGGTGACGTCCTGAATAACGATCACCGAGCCAATACTGTGCCCATCAAGGGTACTGAGTGGCGTAATGCTGTAATGGATATCAAACGATCCGCCGGTGCGGCAGTTCAGCACTACATCCTGGTCGATATCGGAGCGTGACATATCGCCGCTGTGAATATTCTCCATCAGCTGGCCCCGTTCCCCAAAGGTGATGTGTAACACCTTCAGGATCGGCTGGCCGATGGCCTCGGTCTGCAGCCAGCCGCTCATCTTCTCGGCGACCGGGTTCATAAAGGTGACGTTCATGTCGATATCGGTACAGAGCACCGCTTCGCCGATGGAGTCGAGCGTGATGTGCAGACGCTCTTTTTCCTGAAACAGCGCTTCGTTAAGCTCCTTCACCTCGGTCATGTCCATATTGATGCCGAGCAAACGTTCGACTTCACCCTCTTTATTCAGCACCCGGTTTGCCAGGGAGCGTATATGGCGCACGCCTTCCTTCACGCGGATACGGAATTCAAGCTTAAACGGCAGACGAGAAACCAGTGAATCCCGCAGCACCTGCTCCGCATGGGCGCGATCCTCCGGCAATATTCTTTCGTGCCAGAGCTGCCAGGTGGGCTTGATGTGCGGCGGAATTTCATACAGCTCAAACATCCGCTTATCCCAGCTGATGATGTCTGGCTCCAGATCCCACTCCCAGATGCCGATGCCGCCCGCTTCGTTGGCCAGCGTAATGCGCTCCATCAGCCGTTTATTGACCCACTCGGTCTGCTTCAGGTCGTTAATGTCTTCAATCTGGGCGATGAAATAGAGCGGCGAGCCATCGGCATGGCGCACGACGGAGACGGCCAAAAGTGCCCAGACGACCTCTCCGTTGCGCGTGTAATAGCGCTTTTCAAGGGTGTAGGTGTTGATCTCGCCGTTGACCAGCTGCTCCAGCTGTTCCAGGTCGGTATGCAAATCTTCCGGCCAGGTGAGCTGCTGGAAGGTGAGCGACTGTAGCTCGGTCTGGCTGTAACCGAGGAAATTGCACAGCGCCTTGTTGGCCTGAAGCCACTGGCCCTCCATGCTGACTAACGCCATACCGATGGCGGAATACTCCATTGCATTACGAAAGCGCTCTTCGCTCTCGGTGATGTGTTTGCGTTCGGCACGGAAGGCATACATCACCATGGTCATCACGTTAGCGGGGAGGAGGAGCATCAGGAACGGCAGCCACGGCGCGTTCATCATCGGCCCGGCATGTTGGGTGGTCAGCGCCGAAGGGTTATGGGCAATCATCAGTGAAACGACCATCACGGTAACCAGAAACACCATGAACGCTTCCATCCGCGGCAAGCGCACGGCGCTCCACATCAGCAGGACAATCACGCAGGTAAAGGGCCACGGCAGCCAGGTGATGGATGCCCAGCTGAGGGCCAGCGTTACGGCCATGGTAACCAGGGTTTCCAGCAGCAATCTCGGATCACGGTGGCGGAGCAGGTAATGGGATTTAAACAGCAGCCCCAGCGGCACCAGTGCCAGCGCGCCAATGGATTCAGATAGCACCCAGACGATGAAATTACGCAGCGGCTCAGGGCCGGGGATCAGAAGCGTCATCAGAATACCGCCCACCAGCGGCGGCACCAGCGCGCTGCCTATTGCCAGGCGGATCCAGTCGTTTAAATTTTGCAGCGGGTTGTACCACGGAAGCAGCTTACGCAGTAACACGGCACCGATGATGGCCTCAATCACGTTTATTGCGGTGTAGGTGGGGTTTATCGACGCCCAGGAGAACATCATCCACGAGGCCAGAATATTGCCAAATGAACAGGCCAGGGCTATCCCGGGCCACATTTTTCCTGCATGGCGGTAAAACGCCACCATCATAATGGCGGTAGGAAACCAGAGTGGCGCCAGCAGGGTACCGAAGCGGGTAAGCTCCAGCGAAAATAAGGTAAAGATAAAGGTGACCAGGCCCAGACAGACAAGTCGTAATAAAGGATGTGGGGTGGTAACCAAAACCCGCTGGTATTGTTTATTCATTACCGCTTTATCCAGAGACGCCATGCCGTCAGGAGAGAAGTGCGCACGAGTGAATTTGATAATTTGGTTTATGCTAGTACAAACAATTTACAATTCATATGGCGACTGCTCATAATTTGACATCATAGACTTATTAAATAGTTACTCGCTAAAAAATTCCTGTTAAACGCTGAAAAAACGGTCATTAAAATTTCTCTCAGGGATCAATGCGCCACTTTTCAGCCTGTCTCGCAGAACCTGCGCATTCGACTGGTATCACGCCCGCGAAATCCCTATAATTGCCGCGTTTGACGCTCCGGCGTCGTCCTTCCTTAACATCCAGGTTATTCAGGTCGCTAAATTTATGACTGATAAGTCTCATCAGTGCGTCATTATAGGCATCGCCGGCGCATCGGCTTCAGGTAAAAGTCTAATTGCCAGTACGCTTTATCGCGAACTGCGTGAACAGGTAGGTGATGAGCATATCGGCGTCATTCCCGAAGACAGCTACTACAAAGATCAATCCCATCTGTCGATGGAAGAACGTGTAAAAACCAACTACGACCACCCGAATGCGATGGATCACAGTTTACTGTTCCAGCATTTAGAAGCGCTTAAGAGCGGCCAGGCGATCGAACTGCCCGTTTACAGTTACGTAGAACACACCCGTACCCAGGAAACGATCCGCATCGAGCCGAAGAAGGTCATTATCCTTGAAGGCATCCTGCTCCTGACCGATGCCCGCCTGCGTGAATCCATGAACTTCTCCATCTTCGTCGATACCCCGCTGGATATCTGCCTGATGCGCCGCATCAAGCGTGACGTTAATGAGCGCGGCCGTTCGATGGACTCCGTCATGGCGCAATACCAGAAAACGGTCCGTCCGATGTTCCTGCAGTTTATTGAACCATCCAAACAATACGCCGATATCATCGTGCCTCGCGGGGGCAAAAACCGCATTGCTATTGATATCTTAAAAGCGAAAATCAGCCAGTTTTTTGAATAAGCCGCGCGAATTGTGTACCGTTCAGAGATAACCTGGTTTTACCCTGAGCGTTCAACGGCTCAGGGTACGATGCATGAAAGGAGAAAGTACCATGCGTCTTTGCGATCGTGATATTGAAGCCTGGCTGGATGAAGGCCGCTTGTCTATTACCCCACGTCCCCCCGTGGAGCGTATCAATGGGGTGACCGTTGATGTACGGTTGGGGAATAAATTCCGCACCTTTAGCGGCCATACTGCGCCGTTCATCGACCTCAGCGGGCCGAAGGATGAAGTCAGCGCCGCGCTCGATCGCGTCATGAGTGATGAAATCATCATTGACGAAGGTGAAGCTTTTTATCTGCACCCGGGTGAACTGGCGCTGGCGGTGACGTATGAATCCGTGACCCTGCCTGCGGATCTCGTCGGCTGGCTTGATGGCCGTTCTTCTCTGGCCCGCCTGGGGCTGATGGTTCACGTAACCGCGCACCGTATCGACCCAGGCTGGTCCGGCCGTATCGTGCTGGAGTTCTTCAACGCCGGTAAACTGCCGCTGGCGCTGCGCCCCGGAATGATGATCGGTGCATTAAGCTTTGAACCGCTCACAGGCCCGGCAGACAGGCCTTATAACCGCCGCCAGGACGCAAAATACCGCGACCAGCAGGGTGCAGTTGCCAGCCGTATTGATAAAGACTGATCGTTAGTCCATTGAGGATGCCATGAGAAGAGTTCTGACAACGCTGATGATTTTGCTGGTAGTGCTGGTTGCTGGCCTTTCGGCGTTGGTTCTGCTGGTTAACCCGAATGATTTCCGCGCTTACATGGTGCGGCAGGTCGAGGCACGCAGTGGTTACCAACTGAAGCTTGACGGGCCGCTGCGCTGGCACGTCTGGCCGCAGCTCAGCATTCTCTCTGGCCGCATGTCGTTAACCGCGCCGGGCGCGGCACAGCCGCTGGTCTCTGCGGACAATATGCGTCTCGATGTGGCGCTGATCCCGCTCATCTCCCATCAGCTGCAGGTTAATCAGGTGATGCTGAAGGGCGCGGTCATTCAGCTTACCCCGCAGACCGAAGCCGTGCGCGACGCGAATGCGCCGGTTGCGCCGCGCGAGAATACCTTACCGGATGAACCGTCCGATACGGGCTGGTCCTTTGATATAGGCAAACTGAAAGTGGCCGATAGCGTGCTGGTGTTCCAGCATGAGGATCAGGAGCAGGTCACCGTTCGTAACATCAGCCTGCAGATGGAACAGGATGAACACCATCTTGCGTCGCTGGAATTTAGCGGACGGATAAACCGCGACCAGCGCGATCTGTCCCTCTCGTTGAATGCAAACGTGAATGCGTCGGACTACCCGCATCAGCTGACGGCCGACATCCAGCAGCTTAGCTGGCAGCTGACGGGGGCGGATCTCCCGACCCAGGGGATCGCCGGGCAGGGGACGCTGCAGGCCGTATGGCGCGAAGAGCAAAAACAGCTGGCGCTGGATAACCTTAATCTGCAGGCCAACGACAGCAGCCTGAAAGGGCAGGCGAGCGTCACGCTCGACGATAAGCCGAAGTGGGTGCTGAACCTGCAGTTTGACAAGCTTAACCTGGAGAACATCCTGCCACCGGTGCCGGCAAGCGCAACGGACAGCGATGCCGTGCAGACGGGGCAAAGCCAGTCACCGGTGTCGCGTCCGGTTATCTCATCCAACCTTGAACAGCCTGACTATAACGTGCTGCGCGGCTTCACGGCGGATATTCTGCTGAAAGCTAACAGCGTGCGCTGGCGCGGTATTGATTTTACCGACGTGAGCGGCCAGATGTTTAACCACAACGGGTTGCTGGTAATTTCAGAACTGAGCGGCAAAATGGGGGCGGGTCACCTGTCACTTCCGGGTACGCTGGACGTGCGTAAGGACGTTGCCAGCGCTGAATTCCAGCCGCGTCTCGACAACGTTGAGATTGGCAGCATCCTCAAAGCCTTTAACTATCCGATATCCCTGACGGGTCAGCTGACGCTGGCGGGCGATTTCTCAGGCACCAAAATTGATGCCAACGCCTTCCGCCGTGAGTGGCAGGGCGAGGCGCATGTTGACCTGAAAGATTCGCGAATGGAAGGGCTCAACTTCCAGCAGCTGGTTCAGCAGGCGGTGGAGCGCAGCAGCGATGTTAAAGCCCAGGAAAACTACGACAGCGCAACTCGCCTCGACAGCTTCACCACTGACCTGACGCTGGATAACGGGGTGCTGACGCTGGCCGGGATGCAGGGAACTTCATCTATGCTGTCGTTAACCGGAGAAGGCTCGCTGGATCTCGTCAAAGAGACGGCGGACACGCGCTTTAACGTCCGGGTGCTTTCCGGCTGGCAGGGCGAAAGCAAGCTGATTGACTTCCTCAAAGAGACGCCGGTTCCGCTTAGCGTATACGGCAAATGGCAGGCGCTGAACTACAGCCTTCAGGTAGACCAGATCCTGCGTAAGCATCTGCAGGATGAAGCGAAGCGCCGGCTCAACAGCTGGGCGGATCGTAATAAAGATTCCCAGAACGGCAAGGATGTGAAGAAGCTTCTGGATAAGCTTTGACGGCGGTGCGGCCTGATGCCCTCACCCAGACCCTCTCCCACGGGAGAGGGAGCAAACACTAAAACGGCAACGGGGTTGCCGTTTTGGTTTACCTAGACCTCAAAATCCAGCTCTTCCTCATCCCGCAGTGGAATAAGCTGCACTTTCTGCACGCGATGGTTTTCAATCTGCAGGGTTTTAAGCAGATAGTCGCCCACCTTAACCTCTTCTCCCGGCTGCGGGATGCGCTGCAAATACTCCATCAGCAGACCGGCAATGGTGTGGTATTCCCGTTTTTCATCCAGCGGTAGCGGCACGAACTGCACAAGGTCTTCCAGCGGCATGTGGCCGTTGGCCGTCCACGAGCCGTCAGCGTTTTTCTGAATGTCGTGGCGGGCATCAATCTCATCCACCTCGTTTGGCAGATTACCGGCGATGGTTTCCATTACGTCACTGAGCGTGACCAGCCCTTCCACCGAACCAAATTCATCCACCACAAACGCGAAGTGGGTGCGCGCGTTGCGGAACTGCTCCAGCGCGGAGAGCAGCGGAAGCGCTTCCGGGAAGACCAGCGGCTGGCGTACCAGCGCGCGCAGGTTGAGCGGCTCGCCGTGTAGCTGCTGCTGGAGCAGGTCAATCACGTGAACCACCCCCAACAGCTCCTCTTCCTCTTCACCGCCGGTGACCACCACCCGGGTGTGCTGGTTTTTATCCAGCAGGGCGCGGATCTGCTCTTCCGGTGCCGTGAGGTCAATATGCTCAATGTCATGCCGGGAGGTCATGATGCTGCTGACCGTGCGCTGATTCAGGTTGAGCACCCGCTCGATCATCAGCCGCTCCTGCGGGTTAAAGATTTGCCCGTCGCTGTGATCGGCCAGCAGGGCAGAGGATTCGGCGTCCAGCTCGGCATCCTCTTTCCTGCCGCTCAACAGGCGCATCACGGTGTCGGCCGTGCGCTGGCGCAGGGTCTGATTCGCGGAGAGAAACCGGCGGCGGTTAAATATCGCCAGCTGGTTGAGCGCTTCGATCATGACTGAGAAGCCAATGGCGGCGTACAGGTAGCCTTTCGGAATGTGGAAGCCGAAACCGTCGGCGACCAGGCTAAAGCCAATCATCAGCAGGAAGCTGAGGCAGAGGATCACGATTGTCGGGTGGCTGTTCACAAAGCGGGTCAGTGCTTTGCTCGCCATCACCATCAGCGTGATGGCGATAATTACCGCGGCCATCATGACGGCGAGATGGTCCACCATCCCGACGGCGGTAATCACCGAATCCAGGGAGAAGACTGCATCGAGCACCACAATTTGCGCCACCACCGGCCAGAATCTCGCCCCGCGTCGCTGGGTCGGGTTCTCGCTGTCCTTGCCTTCGAGCCGCTCGTTAAGCTCCACCGTGGCTTTGAACAGCAGGAACAGCCCGCCGAAGAGCATGATCAGGTCGCGCGCGCTAAAGCTCAGGCCGCGAACGGAGAACAGAGGCTGAGTGAGCGTGACCATCCAGGAGATAGAGGCCAGCAGCAGTAAACGCATCACCATCGCCAGCAGCAGACCCGTCACGCGCGCGCGGTCGCGCTGGGAAGGGGGCAGTTTTTCAGCGAGGATGGCGATAAACACCAGATTATCAATACCGAGCACTAATTCGATGACGACCAGCGTCACCAGCCCGGCCCAGATTGATGGATCGGCAATCCATTCCATAGTAATAGCAATACCTTCTGTTATATGACGAATGTCACACTTCGATCATGGATAAAGCTGGGGGAAAATGCAATGTCGGGCTGAGATTTCTCTTAATACGATGCGTAAAAAAGAGAGCAGTCTCAGATGAGTGTAAATAAGCAAAATACGTATATTTTATTATTTTGAGTGCTTTTTAGGATATATCGCAGATAATGGTTTTTACTCTCTTTTTGTCAATATAAAGAAAATCCTAAAAGGTCAAAACTTTGCTCTTAATATTAATCTTAAAAACAGATATTAGGACAGTTGTCTCCTTGCCTGCTATTAGGTTAGCTGCAACAATTCTCCCAGCATCAAATGTTAAACCTTGTTGTTGCTATTATTGTTTTGGTCTTCGGAATGGTCATTCATTATCCGTTGTGTATTTCAAGCGGCTGATATATTTCCAGAAGACCTTACTCAAGAGGGTGTCTATCCATAACACATTGTTTAGTCAGTGGATTGGTAACTGAAAGCCAAGGGCGGTAGCGTGCCTGAAAGCGTGTGAATCAGCCTCGATTATTCTGTCAATAGCCAATGGATGAATAAGCTTTTTTTAGGACTGATGCCAGTTATATTTCTATTTGATTAACTGCATGCTGAAACCCAATACGTCTCAGGCTTATTTAAATTGCACAGGATAATTACTCTGCCAAAGTGATAAATAATCAATGATGAAATCCAAAATGAAATTGATGCCATTATTGGTGTCTGTGACCTTGATGAGTGGTTGCACGGTCTTTCCCGGCAGCAATATGTCAACAATGGGTAAGGATGTGATCAAGCAACAGGATGCCGATTTTGATCTCGACAAAATGGTGAATGTTTATCCACTAACGCCACGTCTGGTCGAACAATTACGTCCACGTCCGAATGTTGCCCAGCCGAATATGTCTCTGGACCAGGAAATTGCCTCCTATCAGTATCGCGTGGGGCCGGGCGACGTGATCAACGTGACCGTCTGGGACCACCCTGAACTGACCACGCCAGCGGGCCAGTACCGTAGCTCAAGCGACACCGGGAACTGGGTACAGTCAGATGGCACCATGTTCTATCCGTACATTGGGAAAGTACATGTCGCCGGTAAAACGCTTGCCGAGATCCGTAGTGATATTACCGGCCGCTTAGCGCAGTACATCGCCGACCCGCAGGTGGACGTTAATATCGCCGCATTCCGTTCGCAAAAAGCCTATATCTCCGGTCAGGTGAACAAATCCGGCCAGCAGGCCATCACCAACGTTCCGCTCACCGTTCTGGACGCCATTAACGCCGCGGGCGGCTTAACCGACGGCGCCGACTGGCGCAACGTGGTGCTGACCCACAACGGCAAAGAGCAGCGCATTTCGCTGCAGGCGCTGATGCAAAACGGCGACCTGACCCAAAACCGCCTGCTCTATCCGGGCGATATTCTCTACGTACCGCGCAACGACGATCTGAAAGTCTTCGTGATGGGTGAAGTGAAGAAACAGAGCACCCTCAAAATGGACTTCAGCGGCATGACCCTGACCGAAGCGCTGGGCAATGCTGAAGGTATCGATCTGACCACCTCTAACGCGACCGGTATCTTCGTCATCCGTCCGCTGAAGGGTGAAGGCAGTGCGAAGGGCAAGATTGCCAACATCTACCAGCTGGATATGTCCGATGCGACGTCTCTGGTGATGGCGACGGAGTTCCGTCTCCAGCCATACGATGTGGTTTACGTCACCACCGCGCCGGTTGCCCGCTGGAACCGTCTGATCAACCAGTTGCTGCCAACCATCAGTGGCGTTCGCTACATGACGGATACGGCGCGCGACATTCATACCTGGTAATCCGCGATGTTTAACAAAATTCTGGTGGTATGCGTGGGGAACATTTGCCGTTCCCCCACGGCTGAACGGCTGTTGAAACAGTACCAGCCCGAGTTAACGGTCGAGTCCGCAGGGCTGGGCGCGCTGGCGGGCAAAGGTGCCGACGAGCGCGCCGCGAGCGTGGCCCGCGATCACAACCTCTCTCTTGACGGGCATATCGCCCGCCAGGTCACCGGCCGCATGTGCCGGGAGTATGACCTGATTCTGGCAATGGAAAAACGCCATATTCATGCGCTGTGCGATATCGCTCCGGAGATGCGCGGCAAGGTGATGCTGTTTGGTCACTGGGACAACGAACGCGAAATCCCCGATCCGTATCGCAAGAGCCATGAAGCCTTCGAGGCGGTTTACACCTTACTTGACCAGTCTGCCCAACAGTGGGCGCAGGCACTGAAAGCTCAGCAGGGATAACAATGACAGAAAAAACAAGACCTTCTGCCGCCCCGACTTCGGGCAGTGATGAAATTGATATTGGTCGCCTGGTCGGCACGGTTATCGAGGCAAAGTGGTGGGTGCTTGGCATTACTGCCGTGTTTGCCGCAGCGGCCGTCGTGTATACGCTGTTCGCCACACCTATCTACAGCGCCGACGCGCTGGTGCAGATCGAGCAGAATACCGGCAACTCGCTGGTGCAGGATATCGGCTCCGCGCTGGCGAACAAACCGCCAGCATCCGACGCTGAAATTCAGCTGATCCAGTCGCGTCTGGTGCTGGGTAAAACGGTTCACGACCTCGGACTCGACATCTCCGTCACCAAAAATACGTTCCCGATCTTCGGTGCCGGCTGGGACCGTCTGATGGGGCGCAGCAATGACACCGTAAAGGTCACTGACTTTGTGCTGCCGAAAGGGGCGGGGGATCAAACCTTTACCCTGACGGTGCTGGGCCCGAAACAGTATCAGCTGACCAGCGATGCGGGCTTTAGCGCACGCGGCGAAGTGGGGCAGATGCTGAACAAAGACGGCGTTAGCATGATGGTTAGCGCGATCCACGCCCAGGAGGGCGGTGAATTCACCGTCACCAAATTCTCCACGCTGGGGATGATCAACAATCTGCAGAACAACCTGACCGTCACCGAAAACGGTAAGGACACCGGCGTGCTGAGCATGACCTTTACCGGTGAAGATAAGGATCAAATTCGCGACATCCTGAACAGCATTACCCGCAACTACCTTGAGCAGAACGTCGAGCGCAAGTCGGCGGAAGCGGCGAAAAGCCTGGCGTTCCTCGCTAAACAGCTCCCGGAAGTGCGTGCCCGTCTGGACGATGCCGAGAACAAGCTGAACGCCTACCGTCAGGATAAAGACTCCGTCGACCTGCCGCTGGAGGCGAAATCGGTTCTCGACTCGATGGTGAATATTGATGCGCAGCTCAACGAGCTGACCTTCAAAGAGGCAGAGATTTCCAAGCTTTACACCAAACGCCACCCGGCCTACCGCACGCTGCTGGAGAAGCGCCGCACTCTCGAAGAGGAGAAGGCGAAGCTGAACGACCGCGTGACCGCGATGCCGAAAACGCAGCAGGAGATCGTCCGCCTGACCCGCGACGTGGAGTCCGGACAGCAGGTTTACATGCAGCTGCTGAACAAACAGCAGGAGCTGAAAATCACCGAGGCCAGCACCGTGGGTGACGTGCGTATCGTCGACCCGGCCATTACCCAGCCTGGCGTACTGAAGCCGAAGAAAGCGCTGATTATTCTCGGCAGCATCATTCTTGGCCTGATGCTCTCTATCGTTGGCGTCCTGCTGCGCTCGCTGTTCAACCGCGGCATCGAAAGCCCGCAGGTGCTGGAAGAGAGTGGTATCAACGTCTATGCCAGCATTCCGCTGTCTGAGTGGCAAAAATCCCGTGACAGCGTCAAGACCATCAAGGGCGTTAAGCGTTACAAACAGAGCCAGCTGCTGGCCGTGGGTAACCCAACCGACCTGGCGATTGAAGCGATCCGCAGCCTGCGTACCAGCCTGCACTTCGCCATGATGCAGGCTAAAAACAACGTTCTGATGTTAACCGGCGTCAGCCCGTCAATTGGTAAGACCTTTGTCTGTGCCAACCTGGCGGCCGTGGTGAGCCAGACCAACAAGCGCGTGCTGCTGATCGACTGCGATATGCGTAAGGGTTATACCCACGAACTGCTGGGCACCAACAACGTGAACGGTCTGTCGGAAATCCTGCTGGGTCAGGGAGAGATTAGCCAGAGCGCCAAGCCGACCTCGATTCCGAGATTCGACCTGATCCCGCGTGGTCAGGTGCCGCCGAACCCGTCTGAACTGCTGATGAGCGAACGCTTCACCCAGCTGATTGAGTGGGCAAGCAAAAACTATGACCTGGTGCTGATCGATACGCCGCCAATTCTGGCCGTGACCGATGCCGCCGTGGTTGGCCGTCATGCGGGTACCACGCTGATGGTGGCACGCTATGCGGTGAACACCCTGAAGGAAGTGGAAACCAGCCTAAGCCGCTTCGAGCAGAACGGCATTGAGGTGAAAGGGGTCATCCTGAACTCCATCTTCCGTCGTGCGACCGGGTACCAGGATTACGGTTATTACGAGTACGAATACAAGTCTGACAGCAAATAACAAAACACCCCCCCTCACCCTAACCCTCACCCCAGAGGGGAGAGGGAACTGTCCGGTGCCGCCTTTCACCCTCTCCCCTCAGGGGAGAGGGCCGGGGTGAGGGGTAGGAGGAAAAGATGACCACACAACGCCCTTTAGTTTCTATCTATATGCCGACATGGAACCGTCAGCAGCTGGCGATCCGCGCTATTAAGTCGGTCTTACGTCAGGATTACGATAACTGGGAACTGATCATCGTGGATGACTGTTCTTCCTCGTATGAACAGCTGCAAAAATTTGTCACCGAACTCAACGATCCGCGCGTTATGTATACCCATAACCCGATTAACTCCGGGGCGTGCGCGGTGCGTAATCAGGCGATTATGCAGGCCAAAGGGCAGTATCTGACCGGCATCGACGACGATGACGAATGGACGCCGAACCGCCTGTCCGTCTTCCTTTCGCATAAAGAGCAGCTGGTCACGCACGCTTTTCTGTATGCCAACGACTATGTCTGCCAGGGCGAGGTTTACTCGCAGCCCGCGAGCCTGCCGCTGTACCCGAAATCACCGTACTCCCGTCGCCTGTTCTACAAGCGCAACATTATCGGTAATCAGGTCTTTACCTGGGCGTGGCGCTTTAAAGAGTGCCTGTTCGATACCGAACTGAAGGCCGCGCAGGATTACGACATCTTCTTGCGGATGGTGGTGGAGTACGGCGAGCCGTGGAAAGTGGAAGAGGCCACGCAGATCCTGCACATCAACCACGGGGAGATGCAGATCACCTCCTCACCGAAGAAGTTTTCAGGCTATTTCCATTTTTACCGCAAGCACAAGGACAAGTTTGACCGTGCCAGCCGCAAGTATCAGCTCTTTACCCTGTATCAGATCCGCAATAAGCGCATGAACTGGCGCACGCTGCTGACGCTGCTGTCGGTGCGTAACGGCAAGCGCCTGGCTGACGGGCTTCGGGGGAAATAATGTTTCTGGAAGATTGCCGCGCAAACAGCTGGAGCCTGCGCCCGTGCTGCATGGTTCTGGCGTACCGCATCGCGCACTTTTGCTCGGTGTGGCGCAAGAAAAACGTTCTGAACAATATCTGGGCGGCACCGATTCTGGTGCTGTACCGCATCATCACCGAATGCTTTTTTGGCTATGAAATCCAGGCCGCTGCCACCATTGGCCGCCGCTTTACCATCCACCACGGCTATGCGGTGGTGATCAACAAGTTCGTGGTTGCGGGCGATGATTTCACCATTCGCCACGGGGTGACGATCGGCAACCGCGGGCCGGACAGCCTGGCCTGCCCGGTGATCGGCAATAACGTCGAGCTGGGGGCGAACGTGGTGATGATTGGTGACATTACGATTGGCAATAACGTGACGATCGGGGCGGGCAGCGTGGTGCTGGACAGCATTCCGGATAACGCGCTGGTGGTGGGAGAAAAAGCCCGCGTGAAGGTGATTAAATGAACATTCTGCAATTTAACGTACGCCTCGCAGAAGGCGGAGCGGCAGGCGTGGCGCTGGATCTGCACCAGCGTGCCCTGCAAAAAGGACTTCAGTCCCGGTTTATTTACGGCTACGGCAAAGGCGGCAAGAAAAGCGTCAGCCATGATAACTTCCCGCAGGTGCACAAGCACACGCCGCGTCTGACCTCTGTTGCCAACATTGCGCTGTTCCGCCTGTTTAACCGCGATCTGTTTGGCAACCTGAACAGTCTTTATCGCACCGTGACCCGCACCAGCGGCCCGGTTGTGCTGCATTTTCACGTGCTGCACAGCTACTGGCTGAATCTGGAAGAGGTGGTGGCGTTTTGTCAGAAGGTGCAGGCCCACAAGCCCGACACCCGCTTCGTCTGGACGCTGCACGATCACTGGAGCGTAACCGGACGCTGCGCGTTTACCGACGGCTGCGAAGGCTGGAAAGATAGCTGCCAGAAATGCCCGACGTTGAGCAACTATCCGCCGGTGAAGGTGGATCGCGCGCATCAGTTGGTAGACGGAAAGCGTCAGTTGTTCCGCGACATGCTTTCGCTCGGCTGCACGTTTATCTCCCCGAGCCAGCACGTGGCCGACGCCTTCAACAGCCTGTATGGGGCAGGGCGCTGTCAGATTATCAACAACGGTATCGACGTGGCGACGGAAGCCATCCTGGCCGAGCTGACGCCGGTGGCGGAAACCGCGGGCAAACCGAAAATTGCCATCGTTGCGCACGATCTGCGCTACGACGGCAAAACCAACCAGCAGCTGGTGCGCGACATGATGGCGCTCGGCGACAAAATTGAACTGCATACCTTTGGCAAATTCTCGCCGTTCGAAGGCGCTAACGTGGTGAATCACGGGTTTGAAACCGACAAGCGCAAGCTGATGAGCGCCCTGAATGGTATGGACGCGCTGGTGTTCAGCTCCCGCGTGGATAATTACCCGCTGATCCTCTGCGAGGCGCTCTCCATTGGCGTGCCGGTGATTGCCACCCACAGCGATGCAGCGCGCGAAGTGCTGGAAAAATCCGGCGGAAAAACCTTCGCCGGGCACGAGGTCCTGCCTCTGGTGCAGCTGCCGAAGGCGCAGATCGCCGAGGCCGTTTTTGGCACTGACCTGGAATCGTTCCGCAACCGCAGCCGCAAGGCCTACAGTGGACAACAGATGCTGGAGGAGTATGTCTCGTTCTATCAGAATCTGTAGTTATCTGCTGCTGCCGCTGATCTACCTGCTGGTTAACGTTAAAATTGCCCAGCTCGGCGAAAGCTTCCCGATAACCATCGTAACTTTTTTGCCCGTTCTGCTTCTTCTGTATGTCGATAAAATCAACCTGAAGAAGCTGATGATTGCCCTGGGGCTGGGCACGGGCCTGACGCTGTTTAACTACATCTTTGGCCAGTCGCTGGATGCCAGTAAATACGTCACTTCAACCATGCTGTTTGTTTATATCGTTATTATTATTGGCATGGTCTGGAGTATTCGCTTCAAAACTATTTCACCGCACAATTATCGGAAAATCCTCAGGTTCTTTTATATTGCCGTTGCGTTAATTGTTATGCTTGCCGCACTGGAAATGGCACAGATTATTTTGACCGGTGGCAGCAGCCTGATGGAGATAATTTCGAAATATCTCATTTACAGTAACAGCTATGTACTGAACTTCATTAAGTTTGGTGGGAAGCGTACAACGGCGCTCTATTTTGAACCGGCGTTTTTCGCTCTGGCGTTAATCTCAATTTGGCTCAGCATCAAACAGTTTGGTATCAAAACGCCTAAGACCGATGCTATGATTCTTGCAGGAATCGTTCTGTCTGGGTCGTTCTCAGGGGTAATGACATTTATCCTGTTTTACCTGCTGGAGTGGGCGTTCCAGTACCTGAACAAAGATGCGATTAAGAAAAAACTGCCGCTGGCGATAATCTCTCTGACGGTATTTTTAGTGGGCGTCATATTCGCGTTTCCGTACATTTCAGAACGTCTGGGTGATTTGGGAACGGAAGGGTCATCGTCCTATTATCGCATCATTGGTCCGCTGGTGATGGTGGGTTATTCCTTAACCCATATCGATGGTGTAGTAAGATTCGGCTCACTTTACGAATATGTTGCATCATTCGGAATCTTTAACGGTGCGGATGTCGGTAAAACCATAGACAATGGTCTGTATCTGTTAATTATTTATTTTTCGTGGTTCGCCGTACTGTTGACGCTGTGGTATCTGTTTAAAGTTTTCAAAATGATGATCAACGCGTTTGGTGATAACCAGAACTTTCGCGTGCAGCTTTATCTTTTTACGCCGGTGTCGCTGTTTTTTACCGGGTCAATATTTAGCCCGGAATATGCTTTCTTGATTGTCTGTCCGTTTATTTTGCGTAAGGCGCTTAATATTACGAACGTATGACGAAATGAGGTGATTTATGTTTCTTAGCGTCATTACTGTCGCTTTTCGTAATTACGAAGGGGTGGTAAAAACCTGGCGCTCGCTGCGCAACCTGGCGCGCGATCCAAGCCTCACCTTTGAGTGGATCGTGGTCGACGGCGGCTCGAACGATGGCACGGCGGAGTTTCTGGAAAAACTCAACGGTGAATTCAACTTACGCTACATCAGCGAGAAAGATAAAGGCATCTACGATGCGATGAACAAGGGCATTACTATGGCCCAGGGCCGTTATGCCATCTTCCTCAACTCGGGCGATATTTTCCACGACGACGTGGCGCTGTTTGCCCGTCAGCTGGCGCGCCAGAAAGAGGATGCCATGTATATTGGCGATGCGCTGCTCGATTTTGGCGACGGGCATAAAGTCTGCCGCAGCGCCAAGCCAGGCTGGTATATCTACCACAGCCTGCCGGCCAGCCATCAGGCCATTTTCTTCCCGGTAAACGGTCTGAAAAAACAGCCTTACGATTTGCAGTACAAGGTGTCATCCGATTATGCGCTGGCCGCCAGCCTGTATAAATCAGGTTACCCGTTCCGTCGAATTAAAGGGCTGGTGTCTGAATTTTCGATGGGCGGCGTGTCAACGTCTAATAATCTGGAATTATGCCAGGATGCAAAAAAGGTGCAGCGTCAAATATTACGCGTGCCGGGATTCTGGGCGGAATTGTCTTATTTATTACGCCTGCGTACGACAGGTAAAACGAAAACCTTATATAACAAAGCCTGAATATAAGGAAACGCAATGCAGGATTTAAAAGGTTTCTCCGTACCGAAAGGTTTTCGGGGCGGGATCGGTATTAAGGTACAGCTATGGTGGGCGGTTCAGGCAACCTTATTTGCCTGGTCGCCGCAAATACTGTACCGCTGGCGAGCCTTTTTATTGCGCCTGTTTGGCGCAAAAATCGGAAAAAACGTAGTTATTCGACCTTCGGTGAAGATTACCTACCCCTGGAAATTAACCCTCGGGGATTACGCCTGGGTAGGGGATGACGCGGTGTTATATACCCTGGGCGAGATTACGATTGGCGCAAATTCGGTGGTTTCACAGAAGTGTTATTTATGCACCGGCAGCCACGACTTTATGAGCCCGCATTTTGATATTACCGCTTCGCCTATTGTGATCGGTGAAAAGTGCTGGCTGGCAACGGATGTTTTTGTTGCACCAGGTATTTCTGTTGGCGATGGCACGGTAGTCGGTGCCCGCAGCAGCGTTTTTAAATCGCTACCGGCAAATAAAGTTTGCCGTGGCAACCCCGCAGTGGTGATACGCGAACGCGTTGAAACTGATTAAATTCATAAGTAGAGGAATATAAACATGTCTAAAGTCGCTCTCATCACCGGCGTTACCGGGCAGGATGGTTCTTACCTGGCAGAACTGCTGCTGGAGAAAGGGTATGAAGTGCACGGTATTAAGCGTCGAGCCTCTTCATTCAACACCGAACGTGTGGATCACATCTATCAGGATCCTCACGCGGCAAACCCGAAATTCCACCTGCACTACGGCGACCTGACCGATACCTCCAACTTGACCCGTATCCTGCAGGAAGTACAGCCGGATGAAGTGTACAACCTGGGGGCGATGAGCCACGTAGCGGTCTCCTTCGAGTCCCCGGAATACACCGCTGACGTTGACGCCATGGGTACCCTGCGTCTGCTGGAGGCGATTCGCTTCCTCGGTCTTGAGAAGAAAACTCGCTTCTACCAGGCATCTACCTCCGAGCTGTACGGCCTGGTGCAGGAAATTCCACAGAAAGAGACCACGCCGTTCTACCCGCGCTCTCCGTATGCGGTAGCAAAACTGTACGCCTACTGGATCACCGTGAACTACCGTGAATCCTACGGCATGTACGCCTGTAACGGCATTCTGTTCAACCACGAATCCCCGCGCCGCGGCGAAACCTTCGTGACCCGTAAAATCACCCGCGCGATCGCCAACATTGCTCAGGGTCTGGAATCTTGCCTGCACCTCGGCAACATGGACTCCCTGCGTGACTGGGGCCATGCCAAAGACTACGTGAAAATGCAGTGGATGATGCTGCAGCAGGAACAGCCAGAAGACTTCGTTATCGCGACCGGCGTGCAGTACTCCGTGCGTCAGTTCGTTGAGATGGCTGCGGCGCAACTGGGCATCAAACTGCGCTTCGAAGGCACCGGCGTGGAAGAGAAGGGTATCGTTGTATCCGTGACCGGCCACGACGCGCCGGGCGTGAAGCCAGGCGATGTAATTGTGCAGGTTGACCCGCGTTACTTCCGTCCTGCTGAAGTAGAAACCCTGCTGGGCGACCCAACCAAAGCGCACGAGAAGCTGGGCTGGAAACCAGAAACCACTCTGCAGGAGATGGTTTCCGAGATGGTGGCCAAAGATCTTGAAGCAGCGAAAAAACACTCCCTGCTCAAGTCTCATGGCTACGAGGTTGCCATCGCGCTGGAGTCCTGAGAATGACAAAACAACGTATTTTTGTCGCCGGTCATCGCGGAATGGTGGGTTCCGCGATTGTCCGCCAGCTGGAACAGCGCGGTGACGTAGAGGTGATTGTCCGCACCCGTGACGAGCTGAACCTGCTCGACAGCCGTGCGGTACAGGACTTCTTTGCCAACGAACGCATTGACCAGGTGTATCTGGCGGCGGCGAAGGTGGGCGGCATTGTCGCTAACAACACCTATCCGGCGGATTTCATCTACGAGAACATGATGATTGAGAGCAACATCATTCACGCGGCGCATCTGCACAACGTGAACAAGCTGCTGTTCCTCGGTTCATCCTGTATCTACCCGAAGATGGCGAAGCAGCCGATTGCCGAGAGCGAGCTGCTGCAGGGCACGTTGGAAGCGACTAACGAGCCCTACGCGATTGCCAAAATTGCCGGGATCAAGCTGTGCGAGTCCTACAACCGTCAGTACAACCGCGACTATCGCTCGGTGATGCCGACCAACCTGTACGGACCGCACGACAACTTCCACCCGAGCAACTCGCACGTGATCCCGGCGCTGCTGCGTCGCTTCCACGAGGCGACTGCCGAAAACGCCCCGGACGTGGTGGTGTGGGGCAGCGGAACGCCAATGCGCGAGTTCCTGCACGTGGACGACATGGCGGCTGCCAGCATTCACGTGATGGAGCTGGATCGCGAGGTGTGGCAGGAAAACACCGAGCCGATGCTGTCGCACATTAACGTGGGTACCGGCGTGGACTGCACCATTCGCGAGCTGGCGCAGACCATCGCGCAGGTGGTGGGCTACAAGGGCCGCGTGGTGTTTGACGCGACCAAACCGGACGGCACGCCGCGCAAGCTGCTGGACGTGACCCGTCTGCATCAGCTGGGCTGGTATCACGAGGTCTCACTGGAGCAGGGGCTGGCCAGCACCTACCAGTGGTTCCTGGAAAACCAGCACCGCTTCCGGGGGTAATGATGTTTTTAAGTCAGGAAGATTTTGCCACGGTAGTGCGTTCTACTCCGCTCATCTCGATTGATTTGATCGTGGAGAACGAACGCGGCGAGTTCTTGCTGGGGAAACGAACCAATCGTCCTGCACAGGGCTTCTGGTTCGTGCCTGGCGGGCGCGTGCAGAAGGATGAGACGCTGGTTGATGCGTTTGAGCGTCTCACTCTGGCGGAACTGGGCCTGCAGCTGCCGATGGCAGCGGGCCAGTTTTACGGGGTCTGGCAGCACTTCTATGACGATAACTTTTCAGGCACCGGGTTCTCCACGCACTACATCGTGCTGGGGTTCCGCCTGAAGGTGAGTGAGGCAGACCTGCGTCTGCCTGATTCTCAGCATGACGATTACCGCTGGCTAACGCCAGAGGCGCTGCTGGCAAGCGACAACGTCCATGACAACAGTCGGGCGTACTTCCTCGCGGAACGTCAGGCCGAGGTGCCAGGACTATGAAAATCCTCGTCTACGGAATTAACTACTCGCCGGAATTAACCGGTATCGGGAAATACACCGGCGAGATGGTGGAGTGGATGGCGAGCCAGGGACATGACGTGCGGGTGATTACTGCCCCGCCGTACTACCCGGAGTGGAAGGTAGGCGAACGCTATTCCAGCTGGCGCTATCGCCGCGAAGAGGGTGCCGCGACCGTCTGGCGCTGCCCGCTCTACGTGCCGAAACAGCCCTCGACGCTGAAACGTTTAATTCATCTGGGCAGCTTTGCCCTCAGCAGTTTCTTCCCGCTGATGGCGCAGCGTCGCTGGAAGCCGGATCGCATTATCGGCGTGGTGCCGACGCTGTTCTGCACGCCGGGCATGCGCCTGCTGGGAAAACTCTCCGGCGCGCGCACCCTGCTGCACATTCAGGATTATGAAGTGGACGCCATGCTCGGTCTGGGTATGGCCGGGAAAGGCAAGGGCGGCAAGGTGGCGAAGCTCGCCAGCGCCTTTGAGCGCAGTGGCCTGCATAACGTGGATTACGTCTCTACGATCTCGCGCTCGATGATGAACAAAGCGCAGGAGAAAGGCGTCCCTGCGGAGAAGGTGATCTTCTTCCCGAACTGGTCCGAAGTGGCGCGTTTTCGCGACGTGACGGAGCAAGAGGCTCAGGCGCTGCGCGCCCGGCTCGGTTTGCCTGAAGACCAAAAAATCATTCTTTACTCAGGCAACATCGGCGAAAAGCAGGGGCTGGAGAGTGTTATTGAAGCGGCCCAGCTGCTGATCGAACAGCCGTGGACGTTTGTGATTGTCGGACAGGGCGGGGGAAAAGCGCGGCTGGAGAAGATGGCCAGTGAACGCGGCCTGACCAACGTGAAGTTTTTCCCGCTGCAATCGTACGATGCGCTGCCCGCGCTGCTGAAAATGGCGGATTGCCATCTGGTAGTGCAAAAACGCGGCGCGGCGGATGCGGTGCTGCCGTCCAAGCTGACCAACATTCTGGCAGTGGGCGGTAACGCGGTGATTACGGCGGAAGCCGAAACAGAATTAGGCCAGCTGTGTGGCAGCTATCCGGGGATTGCCGTGTGCGTGGAGCCGGAATCGGTCCCGGCGCTGGTCACCGGCATTGAACAGGCACTCGCCATGCCAAAAGTGAACACGGTGGCACGTGAATATGCCGAACGCACGCTCGAGAAAGAGAACGTGCTGAGCCAATTTATTGCAGATATACGGGGATAAATCATGAGTCAAACCACTTTGTATCCGGTTGTGATGGCTGGTGGCTCTGGTAGCCGGTTGTGGCCGCTGTCCCGCGTGCTCTATCCAAAACAGTTCCTCTGCCTGAAAGGGGATCTCACCATGCTGCAGACGACGGTAAACCGTCTGCACGGCGTGGAGTGTGAAAGCCCGGTGGTGATTTGTAACGAACAGCACCGCTTTATCGTTGCCGAGCAGCTGCGCCAGCTGAACAAGCTCACGGAAAACATCATCCTGGAGCCTGCCGGACGTAATACCGCGCCCGCGATCGCCCTGGCGGCGCTGGCGGCAAAACGCAGCAGCCCTGACTGTGACCCGCTGATGCTGGTCCTGGCGGCAGATCACGTTATCCAGCAGGAAGACGCATTCCGCGACGCGGTGCGTGCCGCGATCCCTTACGCCGAGAGCGGCAAGCTGGTGACCTTCGGCATCGTGCCGGATCTGCCGGAAACCGGCTACGGTTACATCCGTCGCGGCAGCGTAACGCCGGGTGAGGGCGATAGCGTGGCGTTTGACGTGGCGCAGTTTGTCGAAAAACCGAATCTCGAAACCGCGCAGGCCTATGTCGCCAGCGGTGAATATTACTGGAACAGCGGGATGTTCCTGTTCCGCGCCGGACGCTATCTCGAAGAGCTGCGCAAATACCGCCCGGATATTCTGAACGCCTGCGAAAAAGCGATGGCGGTGGTGGACCCGGATCTCGACTTTATCCGCGTGGATGAAGAGGCGTTCCTCGCCTGCCCGGAAGAGTCTATCGACTACGCCGTGATGGAACGCACGGCTGACGCGGTGGTGGTACCGATGGATGCAGGCTGGAGCGACGTTGGCTCCTGGTCCTCCCTGTGGGAGATCAGCGCCCATACCCCGGAGGGTAACGTCCATCACGGCGATGTGATTAGCCACAAAACCGAAAACAGCTACGTTTACGCCGAGTCTGGCCTCGTCACCACCGTCGGGGTGAAGGATCTGGTGGTTGTCCAGACCAAAGACGCGGTGCTGATTGCCGACCGTAACGCCGTGCAGGACGTTAAAAAAGTGGTTGAGAAGATCAAGGCCGATGGCCGTCACGAACACCACATTCACCGTGAAGTGTACCGTCCGTGGGGCAAATATGACTCCATCGACGCGGGCGACCGCTATCAGGTGAAGCGCATCACCGTGAAGCCGGGCGAGGGGCTGTCGGTGCAGATGCACCATCACCGCGCTGAACACTGGGTGGTGGTGGCGGGTACGGCCAAAGTGACCATCGACGGCGAAGTGAAGCTGCTGGGTGAAAACGAGTCCATTTATATTCCGCTGGGCGCCACGCACTGTCTGGAAAACCCGGGGAAAATTCCTCTCGACTTAATTGAGGTGCGCTCCGGCTCGTATCTGGAAGAGGACGATATTGTGCGCTTCCAGGATCGCTACGGCCGCGTGTAGCACGCAGCATCATGCCCGGCGGCGCTGCGCCTGCCGGGCCTACGAATGACAAAAATAAATTTGGCCATTAAGTGGTCAGGGCCAACTGTTGCCTGAAAAAGGGGTCATCATGGAAAAATTAACCTGTTTTAAAGCCTACGATATTCGCGGCAAGCTGGGCGAAGAGCTGAATGAAGACATCGCGTGGCGCATCGGTCGCGCGTACGGCGAATATTTAAAACCTAAGACCATCGTGCTGGGCGGCGACGTGCGTCTGACCAGTGAATCCCTGAAGCTGGCGCTGGCAAAAGGGCTGCAGGACGCGGGCGTGGACGTGCTGGACATCGGCCTGTCAGGTACCGAAGAGATCTATTTTGCCACCTTCCACCTTGGCGTGGACGGCGGTATCGAAGTGACGGCCAGCCACAACCCGATGGACTACAACGGCATGAAGCTGGTGCGCAAGGGCGCGCGCCCGATTAGCGGCGACACCGGCCTGCGCGACGTGCAGCGCCTCGCGGAAGCCAACGACTTCCCGCCGGTGAACGAGGCGAAGCGCGGCAGCTACAAAAAAATCAACCTGCAGAAAGAGTACATCGACCACCTGCTGGGCTACATCAACGTGGCGAACCTCAAGCCGCTGAAGCTGGTCATCAACTCCGGTAACGGCGCGGCAGGCCCGGTTGTCGATGCGCTGGAAGCCCGCTTTAAGGCGCTGAACGTGCCGGTGACCTTCGTCAAGGTACACAACACGCCGGACGGTAACTTCCCGAACGGTATTCCTAACCCGCTGCTGCCGGAGTGCCGCGACGACACCCGTAACGCGGTGATTGAGCACGGTGCCGATATGGGCATCGCCTTCGACGGCGACTTCGACCGCTGCTTCCTGTTTGACGAGAAAGGGCAGTTTATCGAAGGCTACTACATCGTTGGCCTGCTGGCGGAAGCGTTCCTCGAAAAAAATCCGGGCGCGAAGATCATTCACGATCCGCGTCTTTCCTGGAACACCGTCGACGTGGTGAAGGCCGCGGGCGGCGAGCCGGTGATGTCTAAAACCGGTCACGCGTTTATTAAAGAGCGCATGCGCGAAGAAGACGCCATCTACGGCGGCGAGATGAGCGCCCACCACTATTTCCGTGATTTTGCCTACTGCGACAGCGGGATGATCCCGTGGCTGCTGGTGACCGAACTCCTGTGCCTGAAGGGGCAGAGCCTGGGCGAGCTGGTGCGTGACCGCATGGCGGCCTTCCCGGCGAGCGGGGAGATCAACAGCAAGCTGGCGCAGCCGGCCGAGGCGATTGCCCGCGTTGAACAGCACTTTGCCATTCACGCGCTGGAGATTGACCGTACGGACGGCATCAGCATGGCGTTCCCGCAGTGGCGCTTTAACCTGCGTTCGTCCAACACCGAGCCGGTGGTGCGCCTGAACGTGGAATCCCGCGCTGATACGGCGCTGATGGAAGCCCGAACGAAGGACATTCTGGCGCTGTTAAATCAGTAACAATTGCCCCTCCCGGCGGGAGGGGGAACCGAATACAGGAACAACGATGACGAATCTAAAAAAACGCGAACGAGCGAGAACGAATGCATCGTTAATCTCTATGGTGCAGCGTTTTTCTGATATCACCATCATGGTCGGTGGATTGTGGGCGGTGTGTCGGATCAGCGGGCTGCCGTTCTTATATATGCATCTTCTGATGGCCCTGATTGCGCTGGTTGTGTTTCAGATGATCGGCGGGATGACCGATTTCTACCGCTCGTGGCGCGGCGTGAAAATGACCACCGAACTGATGCTGCTGCTGCAGAACTGGACCCTGAGCCTGATCTTCAGCGCCGGTCTGGTGGCGTTCAGCCATGATTTTGACAACCGCTTCGTGACCTATCTCTGCTGGTACCTGTTAACCAGCGTCGGCATGGTCGTGTGCCGTTCCCTGATCCGTTTTGGCGCGGGCTGGCTGCGTAACCGCGGCTATAACCGTCGTTTCGTGGCGGTGGCAGGCGATCTGCCCGTCGGCAGGGTGCTGCTCGACAGCTTCCGCAAAGAGCCGTGGTTAGGGTTTGAAGTGGTGGGGATTTACCACGACGCGAAGCCGGGCGGCGTACCTGCGGACTGGGCGGGCAATTACGCACAGCTTATTGAAGACGCGAAGGCCGGAAAAATTCATAACGTCTATATCGCCATGCAGATGAAAGACGAAACCCGCATCAAGCAGCTGATGCGCGAGCTGGCTGACACCACCTGTTCGGTGATCCTGATCCCGGACGTGTTTACCTTCAACATTCTGCACTCCCGCATTGAAGAGGTGAACGGCGTACCGGTGGTACCGCTGTATGACACGCCGCTGTCGGGTATTAACCGCGTGCTCAAGCGCGTGGAAGATATCGTACTCTCTTCCCTGATTTTACTGCTCATTTCCCCGGTGCTGTGCTGCATCGCTCTGGCGGTGAAGTTGAGCTCTCCCGGCCCGGTTATCTTCCGTCAGACCCGCTACGGCATGGACGGTAAGCCAATCATGGTGTGGAAATTCCGCTCCATGAAGGTGATGGAGAACGACAAGGTGGTGACCCAGGCGACGCAGAATGATCCGCGCGTCACCCGCGTGGGGAACTTCCTGCGCCGCACTTCGCTTGACGAGCTGCCGCAGTTCATCAACGTCTTTACCGGCGGCATGTCGATTGTTGGCCCGCGTCCGCACGCGGTGGCGCATAACGAGCAGTACCGTTCGCTGATTGAAGGCTACATGCTGCGCCATAAGGTGAAGCCGGGCATCACCGGCTGGGCGCAGATCAACGGCTGGCGCGGCGAGACCGACACGCTGGAAAAAATGGAAAAACGCATCGAGTTCGATCTGGAGTACATCCGCGAGTGGAGCCTCTGGTTCGATATCAAGATTGTTTTTCTGACCATCTTCAAAGGTTTCGTGAACAAAGCGGCGTACTAAGATGAGCTTACGTGAAAAAACCATCAGCGGCGCCAAGTGGTCAGCGATGGCGACCATCGTCATCATTGGCCTCGGCCTGGTGCAGATGACGGTGCTGGCGCGCATTATCGATAATCACCAGTTCGGCCTGCTGACCGTCTCGCTGGTGATTATCGCGCTGGCCGACACGCTGTCTGACTTCGGTATCGCCAACTCGATTATCCAGCGCAAAGAGATCAGCCATCTTGAGCTGACCACGCTCTACTGGCTGAACGTGGGGCTGGGGATTTTAGTGTTTGTGCTGGTGTTCCTGCTGAGCGACACCATAGCCAGCGTGCTGCACAACCCGGATCTCGCCCCGCTGATGCGCACGCTGTCGTTTGCCTTTGTGGTGATCCCGCACGGGCAGCAGTTCCGCGCTCTGATGCAAAAAGAGCTGGAGTTCAACAAGATCGGCATGATCGAGACCAGCGCCGTGCTGGCGGGCTTTACCTTTACCGTGGTGAGCGCCCATTTCTGGCCGCTGGCGATGACCGCCATCCTCGGTTATCTGGTTAACTCTGCCGTGCGTACGCTGCTGTTCGGCTACTTTGGCCGCAAGATTTACCGTCCGGGGCTGCATTTCTCTCTCGCGTCCGTCTCGTCCAACCTGCGCTTTGGCGCGTGGCTGACGGCGGACAGCATTATTAACTATGTGAATACCAACCTCTCGACGCTGGTGCTGGCGCGCATCCTGGGCGCGAGCGTGGCGGGGGGCTACAACCTGGCCTATAACGTTGCGGTTGTTCCTCCTATGAAGCTGAACCCCATTATCACTCGCGTGCTGTTCCCGGCGTTCGCCAAGATTCAGGACGACACCGAGAAGCTGCGCGTCAACTTTTACAAGCTGCTTTCCGTGGTGGGGATTATCAACTTCCCGGTGCTGCTGGGGCTGATGGTGGTTTCCAGCAACTTCGTGCCGCTGGTGTTTGGCGAGAAGTGGAACGGCATTATCCCGATCCTGCAGCTGTTGTGCGTGGTGGGGCTGCTGCGCTCCGTGGGCAATCCGATTGGTTCTCTGCTGATGGCGAAGGCGCGCGTGGATATCAGCTTTAAATTCAACGTGTTCAAAACTTTCCTGTTTATTCCGGCGATTATCGTCGGCGGGCATATGGCGGGCGCCATCGGCGTCACGCTGGGCTTCCTGCTGGTGCAGATCGTCAATACCGTTCTGAGCTACTTCATCATGATCAAACCGGTGCTGGGCTCCAGCTACCGTCAGTACATCCTGAGCCTGTGGCTGCCGTTCTATCTCTCATTGCCGACCCTGGCGGTGAGCTACGGTCTGGGCATTATCCTCAGCGGGCATCTGCCGCTGGCCGCGCTGCTGGCGGTGCAGGTTGCCGCGGGCGCGCTGGCGTTTGGCGTGATGATTGTGCTGTCGCGCAACGCGCTGGTGGTAGAGATGAAGCGCCAGTTTTGCCGTAACGAAAAAATGAAAACGCTGCTTCGCGCAGGCTAGTTCTTTAAGAGGCCATTATGAAATTATTAATTCTTGGCAACCATACCTGCGGCAACCGTGGCGACAGCGCCATCCTGCGCGGTTTACTGGATGCAATTAACACCCTTAAGCCTGAGACTGAAGTGGACGTGATGAGCCGTTATCCGGTCAGCTCATCCTGGTTACTGAACCGCCCGGTAATGGGCGACCCGCTTTACAGCCAGATGAAACAGCACAATAACGCCGCGGGCGTGATGGGGCGCGTGAAGAAAGTGCTGCGCCGTCGCTACCAGCATCAGGTGCTGCTTTCCCGCGTCACCGACACCGGCAGGCTGCGCAACATCGCGATCGCGCAGGGCTTTACCGATTTCGTGCGTCTGCTTTCCGGCTATGACGCCATTATTCAGGTCGGCGGCTCGTTCTTCGTCGATCTCTACGGCGTGCCGCAGTTTGAGCATGCGCTGTGCACGTTCATGGCGAAAAAGCCGCTGTTTATGATCGGCCACAGCGTCGGGCCGTTCCAGGATCCGCAGTTCAACCAGCTCGCAAATTATGTGTTTGGCCACTGCGACGCGCTGATCCTGCGCGAATCGGTCAGCCTCGACATGATGAAGCGTAGCGAAATTGACACCTCTAAAGTAGAACACGGCGTGGATACCGCCTGGCTGGTGGATCACCAGGACGATAACTTCCAGCCGAGTTACGCGGTGCAGCACTGGCTCGACGTGACGGCGAAACAGAAGACCGTCGCGATTACCCTGCGCGAGCTGGCGCCCTTTGATAAGCGTTTAGGTACGACCCAGGCGGCGTATGAGAAAGCCTTCGCCGACGTGGTGAACCGCGTGCTGGACAGCGGGTACCAGGTGCTGGCGCTCTCAACCTGCACCGGCATCGACAGCTACAACAAAGACGACCGTATGGTGGCGCTGAACCTGCGCAACCTGGTGAACGACCCGTCCCGCTACCACGTGGTGATGGACGAGCTGAACGACCTGGAGATGGGTAAACTGCTCGCAGCCTGCGACCTGACCGTGGGCACCCGTCTGCACTCGGCGATTATCTCCATGAACTTTGGCACGCCGGCCATCGCCATTAACTATGAGCACAAGTCCGCCGGGATTATGCAGCAGCTTGGCATGCCGGAGATGGCCGTGGATATTCGTCATCTGCTGGACGGATCGCTCGGTGCAATGGTGGGGGACACGCTGGGTCAACTGCCCGCGATCAATGAACGCCTGGCGGTGGCGGTGAAAGCCGAGCGCGAGAAGGGCATTGACATGGTGAAATCGGTGCTTGAACGCGTGCGGGAGGGGAAATGAAGGTTGGTTTCTTCTTACTGAAATTTCCGCTGTCGTCTGAGACCTTTGTACTGAACCAAATTACCGCGTTTATCGATATGGGATATGACGTGGAGATCGTCGCCCTGCAAAAGGGCGACACCAAAAATACCCATGCGGCGTATGCCCAGTATGGGCTGGAGGCGAAGACCCGCTGGCTGCAGGACGAACCGGCCGGGAAGCTGAGCAAGCTACGCTACCGGGCCAGCCAGACGTTACGCGGGATCCACCGCGCGTCGACGTGGCGCGCGCTGAACGTTTCCCGCTATGGATCGGAATCTCGCAATTTAATTCTGTCGGCCATCTGCGGGCAAACGGCGCAGCCGTATCGTGCCGACGTGTTTATCGCCCACTTTGGCCCGGCGGGGGTCACCGCCGCGAAACTGCGTGAGCTTGGCGTAATTGACGGAAAAATTGCGACCATCTTCCACGGTATCGACATTTCCAGCCGCGAGGTGCTGAACCACTACACGCCGGAGTATCAGGAGCTTTTCCGCCGCGGCGACATGATGCTGCCCATCAGCGACCTGTGGGCCGGACGACTGAAAAGCATGGGCTGTCCGGGGGAGAAAATTGCCGTGTCGCGTATGGGCGTGGATTTAACGCGCTTCACTCGCCGCCCGGTTAAGGTGCCGGGAAAACCGCTGCAGATCATCTCCGTAGCCCGTCTGACCGAGAAGAAAGGTCTGCACGTGGCCATCGAAGCCTGCCGACAGCTGAAGGCGCGTGGGGTGGCGTTCCACTATCGCATTCTCGGCATTGGCCCGTGGGAACGTCGTCTGCGCACGCTTATCGAACAGTATCAGCTGGACGATGTCGTGGAGATGCCGGGCTTCAAGCCGAGCCATGAGGTTAAAGCCATGCTCGATGAGGCGGACGTGTTCCTGCTGCCTTCGGTAACGGGCACCGATGGCGATATGGAAGGCATTCCGGTGGCGCTGATGGAGGCGATGGCCGTTGGGATCCCGGTGGTATCGACGCTGCACAGCGGGATCCCGGAGCTGATCAAATCTGATCATTCCGGCTGGCTGGTGCCGGAGAATAACGCGATGGCTCTTGCAGATCGATTGGCTGCCTTTAGCGACATCGACCAGCAGGCGCTGGAGCCTGTGCTCCAGAATGCCCGACAAAAAGTTGAAACCGATTTTAACCAGCAGGTAATCAATCGCCAGTTAGCGAGCCTGCTGCAAACGCTGTAACGCCGAGGTTGTATGCTGAAAAAGATTACCCGACGCACCTTTGTCTCTTCTCTGTCTGTTCTGGCGGCCTCGCCGCTGCTGTCGTCCCGCATGGCGCGGGCGGCAAGCGGAAAGACGGTCTCCATTAATCAGTACAATAGCAACGACTGGATCGCCGCTTTTAAGCAGGCGTTTAAGGACGGTGACACCGTCGTTGTCCCGGCCGGACTTACCTGTGAAAACATCAATACGGGCATTTTCATTCCCGACGGTAAAACGCTGCTGATCCGCGGAGCGTTGACCGGCAACGGACGTGGGCGTTTTGTGCTGCAGGAAGGCTGCAAAGTGATCGGTGAAGGCAGCGGGCGCACGGAGAACATCACGCTCGACATTCGCGGCTCGGACTGCGCGATCAAAGGGCTGGCAATGAGCGGATTTGGGCCGGTGACGCAGATTTACATTGGCGGCAAGAAACCTCGCGTGATGCGCAATCTGGTGATTGATAACATCAGCGTGAGCCAGGCTAACTACGCCATCCTGCGCCAGGGCTTTCACAATCAGGTTGATGGCGCCCGGATCACCAACAGCAAATTCAGTCATCTGCAGGGCGATGCGATCGAGTGGAACGTTGCCATCAATGACCGCAATATTCTGATCTCCGATCATGTGATCGATAACATCAACTGCACCAACGGCAAGATCAACTGGGGCATCGGCATCGGCCTCGCCGGCAGCACCTACGATAACGACTACCCGGAAAAGCAAACCGTGAAGAACTTCGTGGTGGCAAATATCACCGGCAGCAACTGTCGCCAGCTGGTGCACGTTGAGAACGGGAAACACTTTGTTATCCGCAATATAAAGGCCAAAAATATTACCCCCGATTTCAGTAAAAAGGCGGGTATAGACAACGCAACGGTCGCCATTTATGGCTGTGATAATTTCATTATTGATAATGTCGACATGGTCAACAGTGCCGGAATGTTAATCGGCTATGGCGTAATTAAAGGCGATTATTTGTCCATCCCGCAGAACTTCAAGCTCAACAATATCCACCTGGATAATCGCCAGCTTGCGTATAAGCTGCGCGGAATACAAATTTCATCCGGTAATGCGACCTCCTTTGTTGCGATCACCAACGTGGAGATGAAGCGGGCGACTCTTGAGCTGCACAATAAGCCGCAGCATCTTTTCTTACGTAATATCAACGTGATGCAGGAGGAAGCTATTGGCCCCGCGCTGAAGATCAACTTCGACCTGCGGAAAGATGTGCGGGGTAAATTTATGGCCAAAGACGAAACCTTGCTGTCGCTGGCGAACATCAAAGCGGTGAATGAGAAGGGGCAGAGTTCAGTGGATATTGACCGGGTGGATCAGCAGGTAGTGAATGTGGAAAGGCTGAATTTTGCGCTTCCGCACAGATAATCGACAACTTTCTTTTTTGAGACTATTCCTGGCGCAGAAGTGTGATCTATTCAGATTACAACTACAGAAATTTGTGGGGCTAAGGCGTAACATTGTCAGAGGATTACGGCAAATCATGCTGGCGAAAACAGGTTTAAGAGCTATAATTCGTCAACCATTTTAAGGTGGAAGAAATAATGATTAATTTGAAAGCAGTCATTCCGGTAGCAGGCCTGGGCATGCATATGCTGCCCGCCACTAAAGCCATCCCTAAAGAGATGCTGCCGATCGTCGACAAACCGATGATTCAATATATCGTCGACGAGATTGTTGCTGCAGGGATCAAAGAAATCGTCCTGGTTACCCATTCGTCCAAGAATGCGGTTGAGAACCACTTCGACACCTCTTACGAACTCGAAGCGCTGCTTGAGCAGCGCGTCAAACGCCAGCTGCTGGCAGAAGTGCAGTCTATCTGTCCGCCAGGCGTAACCATTATGAACGTGCGTCAGGCACAGCCGCTGGGTCTGGGTCACTCGATTTTGTGTGCCCGTCCGGTAGTGGGTGATAACCCATTCATCGTTGTTCTTCCGGACATCATCATCGATACCGCTTCAGCCGATCCGCTGCGTTACAACCTGGCGGCAATGGTGGCTCGTTTCAATGAAACCGGCCGTAGCCAGGTGCTGGCGAAACGCATGAAGGGCGATCTTTCCGAGTACTCCGTTATCCAGACAAAAGAAGCGCTGGAGACGGAAGGGCAGGTGAGCCGCATCGTTGAGTTCATCGAAAAACCCGATCAGCCGCAGACGCTGGATTCGGATCTGATGGCGGTTGGCCGTTATGTCCTGAATGCCGATATCTGGGCGGAGCTGGAAAAAACTGAGCCAGGCGCCTGGGATCGTATCCAGTTGACCGATGCAATTGCAGCACTGGCGAAAAAACAGTCCGTTGACGCAATGCTGATGACAGGTGACAGCTACGACTGCGGTAAGAAGCTGGGATACATGCAGGCGTTTGTGAACTATGGGCTGCGCAACCTGAAGGAAGGGGCGAAGTTCAGAAGCCGGATTGAGAAGCTGTTGGCTAACGACTGATATTCATTCCGCGTCCATAACAAACGGCAGTTATCATTTTTGGTGTTGAGACATAACCAAAATGATAACTGCCGTTTTTTGTTATTAATTTTAATGATTACATAGGGTTATCTGATTCAAATCTCAGCAGCTTTGTAGCGATTTGTGCTTGTTTCTCTGGTCGTTTAGGACGACAATTAACGCCAGTTTTTGTCTGTAACCAGACAAGCAAAATCATTAATCAAACATCGCTCAGTGCACTGGTAGCTGTTAAGCCAGGGGCGGTAGCGTGCTCAATTTCTGAAACCGTTATTAAACACTCAGGTTTCAGAACCCCAGTATCCAGACATATACACTAGACGGAACAGATAACGTGAAAATTCTTGTGACGGGCGGGGCTGGTTTTATCGGCTCAGCGGTTGTGCGACATATTATTAAAAATACACAGGACGATGTCGTCAATGTAGATAAGCTCACCTATGCCGGAAATCTGGAGTCGCTAACAGAAGTTAGTGATAGCAACCGATATGCCTTTGAGCATGCCGATATTTGCGACAAAGACGCCATGGTTCGGATCTTTGCAAAACATAAGCCTGATGCGGTAATGCATCTGGCTGCTGAAAGCCACGTTGACCGTTCTATTACGGGCCCGGCAGCGTTTATCGAAACCAATATCGTCGGCACTTATGTGCTTCTGGAAGCCGCCCGTGCGTACTGGTCCACGCTTGATGAGCAGGCGAAGAAAGCGTTTCGTTTCCATCACATCTCTACCGACGAAGTGTATGGAGATTTGCCGCATCCTGATGAGCATCCTGCATCAACTGAGCTGCCACTCTTTACTGAAACTACCGCGTATGCGCCCAGCAGTCCGTATTCAGCGTCAAAAGCCTCCAGCGATCATCTCGTTCGTGCCTGGATGCGTACCTACGGTTTCCCGACCATCGTCACCAACTGTTCAAATAACTATGGCCCTTACCATTTCCCGGAAAAACTGATTCCGCTGGTTATCCTGAATGCATTGGACGGCAAAGCGCTGCCTATTTACGGCAAGGGCGATCAAATCCGCGACTGGCTCTATGTTGAAGACCATGCGCGTGCACTCTATACCGTGGTCACCCAAGGGAAACCGGGGGAGACGTACAACATTGGTGGACATAACGAAAAGCAAAACCTGGATGTGGTGCATACGATTTGCGATCTGCTGGATGAGATTGTGCCTAAAGAGGGGTCGTATCGCGATCAGATTACCTATGTTGCTGACCGTCCGGGCCATGACCGCCGCTATGCGATTGATGCTGAGAAAATTGGACTTGAGCTTGGCTGGAAGCCTGCGGAAACATTTGAAAGTGGGATTCGTAAAACAGTTGAATGGTATTTGGCAAACACGACATGGGTAGAAAACGTTAAAAGCGGGAATTATAAGACCTGGATTGTACAAAATTATCAAAATCGTTAAGGGCTGTCCGCCTCGATATTTATATGGTTAATTAGCTGATAGGGGACGACAATGAAAATTTTAGTGACTGGGGGAACTGGATTTCTCGGTACTGCTTTAGTCAAAACGTTAAGATCAGCAGGTCACCAGGTAATTTTCACTACGCGTCGAGAAGAAAATATTGAACAGGGAATGTATAATCTTGGCGATATTTCGGCTCAAACGAATTGGACTACGCTTTTACAAGGTTGTGATACTGTCATTCATACCGCAGGAAGAGCTCATATCCTTAAAGATGATGCTGAAGATGCGCTGACAGAATTTCGTCGTGTCAACCATGATGCGACAATGAAATTAGCTAATGACGCTGCAAACTGTGGCGTAAAACATTTCATCTTCGTCAGTTCAATTGGAGTAAATGGTAATTCCACATCGGGAATCCCTTTCAGTGAATCGACACCTGCCAGACCAACGTCAGATTATGCTATTTCCAAGCTGGAAGCCGAGGAAAGCCTTCTCAAGGCATTTTCAGGTAGTAATATGGCAATAACAATCGTTCGTCCGGCTTTAATCTGTGGTCCAAATGCTCCGGGTAATATTCAACGCTTATTAAAGTTAGTGTCTAAAAACCTGCCTCTGCCTTTTAAGTCAGTAAAAAATAAGCGCGCCCTTGTTTCACTGGACAATGTTGTGAGCTTTATAAGCGAATGTACAACAAATGAAAAGTCAAAAAATGAACTTTATCTTTTGGCTGACCAGGAGCATCCTTCAACTGAAGAAATGATTACGGCATTTTCTACCGGGATGGGCATGACAGCGCGGATTGTTTATTTCCCTCGGGCATTACTTAAAATTTTTCTTTCAGCAATGAGGAAAAAAAGTATATATGACCAACTGTATGGCGATCTGGAAGTCGACTCAACGAAATCAAGGGAACAGCTTCAATGGACTCCACCCGTTACGTTGCAGGAAACGATGGTAAAAACAGCGAAGAATTTTATTGAAGGTAAAAAATAATGTTGTATCTGGGGATTGTCGTTTTTGCATTCTTTATCTCATGCGCGATGACCTGGGGTTTAAGGTTGTACGCCATCAAGAATAATGTGATTGATCAGCCAAACCAAAGAAGCTCACATAGTGTGCCGACGCCGCGCGGTGGAGGGGTTGCTATAGTATTAACATTATTAGCTGCATTACTATGGTTGGTACTGACAAAACATATCTCTTATGAGACATTTTTAGGCTTCTTCGTGCCGGGCTTATTGATTGCGGTTATCGGTTTTCTCGATGATCATGGACACATTGCTGCGCGCTGGCGTTTGCTGATGCATTTCTTAGCAGCAGCAATAGGTCTCTATTTCTTAGGAACGTTTCCGGATATTGATATATTTGGCTATGTCGTATCTTTGTCATGGTTTGGAATAATCATAGGAAGCGTCTATCTTGTGTGGATGTTGAATCTATATAACTTTATGGATGGCATTAATGGTCTTGCAAGCTCTCAAGCCATTACTTTTTCTCTGTGCAGTGTCGTTATAATAACGCTTAGCCAAAACGCTGGTTCTCCTGATGCGATGACGATGATTGCACTGGCTCTCGCTGGGGCTGCCGCAGGATTCATTGTGTGGAACTTCCCTGTGGCAAGGATCTTCATGGGGGATGCTGGAAGTGGTTTTTTAGGTATTACTATTGGCCTGATGATTCTTTATTTTGCAAAGCTAGATTCACATGTCTTGTTCGCTGAACTTTGTCTGCTTGGCATTTTTATTGTGGATGCAACTACTACCTTGCTTAGAAGATTACTGGCTGGTAAAAAAGTTTATGAAGCACATGCAAGCCATTGCTATCAAATTCTTGCCCGCAAATATAAGAGCCATGTTCCGGTAACATTGGCGGCGATTGCAATAAATATTGTGTGGTTGTTCCCAATTGCATACTTAATCGTTTCTGCAAAAATTGATGGAATTGTTGGCATCATCATCGCGTGGCTACCATTGATATTTATCGCTTTCAAATGTGGGGCTGGAGTCAAAGACAAAGAGAATGCATAAATGAATGATCTGATCATTATAGGAGCTGGAGGGCATGGACGTACGCTGTACGAAACTGCTAGACTTTTGGGATATGAAAAGATTGTATTCCTCGATGATAATGAATCGTGCTTAAATACTTCAGAGATTCATGTTATTGGGAAAACATCAGATCTTAATCTCTATGCGGACACTGCCAAACATATTGCTATAGGCATTGGCAATAATAAGCTAAGAGAAGTATTCCACCATCAGCTTCAAAGTTTAAGTATTACTCCTACAACGCTGGTACACCCCTTTGCATTTGTGAGTCCGTCCGCTACCTTGGGGAGCGGGAGCGTAGTTTTAGCCGGTGCAGTTATTGGCGCAAACTCAACCTTAGGGGCAGGTACGATAGTTAATAGTCATTCGACGGTGGATCATGATTCGACTCTTGGTGATTTTGCCCACTTAGGGGTTGGCGTGCATCTTGCCGGTGGTGCGAATATTGGGAGATCGGCTTTTCTGCAAGCGGGAACAGTGGGTGGATATAGTGCAACAGTGGATGAGCATGCCATATGCCCTCCCGGTACTATTTTATAAATTAATAGCAAGCTTTAACGAGGCGACTAGTTTTTAGTATGCTAACTTATTTAATTTCTTTGCCAAGACCAATAAAACGGATTATTACACTCTCCATTGATGTTGTTTTGTTAACGTGTGCATTTTGGTTTGCATTTTGGGTTCGTATTGATTCTATGACACCGTTAACTAGCGTATCCCACTGGTTACTGCTCACATCAATAATAGTAATTACTCTTGCCATCTTTGTAAAACTTGGACTTTATAGAGCTGTAATACGTTACATAACCGCGAAAATACTGCTTGTTGTTTCTCTTGGAATGCTAATTTCGTCGTTACTCCTGATTATTGCCGCTTTTTACACAAACCTCTATCTTCCAAGAACCATCCCCTTTATTTATTTCTCGTTCGGGGTATTGCTTGTGGCGGGCTCGCGCCTTGGAATGAGAATGCTAGTTAATCGTGGCTTAAAATTGGGAACCCGCGTCATCATATATGGGGCCGGAGCTTCAGGACGACAGTTACTTCCCGCGTTGAGTCAGATGGATGAATACTATCCCGTTGCGTTTGTTGACGACAATCGCTCATTACAGGGGCAGGTTATCCATGGTGTAAGTGTGTTTTCGCCAGAAAAAATGGCATGGCTAATCGAGAAGTATGAGGCTAAGAAAATTCTGCTGGCGATGCCAAGTGCCAGCCGTGCGAGAAAAAATGAGGTGATTTCTACCCTCGAAGGACTACCTTGTGAGGTGCTTTCGATTCCGGGAATGGTTGACTTGGTTGAAGGAAAAGCGAGAATCGATGCTTTACGTAAAGTAGTAATTACCGATCTGTTAGGTCGCGACCCTGTTTCACCGATCCCTGAATTAGTCTCAAAGAATATTCTTGATAAAACGGTCATGGTCACTGGCGCAGGAGGGTCTATTGGTTCTGAACTATGCCGACAAATAATCAAAAATAAACCTTCACAACTAATTCTTTTCGAGTTATCAGAATACTCACTTTATTCTATCGATTCTGAGCTAAGAAATTTAATTCTGACACAATCCTTGAATACTAAGATTTACCCAATTTTAGGTAACGTTCAGGATATGGAACATCTTGAAAGGCTAATCAAGGCATTTAACGTTGAGACTATATACCATGCGGCAGCCTATAAGCATGTTCCGCTAGTTGAATTCAATGTTATTGACGGTGTCCGTAACAATATCTTTGGAACTTTGTGCTGCGCTCAAGCTGCCGAAAATTGTGGCGTCGAAAGTTTTGTTCTTATCTCTACAGATAAAGCTGTGCGGCCAACAAACACAATGGGTGCAACAAAGCGTATGGCGGAGCTGATTCTGCAGGCCCTGGCATCAGAATCGAGTAAAACCTGCTTCAGCATGGTCCGGTTCGGGAATGTGTTAGGTTCGTCCGGTTCGGTTGTCCCCCTATTTGAAAAACAAATCGCTGCTGGTGGTCCGGTAACATTAACGCACCCTGATATCACCCGTTATTTCATGACCATTCCTGAAGCAGCGCAGCTTGTGATCCAGGCTGGAGCAATGGGTAGTGGGGGAGATGTTTTTGTGCTGGATATGGGCGACCCGGTTAAAATTATTGATCTCGCCCACCGCATGATTGCCTTGCAGGGACTTTCCGTCCGTGATGATAAAAATCCTTATGGTGATATTGCTATCAAAACGACGGGACTGCGGCCTGGTGAGAAGCTTTATGAAGAGCTTTTAATAGGCGATAACGTCTCTATAACACAACATCCACGAATTAAAACGGCTAATGAAGTCATGCTTCCGTGGAGTGAAATGAAAAATATTCTTGCAGAATTGGATATCTCATGTCGCAACTTTGATTATGAACGGGTGCGCAAAATATTGCTAAATGCACCTACTGCATTTAATCCTACTGATGACATCTGTGACTTACTCTGGAAAGAAAACAACAGTTAAGTATTTTAAGTCAGTACCAAAATCTGAAATTAACTCACAAAGTAGATGGGAAAGAGATTCTTTCCCACCGAAGGATTTATAATGAACGTAATTCAAACACCTTTAAAAGATTGTGTGATCATTGAGCCTAAGGTTTTTGGTGATTCTCGCGGTTTTTTTCTTGAAGCCTGGCATAAAGAAAAATATGAAGATGCAGGAATTAAAGGTACTTTTGTACAGGATAATCGCTCACGTTCGAGTCGAAATGTTCTACGTGGACTGCATTTCCAGAAAACGAAGCCTCAGGGTAAATTAGTTAGCGTAATCAGCGGTGAAGTTTATGATGTTGCAGTGGATCTTCGCCAAGATTCTGATACGTTTGGCCAATATGTTGGTGTACTTCTTTCAGGCGAGAAGAATAACCAGTTGTACGTTCCTCCTGGGTTTGCCCATGGATTCTGCGTATTAAGCGATTATGCCGATTTCCACTATAAGTGTACTGATTTTTACGATCCAAAGGATGAAGGTGGGATTATCTGGAATGATCCGGATATTGCCATTGACTGGCCGATAACATCACCACTCCTCTCTGAAAAAGACATCAAATTAATTACACTCGCTGAGTATAAGAAAACGTTATGAAAGCACATTATACAGTGATCGGTGGACGTGGTTTCATTGGTAGTGAAATCGTGGAAAACCTTCTGGCTAAGGGGGAAAAAGTTGAAGTCCCGCCACGCGATGATGAGACTCTTTTTGATAGAGATCTGGGCATTGTCATCTATGCTGCTGGCAATGGTGATTGTGCAAACACACCATTTGATGTATATAAATCAAACACCGAGTTGCTGGCATCAATTTTGGAACGCGCTGAGTTCTCGAAATTAATCTATATTTCATCAACGCGCGTATATATGGAACAAGATAGCGCGTCGGAAAATGATAATCTTACGGTATGCAGCAGCGATAACCGAAGACTTTTTAACCTTACTAAACTGGTAAGTGAAGAGTTATGCCTTAAAAGCAGCCGAGATACGATTATTGTCAGACCTAGTAACGTTTACGGTTTGGCGTTAAAAAGTAAGTTATTCCTGCCAAGCATAATAAGAAATGCAATTTCGAATAAACATATTGATATGTATGTTGCGCCTGCATATGCAAAAGATTATGTTTCAGTTACGGATGTTGCAGAAATGATTTACCTCATCAGCCGTAAGAATGAACATCAGATCTATAACATTGCTTCTGGTGTAAATACCAAAGCATCTGATATTGCAGATTTAATTGCAAGTAAAACTGGCTGTACGATCAAATGGCATGAAGGTTTCAAAGGTGAGTATTTCCCTCCTACGGATAATACCAGAACTATAAATGAGTTCGGCCATGTCTATAAAAATGTATTGTCTGATATAGAAATAATGATCGATAACTTTAAAAAGAATATGACAGATGTCTAATTTTTTCTTATCAGCCATTAAAAAAAATGTGGCGGATGAAGATAAAAGAAAAGTCTTTGTGAACTTTTTTTATCTTAGCCTCGAGAGAATCACTCAACTCGTTATCATTATTATTATTAACAGATTATTGATAAATCATTATAATTTTGGTGATTTCAGTAGCTGGCAATATTCTCTCGTTATTCTGGCTATATTCATGACAGGCACATGGATCTGTGGGGCTGAGGTGGTTATTCCTAAATTGCTGGATGCACCATCAAAAATAAACTCCACTATGAGCAACGTGATTTTATTGCGTCTAGCGGCAGGAGTTTTCGTTGCATTGTGCATGGTGGCATGGGGAATCTTTGCTGCCAGTGGACTGTCCAGACAGTTCATTATTGGTTTGGCCATATCTGTTGCATTACGAGAAACTTTTATTGTAGGTTTAACATGGTACCAAAGCCAGGCTCGTCTCAAGTTACCTTGCCTCGTGCTGATGTTCGCTGCAATAATTAAACTCATTGTCATTTATATTGGTGTAAGGAATCAATTGCCAATAAATTATCTTTGGGTGGCATGGGTTATAGAATCACTTTTACCTTGTGGCTTTATCTTTTATACTTTCAGAAAAGCTACAGGATTTAAATTCGTGAAGGTTGATTCTGAGATTTTTTCGTATTTTAAGATTGGTGTCGCCGTATGGTTTTGTTTGATTATGCAGCAGGTCACCATGAAATTTGATCGAGTATATCTCGAAGGAAAAATTTCTGGAGAAACGTATTCGAACTATGCAGCAGCACTTCAGTTAGTCGATAACTGGTATGCAATATGTATTCTGTTTGTTCAGGCAATCGCACCAATTTTTATATTTAAATTTATTGATATTACAACAATAAAAAGAAAATTGCCGTTCTGTATTTTCGCTACGCTTTCAGTAACCTGTGCTGGCGCACTGTTTACAACAATTCTTGCCGACATGATTATTCACGTCCTTTATGGTGCAAAACTCGTTTACGCATATAGTTATTTAAAAACATTTGTCTGGTTAACACCAATATTAGCTATAGATCAGTTGCTCAGTATGGTTCTAATTAGAATGAAGCAGTTAAAAAAATTAGCTATTAAGTGGTTGATAGCCTTCTGCCTGGTAGTGGCTATTGTTCCTGCCATTTTCCATTATATGGGGGTGAGTAACATCGTCATCGGTTTAGCAGTAGTCTACGCCTTTAATATAATTTATTCTACGAGGTGCATTAGTGCAGTACAATGATAAGATTTCAATAGTGGTCCCTGCTTACTGTGAACCATCGAAAGTTAAGCGCTTCATGGATGCTATACTGAATATTAATTATCCAAACAACCTTGTCGAATTAATCCTTATTGACGATTGTAGCCCAATTTCACTTGCAGAAATCGCAGGCTCGTATGCGGAAGCGTTTAAAGATAAGATAAATTTTTTATTCCACAGGAACCAAATAAATTCTGGCAGGGCAATTTCCCGTAACGTGGGTATTTCTCTCGCGACAAATTCGTTGATAATGTTTATTGATATCGACAATCTGCTTGAACCTAACGCATTAAAAAAGATCGTTTCGTTTTTCCATGATAAGAGCTATACAGCAGCCAGAATTAACATACGAATCGATCCCGCCAGACTCAACACCAGCAATTACCTCCGCTATTTTGACAGTCGTTATTTGGGGGCGCGTAACATGCCTGAAGGAATTATAAGCACTCGTTTCTTCGCAAGTGACGGCATTATCCTGACGCGTGATATAATTGACACAATTGGCGGTTTTGATGAAACTTTCTATCATTACGGCTGTGAAGATGAGGAACTTGGCATCCGAGTTTCAAAAGCAAAGTATGACTTTTATTTTTTACCCGATGCAAGAGCAGAAGACAGTGATACCCCAACTTTGCGCAGAGCTTCGGAAAGAATGGTTGTATATGCGTCAAAATCTTTCCCTGTTTTGAAAGGAAAACATCCGGAATGCGTGAAGGACAGTCTCTTTTCATCTTACGAAGTGATGTTGGAAGATACAAAACTCCTTAGTAAACTACTCATAAAGGCTATACATATTCTTCCAATAACAACGACACGAAAAATTCTGCTCTGCTTGTGTGATAAATTAGATTCAAAAACGATTAAAATACCCGATTTTGTATATAAAGTCGTATTGGCACTTTCATATATTGAAGGTGGAAGACTTCGACAGCTGAGGATGTAGAATGAGTATTTTTTTATTGTCCCCAGGGTTTGTATATGCTTCAATTTGGTTGTTTACAATTTTCTTATATTCGCTTGGATTGACGACTAATATTAGCCCTGTCTCAAGTGAGATGATGGTGTTTTTGTCAATCAATGTTGTTCTGGGGTTGATTTTTTCACTTCCATTTATCACTCCTGGCAGTATTAATCATGTTCGTCTTAAAGATATTATGCCATCTTGGCGGGCGACTAAAATATGGCTCATCATTTGGTGCTTTGCAATAATACCTGATGTGGTTGTTGCTGGTGGGATCCCAATGATTATGCAATTTAGGGGCGGCTATAACTATACCGAGTTCGGCATACCAACATATCATGGGATAGTTAATATGCTATTCCTTTTTGTTTTTCCGTCACTATATTATCATTTTCTTTTATCAAAACGGAAAAGTATACTTCTGGTAATTCTGTTAATGAGCATCTGGGAAATGCTGGTCTTCAGACGTGGTATTCTGATGTCTGGTCTCGTAGAAATATTCTTTTTATTCTTTATTTATAAAAAATTCACGAAAAAGATGTTTGTTTATACTGTATTGTCAGTTGTGACAATAGTTCTACTTTTTGGAGCAGTAGGAGATATCAGGGGCGCAGAAAATCCGTATCAATATTTGTTGTCACCACAAGGCCAATTTTTGTCGAGTCTGCCTTCAGGATTTACATGGTTTTATGTCTATGTTACTGCGGGTCTTGCAAATCTCGCCTATAACTTTGCGGATATAGTGCCGGTATACGATTTTACAAGCTTCCAGGATCTTTTCCCCAGTGTTATCCGAAATCTCATTTATAGTGATTTAGGATTCCATGATACCATGGCATTAGTAGATGATAATGCCAACGTTTCAACAATGTTTGAAAAGCTAATGCCCGATCTTGGCATCGCGGGCTCCCTAATTGTGGTTACATGCTTACTTCTGCTTTTCAGTATTGCCTACAAGAATTTGCTAAAGTCATATCGTTTTAGTTTATTTCCTTATGCGATTGCAATGCAGTGCGCAATATTTAGTGGCTTTTATAATTTATTTTTTATTCAGACATATTTCTTACTTTTTATTGTAACTCTTGTTCTTGTGAGAATTAAAATATTTACAGGGAGTCATCCTAATGTTTGAGTTAGTTAAGGAAGATGTACGGAGATATTACAAACTGAGTGGGCGTAATAAATCAAAAGTTTCTCTTTTAGGTATAATTTCAGCTTTTATCGGAATGAAAATGACTCCAGTTATTTTATACCGCATGAGTCATTTTTGCTATAAGAAAAGAATCCCTGTTTTAGGAAAGATTTTTTCGCTAATAAATTTTATTGTTTTTGGGGTTGAAATTGCGTCAAACTGCGAAATAGGTGGTGGTTTATTTATACCACACTCGCAGGGTATTGTTATTGGCGCATCTAAAATTGGTGTTAACGCAACAATATACCAGCAAGTTACGCTGGGTGCGAAAAATATCGATATTCCATTCAATCACGCTAATCGCCCTGTTTTAGGTGATAATGTAGTAATTGCATCTGGGGCTAAGGTTCTTGGTGGTATTCGAATTGGTGACAATGTTATTGTCGCGGCTAACGCTGTTGTAATGCATTCCTGTGATGACAATGTGCTACTTGTAGGCATTCCGGCCATTGTGAAGAAGAGTATTTAAAATGAAAGTGCTGTTTTTATGTCCTCGCTTTTTTAATTATGAAACCGAAATATCTGATGGATTAAGGCGAGCCGGTGCCACCGTTGATTATTTCGATGAAAAGCCATTTAATAACGTCTTTTTTAAAATTTTACTTAGGCTCTGGAAAGATAATAATTTCCTTAAACGCATTTCAGACGCGTATTTTGAGAGGATATTGCTTCAAACAAGAGATGATTACGACTATGTTATAGTGCTTAAAGGTGAGTCTCTCGATAGAAAAAATCTACTTAAATTCAAAAATAAATATAAGAGTGCTCAATTCATTTACTACGCGTGGGATTCTATTAAAAATTACCCTCATATTCAGGAGTATCTAAACTTATTTGACCGAGTGTTTACCTTTGATGATAATGATGCTCGAGAATATGATTTTATGGATCATTTGCCATTGTTTTATTCCCCTGATTTTGTAAGCACAGCGACAAGAAAAACAGCAAAGAACGTTAAGCCAAGTATTGCATTCCTCGGTACCGTACATAGTGACAGATACAAGCTATTAGGGGAAATTTATGAGAAATATAAAAATGAATATGATTTAAGGTTTGTGCTTTATTTTCCTTCTATTGTTGTATTGGCTGGTTTTATTC
>NZ_JADBRJ010000011.1:0-112049 GCF_014930585.1 Enterobacter cloacae complex sp. P43RS
GTGAAACGCCGTAGCGCCGATGGTAGTGTGGGGTCTCCCCATGTGAGAGTAGGGAACTGCCAGGCATCAATTAAGTGAAGAGGCCATCCGCAAGGATGGCCTTTTTGCGTTTCTGCGCTGCACAAACCGTAGGCCGGGTAAGGCGAAGCCGCCACCCGGCAAGTCAGACCGCACTCCACTTCACAATAAACTCAGCAATCCCATCCTCATCATTTAAATCCAGCACCGGAACCTCAATATCGAGAGCAACATCGCTGGCCACCGCAATCACATGCTCATCCAGCGTTAACTCGCTGATGTCATGCCCGGCATCACTTCTGAACAGCAGGATCTTAGGCACGGCCTCATGCTTAAATCCCTCAACCAGCACCAGATCCAGCATGGAGTGATCCATCCGGCTTACCAGATACGCGAGATCCAGCGGTGCCTCATCCGGCGTTTCTGTCATCAATGCCCAACGCTGGTTGCTTGCTACCATTGTCTGCGCGGCACCCGCTTTGCGCAGTTCATAGCTATCTTTGCCCGGCTTATCGACATCCATATTATGGTGAGTATGCTTAATCAAGCCAGGACGAATACCGCGGGCGCACAGCGCGGGAATCAGTTTTTTCAGCAACGTGGTTTTTCCTGTCCCACTCCAGGCTGAAATGGCTAAAACAGAGTTCATCTCTTCTCCTGCATGGCCTGTAAATCTTCTATTGTGTTCACATTCACGAACGATGTTTTCATGTCTCTAAAATCAACAGCATGTCCGCCGACCTTACGCATAAACACCATCACTCTTCGTTCTCCGGAAGCCAGATAGTCGCTCATAGCAGGAATCAAGGATCGGTTAATGAGCGCGATAGTTGGGTGGTCGCGCTCGCCGTCATGCACCCAGACCACGGGTGAATCACCTCGCTGTTGCACCATCCGTTCAACCAGGCAGGTGGGTATATATGGCGTATCACACGAACAAAAGAGAAACCACTCTCCCTGCGACTGCTGCATCACCGAAAGCATACCGGCCAGCGGCCCCGGAAAATCTGCGAGATTATCCTGATAAACGGGAAACCCGCTGCGCTGGTAAATATCGATATGGCGATTTGCGCTCAGCGCCATTGCCGATACCTGATCGACAAGCGTATCAGCGACATGCTGCCATAAGGGCTTGCCTTTCAGGAGCTGTAGTCCTTTATCTTCCCCGCCCATCCGCGTAGCTCTGCCGCCTGCCAGAACGACCCCAGTGATTTCCAGGCTAAGATTCACGAATATCGCCTCTTTTATTGTGGGATTGACCCTGCTAACGTGTCACTCTAAATGAAAGGAGCACCACCATGAAATGTAAACGTCTGAATGAAGTCATTGAACTCCTCCAGCCAGCCTGGCAAAAAGAGCCAGAGCTGAATCTGATGCAATTCTTACAGAAACTGGCAAAAGAGTCAGGTTTTGACGGCGATCTGGCAGACCTTTCTGACGACATCCTGATCTACCACCTCAAAATGCGCGACTCAGCCAAAGATGCTGTTATTCCTGGTATTCAGAAGGATTATGAGGAAGATTTTAAAACTGCATTGCTGCGCGCCCGAGGCGTAATTAAAGAGTAAAAGCTTGTAAGCGGAGCCACCGAAATCGCTACAAGATGATATCCTGAATCATTCGTATAATTTCCGGATGATCGGATGAACGACCAGGCTTTTACTTTCCAGACACTACACCCGGATACCATTATGGATGCCCTGTTTGAACAGGGTATTCGTGTGGATTCCGGGCTAACTCCGTTAAACAGCTACGAAAACCGCGTCTATCAATTTCAGGACGAGGATCGTCAGCGCTTCGTCGTAAAGTTCTATCGCCCTGAACGTTGGTCTGCACAGCAAATTCAGGAGGAGCACCAGTTTGCTCACGATCTGCTGGTTGATGACGTTCCCGTTGCCGCGCCGATAAAGTTCAATAACCAAACGCTGCTCACGCATGAAGGGTTTTACTACGCCGTATTCCCCAGTCTGGGTGGCCGCCAGTTTGAAGCGGATAATATCGATCAGATGGAGTGGGTTGCTCGCTATCTGGGACGCATTCATCAGACGGGACGTAAAACAGCGTTCACTGCCCGACCAACGATCGGGATTCATGAATATCTCACCGAACCACGTCAGATATTCGAAACGTCTGCGCTGATCCCCGCTACGTTAAAGGATGATTTCCTCAACGCCACCGATAAGCTTATTGCTGCGGTGAAAACCTGCTGGCGTGATGATATTTCCGTTCTGCGCCTGCATGGCGATTGTCACGCCGGAAATATTCTCTGGCGCGATGGACCGCTGTTTGTCGATCTCGACGATGCGCGCATGGGACCAGCGGTTCAGGATCTGTGGATGCTGCTCAATGGCGACAAAGCCGAGCAGCGCATGCAGCTTGAAACGATTATTGAAGCCTATGAAGAATTTAGCCCGTTTAATTCAGACGAAATTGCCCTGATTGAGCCTTTACGTGCGATGCGTTTTGTTTATTATCTCGCATGGTTAATCAGGCGTTGGGACGACCCCGCATTTCCTCGTAATTTCCCGTGGCTTACCGGAGAAGATTACTGGCGCAGCCAGATATCTACATTCACTCAGCAGGTTAAGGTTCTTCAGGAACCCCCTCTGCAATTAACGCCGATGTATTAATTGGACACACCCAGGAGAGAGTTAATCATGAAAAAAATTTGGCTGGCGCTGGCAGGTATGATTCTGGCATTTAGCGCTTCTGCTGCGCAGTTTACCGACGGTAAACAGTTTATCACGCTGGAAAAGCCGGTTGCTGGCGAGCCACAGGTTCTGGAGTTCTTCTCATTCTATTGCCCGCACTGCTATCAATTCGAAGAGGTGCTGCATGTTTCTGACAACGTGAAGAAGAAGCTGCCGGAAGGCACCAAAATGACCAAGTACCACGTTGAGTTCCTGGGCCCGTTGGGTAAAGACCTGACTCAGGCGTGGGCGGTTGCGATGGCGCTGGGCGTGGAAGATAAAATCACTGCTCCAATGTTCGAAGCCGTACAGAAAACCCAGACCGTTCAGACCACTGCGGATATCCGCAAAGTGTTCGTTGATGCCGGTGTGAAAGGTGAAGAGTACGACGCCGCGTGGAACAGCTTTGTAGTGAAATCTCTGGTTGCTCAGCAGGAAAAAGCGGCCGCTGATCTGCAGCTTCAGGGCGTTCCGGCAATGTTTGTTAACGGCAAATATCAGCTGAACATGCAGGGCATGGACACCAGCAGCATGGATATTTTCGTACAGCAGTATGCTGACACCGTGAAATACCTGGTTGAGAAGAAGTAATTTCGTTGATATGAAAACGCCGGTCACTGACCGGCGTTTTTGTATGAAGATTTAATGCTGTCTATCTGTTCGTCTTTCTCTTTCCAGAGCGTATTAAGCCACTGCTGGAAACCACGTTTAAAATTCTTATCGTTAACGTAGTCACCGTGCAGCCCGGCATCGATCGGCACTAAATTCACCCGAACAACAATGCGAGTCAGCTTGCCGCTGAGCATATCGAAGAATGGCGTCCTGTCATTTTCCGGATAGCAGAGCGTAACGTTCAGAAGTTTATCGAACTGTGCGCCCAGCACGTTAAGCGCCATCGCAATACCCGCCGCCTTTGGCGGAAGCAGGTTCTGATAAGGGGAGCGTGTTTGTTGACGTTTATCTTCCGTAAACCGTGAGCCTTCAACAAAGTTCACGATGGTCGTTGGATGTGCGCGAAACTTTTCACAGGAGCGGCGCGTGGTCTCCACATCCTTACCGCGACGCTCCGGATGACGAATCAGATAGCTGCGCGAATAGCGTTTCATAAACGGCATATCAAGCGCCCAGCAGGCCAGCCCGATAAAGGGCACCCAGGCGAGCTGCTGCTTCAGGAAGTACTTGTTCATCGGGATATGTTTGCGAAAAAGCACGCATAACACCACGATGTCCGCCCAGCTGTGATGATTGCAAATCAGCAGGTACCAGTTCTTTTTGTTGAGGCTCTCAAGCCCTTCGACATCCCATTTCAGATGCGGATTCAGGCACAGCAGGATCGCTAGCCCTTCACACCAGCAATACATCATGAAATTACAAAACGCAGAGACGGATCGCCACACCGCAGGCACAGGCAGCAGCAGTTTAACGATCCCGGCGATAATGATTGGCACAGAACACGCAATCGTCACCAGAATAGTTAAAATGATGCTTAGCGGTAATGTTATTGCAGTGAGCAATCTCGACATGATGAGCTTTTTCAGGTGGTTAGCTTTAATGGACCGGCCGATGATACGGCGCCGGGGGCTGATTTTATCAGAAAAGTGACAAAATTATGGCGCTTTCATATCGTCAATAGACGGCTTTTCCCCTGAAGCAGAAGATTTCTCTAATATTGTGCGCTAATCAGGACTTATATCCACATAGACTAAATTGCCATCAGCAGGCTATTTTCATGCAGTGTTAGTTGTTAACATTATGATATGTAATAATTTATTCTCAACGCGCGCCTGCTTTAAGTATCTGTTTTTCATTTGAAGTGAAAATATTCACAAACTTATCCACAGTTTGAATTTTGCGAGCGATCCTCACGATCGCAAAATCTTTTCCTGTATCGAACCTGAATAACTGATGTTTTCATCCTTCTGTGGCATCCTTTACGCATAAATTGATTAAAGGCACGGACATTATGGTTCAGATCCCAGAAAACCCACTTATTCTCGTCGACGGCTCTTCTTACCTGTATCGGGCGTACCATGCGTTTCCTCCTCTGACCAATAGCGCAGGGGAACCTACCGGCGCGATGTACGGCGTGCTGAACATGCTGCGCAGCCTGATTCTTCAGTATCAGCCCACCCATGCGGCTGTCGTTTTTGATGCGAAAGGCAAAACCTTCCGCGATGAGCTGTTCGAACATTACAAATCCCATCGTCCGCCAATGCCTGACGATCTGCGTGCGCAGATTGAGCCACTGCACGCCATGGTGAAAGCAATGGGCCTGCCGCTGCTGGCCGTCTCTGGAGTGGAGGCTGACGACGTCATCGGTACGCTGGCGCGTGAAGCTGAAAAAATGGGCCGTCCGGTGCTGATCAGCACCGGTGATAAAGATATGGCGCAGCTGGTGACGCCAGGTATTACCCTGATCAACACCATGACCAACACCATTCTGGGGCCAGAAGAAGTAGTCACTAAGTATGGCGTGCCGCCAGAGCTGATTATCGACTTCCTCGCGTTGATGGGCGACTCCTCGGATAACATTCCTGGCGTTCCTGGCGTCGGTGAAAAAACCGCGCAGGCGCTGCTTCAGGGGCTGGGTGGTCTGGACACGCTCTACGCTGAACCAGACAAAATCGCCGGACTTTCCTTCCGTGGCGCAAAAACCATGGCCGGGAAGCTGGAAGAGAACAAAGAGGTGGCTTATCTCTCCTATAAGCTGGCAACAATCAAAACCGATGTGGAACTGGAGCTGGGCTGTGAACAGCTGGAAGTGCAACAGCCTTCCGCTGACGACCTGCTGAGCCTGTTTAAGAAATACGAATTCAAGCGCTGGACCACTGACGTGGAAGCCGGTAAATGGCTGCAGGCTAAAGGGGCCAAACCTGCTGCTAAGCCGAAAGAGACGATTGTCGTTGATGCCGAAGATCAGGCGGAAGAAGAAGCCGCAGCGCTCTCCTTCGACAACTACGAAACCATTCTGGAAGAGTCACAGCTGATCGCCTGGATCGAGAAACTGAAAAAAGCGCCGGTCTTTGCCTTTGACACCGAAACAGACAGCCTCGACAACATCTCAGCCAATATGGTGGGATTGTCCTTTGCGACAGAGCCGGGTATTGCCGCCTACGTTCCCGTGGCGCACGACTACCTGGATGCGCCGGAGCAGATCTCCCGAGAGCGCGCGCTTGAGCTACTGAAGCCGATTCTGGAAGACGAAAAGGCGCTGAAGGTTGGTCAAAACCTCAAGTACGACCGCGGCATTCTGCAGAACTACGGTATTGAGCTGCGCGGGATTGCCTTTGACACTATGCTCGAATCCTACATTCTGGACAGCGTGGCGGGCCGCCATGATATGGATTCCTTATCTGACCGCTGGCTCAAGCACAAAACCATTACCTTTGAAGAGATTGCCGGTAAAGGGAAAAATCAGCTCACCTTTAACCAGATTGCTCTTGAAGAAGCAGGGCGCTACGCGGCGGAAGATGCCGACGTCACGCTGCAACTGCATCTGAAGATGTGGCCGAAACTGCAGAAGCACGAAGGTCCGCTGAACGTATTCCAGCATATTGAAATGCCGCTGGTGCCCGTGCTGTCCCGTATCGAACGCAATGGCGTTAAGATCGATCCAACGGTGCTGCATAACCACTCTGGCGAGCTCGCGCAGCGTTTGACCGAGCTCGAGCAGAAAGCGCATGAGCTTGCAGGCGAGCCGTTTAACCTCTCTTCACCGAAGCAGCTGCAAACCATTCTGTTTGAAAAGCAGGGCATCAAGCCGCTGAAGAAAACCCCTGGCGGCGCGCCGTCAACCTCTGAAGAGGTGCTGGAAGAGCTGGCGCTGGACTACCCGCTTCCAAAAGTGATTCTGCAGTACCGCGGTCTCGCGAAGCTGAAGTCTACCTACACGGACAAACTTCCACTGATGATCAACCCGAAAACGGGCCGTGTGCACACGTCGTATCATCAGGCGGTAGCGGCAACCGGGCGTCTCTCGTCAACCGATCCTAACCTGCAGAACATTCCGGTGCGTAATGAGGAAGGGCGCCGCATTCGTCAGGCCTTTATAGCTCCTGATGACTACCTGATTGTCTCGGCTGACTACTCGCAAATCGAACTGCGCATTATGGCGCACCTCTCCCGTGACAAAGGCCTTCTCAGCGCGTTTGCCGAAGGAAAGGATATTCACCGGGCGACAGCAGCCGAAGTCTTCGGTCTGCCGCTGGACAGTGTAACCAACGAACAGCGCCGCAGTGCAAAAGCGATCAACTTCGGTCTAATTTACGGCATGAGCGCGTTTGGCCTTTCACGCCAGCTAAACATTCCGCGCAAAGAGTCGCAGAAGTATATGGATCTTTACTTCGAGCGTTATCCGGGCGTTCTGGAATATATGGAACGCACCCGCGCGCAGGCGAAAGAGAAAGGTTACGTTGAAACCCTGGATGGCCGTCGTCTCTATCTTCCGGACATCAAATCCAGCAACGCGGCGCGCCGCGCTGGCGCAGAGCGTGCGGCGATCAACGCCCCGATGCAGGGTACCGCAGCGGACATCATCAAGCGCGCAATGATCGCCGTTGATGCCTGGCTGGAGAAAGAGAAGCCGCGCGTGAAAATGATCATGCAGGTACACGATGAACTGGTGTTTGAAGTGCACAAAGACGATCTCGATATTGTGTCGAAAAAGATCCATGAACTCATGGAAAGCAGCATGACGCTAGATGTGCCGTTGCTGGTGGAGGTGGGAAGTGGTGAAAACTGGGATCAGGCTCACTAAAGGTTCTTTGAATAACGCGCTTTTTATGTAAGTTAGCAACATAACAACACGCGTTTTGTGACGATCATTAGAATTCCCTATGTAAAGAATGAAAAAAAACTACAAAAAGTGCTTTTTCTACAGCAAAAAAAGGGGTAGAGTTATCGACGTAGGGTACAGAGGTAAGATGTTCTATCTTTCAGACCTTTTACTTCACGTAATCGGATTTGGCTGAATATTTTAGCCGCCCCAGACAGTAATGACTGGGGCGTTTTTTATTGCGGCAAAGAAAAGTTCGGGCAAAAAAAAGCGCGGACATCGCCGCGCTCGGTATTACTCTTCTTCCGCTTCCGTCGCGGGTTCCAGCTCGTTAAACCAGCTGTCGAGCTTCTGACGCAGCTTGTCCACGCCCTGTTTTTTCAGCGAAGAGAAAGGCTCAACCTGTACATCGCCATTGAAGGCCAGTACCGCTTCGCGAACCATATTCACCTGCGCTTTACGCGCGCCGCTTGCCAGCTTGTCGGCTTTCGTCAGCAGCACCAGCACGGCGATATCGCTTGCTACGGCCCAGTCGATCATCTGCTGATCGAGATCCTTTAGCGGGTGACGAATATCCATCAGCACCACCAGACCTTTCAGGCACATGCGTTTTTCCAGGTATTCGCCCAGCGCACGCTGCCACTTGATCTTCATCTCTTCAGGCACCTGCGCGTAGCCGTATCCCGGCAAGTCTACGAGGCGTTTGCCTTCAGCCACTTCAAAGAGGTTAATCAGCTGGGTACGGCCAGGTGTTTTTGAGGTACGCGCCAGGTTCTTCTGATTGGTCAGCGTATTCAGGGCGCTGGATTTCCCCGCATTTGAGCGGCCAGCAAATGCCACTTCAATACCGGTATCAGAAGGCAGGTGGCGAATATCGGGCGCACTGGTGACAAAATGCGTCTGTTGGTAGTTCCAGGTAGTCACGTGGTCGTCTCCAAAAATCGTAATCTGGAGGGATTATACCCGAATGCGGGCAAAAGGCTTTTCTCATTGCACGAGGCTTGCAGGCGAATGCCCAAACGGCTGTAAGAGATCGGCTAATGTTACTATGGGAGATTTCAGAGAATTCGCAGGCGTTAAAAAATGCAAACTGTTTTAAATCATAAGCTTATTTCCAGGTAATTATCTGAAAATCCGTATTTGTACCGTTTAGTTGCTTGTTAGTTTAACGGAACAAGGTAAAGTATGCGGCAAGGCGAGGAAGCCAACAGGAAATCGACTTAAGGATTAGGGTCAGGAGCGCCAGGAGGCGAAGACGCAGGATAGTCAGGACGACCAGCGCCTGGAGGCGTTTTAACAGGAAATGGAACCATACACGGACGGTATCAGCCAAAGGATAAACAGGGTGTGTTGTTGGTAAACATGGAATGTCTGACCCGTTAAGGGTTGTGAGTCAGGAAAAAAGGCGACAGATTGCTCTGTCGCCTTTTTTCTTTGCTTGCTTTCTGCTAGATTTCGCCGCAATTCTATACTGAAGAAAACGACTTTAAGATAAAACATCATGAAAAAACCAACCTCCGCTGCGGGCGCGAAACGCCCTGCAAAAGCACGCCGCAAAACGCGCGAAGAACTAAACCAGGAAGCGCGCGATCGCAAACGCGATAAGAAGCATCGTGGCCATGCTGCGGGTAGCCGTGCCAACGGCGGTGGTGCAGCGGGCGCTTCTGCAAAAGGCAAACAGCAAAAAGACCCTCGTATCGGCAGTAAAACTCCCATTCCACTGGGCGTGACAGACACCCCGGTCACTAAGCAGCACAAACCAAAGAGCGAGAAACCTATGCTTTCACCGCAGGCTGAGCTGGATATGCTGGAGAACGATGAGCGCCTGGACGCGCTGCTGGAACGTCTTGAAGAGGGTGAAACCCTGACCGCCGAAGAGCAGTCATGGGTAGATGCCAAACTGGACCGCATTGATGAGCTGATGCAGAAGCTGGGTCTGTCTTACGATGACGAAGACGACGAAGAGGAAGAAGAAAAGCAGGAAGATATGATGCGTCTTCTGAAAGGTGGAAACTAACATTTGCACCCGGCAGGCACGATAGTCCTGCTTATAACCCTTCCGGTTATATGTTATCTGGTGTGGTTATTCGTTAAACTACGGCGGTTGTCGCGGCGACAGAAGTGGCTGCGCACCCGAATGATGGCCCGCGATGGGGCCAGAACGGGCCGCCGTATACGAACGCGACACCAACGGAAGGAGTGAGCATGTCAGCACCAACTATCGACTGGGATTTGGCCCTAATCCAGAAGTATAACTATTCCGGGCCGCGTTATACCTCATACCCCACCGCGCTGGAGTTCTCCGATGCCTTCGGCGAGGCGGATTTTCTGCAGGCCGTCGCGCGCTATCCAGAGCGTCCGCTGTCGCTCTACGTCCATATTCCGTTCTGTCATAAGCTCTGCTACTTCTGCGGCTGCAATAAAATCGTGACCCGTCAGCAGCATAAAGCCGACCAATACCTCGATGCGCTGGAACAGGAAATTGTGCACCGCGCACCGCTATTTAAAGGTCGTCACGTCAGCCAGCTTCACTGGGGGGGCGGCACGCCAACGTATCTCAATAAGGCGCAAATAAGCCGCCTGATGACGCTGCTGCGCGGAAATTTCAATTTTAACGACGACGCTGAAATCTCGATCGAAGTCGATCCGCGTGAAATTGAGCTGGATGTACTGGATCACTTACGCGCCGAAGGCTTTAATCGTCTGAGCATGGGCGTGCAGGATTTCAATAAAGAGGTGCAGCGTCTGGTCAACCGCGAGCAGGACGAGGAATTTATCTTCGCCTTACTCAACCACGCGCGTGACATCGGCTTTACCTCGACCAACATCGACCTGATTTACGGCCTGCCAAAGCAGACGCCGGAGAGCTTCGCCTTCACGTTGAAGCGCGTGGCTGAACTTAGCCCGGACCGCCTGAGCGTCTTTAACTATGCGCACCTGCCGACGCTATTCGCCGCCCAGCGCAAAATCAAAGATGCCGATCTGCCTTCTGCCCAGCAGAAGCTGGATATCCTGCAGGAAACCATCACCTCTCTGACCGAGAGCGGCTATCAATTTATCGGCATGGATCACTTTGCCCGTCCGGATGACGAGCTGGCGATTGCCCAGCGTGACGGCGTTCTGCACCGCAACTTCCAGGGTTACACCACTCAGGGCGATACCGATCTGCTCGGCATGGGTGTCTCCGCCATCAGCATGATCGGTGACTGCTACGCGCAGAACCAGAAAGAGCTGAAGCTCTACTACCAGCAGGTTGATGCAACCGGCAACGCGCTATGGCGCGGCATCGCGCTGACCCGTGACGACTGCATTCGTCGTGATGTGATTAAGGCGCTTATCTGCAACTTCCGTCTCGACTTTAGCGACGTGGAAGCACAGTGGGATCTGACATTCAGCGAATATTTTGCGGAAGACCTGAAGCTGATTGCGCCGCTGGCGAAAGACGGGCTGGTGGATGTGTCGGAGAACGCGATTGAGGTCACGCCGAAAGGGCGTCTGTTAATCCGTAATATCTGCATGTGCTTTGACGCGTATCTGCGCCAGAAGGCGCGTATGCAGCAGTTTTCACGGGTGATTTAAGGCGCAAAGCCGGGTAAGGCGAAGCCGCTACCCGGCTTTTACATTTCAACCTGCTAGCTAAACAGCCCAACCAGCGCCGCACATAATACCGCAGCAACAGCGGTTTGCGGCGTGTGGCTTTCAGCTGCTCCGCTCGACAGTAAAGTCACTAATGATTCCAGCATGATGGTTCCCCCAATTTCCGGGCACGATCATACAAAACTCATCGGAACAGTAAAGCGCAAAATAACGGCAATTTGCGCTCAATTAATAACCTTTACACAGCGGCGTACGATCACTCCATTCCCAGCTCTTTCAGCTTGCGCGTCAGGGTATTACGTCCCCATCCCAGCAGGCGCGCGGCTTCCTGCTTATGGCCCTGCGTATGACGAAGCGCGGTGGTCAACAGCGTACGCTCCATCTCTGGCTGAGCCTCAGACAGCAGGTTTTGATGACCGGAACGCAGCGCGCGGTCGGCCCACTGCGCCAGCAGCGTTGCCCAACTGTCTGGAAGCGCGTGCCCGGTGCTGCTTTCGGGCGCGGTGGCCTCAAACAGTTCGGCAGGGAGATCCTGAATTAACACTTCCTGTCCGGCGGCCATCACGGTCAGCCAGCGGCAGGTGTTTTCCAGCTGGCGTACGTTGCCCGGCCACGCCAGACGGGTGAGGGCGGCATCGGTTTCCGGGTGAAGCTGCTTGGCTTCCACGCCCAGCTCGCGGGCCGCCACCTGCAGGAAATGACGCGCCAGGCGCGGGATATCTTCCCGACGCTCGCGCAGCGGCGGCAGGTGGACGCGGATCACATTCAGGCGATGGAATAAATCCTCACGGAATTTGCCCTCCTGCACGCGCAGCTCCAGGTTCTGGTGCGTCGCGGCGATAATACGCACGTCCACCTTCACCGGCGCATAGCCGCCCACGCGGTAAAACTGCCCGTCGGCCAGCACGCGCAGCAGGCGAGTTTGAACGTCCAGCGGCATATCGCCGATCTCGTCCAGGAACAGCGTGCCGCCGTCAGCCTGCTCAAAGCGCCCCTGGCGAATGGTATTCGCGCCGGTAAACGCCCCTTTTTCGTGGCCGAACAGCTCGGACTCAATCAAATCCTTCGGGATCGCCGCCATGTTCAGGGCGATAAACGGCGCTTTTGCCCGCGGGCTGTGGCGATGTAACGCATGCGCCACCAGCTCTTTACCTGTACCCGATTCCCCGTTAATCAACACGCTGATGGACGAGCGGGACAGACGGCCAATAATGCGAAACACGTCCTGCATCGCCGGCGCTTCGCCGATGATGTCGGTGGTTGGCCCAAAATCGGGTGCGTGGCGCGGCTGTTGTTGCTCCTGGTAGTGGCTAATCGCGCGCTCAACCAGCGCCACCGCTTCGTCGATATCAAACGGTTTGGGCAGGTAATCGAACGCCCCTTGCTGATAGGCGCTCACCGCGGCATCCAGGTCGGAATGAGCCGTCATTATGATGACCGGAAGCATAGGATGGCGCTGTTTGATCTGCTTTAACAGCGCCAGCCCGTCCATGCCCGGCATGCGAATATCCGACAGCAGAACGTCCGGCGTTTTGGTGGTGAGTGCGTCGAGCACCTCGCTGCCGCTCTCAAACGTCGTGCAGCTTAAACCTGCCCCTGTGAGCGCGCGTTCAAGCACCCAACGGATGGAGCTATCGTCATCGACTACCCAGACTATCCCTCGTTGCATAAACGTCACCTTTATTTTTTAATCGGCAGGAAAACCGAAAACTCGGTATGTCCCGGCCAACTGGTAAATTCAATTTTTCCGGAGTGCTGATCGATCAAGCTGCGGGCGATAGATAAGCCCAGTCCCGTACCGCCTTCGCGCCCGCTTACCATTGGGTAGAACAGGGTGTCCTGCAGATGAGAAGGAATGCCAGGCCCGTTATCCTCAACGTCGATGCGTGCCGCCAGACGATAGCGCACGCCGTGCAGCGTGAGCTGGAAGGCGGTGCGGGTGCGTAAAATAATCTCGCCGCCTTCCGGCCCCAGCGCCTGCAGGGCATTGCGCACAATATTCAGCAGAACCTGCTCAATCTGGTCCGGGTCATGCGCCAGTTCCGGCAGGCTTGGGTCGTAATCACGCACCAGCGTGACGTTCTCCGGCAGCTCCATGGAGACGAGCTTCACCACCCGTTCAGCGACTTTATGAATGCTTTCTGAAACGTGCATACCCGGCTGCTGCGGCCCGAGCAGGCGATCGACCAGGTTACGCAGGCGGTCCGCCTGCTCAATGATGACGTTGGTATACTCCGCCAGCGCAGGGTCGGGCAGGGCTTTGGTCAGAAGCTGCGCCGCGCCGCGTAATCCACCCAGCGGGTTTTTGATTTCATGCGCCAGACCGCGCACCAGGTCACGGGCGGCAATTTGCTGCGCATGCTGAAGCTGCTCCTGGCTCAGGCGACGCTGATTATCCATCGGCGCCATTTCCAGCAGGATCAGTCCTTCCGGCAAACGTTGCGCGGTAAGGGAAAGAATATGTGAGCGCCCGTCGATCACCAGCGTGACTTCGTTATCGGTGAACCCCTGACCGGCCTGCAAACTTTCCTGCATCAGGCCAATATTCAGCGAGAAATAGCTCAACAATTCAGGAAGCGGGGTGCCAAACAGTTTGCGGGAACTCTGGGCGAGCAGCTGTTGCGCCGCCGGGTTGGCGTAATGGACGGCCAGCTCGTCGTCGACCAGCAGAATGCTGTTAATCAAAGAATTGAGGATCTGCCCAGCATCGGGCAGCGTGCCAGTTGCCATTCAGCAGTCTCCTGGAGTCGTTGCACTGTTTTAGTGCAGTATAGCGGTTTCGGCGTAAAAAGCGCGTGAGATCAGGTTGTTGGTGGAGAAAAAAGCCCATCCGGAGATGGGCTAAAAGTTTCCACGGCAACTACCCCCGGCGCTTTTGACGCCGGGTAAAACAACTAAATTAAACGCTGTAGTACAGTTCGAACTCAACCGGATGCGGAGTCATACGCACGCGGTCGTTCTCTTCAGTACGCAGGGCGATGTAAGCATCGATAGCGTCGTCAGTGAATACGCCACCCGCAGTCAGGAACTCGCGGTCTGCATCCAGCGCCTGCAGGGCTTCTTCCAGAGAGCCAGCAACCTGTGGGATCTCTTTCGCTTCTTCTGGCGGCAGGTCGTACAGGTTTTTGTCCATCGCTTCGCCTGGGTGGATCTTGTTCTTGATACCGTCCAGACCGGCCATCAGCAGCGCTGCGAAGCACAGGTATGGGTTAGCCGCTGGGTCCGGGAAGCGCACTTCGATACGACGCGCTTTCGGAGACGCCACCACCGGGATACGGATGGAAGCAGAACGGTTACGCGCAGAGTAGGCCAGCATAACTGGGGCTTCGTAGCCCGGGACCAGACGCTTGTAGGAGTTAGTGGTTGGGTTCGCCAGGGCGTTGATCGCTTTAGCGTGTTTGATAACACCACCGATGTAATACAGCGCCTGCTCGGACAGACCGGCATATTTGTCGCCAGAGAACAGGTTGGTACCGTTCTTGGACAGAGACATGTGGCAGTGCATACCGGAACCGTTGTCGCCAAACATTGGTTTTGGCATGAAGGTCGCGGTTTTACCGAAACGGTGCGCAACGTTGTGCACAACGTATTTGTAGATCTGAATTTCGTCCGCTTTTTTGGTCATGGTGTTGAAGCGGGTTGCCACTTCGTTCTGACCCGCAGTCGCCACTTCGTGGTGGTGCGCTTCAACAACCAGGCCCATCTCTTCCATCACCAGACACATGGTGGAACGGATATCCTGTGCAGAGTCGACCGGAGGAACCGGGAAGTAACCGCCTTTCACACCAGGACGGTGACCTTTGTTACCACCTTCGTATTTGGTGGAAGAGTTCCATGCGCCTTCGATGTCGTCGATAGCCACGTGGGAGCCAGAAATAGAGGCACCGAAGCGGATGTCGTCGAACAGGAAGAACTCTGGCTCTGGCCCGAACAGAACGGTGTCCGCGATGCCGGTGGAACGCAGGTACTCTTCAGCGCGTTTAGCGATAGAACGTGGGTCGCGGTCGTAGCCCTGCAGCGTGCCTGGCTCGAGGATATCGCAGCGGATGATCAGGGTTGGTTCTTCGAAGAACGGATCAATGACCGCTGTGGTTGCGTCTGGCATCAGAACCATGTCGGATTCGTTAATGCCTTTCCAGCCACCAATGGAGGAGCCGTCAAACATTTTGCCTTCTTCAAAGAATTCGGCGTTCACCTGATGAGCAGGGATTGTGACGTGCTGTTCTTTACCTTTGGTATCGGTGAAGCGCAGATCAACAAACTTCACTTCATGTTCGTTCAGCATCGTCAAAACGTGTTCAGCGGACATACTTAACTCTCCAGATTGGTCATTGTCGTCGTGGTAACGAGGTCTTCAATTTCTGTTGGTACTGGCTGTTGCCATGTATTTTTTATAAAGCGAAATCTGTGCCAACTTTTAAAACACCCCAAAAAGGCGTTATCATGCGCACCATAGTGCAAAAGGGCTGCACCATGATGGACTTGTTGCACCAGTATAGTGCTTCAATGTGAACATTAAGCACCATATTGGTGCAATTTACGTTAAAGTGCCCTTTTACCGCTCCGTGAAAGCGATCACAAAGCATCTCTGCAATACTTGTTTGCGGGGGATGTTTGTGATCCTGTTTTGTAGTGCGATTAATCCGTGTACAATAACGCGCTATTTCTAAATGCCTGAGGCAAAGTTGTGATCGAAAATTTGCGTAACATCGCCATCATCGCGCACGTTGACCATGGTAAAACTACCCTGGTTGATAAGCTGCTGCAGCAATCCGGTACGTTTGATGCGCGTGCCGAAACCCAAGAACGCGTGATGGACTCCAACGATTTGGAGAAAGAGCGTGGGATTACCATCCTCGCGAAAAACACCGCGATTAAATGGAATGACTACCGTATCAACATCGTTGATACCCCAGGGCACGCCGACTTCGGTGGTGAAGTTGAACGTGTAATGTCCATGGTAGACTCCGTTCTGCTGGTCGTTGACGCAATGGATGGCCCAATGCCACAGACGCGCTTCGTGACCAAAAAAGCTTTTGCCCATGGTCTGAAGCCAATCGTTGTTATCAACAAAGTTGACCGCCCTGGCGCGCGTCCTGACTGGGTTGTTGACCAGGTCTTCGACCTGTTCGTTAACCTCGACGCGACCGACGAGCAGCTGGACTTCCCTATCGTTTACGCCTCTGCGCTGAACGGTATCGCAGGTCTGGACCACGAAGACATGGCTGAAGACATGACCCCGCTGTATCAGGCGATTGTTGACCGTGTTCCTGCGCCAAACGTTGACCTGGAAGGCACCCTGCAGATGCAGATCTCCCAGCTCGACTACAACAACTACGTTGGCGTAATCGGCATTGGCCGTATCAAGCGCGGTAAAGTGAAGCCTAACCAGCAGGTCACTATCATCGATAGCGAAGGCAAAACCCGTAACGGTAAAGTCGGTAAAGTCCTGACTCACCTGGGTCTTGAGCGTATCGAGAGCGACATCGCTGAAGCGGGCGACATCATCGCGATCACCGGTCTGGGTGAACTGAACATCTCCGACACCATCTGCGATCCGCAGAACGTCGAAGCGCTGCCAGCCCTGTCCGTTGATGAACCAACCGTATCCATGTTCTTCAACGTCAACACCTCTCCGTTCTGTGGTAAAGAAGGTAAGTTCGTTACCTCTCGTCAGATCCTTGACCGTCTGAACAAAGAGCTTGTGCACAACGTTGCGCTGCGCGTTGAAGAAACCGAAGACGCTGACGCATTCCGCGTTTCCGGTCGTGGTGAGCTGCATCTGTCTGTTCTGATCGAAAACATGCGTCGTGAAGGTTTCGAGATGGCGGTTTCCCGTCCGAAAGTAATCTTCCGCGAAATCGATGGCCGTAAACAAGAGCCGTTCGAAAACGTAACGCTGGACGTAGAAGAGCAGCACCAGGGTTCTGTGATGCAGGCACTGGGCGAGCGTAAAGGCGACCTGAAAAACATGAATCCAGATGGCAAAGGCCGCGTACGTCTCGACTATGTGATCCCAAGCCGTGGCCTGATCGGCTTCCGTTCTGAGTTCATGACCATGACCTCCGGTACTGGCCTGCTGTACTCCACCTTCAGCCACTACGACGACGTTCGTCCGGGCGAAGTGGGCCAGCGTAACAACGGCGTACTGATCTCCAACGGTCAGGGTAAAGCGGTTGCGTTTGCGCTGTTCGGTCTGCAGGATCGCGGTAAGCTGTTCCTGGGTCACGGTGCTGAAGTTTACGAAGGCCAGATCATCGGTATTCACAGCCGTTCTAACGACCTGACGGTAAACTGCCTGACCGGTAAGAAGCTGACCAACATGCGTGCGTCCGGTACTGACGAAGCAACGGTTCTGGTTCCACCGATCAAGATGACCCTGGAGCAAGCTCTGGAGTTCATTGATGATGACGAACTGGTAGAAGTGACTCCACAGTCAATTCGTATCCGTAAACGTCACCTGACCGAGAACGATCGTAAACGTGCTATGCGCGGTGCGAAAGAAGACTAATACGGTCAATCCGTAGTAAAAAAAGCCGCTGAGAAATCAGCGGCTTTTTTATTAGAACGAATAACGTAACCCCAGGCGGATCCTGTACTGCTCGCGGTTGTAATCATTCCATCTGTCCAGCCACTGGAGTTCGAGGTACGGCAGCCAGTTTCTGTCGATCTTATAACTGAACTTGTTGGTAATTTCCCAGTGATGGTCTTTGCCATTTTTACTGTGGTAATCATTTATCCGCTGGAAAAAATGCGGCTCAAAGGTATAGAAAAACGCATCGGTCACCTTGAAATTCCAGTAGTTGGCAAATTCGTGCGTGTCGTTCTTATCCATCTGCCCGTTATAGTCCGGCGTATCGTAATTGTTATGGTTATAGCGATAGCGGAACGTCAGATTAAACCCGTCCGTGAATTTATAGTTGGTATCTAAATAAACCGCGCCACCCGAACCGGCGCTGCTGTCGTTGATCAACCCGCCCGGCTGGAAGGTGAGTTTGTCCGTCGGTTTAAAGAGCGGATACCACCCCTCTATTTCGTTATAGCTGTGCTTGAGCTCATCCCACCTCCCCACGTTGTAGGCGTTGGTGAACATCAACCCCGCGCCCATATCGAAGTTATAGCCGGCACGCAGGATCACTTCGTGCAGCTCAGAGGCCGTATTGTAGGCTTCACGGGTTTCAACATAGGCCCCGGCGAATACCGGGCAGGACACAGACGACACGATCAGTACAATGATGATTCTTTTCATAATTTGTCCATGTATCAGGTACAGAAAGGCCTCCCTCCTGATGAACAGGAAGGAAATACTGGCCGAATTATTGTTATAAAGTGACTGCTGACGCTTTATTGTTGGGTGTTATCTCAGGGGTATTCGCTGACTGTTTTTTCCGTTTTCCAATCTCCTCGATAATAAAGGCGAAGCGCGTTTCGTTGAGTTTATAAAACAGCCCCATGGTCACTGCGGCGACGATTGCCAGGCCGCACGGCCAGAGGAAAATAAGCTGACGCAAACCCAGCAGCGTGCCCGCGCTCTGCACGGCGTGAGGAACGTAGCCGATCTGGGTCAGCATGATGCCGGGCAGGAAGCCGGCGAGAGCGGCGGAGATTTTGCGCGAGAAGGTGTAGCCGGTGTAAACCGATCCCTCGGCGCGAATGCCGGTTTTCCACTCGCCGTAATCAACGGTATCCGGCACCAGCGCCCAGTTCAGGCTGTTCACAAACGCGGTGCCGAAAAAGGCCATGCAGGAAAAGAGCACGAACAGTAGGGAGCTGGTTCCCCAGAAGAAGTTCAGCACGTCGCCCACCGCCCACAGCGCCAGCCCGCCCAGATAGACCGGCTTCTTGCCAAAGCGCTTCACCGCGCCGGGCACCAGAAACACGCCAATCAGAATGCAGCCCATGCTGAAAAAGCCCATCCACGACAGCAGATGCAGATCGTTCAGCACGTACTGGGTGTAATAGACCTGAATCGCCAGCTTGATGTTGAACGCGGCGAGAGTACACAGGTTGGCAATGCACAGCACCAGCAGCGGCGGATTGCGGAAAATCGCGCAGAACGATTTAAGAATGCCGGGCTTATGGTGATCGGGCGTTATCTCGACATAGCGCTCTTTCACCCCGCTGTAGCACCACCACATGCAGAACAGGCCGCCGGTGGCGAACACCAGCGCAGCCACCAGATAGCCGAGGGAGGGCTGGTGGACGAACAGCGCCTGAATGGGCATAAAGCCGACGGTGCAGAGCAACAGCCCCACCGTGGCGCCACCCTGTCGCCACGCCGCCAACTGCGCGCGCTCGTTCGGGTTTTTGGTGATGGCAGGGACCATCGCACCATAGGCACAGTTCATCAGGCTATAGCAGAGCCCAAACATCATGAAGAGCACGGTGGCGAGCGCCGTTTTCACCGTCAGGCTAAAGTCGTTGGCCATAAACTGCGCCGTCGCGACCAGCGCCACCGGCACGGAGGCATACAAAATGAATGGCCGGAATTTTCCCCGCGCGCCGATGTTTCGCCGGGAATCCAGCAGCACGCCGGTCAGCATGTCGGTAAACGCGGTGAAAAACTTCGCCACCAGGAAAATTATGCCGCCGTAGAACGCGGGCATCCCCAGTTCATCGGTGTAAAACTTCAGCAGGTACAGCGTGCCAATACACAGCATCAGGTTCGAGCCAAAATCGCCCATCCCGTAGGCGCACTTCTCTCGCAGGCTCAATTTCAGGGTTAACGGATCAGTATTGTGTGTCATGGTCGATCCTCAGAGCGCCCCGCAGGGCGCTCTATCACGTCATTTAGGCCGTACGTTTGCGCAGTTCGATCTCTTCCACGATGCGCACATACATCTTCTCGTTGAGGTTGTAGAAGCAGCCCATCGCCACGATGGTGATGACCGCCAGCAGGCTCGGGTAGATAAATATCAGCTGCCGCAGCCCTTCAACCGTCCCGGCGGACTGCACCACGTTCGGCACGTAGCCGATCTGGGTGAGCATGATCCCCGGGAAGAAGCCGGCCAGCGCCTGGGATACCTTCCTGAAGAAGGTAAAGCCGGTGTAGACCGTCCCTTCGGAGCGCACGCCGGTGCGCCACTCGCCGTATTCCACGGTATCGGACACCAGCGCCCAGTTCAGACTGTTCACGAACGCGGAGCCGAAGAACGCCAGGCAGGAAAACGCCACAAAGCTCACCGAGCCGCCGCCGAAGAAGTAGTTGAGCAGATCGCCCGCCACCCAAATTGCCAGCCCGCTGATGTAGACCTTTTTCTTGCCGAAGCGCCGCACCGCGCCGGGCATCATAAAGACGCCGATAAAAATACAGCCCATGCTGAAGAAGCCCATGTACGACAGCAGGATCGGGTCGTTCAGCACGTACTGCGTGTAGTAGACCTGAATGGCGAGCTTAACGTTAAACGCGCCCAGCGTGCACAGGTTCGCGATACACAGGATAAACAGCGGGCGGTTCCCGGCAATGGCGCGAAAAGACTGCAGCAGCCCCGGCTTTTGCGCCGGGTTAGCGGGCTGCGTCTCGACGTAACGCTCGGTGACGCCCTTATAGCACCACCACATAAAGAACAGGCCGAACAGCGAGAAGAGGGTGGCGGCAAAGATGTAGCCAAGCTGGTCGTTACCCTCAATCAGGTTCATCACCGGGACAAAGCCCACCGTACAGAGCAGCAGGCCGAGCGTGGCGCCGCCCTGACGCCAGGCCGCCAGCGAGGCGCGCTCGTCCGGGTTTTTGGTGATGGCGGGCACCATCGCGCCGTAAGAGCAGTTCATCATGCTGAAGAACAGGCCGTACAGCATGAACAGCACCGTCGCCATCACCGTTTTGCCGGTGATTTCAAACGGCGTGCCGACGAAGTTGGCAATCGCCAGCAGCGTCACCGGGAAGGCGGCATACAGCACGAACGGGCGGAATTTCCCTTTCGGGCCAATCTTGCGTCGGGAGTCGAGCATGATCCCGGTGCCCATATCGGTGAAGGCGGTAAAGAATTTGGCAATCAGGAAGATGATCCCGCCGTAGGTGCCGGGCAGCCCCAGCACGTCGGTGTAAAACTTCAGCAAATAGAGCGTGCCGATATCCAGCAGGATGTTAGAGCCGAGATCGCCCATCCCGTAGGCGAGTTTTTCTTTAAACGGCAGGCGTAGGGTTGCCGGATCGGAAGTATGTTGACTCATTATTGTTCTCCGTCTGCCCGCAGGTTTCCCTGCGGGCGAGCCTTATCAGATATCACGTAAGGTGCTAAACAGATCTGCCCATTCGCTGTGCTGGCGATAGAAGACCGGCGGTTTGCCAATCGGGGCATCAACGGTCACGTCACCGCCCTGGCAGGTTTCCCCGGTCCACGCATTGACCCAGCTGTCCTGCGGCAGATAAAGCGACCAGTCCCGGCGGCCCTCTTCATGAACCGGTGCCACCAGCAGATCGCGGCCAAACAGGTACTGGTATTTCAGCGTGTAGGCGCGCGCGTCGTCCTCATAGTGCAGGAACAGCGGACGCATCACCGGCAGGCCGCTTTTCGCGTTCTGCGCAACCGCAGCTTTGATGTACGGCTTCAGGGTGGTGAACACGGTGGTCATGCGCGCAAAGTGCGCGATGGTTTCCGCATCGCCGTCGAACTGCCAGTTGTCGCCAGGGCGGTTGCCCTCGTGGGTACGCATCATTGGCGTAAAGGCGCTGAAGTCGCACCAGCGCAGCAGCAGCTCCTTGCTGCGCTTCATCTCGAACAGGGTGGTATAGCCGCCGATGTCACTGTGGTGCAGGCCGTGCCCGGTCATCGCCAGCGACAGCGCCGCAGGGATGACGGACGCCAGACCGTCGTCCAGGCTCCAGTCGACGTTCTGATCCCCCGCCCACATCATCACCGAGTGCTTCTGGCTGCCGGTGTAGCCCGCGCGCATGAAGAACAGGATCTCCCCGAGCTTGCCGGTTTCCTGGAGCGCCTCGTAGTTACATTTGGCCCACAGGGCAGGCCAGGCGTTATGCATGATCTCCGCGCTCACGCCGTTGTGCAGGAAGGTATCGGTCGGCAGATATTCCCCGAAATCGGCCATCCAGCCGCCGCAGCCCAGTTCGATCAGGTTCTTTTTAATGACCTCTTTGTACCAGCCGTAGGCTTCCGGGTTGGTCAGGTCGATAACGCCCGCGTAGAACTCGCCGAATTCAACGTGGTAGTCCTCACCGTTGGCGTTTTTGGTCAGATAGCCGCGTTTCGCCGCCTCTTCGCAGAGATCTTTATCGCTGGCGACGTACGGGTTGATATAGGAGAGGAACTGTACGCCCTCCTGCTTCCACTGCCCGATCCGCTCATCAAGCTGCGGATAGAGCGCGCTGTTCCACTTCCAGTTCCACATCACGCGTTTGCCGAAGGAGGTCATGCGGATGCCGGACCAGTCCTGCGCCCAGATGCCGTTCACCTTCACGCCGCCCTCGCGCATAGCGTCGAGCTTCTGCTGGCACACCTCGGTGCCGCCCTGGATGCCCAGCGTCACGCCGTCGTAAACCCAGTCCGGCAGCTCCGGCTGACGTCCCAGCAGGCCGGTCAGTTTTTCCAGCAGATCGACGTACGTTTCCGCACATTCGAAGCGCAGCGTGGCGTTATCTTCCCAGAACGCCAGCTCGTGGAAATCCGGCGCGCTGAAGTCAAAGTTCATGTAGCAGCTGTTATCCACGTGGCAGTAGTACTTCTGGGTGCTCACGAAGGTAGGCTGCGGGAAGAAGGTCCAGTAGTAGTCACCACCCGCGTTCTCTTTGCAGTCGGCCTGCCAGGTGACGTAGGTCTGCTTGTTGCGCCCCACGCCCTGCTCGCTGGTCCAAAGCGGGAACGGCTTGCCGCGCAGGTCGAAGTACGAGAATTGCTCGCCGCAGCCGTAGATATGATCTTCCGGCTGTGCCGCCAGCCGCAGCCAGATGCGGTTATGGCCGGGAGCATCATTTTTCAGCTTCAGCTCCAGACGGCCTTCCGCATCCACGCCCACCAGCAGGGTGGCGCTCACCGCATCGCCGCGGGTAAAGCGGATGGCCCAGCCCACGCTTTGCTGCGTGACGGTCGCGTCCGTCAGGGCAATCTTTTCGTTGAGCTTGTCTTTAATGCTGAAGTTGCCGCGAAACATCTCGATATCGGCCTCGCCTGCGCCGATCCACAGGCAAGGCGCTTCTTCAGAGTGGGACAAAATCAAGCGATCCTGCCAGCGCAGGGTGAAGCCACGTTCGTTATTTTTCAGGTCAATATTGTGTAGGGTACGCATAAAAACTCCGTCTTTATTATTTGGCCTGGCTGTCCAGCAATCCGGCGGCGACGGCAGGCGCTAAGCCCGGCGCCAGCGGCAGGCGGGGGATCACCAGGCAGTGCAGCAGATGGTAAATATCCTGCTTGCCGTCCCAGACTTTGGTGGTCACTTCGTTATTGGTGTCCAGCTCCTGCCACCAGGAACCGTTTTCGTAATCCATCAGGTACTTGATGCAGTAATCCCACCACTTCTGATACCAGGCTTCGTACTGCGCCTCGCCGGTGACGGTGTAGAGCGCATAAGCCGTGCCCATTGCCTCAACGATCGGCCAGCGCACGCGTTCGCGGACGATAGGCTTACCGTCCCAGCCCACGGAATAGACAAACCCGTCGGCGCCGTCGGGTGCCCAGGCGTCGCGGATGGTGGCGTGAAACAGGCCTTTCGCATCTTCCAGCAGCCACTCCGGCGGGGTTTCAAAGCGCGCTTCCAGCGCGGCGCGCAGGTGCAGCATCAGGCGGCCCCACTCAATCCAGTGCCCCGGCGTGCCGCCGTAGGCGCGGAAGCGGTGGGCGGGATTATCAATGTTGTAGTCGCGGATCGGGTTCCAGTTGGTGTCGAAATGTTCGTTAACGCGGTACTCACCTTTGCGCGCCACGTCGTGAATAATCACCGAGGCGATGCGCAGGGCGCGGTCGAGCCATTTGCGGTCGTGGGTCACGTCATAGACAATCAGGAAGGCTTCCACGGCGTGCATGTTGGCGTTACCGCCGCGGTAATCTTCCGTTTTGCTGAAGGCTTCATCCCAGGACTCGAGGCACATTTGCTTCTGTTCGCTCCAGAAATAGTGCTCAATCACCTCGATGGCATCGTCCAGCAGCTTGCGTGCCTGCGGGTGGCCGGTGGTGACGGCGCTCGCCGCGCCCAGCAGGACGAAGAAGTGCTGATAGCCCTGCTTGGAGGCGTCAATGACGCCTTCATCGTTTACGCAGGCGTACCAGCCGCCGTGCTGTTTGTCGCGCAGCGGACCGTTGAGGGCATTAATGCCGTGCTCAACCAGCGCATACGCGCCGGGACGGCCCATGTTCGCCGCCACCGCGTACACGTGAAGCATGCGGGCGGTGATCCAAAGATGGGTGCCCATATCGCTGCGAACCTGCCCGTTATTGCCCAGCCAGCCAAAGCCGGTCGGTACGGCGGCGTTTTTGCCGAAATCGAGAATGCGGTCGGTCTCTTGTTCGAGCCAGCGGTTGTGGCTCAGGGTGTTAAACCATTTCATGTTCGGGTCCTTTCTTAACGGCGAGCCATCATTTCGTCGACGATCTCACCCAGACGCTGAAGTTTTGGTACGGAAATATCACGCAGCATCAGCTCGGTATCCGGCAGGCCAATCACCGATGACCAGACGGCGCGACCGGCTAAAAAGCCCGATGCCCCCGCCTGCATCGCCACGCTCACGGCGCGCGGGAACAGCTTATCGTCCACGCCGGAGGAGAGGATCACCCACGGCATGGCGATGTTCTCGTTCAGCTTCTGCGAGGCCGCCAGCAGTTCCTGCTGCGTGCCCTTACCAAACAGCGGCATCTCCACCTTGTAGAGGTCGGCACCGCTGTCGCCCAGCTCTTTAGCCGCATCGATAATCGCCTGTTCGCGGTTAAATTCGGCTCCACGACGCGGCGGACGCACCACCGGCTCGATAATGCTCAGCAGCCCGTTGTCGTGGCACAGCGTATTGAACGCTTTCACCATCTCCAGGCGCTGCTGCGGATCTTCATCGCTACGCCACAGCACCAGCAGCTTGAGCGCCTTGCCGCCGTCGCGTTTGACCGCCTGCGCGTCGATGCTTTTGTCGATCACCACGCTGTCGACCGGAATACCGTTCCCCGGAATAAACTCGTCGGCCGCCACAATCATCGCGCAGCTGTTGGCTACGGCCTGCTGCTCCACAATCTGGCGATAGCAGAACTGCTGGTCGACGAGAATGGCAGAGGCGTAAGGCGACAGAATCTTCGCCGCGTTGACCTTAAAATCCGTCAGGTGCTGGTCGGTTACTGGCACCGGCGCGCCTGCGGCGGCAAACATCAGGCGCATCGCTTCGCGCTGATCCACGGCCAGCATTGCAAAACCGCCGGAAGGTCGGGTGATATCTTTCAGGGTGTACATCGTCATTCCTCAGTCCTTTCGTATCAGTGTGATTTTTTCAGCCCGGCAGATGCGCGAACCTGTTCTAGAATGGCCGTCCAGTCTTCGCGCCCGCGCCCGGCGGCGCGTGCCTGGTTGTAAACTTCGCGGGACGCCGCGCCCAGCGGCATCGGAACGTGGAGCTGGTTAGCCACGTCCAGGGCGATCCCCAGATCTTTATGCGCAAGGTCGATCATGAAGGCCGGGGAAAGATCCCCTTTCAGCACCTTGTTCGGCCATGAGGTGGTGAAGTGGCCTTTACCCGCCGGCGTGCCGCTCATCACCTTCAGAGCCACCTCAAAGGAGAGACCAAGCGCTTCACACAGTACCGCCGCCTCGGCGGAAAGCGCGTTCAGGGCGATGCTCATGTAGTTGTTGATGAGCTTCACGCGGATGCCCATGCCTGGCCCGCCGGCGTTAATCAGCTCATTGCCCATCGCCATTAAGACGGGGGTGGCGCGTTCCACCTGCTGCGCGGTGCCGCCTGCCAGCAGGAGCAGCGTGCCGGCGATGGCATGGTCAGACGTGCGACCCACGGGCACGTCCATCAGGCTGAAGCCGCGTTCAGCCATATCGCGGATCAGCGCGTCGGTTTGCAGCGGGTGGATGGTGGACATATCAATCACCAGCGCGTCGCGGGATAACCCTTCGCACACGCCGTGCTCGCCGAACAGCACGCTGCGCACCAGGTCGCCGTTTGGCAGCATGGTGATGACGAATTCGGCATCCGTTGCGGCCTGAGCAGGCGTAGCCGCCGCCCGTGCGCCGCTCTCTACCAGCGCCTGAACCGCCTGCGGGTTCACGTCAAACACGTTAAGCTGGTGGCCTTGCTTCAACAGATTCTTCGCCATTGGCGCGCCCATCTGCCCTAAACCGATAAATGCGATTGCTGACATGCCTCTCTCCTGTCACATCGTGTCAATTTCTGCGCGTTTGTGTTGTCTGTTTTTGATCGTATTTGTAATTTATAGTCAAAAAATTGACACGGGTCACTTTTTAAACATTTGGTGAAATTAAAATGAAGGCATCAGAAATCGCAGAAGGAATCACCATGACTCGCATCGTTTGTGTCGGCATTACCGTGCTGGATCGCATCTGGTATCTCGATGATTTACCTAAAGAAGGAGGGAAATATGTCGCGAAAGACTATACGGAAGTGGGCGGTGGCCCGGCGGCCACGGCGGCGGTGGCCGCGGCAAAACTGGGTGCGGAAGTGGATTTTATTGGCCGGGTGGGGGACGACGATACCGGCAGACGGCTGCTCGCGGAGCTGGAATCCCTGGGGGTGAAGACTCGTTACACCCGCGTATTTAAGGGTGCCCGATCGTCACAATCGGCGGTGCTGGTGGACGCGGGCGGAGAACGAGTGATTGCCAACTATCCCAGCCCCGATCTCCCTGCCACGGCAGACTGGCTGTGTGACATCGACTTCTTGCAATGGGATATCGTGTTAGCAGACGTGCGCTGGCATGACGGGGCAAAACAGGCGTTTACCCTGGCCCGACAGCAGGGCGTTCCTACTTTGCTTGATGCCGACGTTACCCCGCAGGACATCGCGGAGCTGATAGCCTTAAGCGACCACGCGGCCTTCTCCGCGCCGGGCCTGCGGCGACTAACTCAGTTGGATAAAGCAGAAGATGCCCTGAAAAAAGCACAAACGCTCACAAATGGACATGTGTATGTCACTCAGGGGCGAGACGGCTGCTACTGGCTGGAAAACGGCGCCTTGTGTCATCAATCCGGCTTTGAGGTGAACGTGGTGGATACCACCGGCGCGGGCGACGTTTTCCACGGCGCGCTGGCGTTCAGCCTGGGACAGCAATCTACCGCCGCAGACGCCGTGCGTTTTGCCAGCGCCGTCGCAGCCCTGAAATGCACAAAGCCCGGCGGGCGCGCGGGTATACCCGACTGTGATCAAACCCGCTCTTTTTTGTCACTTTTTGTATAAAATGCGGAGCGTGATGGTTTTCAGAGGACAGCCCATGAGCCTTACCGAACTGACCGGCAACCCGCGTCACGATCAGCTGCTGACGCTGATTGCCGATCGCGGCTATATGAACATTGATGAACTGGCGCAACTGCTGGACGTGTCGACGCAAACGGTGCGCCGGGATATCCGTAAGCTCAGCGAGCAGGGGCTGATCACGCGTCATCACGGCGGCGCGGGCAGGGCATCCAGCGTGGTGAACACGGCGTTCGAACAGCGCGAAGTGTCGCTTACCGAAGAGAAGCGGGCGATTGCCGAGGCGATTGCGGACTATATTCCCGACGGCTCAACTATTTTCATCACCATCGGCACGACCGTAGAGCACGTTGCCCGGGCGCTGCTTAACCATAATCATCTGCGCATCATCACCAACAGCCTGCGGGTGGCGCATATTCTGTATAAAAACCCGCGCTTTGAAGTGATGGTGCCGGGCGGCACGCTGCGCCCGCACAACGGCGGCATTATCGGGCCTGCGGCGACGGCGTTTGTGTCTGGTTTTCGGGCGGACTATCTCGTGACCAGCGTCGGGGCGATTGAGCACGACGGCGCGATGATGGAGTTTGACGTGAATGAAGCCAGCGTGGTGAAAACCATGATGGCCCACTCTCGCCACATTTTGCTGGCGGCCGATCATACGAAATTTAACGCATCCGCCGCGGTGGAAATTGGCAACGTGGCGCAGACAACGGCTCTTTTCACCGATGAGATGCCCGGCTCGGCGCTGCAAAATCATCTGAAATCCAGTAAGGTTGAAACGGTACTGGCCTGTACCAGCGATGATATCGCCTGAAGCAAAAAGCCGCTGATTTCTCAGCGGCTTTTTTGTTATTTGAAGCTGTATTTTATTCCCAGCATTCCCTGCGTATCGCTGTAGCCTTTATCGCCAATCTGCTGTGCCACATTGCCCCAGACGCTAAGCTGCGGGGTAATCTGCCCCTCTACGCCCGTCTTTAACTCACCAATATTGCGCGTACCGCGCATCTCATTGCTGACGTCATCCATGCGGATGCGCGTGGTCTGGGTATTGTGGATCCAGTTCGCTTCAATAAACGGCTGGAAGGTGCGTGATTTAGCGTCATCCATCGCGTTATGTCCGCTGATATAGGCCTTCACGCCGAGACGCGTCATCAGGTTGCCCTGGGTTTCGTCTTTCACCCGCGTGCCGTTACGCTCGCGATGGTCGTCAGCCTGCACGTCCATCCAAACGGCCTGCGCCTTCGGCTGGATCCAGTAGCTGTTGCGGCCGCTTTTACCCACCTTAACGCTATAGCCCGCTTCGACAGAGGCGGTTATGCCGCTGGAGCGATAACGCTCGGTCGCCTGGTCCTGCCCCATCACCTTATTGTCAAACCAGTTATACAGCACCCAGCTATCAACGTAGGTGCCGCTTTTATCGGCTTCGTTTGCGTACCAGGTATCGTACAGACCTACGCTATAGCCATTCACTTCGCCACGTGAGTGGTATCCGGTCAGGCTGGAAGCGCTCCGGCTTTGGCTGTTACCGTAGCCCGCCATCAGGCCAAGATGCCAGCGGTCCAGGCCATCTGTGCTCCATTGGGCGATATCGCCACCCAACTGCAGCACGTAACGGTTGGCTGTCGTTTTTAGCTGGCCGCTGCCGTCGTTGAAACGCGCATGCCCGCCGACGTTACGCATCCAAAGGCTCGTCACTTTTTGCTCGCCGGTGAGCATGTCGGTGTACTGCGTTTCACCCAGACGATCGTGCAGGCGGGTCATAAACAGCGTATTTGCCGCATAGCTGTTTGCCTGATAGCTGCCAAATTCTGGGCGATACTGATGCTCGCTTTTCGGCGGCGCAGGTGGCGGTACCGGTTCTTGCGGCGGAATCACCGGGTCGACGGGCGGATCTACCGGGACGACAGGCGGGTCGACAGGGTCAACGGGTGGATCCACCGGGTCAACAGGCGGGTCGACGGGGTCGACCGGTGGGTCTACCGGGTCAACAGGAGGATCTACCGGGTCGATCGGTGGGTCAACGGGTTCAGCCAGGCTGGTCAGAAACCAGTTCTTACCTTTCTGCACAACGTTATAGTCATAACCCCCCGCTACGATACGGCTGGCCTTCTCAAACGTTCCCTCCGAGTTGCCGCCAACGCTGACTATTTCAATCCCTTCAACGGTTTGTGCGCCTGCACCACCAATGTTGTTTACGTCAACCGCGGTACGACCGGATGTGTTTCCTTCAACAATCAGCCTGTCAGTTTCAGAGGTATCGTCAGACAGCACGGTATTGAAAACCAGCTTGCCGCCGTTGCCTGTGTAATCCTCGTTGATGGTCAGGGTTTGCCAGGCCGCGTCCTCAGCATGCTGGAAATTTATCGTGCCGCCCGCGTTCAGGGTCAGGCTGGTCAGCGTTGAGCTGTCACGCATATTCCAGACGGCATCATTCATCGTAAGCGCGAGAGTACCGGTCCCGGCAGCGTTGCTTTCTATGTACGATGCTCCGTTCCACAGCGAGCTGTTACCCATTGTCAGCGTAATGGTACTGTTTTGTGCCGGAAGGGTACTGTTGGCCGCGACGCCACCTGCGGCGAGGATATCGCCGTTAAGGAGGAATTTTCCGCCTGCAGAGGCATCAATAATTCCGCCATTGCTGGCGTTCAGGGCATAGCTACCCTGGTCGCGCTGGCCTGCGGTGGTAATGGTTGCCCCACCGTCGAGCGTTATCACGCCGCGTGACCAGGCATACATCCCGTGCGGCGCCTGGGCGGAGCTGCTGGTTTTCTCGCTGCTGTTGACCGCAATGGTGATGTTATCTCCCACATTTACCGCTGCTGTATAAGCGTAGATGCCATGCGCGCTGGCACCGTTGGTGGTGATGGTCGCGCCTTCATCAAGGGTGATGGTTGACGAGCCGGTAGAGTACACGCCGGAGGCATTGGCTGCGTCGGTGGTAATGGTCGCTTTTTTTCCCAGCTCGATTCTGGAGGCAGAACCCGCATACAGGCCGTAGGCCGAAGTGCCATACGTTTCGATGGTGGCCTCATCCCCCAGACGGACGGATGAGCCGCTCTGGTTGGTACGAATCCCCTCGGCGTAGGTACCCCGCGTCACAATATGCGCACGATCGCCGACAACAATGTTATTTTTGGCCTTCGAGGCATCATTCAGTGCATAGGCGCTAATACCGCGACCGGTACTGCCAGTGGTTTCGATATAGAGATCGTCACCCACATAAATATTGGCGGAGCCGAGAGAACCCTGGCTGAAGGAGCTGTACCCGGCATTGATGCCATCGCCGCTTTGGCCATTAACGTAAATGTGGGTGCGGTCGCCGGTAATGATAAACACCGGGTTATTCGGCGTGTTCATACCGTGGGTACGAATACCGTCGACATCTTTACCGTTATTGGCAGCCACTTTTGACTGGGTACGAATAGTCAGGTCGTCACCAAATATCACCCCCGGGCTGCCGGACGTGGAGTTCTGAATAACGGTCACGGAGTGCTCAAAGGCTTCCGCCCCCGGCCCTTCGAGAGTAATCCCATCCCCGTAGACTGGAATATTGCCCGGGCTGTACTGGTAGACATAGTTAGGATCGCTGGTATTTTTGCTAAAGTTCGCGTTTGCCGTTGCAGGAATCAGCGCCTGTATTTCCGCAGGCAAATCCGTTACTGCTCCGGTGGCTGGTAAATTAGCAAAATCGATAACTGCAGCATTCGCGGTAAATAGCGCTGACGATAGTGCCAGCGAAATCGCAACGGCGACAGGTGAATGTTTCAATAAATATGGCATAACTGCCCCCTTTCTTTCAGGCGTAAAACATCCTCCACACCATTAAATGTGGGTATGTTAAGAAATTGAAATTACAAAATAGAAACGAGTATTTTATGAATGCTGGTACCTAACTTCCTCTCTAATCGTATTTTATGAACGTAAATTTTTTTCACATCAACGCTGGTTGTTTTTATTATCTCCCGGAGACACACCCCTGAAATAAGTCTGTTAAGTAAAGTGAATTCAACAGTGTTCAGGGTATTAACACGCCTGCTGCTCACTCGCCTGCCGGAAAAAAGATGGTTAATTTTTTCCTGCAATATAGCGTCATCGTCATCTGAATAAATAATTCCCTTTATTTCACTGTGGTGAGCGAAAAAGTAGTGAGCCAACGCCTCCAGTTTACGGTCCGCGATAAGCACGATGTGCATGTTGGTCATCGCCAGATGTTCAATCCATTGCGGATCGACAAGCAGGCGCAGGTTATACATCGCAAAATCTACAAAAATAAATCCGCGTAATAAATGATTCTTGTTTCCAGACAATATTTTATTTTCTACTGCAAGTTGCAGGAAATGATTTCCCACCGGCCAAACTGCGAAGGAGGCGCTGCCACAGTATTGTGAGCGCACCGTGTTATCCGGAAATAACTGACAGGACAATTCGCAGCTTATACAGCGGACAACCTTTCGCGACGATGTTATCATCCAGTCCACTCCTGTCTTATTTTCATTATCAATATTTCACTGCCTTTCAAATGTGTCAATCTTGAAACATATCCAGCGTTTCTGTCGTATTTATGAGAAATAATGCCAGAGAAAATAAATTCCTGGCTGTCTCTATTCTTGCAGGCCGCAGACATAGCGACAGAACATTGATTGCCAGACCTTACCCAGGAATATTCATCAATCCATTAAGATTATTCGGCAAAAACAACCCCGGAAGGAAATTGACGAAATAGCACTAATAGCTAAAGATTCGTCACCTCGATCTGCCTGAACGTCAGTCTTTTCTCAACGTGTGGCTCAATATAATTATTTGACCTGGTGAAGTGTAATGAAATCTCATTATGTCCTTTTAGCTGAGGCTCACCTAAGAAAACCGACTTGTAATTAATTGAAAAATAATGCGATGTTTCTAATCTTAGGTACAGGTGTGTCGCGCTCTAATCCTTCTGACCTATACTGTTGTTAAATATACGTATGTTTTTTGGGTTTGTGGGGTTAAATATTGTTATTGCAGAGGAAAGTGAAATTGTATCTTATTAACAAGCTGGTCGAGTATGACCCGGAAAACAAAACCCTGGCGAATCATATTACCGGGCGCACGATACATTTGCAGCTTCCTGCCAATCTCTGCTTTCTTTATCTCGTTACCCATCCTGGCGAAATAATTTCGCAAAATCAGTTAATGGTGGTGGGATGGGGTGAGCGTAACGATGTCACCACACCGAATACCTTTTACCAGGCCATTTTGACATTGCGCAATGCGCTGGCTGAGGTGGGGTTACCGCGCGATACGGTAAAAACGATTTCGCGTCGCGGGTTGACGCTTTCCGAAGCCACCCAGGTTGAAGTATTTACCCCAACCGCCGAGCCGGTAATTGCCAGTGAAGACGCGGCAATAGCCGAAGGCACCGCGATGAAGAAGCCGGCGTGGTTAATAATAGCCACCGCTGCGCTTTTTCTGATCGCGCTTATTAACGGGGTCATATTATATAAACATCACCAGAACATGCCGTTTAGTCACTACATTCCACTTTCAATGGGCAGCACGACCAACGCCTGCCAACTCTTTTATGCACCTAATGAACATATGCAGGACCATTACCTTCGCTTGTTAAAAAATTATCCCAGCCTGTGTGCCGGAAACCGATACGTTTTTCTCATCGGCTATAGTAAAACGGAGCGAATCGCGGCGTTTGTCTGTAATAACGATGCGCGACATGACGCGGCAGCGTTATGTACCACGCATTATTTTTGGGCGCATGAGCAATGATGACTCTCGGGAATCGTATTATTTTGCTGGCGGCGTTGCTGGGGGCTGCTATTACCAGCGGCTGGTTAGCGTATTCGCATTTTTCGAGTGCGCCGATACGCTGTACAGGTGATGTGGAGTGGACGATTGGTAAAAACCGATTTGTAGGAACGGTTTCATGGCGAATGCAGCATCGGGAAGGGACCGCTGTCATTAACGGTAAACTGTTTGGTCACGTGGTTTCTGAAGTCAACCGCACCATCTATTTCCACTACAGCGATCACCAGAACGCGCGCGTATTGAATAACGATCGTATTGTTAAAACCTTCGCCGATAGTGCGGATGAGGCTGATATCAATGCAACGCTACCGGGTTTTTATCGCACGCCGGGAAGAGATCTGAGCCTGATGATTGATGAGTACCGTGGAGCGTGGCTTTTTGCCGCGTCAAACGTCCCTTCGCTGTACTGCCGTAAAAACGCGCCGTAAAAATCAATCGCACACCTTAGACGGCACGCATAGTCAAATCTCGTGATTCCCGCTAAAGTTATCTCTCCACGGCGAAAGGAGATAAACATGCTTTATATCTTTGACTTAGGAAACGTAATCGTCGATATCGATTTTAACCGGGTGCTGGGTGCCTGGAGCGACTTTAGCCGTGTGCCGCTGGCGACGTTAAAGCAGGATTTCGCGATGGGTGAGACCTTCCATCAGCATGAACGCGGCGAGATTAGCGATGAAGAGTTTGCTGAACGCTTCTGCCAGGAGATGGGGCTTTCGTTAAGCTATGAACAATTTTCTCACGGCTGGCAGGCGGTATTCGTCGCGATCCGTCCGGAAGTGATCGACATTATGCACAAACTGCGCGAGCAGGGGCACCGGGTGGTCGTGCTGTCTAACACCAACCGTCTGCACACGACCTTCTGGCCAGAGGAATACCCCGAAGTTAAGGCGGCGGCAGATAAGATCTATCTTTCCCAAGAGATGGGTATGCGTAAGCCTGAAGCGCGAATTTATCAGGCTGTTTTGCAGGCAGAGGGATTCACCGCGGCCGATGCGGTCTTTTTCGATGACAACGCCGATAATATAGAGGGAGCTAACCAGTTGGGTATCACGTCAATTCTGGTGACCGGAAAAGAGACGATACCGAACTACTTTGCGAAGCAGTTATGCTAAAAACCGTTCATCAAAAAGCCACGCATCATACTCGCCCGCTGAGGGCCTGGCTGAAGTTGCTCTGGCACCGCATTGATGAGGACAACATGACCACGCTGGCGGGTAACCTCGCCTACGTGTCGTTGCTCTCATTAGTGCCGCTGGTGGCGGTTATCTTTGCGCTCTTTTCCGCTTTCCCGATGTTCGCGGACGTTAGCCTGCAGCTTCGCCATTTCGTCTTCGCGAACTTCATCCCGGCCACCGGGGATGTTATCCAGAACTACATCGAGCAGTTTGTTGCCAACTCCAGCAAAATGACGGCGGTGGGGGCGTGCGGCCTTATCGTCACCGCGCTGCTGCTGATGTACTCCATCGACAGCGCGCTTAACACCATCTGGCGAAGCAAAAAAATCCGTCCTAAGGTCTATTCCTTTGCCGTCTACTGGATGATTTTAACGCTGGGGCCGTTGCTGGCTGGGGCGAGTCTGGCAATCAGTTCGTATCTTCTCTCCTTGCGCTGGGCGAGTGATTTAAACAGCGTGATTGATAACGTGCTGCGTATTTTTCCGCTGATCCTGTCCTGGCTCTCGTTCTGGCTGCTCTATAGCGTTGTACCGACCACGCGCGTGCCTAACCGCGATGCGGTAGTTGGGGCGCTGGTGGCGGCAGTGCTTTTTGAACTGGGTAAAAAAGGGTTTGCCCTTTACATCACCATGTTCCCGTCTTATCAGCTGATTTACGGCGTGCTGGCGGTGATCCCCATTTTATTTGTCTGGGTTTACTGGACCTGGTGTATCGTCTTGCTTGGTGCCGAAATAACTGTCACTCTCGGCGTATACCGCGAACTTAAAAAAGCAGCAGAAGCTGAAAAACAATTAGAAGCAGACCAACCATGATTGCATTGATACAGCGCGTAACCCGTGCCAGCGTCACCGTGGAGGGAGAGGTGACGGGTGAAATTGGCCCAGGACTTTTGGTGTTGTTAGGTGTCGAAAAGGATGATGACGAACAAAAAGCGAACCGCTTATGCGAGCGCGTGCTGGGCTACCGCATATTCAGCGATGCGGAAGGCAAGATGAATCTGAACGTCCAGCAGGCGGGCGGCAGCGTGCTGGTAGTTTCCCAGTTTACGCTGGCAGCGGATACCGAGCGCGGCATGCGCCCGAGTTTCTCTAAAGGCGCCGCGCCGGATCGTGCAGAAGCACTTTACGAATACTTTGTTGAGCGTTGTCGCCAACAGGAAATGAATACGCAAACCGGACGATTCGCTGCAGATATGCAGGTCTCGCTGGTGAACGATGGCCCCGTCACATTCTGGCTCCAGGTATGAGCCAACTGGCGGCGTGGCCGCGGGTAACAAGAGAGAGTACAGCTATGTATCACCTTCGAGTACCGCAAACGGAAGAAGAGTTAGAAGCGTATTACCAGTTCCGCTGGGAAATGCTGCGCAAGCCACTGCATCAGCCAAAAGGATCTGAACGCGACGCCTGGGATGCGATGGCCCATCATCAGATGGTGATGGACGAAGAGGGTAACCTCGTCGCCGTCGGGCGACTGTATATCAACGCTGATAACGAAGCGTCGATTCGTTTTATGGCGGTTCACCCTTCCGTGCAGGATAAAGGGCTGGGGACGCTAATGGCGATGACGCTGGAGTCCGTCGCCCGTCAGGAAGGCGTTAAGCGCGTCACCTGTAGCGCCCGGGAAGATGCCGTGGAGTTTTTTGCCAAACTCGGTTTTGTTAACCAGGGTGAAATCACCGCCCCGCAAACCACGCCGATTCGCCACTTTTTGATGATCAAACCCATCGCCACGCTGGACGATATTCTTCATCGCGCGGACTGGTGCGGGCAGCTGCAGCAGGCCTGGTATGAACACATCCCTCTGAGTGAAAAGATGGGCGTGCGCATTCAGCAGTACACCGGGCAAAAATTCATTACCACCATGCCGGAAACCGGCAATCAGAACCCTCACCACACCCTGTTTGCCGGCAGCCTGTTTTCCCTGGCGACGCTCACCGGCTGGGGACTGATCTGGCTAATGCTGCGCGAGCGGCATCTTGGCGGCACCATTATTCTGGCCGATGCCCATATCCGCTACAGTGCGCCGATCAGCGGCAAGCCGAGCGCGGTGGCGGACCTTGGCGCGCTGGGCGGCGATCTTGATCGTCTGGCACGTGGCCGCAAAGCGCGCGTGCAAATGCAGGTTGAGCTGTTCGGCGATGAAACGCCGGGCGCGGTGTTTGAAGGCACCTATATCGTTCTTCCTGCGAAGCCGTATGGCGCTTATGAAGAGGGCGGGAACGAGGAGGAGTAGTCTCCTTCTCACTCTCGCCCGGCATGGTTAATGCGCCAGGCAATATCTCGCATAACGTCTCGCGCTGACTGGCTAATTCCACCCAACTGAAAGAAGCCGTGTATTACACCCCGCCATCGTTGAGCGGTACACTTCACGCCTTGCTCCGTGAGGCGCTGACAAAGCGCCTCGCCTTCGTCGCGTAACGGATCATACTCAGCGGTAACAATGTGGACCTTTGGCAGACCGCTAAAGTCGTTGCGCCACAGTGGGCTGACTTCAGGATGCTGACGGTCGGCTCCAGCCAGATACATTTCATAGCCGCTCAAAAGGGTATCGCGAGTAATCACGTAATCCATGCCATTGAGGGTATAGCTTTCAAAACTGGCCGTAGCGTCGAGCATGGGGTAGATAAGAATGAGCTGAACGGGATCCCAGAGACCTTTGGCCTTAAGCCGCAATGACGTTACCAGCGCAAGATGGCCTCCCGCGCTGTCTCCACAAAGTGTAATCCGGTTTTTATCCACACCTAATTGTTCTGCATTCTGCCAGACAAGTTCTGCCGCTCTCTCTGCATCGTCATGCGCAGCGGGGAAGGTATGCTCGGGTGCGAGTCTGTACTGAACCGCAATGACCCGACAGTTACCGTAAAACGCCAGTTGGCGAAGCTGATTATCATGGGTTTCAAACCCACCGCTGACAAAACAACCGCCATGATAGTAGAGGGCACAAGGTAACGTTTCAGGGGCATTGACAGGCGAAAATACCCGAAAGGTCAAATCCTCAAGAACAAGCGTTTCAACCTGGACACGAGTTTCTTTTTCCCCGGCCAGCGCTGTGCTGGCGACATATCCGCTTCTCCGGTCATCAATACTCTGCTTTCGCGAGGAAGGTCGTCCTGCGGCAATAAACTCCTGTACCAGCTTATCAATACCCTTCTCCAGAGCCATGGTTACGTCCTTTTACTGTGTGTTTATACAGTTTATAGCCTGGTTTAGAGCAGATGAAAACAGAGAAATGATGAGAGGTGCATATTGTGGAAAGCGGCTCGCAAAATCGATCATTCCCTAAAAAACGTCCTTTCACCCTAAATTGATAAAGAGTATTTTGTCTGAAAATTAACCAATGATGATATACTAAGGTGATATATGAGCGTTTTGGCGGAACTTGATATGGGCAGAATACTTATCGATTTGTCTGATGACGTGATTCAACGTTTGGATAACCTCAAGCAATTGCGAAATCAACCACGTGCTGAACTGCTTCGCGAAGCGATTGAGCTGTATCTCGACCAGCAGAGTTCTTCTGTTATCCGAAATGCGCTTGGTCTGTGGGGAGACAGAAAAGAGGACGGGCTTGAGTATGAACGCAAGCTGCGTGAGGAGTGGTAATCATGGAGCACATGGCAGTGTTTGATACCAATATTCTCATTGATCTTTTCAACAACCGTGTTGAAGCTGCGGATGCGATTGAGCATACCGCGTCGCATCGTGCCATCAGCTTAATTACCTGGATGGAAGTGATGGTGGGCGCTCGCAGGCATGGTCATGAAGCGAAAACGGCAGCCGTGATGGGCGCTTTTGAAATTATTGATGTGTCTCGGGATATCGCGGAAAGAAGCGTTTTACTACGTGAGAAGCATGGAATGAAACTGCCTGATGCTATCATCCTGGCTACAGCGCAGAGCAGAAAATGTCCGTTGATTTCTCGCAACACGAAAGATTTTGCGGGTATTGACGAGGTCCTTACGCCTTACCAGGTGTAGGCCGGGCAAGCTCGCGCCGCCCGGCACTCTCACAGGAGATTACTCCCCTTCACCCGGGAACAGGAACGGGTTGATCGAGCTGCGGGCAAAGCCCTCCTGCTCCATCTTCGCATCCAGAATCAGCGAGGCGAGATCGTCGGCCACCGCTTCGACTTTCGGGTCTTTTTCCTGATACAGGATCTTCAGGTAGGTTCCGCAGTCGCCGCAGCTTTCGGCTTTCACCGCCGCGTCTTCATTTTCCAGCGACCAGTAGTTGAGATCGCGAGTCTGCTCGCAGTTGCTGCACTTCACGCGCACCACGTGCCACTCGGTTTCACACAGGTTGCAGTGCAGGTAGCGCAGCCCCTGCGTGGTCCCAATCTGCACCATGCTGGAGACCGGCATTGAGCCGCAGACCGGGCAGAACTGGCGCGCTTCGCCGTATTCGGCGCGGGCTTTGCCCGGGATCAGGCTCGCCATTTGCGCCCAGTAGAGCGACAGCGCGGCCCAGATAAACGGCGCTTTATCGCTGCTGACCAGCGAGAAGTCGGATGCAAACAGCGCGCTCGCCATCTCTTCCAGCTCCAGGTCAGAGGCTTTTTCCAGATTCTCGATGACCGCCAGCGCGGTGCCGCTCATCTCCGGCTTCAGCTCGGCAATCAGCGAATGAAGCAGCTTATGCCAGTGCTTGTCGCGCGGCAGGACGTGAATATCCAGCGGCGGCTTGCCCTGCTCGTTAGCTTCTTTGATGCGCGCGGTCAGGTCCATTTGCAGCGGGTGATCGTACAGCACCACCTCCTGCGCATGGGCGACCAGCGCGGCAAAACGCAGAAAATCGCCCAGCGGGTTGTTCTCTGCCAGCTCGCGCAGACGCTCTGCGCGGCGGTTGTAGAGGTTCTTGAGTCTGGGGAATAACAACGGCGGAATATACTCCGCCGTACGTTTCTCGCTCGACCCCAGCTCATCTTGCGGGATTATGCGAATACTCATTCAGATGACTTTTCCTGTTTCTGGCGGACTTCACGGTACCAGCGCGGGTGATGTTTCTTCGCCCACGTTTTGGTTACCCATCCTTCCACCATCGCGGTAATGGTGCCTTTCACCCAGAGGGCGGCGTAAATATGCACCATGATAACCACAATTAACGCCACTGCGGCAAATGAATGCAGCATTAGCGCAAATCGGATCACCGGGATTGAGAAAGCAGGCGCAAAGTACGGACGCCAGATGATCACGCCGCTCACCAGCAACAGGACCAGGAAGATAATCGCCGCCCAGAATACGCATTTCTGGCCGAAGTTATAACGCCCGGTATCACCCACTTCCTCGTTGACGACGATCTTACGAATATTCTTCGCCCAAAAGATATCATCCCGATTGATTAGGTTATGGTGCCAGTAGCGGAAAAACATGATGATAAACGAGGCAAACATCACCACACCCACGAACGGGTGAAGGATGCGCGCCAGCTGCGGCGTGCCCAGGATCTGCATCAGCCAGTTGAAGGAGGGGAAGAAGAACCCCAGCCCGCTTATCGCCGCCAGCATGAAGCAGAAGGCGGTGACCCAGTGGTTGATGCGTTCCGGCGCGGTGTAGCGCACGATGGTGTCACGTTTTCTCATTTGCGCACCTCGTCTTTCTCTTCATGCAGGTTGTCGTCTTCCTCTTCCGCACGGTTCGGACCGACGCCGACGTAGTGGAAGATGCTCGCTGCGAAGGTGGCAGCAAAGCCCACCGCGGCCAGCGGTTTCCAGATGCCTTTCCAGAACTTCACGGTGGCGCTGATTTCCGGGTTCTCCGGCAGGCCGTGATACAGGTTCGGCTTGTCGGCGTGGTGCAGCACGTACATCACGTGCGTACCGCCAACCCCGGCCGGATCGTACAGGCCCGCGTTGTCGTAACCACGGGTTTTCAACTCGCCCACGCGCTCTGCCGCCAGCGTTTTCATATCCTCTTTGGAGCCAAAGTGGATAGCGCCGGTTGGGCAGGTCTTCACGCATGCAGGCTCCTGGCCCACGTTAACGCGGTCAACGCACAGGGTGCATTTGTAGACGCGGTTGTCTTCCGGGTTCATGCGCGGCACGTCGAACGGACAGCCCGCGATGCAGTAGCCGCAGCCAATGCACTGCTCGGACTGGAAGTCGACGATGCCGTTGGCATACTGAATGATAGCCCCTTCTGACGGACACGCCTTCAGGCAGCCCGGATCCGCGCAGTGCATACAGCCGTCTTTGCGGATAAGCCATTCCAGTTTGTCGTTCTGCTCCACTTCCGAGAAACGCATTACCGTCCAGGACTTGGCGGTCAGGTCTGCCGGGTTGTCGTACACCCCGACGTTGTGACCCACTTCGTCACGGATGTCGTTCCACTCAGAGCAGGCCACCTGACAGGCTTTACAGCCGATACAGGTGGTCACGTCGATCAGCTTCGCCACTTCCTGCTGGTGGTCCCGCGCCTGAGGCGCGGGCGTGAAACCGTTAGTCGCGGAACGACGGATAATGTCTTGAGATTGATAAGCCATAAGTCGTCTCCGTTACACCTTTTCCACGTTCACGAGGAAGGCCTTAAACTCCGGCGTCTGCGTGTTCGCATCGCCGACGAACGGCGTCAGGGTGTTCGCAATGAACCCTTTCTTCGCCACGCCCTCATAGCCCCAGTGAATTGGGATGCCGATGGTATCCACCTGCTGACCGTGAACGTTCAGCGTGCGAATACGCTTGGTCACCACCGCCTTGGCCTTGATGTAGCCGCGGTTAGAGGAGACTTTCACGGTATCGCCATGGGCAATGCCGAGCTTGTTCGCCAGCTTCTCGCCGATCTCCACAAACTGTTCCGGCTGCGCGATGGCGTTAAGCAGCGCGTGCTTGGTCCAGTAGTGGAAGTGTTCGGTCAGACGGTAAGTGGTGCCCACGTACGGGAACTTATCTTTTTTACCCAGCGCTTCAAAGTCGCCCTTGAAGATACGCGCTGCCGGGTTAGAGACCACGTTCGGGTGCAGCGGGTTGGTGCCCAGCGGCGTCTCAAACGGCTCGTAGTGTTCCGGGAACGGCCCTTCCGCCATCTTATCGATAGCAAACAGACGGCCCATCCCTTCAGGCTGCATGATAAACGGCCCAACGTCGCTGCCTGGTGCGGCAGTGCTGTAGTCCGGAATATCCACGCCGCCCCATTTCGCGCCGTCCCACTTCAGAAGCTGACGCTTCGGATCCCACGGGTTGCCCTGCGGATCAGCGGAGGCACGGTTATAGAGGATGCGGCGGTTCAGCGGCCATGCCCATGCCCAGCCCAGCGTATTGCCGAGGCCCGACGGGTCGGCGTTGTCGCGGTTGGCCATCTGGTTGCCTTTCGGCGTCCAGCTACCGGCAAAGATCCAGCAGCCGCTGGAGGTGGTACCGTCATCGCGCAGGTGGGCGAAGGTGCTGAGCTGGTCGCCTTTCTTCGCCAGAACCGCGCCGGTGGCCGGGTCGATAACGTCCGCCAGCGCCTTACCGTTGCTCTCCATGGCCACTTCTTCCGGCGCAGGATTTTCCGGCGTCGAGTAGTTCCAGGTCATGTTCAGCACCGGCTCAGGGTTCGCGCCGCCTTCTGCCGCATACATCTTACGCAGGCGTAAGAAGATACCGGCCAGGATCTCGCCGTCGTTCATGGCGATGCCCGGGGCGTCCGCGCCTTTCCAGTGCCACTGCAGCCAGCGGCCGGAGTTGACGATAGAACCGTTCTCTTCCGCGAAGCAGGTGGACGGCAGGCGGAACACTTCGGTCTGAATCTTCGACGGATCGACGTCGTTTGATTCGCCGTGGTTCTGCCAGAAGGTCGAGGTCTCGGTGTTGAGCGGGTCAATCGTCACCAGGAACTTCAGCTTCGAGAGGGATTCAACAACCTTGTTCTTGTTCGGGAACGACGCCACCGGGTTAAAGCCCTGGCAGATATAGCCGTTGACCTGGCCCTGATGCATCATTTCGAAGTACTGGAGAACGTCGTAACCTTTGTCCCACTTCGGCAGCCAGTCAAAGCCCCAGCTGTTTTCCGCCGTCGCCTTGTCGCCGTAGAAGGCTTTCATCAGCGAGACGAAGAACTTCGGATAGTTGCCCCAGTAGTTCACCTGGCCTTCGAGCAGCGGTTTTGGCGTGCTGGCTGTCAGGTAAGTTTGCAGGTCAGTCTGTTTTTCGCTCGGCAGGTTCATGTAACCCGTCAGGCTCTGAGACAGCAGGCCGAGGTCGGTCAAACCCTGGATGTTAGAGTGACCGCGCAGGGCGTTCACGCCGCCGCCTGCCATCCCCATGTTGCCGAGCAGCAGCTGCACCATTGCCATGGTACGGATGTTCTGGGCGCCGATGGAGTGCTGCGTCCAGCCGAGTGCATACAGGAACGACGCGGTTTTGTCCTTCGCGCTGGTCTCCGCGATCAGCTCGCAGACCTTCAGGAAGTCCGCCTTCGGCGTGCCGCAGATGTTCTCAACAACGTCCGGCGTGTAGCGGGAAACGTGCTCTTTCAGCAGGTTCCACACGCAGCGCGGGTGTTGAAGAGTGGTGTCGCGCTTCGCAAAGCCTTTCTCATCCAGCTCGTAGTTCCAGCTGGTTTTGTCGTACTTGCGTTTTTCCGCGTCATAACCGCTGAACAGGCCATCTTCGAAGTGGTAATCCTCACGCACGATCAGGCTGGCGTTGGTATAGGCTTCGGTGTACTCGCGGTTATATTTTTCATTGGTCATCAGGTACAGCAGTACGCCTGACAGGAAAGTGATGTCAGTACCTGAACGAATAGGGGTGTAGAAATCCGCCACTGACGCAGTACGCGTAAAGCGGGGATCGATCACAATCAGTTTCGCACCGTTGTGGATTTTGGCTTCCATCGCCCAGCGGAACCCGACAGGGTGCGCTTCAGCGGCGTTACCGCCCATCACCACAATGAGGTTGGCGTTCTTGATGTCGACCCAGTGGTTGGTCATCGCACCGCGACCAAATGTTGGAGCAAGACTTGCTACCGTTGGTCCGTGTCAGACACGCGCCTGGTTGTCGACCGCGAGCATACCGAGTGCGCGCGTGAATTTCTGGGTTAAATAGCCGGTTTCGTTGCTGGAGGCAGAAGCACACAGCATCCCGGTGGAGAGCCAGCGGTTGACCGTGACGCCGTCGGCGTTCTTCTCAATAAAGTTGGCATCGCGGTCTTCTTTAATATGTTTTGCGATGCGGTCAAACGCCTCTTCCCAGCTGATTTGCTGCCATTTATCGGAGCCAGGTGCGCGATATTCCGGGAATTTCAGACGGCTTTCGGAGTGGATAAAGTCCACCAGACCGGCCCCTTTCGGGCACAGCGCGCCGCGGTTGACCGGATGGTCCGGGTCGCCTTCGATATGGAAAATAGACGCTTTGGCGTTTTTCGCACCGTCGCCGAGGCTATACATCAACAGCCCACAGCCGACGGAGCAGTACGTACAGGTGTTACGGGTTTCGCGGGTGCGCAGCAGTTTGTACTGCCGCGTTTCCGCCAGCGCTACGCCGGGCGCAAAGCCCAGTGCCGCCGCCGTGGTGCCTGCCATACCGCCAGCGCAGATCTTAAAGAACTGCCTTCTGCTGACCTGCATGGGTCACTCCTTGTTCGACATTGCTTATATATGTAGTTTTAACTTCGCGGTTGAGAATTGACCGCAAAGGAGAAAAATTTGCGTTAATCCCTCATTTCTCCGAGGGATATCATCAGAATACCACAATGTCGGTATACCTGTTCCAACGGCGTTAATACAAAGTGAACGTATTATCACTGTGTTGATTATAAAGTGTGACACTGATCACACTATAAGCTCTGCATGTTAAAGGGGTGTAGCGGGGGTCGGGTTGCACCTCTTCTTAATGAGTAGGACAATGAGTGTCGAAAAGTTGATCCATACTATGCGTAAGGCCTGCGGTTTATGCTGCAATAGCAGGCTTACTTCCGTGGTTGTTCAGGAATACCGCTGTGTCTAAACAAAACCGTGCTACCCGCTCATCGCCACTGCCTGCGGGCATTGTGGAAATGTCGGTACGCAGACCGCCCCACATTACCCATGCCACACCCGATTTTCTGGCTGAAGAAGTGCCCGTTGCCCTCGTTTACAACGGTATTTCGCACGTGGTGATGATGGCCTCACCTAAAGATCTCGAACTGTTCGCCATCGGTTTTTCCCTTTCGGAAGGCATCATTGCGCACCCGCAGGAGATCTACGGCATGGACGTGGTTCAGGCGTGTAACGGTCTTGAAGTGCAAATCGAACTCTCCAGCCGCCGCTTTATGGGGCTGAAAGAGCGCCGCCGCGCGCTGGCCGGGCGTACCGGGTGCGGTGTCTGTGGTGTTGAGCAGCTTAATGATATTGGCAAGCCCGTTGCGCCACTGCCGTTTACCCAGACCTTCAATCTGGCGCATCTCGACCGTGCGCTGGAAAATCTCAACGATGTTCAGCCCATCGGCCAACTGAGCGGCTGCACGCACGCGGCAGCGTGGGTATTGCCGTCAGGAGATATTGCTGGAGGGCATGAGGACGTGGGCCGCCACGTCGCGCTCGACAAGCTATTAGGCCGTCGTGCGGGGGAAAGCGATCTCTGGCAGCAGGGCGCGGCGCTTGTTTCCAGCCGCGCCAGCTATGAGATGGTGCAGAAGTCCGCGATGTGCGGCGTGGAAATTCTGTTTGCGGTGTCGGCGGCAACCACGCTGGCGGTGGAGGTGGCGGAGCGCTGCAATCTGACGCTGGTGGGGTTCTGCAAGCCGGGCAGGGCGACGATTTATACCCATCCGCAGCGGTTAATGGTTGATCAGTAATTTTGAACGATAATAGCAAATCCTTCCGCTTTTAGTTGTTCAGGATGAGGGCTAGTATTTATCTCATCAAGGCACGGTGCCTTACCTAAACAACTTAATGAAAGGGTTTATATCATGAAAAGCATCAAAACTTTTGTCGCTGTAATCGCTCTGGCTGCTTCTTTCGGTTCTTTCGCTGCACAGACAGTGACCGCCTCTGCTTCCACCATTGATAGCGCAGAAGCGAAAATCGCGGCTCAGGCTCAGGAAGCGGGCGCGTCATCCTACAAAATTACCCAGGCGTTCACCGGTAACCGCGTACACATGACCGCTGAACTGAACAAATAATTTCGCTATACCGTCGAAAGAGCGCCCCTGGGGCGCTTTTTTAGTTTATACCCGCCAGACGCAGCAGCGCCGTCACCACCGCCGCCGCGACGATCACCACAATTAACGGCATTTTTCGCCATGCCAGGAACACCGCGAACCCCACGCCCAGCACGCGCGCCATGCCCGCAAAATGTTCCCCTTCATAAAAGGTGGTCGCCAGCGCGACGGAGAACAGCAAAACGGTAGCCGCATCGGAAAGCAGCGCCTGCGATCGTTCAGAAAGCGCCAGCCGGTTGCCCAGCTTTGCCCCCCCGAGACGCATCAGGTAGGTTCCGGCAGAAAGAATGGCGATGCCGAGAATAAAAAACGTCATGTTTCCCATTATTTTTTCCTCGCAGCGAGACCGAGTAACGAGAGCAGAACCGGTAAACCCACCGGGGCAAACGGCACGGCAGCCAGTGATAGCGCGGCACCGCTGCAGGCGCGGATCAGCGTGGTACGGTTTTTAAACGCGGGTACCACTAACGCCAGCAGGATCGCCGGAAACACCGCGTCCAGCCCGATGGTCTCCGGGTCCGGCAGCAGTTTACCGACCATGGCACCCAGCAGCGCCCCCACCGGCCAGATAATCGCCACGCCTAAACCGCACAGCCAGTAGGCCGCTTTACGCTGCTCAGGCGTTTTTTGCGACAGGCCAAACACCACGCTTTCATCGTTCATGATGTGACAGCCGAGATAGCTCAAACCCCGTTTGCCCACCAGTTCACGCACCGTCACGCCAAACGGCACATGGCGCGCGTTGACCAGCAAACCGGCGGCCGCTGCCGCCAGCGGGTTACCTCCGCTTGCCACAATGCCGATAAACATAAACTCGGATGCGCCCGCCAGCACCGTGAGGGAAAGCACAAACGGCACCCACAGCGGAAAACCGTAGGCCATCGCCAGGGAGCCGTAAGACATGCCGACCACGCCTACCGCGAGGCAGACCAAAATTATCGCTTTTATCGTGTCGCCTTTCAGGCAAGAGAGAGGATTCTTCATATCATTTTAGCCATATCGAACGTATTTCCATTATAATGAACGCATCAAAATCGTTTTACAAGATGAACGAATCGTTCGTTATAGAGAGAAAGAGGCCGTTTTTATGACGCAGCCAATCAGCGTGATCGCCAAAAGCCTGGTGCGGGAACGCCTGCGAACCGGGCTGTCACTGGCGGAAATTGCCCGCCGTGCCGGGATCGCCAAATCTACGCTTTCTCAGCTGGAGTCTGGCAACGGCAATCCTAGCCTGGAAACGCTCTGGTCGCTTTGCGTGGCGCTGGATATCCCGTTTGCCCGGTTACTGGAGCCGCAGCAGCCCGTCACGCAGGTGATCCGCCGCGGCGAGGGCACCAAGGTGGTTGCCGGGCAGGCAAACTACGAGGCGATTTTGCTGGCGGCGTGTCCGCCGGGCGCGCGTCGTGATATCTATCTGCTGCTGACGCAGCCGGGGGCAGACCGTATTTCCCAGCCGCATCCGCCGGGGTCGGTTGAGCACATTATCGTGACCCAGGGGCGGGCGATGGTCGGCCTGATCGACGCCGCGGAAGAACTCGGCCCGGGCGATTACATTTGCTACCCTGCCGATCAGCCGCATATCTTTAAGGCGCTGGAGCCAGACACCCACGCCCTTCTGGTGGCGGAACAAAATTAACGAAGATACGGAAAATCATGTCGCTCAAAGCCATTGCTAAAGAACTGGGGCTGTCCGTCACTACCGTCAGCCGCGCCCTCAACGGATATGACGATGTTTCTGCTGAGACGCGCGCCCGCGTGGAGGCGGAGGCCCAGCGCCGTGGTTACCGACCTAATACGTTTGCGCGCCGCCTGAAGATGGGCAAAATTGATGCCGTCGGCCTCGTTTTCCCCGTGCATCCTGTTCCGCTCAATAACAGCGTTTTTATGGACATGGTCGGCGAAATTAGCCACGAACTGGCGCGACATGAGATCGACCTGCTGCTCATCGCCGACGATGATCTGGCGGATAAGCACAGCTATATGCGCATGGTGCAAAGCCGCCGCGTGGATGCGCTGATTGTGGCCCACACGCTCGATCGCGATCCGCGACTTGAACAGCTGCAGGCCGTCGGATTCCCTTTTCTGGCGCTTGGCCGCAGTCAGCTGCCGCAGCCGTACGCATGGTTCGACTTCGACAACTATGCTGGCACGTACCAGGCCACCCACTGGCTGATTGAGAAAGGCCATCAGCGCATCGCCCTGCTGGGCGAAAGCAATAATCAGGCATTCATCACCCAGCGGCGACAGGGCTACCTGGACGCGCTGCGTGAAGGCGGGCTCTCCAGCGAATGGCTGCGCGCTATGCCCCCTTCGCGCCGCGTGGGGTATGCCACCACGAAAGAACTTCTCTCCCTGCCGCAGCCCCCCACGGCCATCATTACCGACTGCAACACCCACGGCGACGGCGCGGCGATGGCGCTGGCGGAACTGGGCCGCCTGACAGGCGAGAACGCCGTTGCGCTGGTGGTTTATGACGGACTTCCGCAGGACAGCATCGTTGATGCTGACGTGGCGGCAGTGATCCAGTCCACTCGTCAGGGCGTCGGGAAACAGATTGCCGATATGGTGCGCCAGCTGATTAACGGCGACGACGTCGAACGGCTCCAGGTGCTCTGGCAGCCCGAATTCTCCCCGGGCCAGACGGCCTAAACCGCGTAAATTTCCAAACCCGATCACAGATCCGAAACGTTTTGGTTTGTGTCCGAAACGTTTCGGATCAACACTCAAGACATCCCGACGACAGGAGATGTCTGATGCAAGATGCCATTTTACGACTCGAAAGCACCACCGTTGATGTGGTGATAAAAACCCAACCATTCGCCGAAATTCTCTACTGGGGGCCGCATCTTCAGCACTTTTCGCCGCAGAATGTCGCTACGCTGGTGCGGCCGGTGGCAAACGGCAGGCTGGATGTAGACTCCCCGGTAACGCTGATGGCCGAACTGGGGCACGGGCTGTTTGGCTCGCCCGGTATTGAGGGGCATCGCCAGGGGCTGGACGGTTCCCCGGTGTTTAAAACCACGCAGGTGCAGCAGGACGTAAACACCCTGACGATAACCGCCGAAGATGAATGCGCGGGACTGCGTCTGACCAGCGAGCTGACGCTGGAGGCCAGCGGCGTGCTGGTGGTGCGCCATGGAGTAACCAACCTGAAAGCGCTGGCGTGGCAGGTGGACCGATTCGCCGTCACGCTGCCGGTGGCCGAGCGCGCGCAGGAGGTTATGGCCTTTCACGGACGCTGGATCAGGGAATTTCAGCCGCACCGCGTCACGCTTGAACACGACAGCTTTATCATTGAAAACCGTCGGGGTAAAACGTCCCACGAACATTTCCCGGCGCTGATCGCCGGTACACCATCGTTCAGCGAAATGCAGGGCGACGTCTGGGGCGTGCATCTGGGCTGGAGCGGCAACCACCGCCTGCGCGCCGAAGCGAAAACCGATGGTCGCCGTTATATACAGGCAGAAGCGCTTTACCTGCCGGGTGAAATGGCGATTGAAGAGGGCGAAACGCTCTGGACGCCGCGCCTGTATGCCAGCTATTCCCCGCACGGGCTGAACGGCATGAGCCAGCAGTTCCACCGCTACCTGCGCGACAACATCATCCGCTTCCCGGAAAGCAAACCGCGCCCGGTACACCTCAATACCTGGGAGGGGATCTACTTCAGCCACGACCCGGAGTACATCATGCGCATGGCCGACGAGGCCGCCGCGCTGGGCGTGGAGCGCTTTATCATTGACGACGGCTGGTTCAAAGGCCGCAACGACGACCATGCCGCGCTGGGCGACTGGTACCTGGATGAGAAAAAATACCCGAACGGCCTGACGCCGGTAATCAGTCACGTTAAACGGCTCGGCATGGAGTTTGGCATCTGGATCGAGCCGGAGATGATTAACCCGGATTCCGATCTCTATCGCGCGCATCCTGACTGGGTGCTGGCGCTGCCGGGCTATCCCCAGGCGACCGGACGACACCAGCTGGTGCTCAATCTCAACATCCCACAGGCCTTTGATTACCTGGTGGAGCGCATGAGCTGGCTGCTGGGCGAGCATGCGGTTGACTACGTGAAATGGGACATGAACCGCGAGCTGGTGCAGCCCGGGCACAACGGTAAAGCTGCCGCCGACGCGCAGACCCGCCAGTTTTACCGCCTGCTGGACGTGCTGGGCGAGCGTTTTCCGCACATTGAATTTGAATCCTGCTCCTCCGGCGGGGGGCGAATCGATTATGAAGTGCTGACCCGCAGCCATCGCTTCTGGGCTTCCGACAACAACGACGCGCTGGAGCGCAACACGATCCAGCGCGGCATGAGCTATTTCTTCCCGCCGGAGGTGATGGGGGCGCATATCGGTCATCATAAATGTCACGCCACCTTCCGCCAGCATAGCATCGCTTTCCGTGGGCTGACGGCGCTGTTTGGGCATATGGGGCTGGAGCTGGATCCGCTCACCGTCGATGCGCAGGAGCGTGAGGGCTATCGCCATTATGCCGCGCTGTATAAGCGGTGGCGCGAGGTGATTCATCACGGTACCCAGTGGCGCGTGGACATGCCGGATGCCACCACGCTGGCGCAGGGTATAGTGAGTGAAGACAAAACGCAGGGGCTGTTTATGGTCAGCCAGCTCGCGATGCCGGATTACACCCTGATGATGCCGCTGCGCATGCCGGGGCTAGACGCCAGCGCGCAGTACCGCATCACGCTGCTGGATCACCCGAACATTCAGATCACGGGCGAGGGCGGGCACACCATGCGCAAGCTGCCGGCGTGGATGGAAGCCCCGCAAACGGCAAGCGGCGAATGGCTGATGCGGGCGGGTATTGCGCTGCCGATTCTGGATCCGGAAACCGCCATTCTGATTGGCGTGGAACGCGTGTAAAGGTGACGGGCCGGGCAACCGGCCCTCCGTTGAGGATAAAAATAATGAACACAACAACCTGTACCCACAAAGACAACCCCAATTTCTGGATCTTCGGGCTGTTCTTCTTTCTCTACTTCTTCATCATGGCCACCTGCTTTCCGTTCCTGCCGATCTGGCTGTCGGACATCATTGGCCTGAATAAAACCCATACCGGGATTGTCTTCTCCTGCATCTCGCTATCGGCCATTGCCTTCCAGCCGGTGCTGGGCGTCATTTCGGACAAGCTGGGGCTGAAAAAACACCTGCTGTGGATCATCTCGGTGCTGCTGTTTCTGTTTGCGCCGTTTTTCCTGTACGTCTTCGCGCCGCTGCTGAAAGCCAATATCTGGCTGGGCGCGCTGAGCGGCGGGCTGTATATCGGCTTTGTTTTTTCAGCCGGATCCGGGGCGATTGAGGCCTACATTGAACGCGTGAGCCGCAACAGCTTCTTTGAGTACGGCAAGGCGCGCATGTTTGGCTGCCTCGGCTGGGGGCTGTGCGCCTCAACGGGCGGCATCCTGTTCAGCATCGATCCGTCGTATGTTTTCTGGATGGGATCGGCGGCGGCGCTTTTGCTGATGCTGCTGTTGGTGGTCGCGAAACCGAAGCCCAACCAGACGGCGCAGGTGATGAACGCCCTGGGTGCGAACCAGCCGCAGATCACCGCTAAAACCGTGTTCAACCTGTTCCGCCAGCGCAGAATGTGGATGTTCATCCTGTACGTGATTGGCGTGGCCTGCGTGTATGACGTTTTCGACCAGCAGTTTGCCACCTTCTTTAAAACCTTCTTCGCCACGCCGCAGGAAGGGACCCGCGCCTTTGGTTTTGCCACCACGGCGGGGGAGATTTGTAACGCCATCATCATGTTCTGCTCGCCGTGGATCATTAACCGCATCGGCGCGAAGAACACGCTGCTGATCGCCGGGGTGATTATGGCGACGCGCATTATCGGCTCGTCGTTTGCCACCACCGCCGTGGAGGTCATCGCCCTCAAGATGCTGCATGCCCTGGAAGTCCCGTTCCTGCTGGTGGGGGCATTCAAATACATTACCGGAGTGTTTGATACGCGCCTGTCGGCCACCATCTACCTGATTGGTTTTCAGTTTGCCAAACAGTCGGCAGCGATTTTCCTCTCCGCCTTTGCCGGAAATATGTATGACCGGATCGGCTTTCAGGAGACGTATCTGATGCTGGGCTGTTTCGTGCTGGCGATTACGGTGGTATCGGCGTTTACGCTGAGCAGCAGGCGGGAGATTGCTGCCACCACAAGGGCGGCAGCGTTAACGCATCACTCCAGGTAAAACACCTCTTTCAGCCCGGCGCTCACCGGGCTGTTATCCGGGTTCGACGGCATGACGTCAGCCATATATTTCCACCAGCGCTGGCACACGTCGGTATTCGCCACCGCGTTCCAGCGCTCCTCCGACTCAATCTCCACCGTCGCAAACAGCAGGTTGCGTTCTCTGTCGAGGTAAATGGCATAGTGGTGTGCGCCGTGGGCTTTCAGCACCGCTTCCAGTTCGGGCCAGATCGGATTGTGGCGACGCGCGTACTCCTCGTGCGCGTCCGGGTTTACCTGCATCACAAACGCTTTGCGGATCATAATGCCTCCAGGTACAGCTCGCGGACCTCGTCGCGGCTGGCGGTGCGTGGGTTACACGGCGCACACGGATCGGCGAGGGCTTTATCCAGCCAGCTTTCGATATCGGCTTTGGTGACGCCGAGCTGGCTGAAGCCGGACGGAATGCCGACGCGGGCGCTCAGGTCGCGAATCGCCTGAATGGCGGACATGCTTGCGGCTTCATCGCTCATCCCGCGGGTATCGACGCCCATTGCCTGCGCCACGCGGGCAAAACGCGTGACCGCGTTCGGGCGGTTAAAGTTTTCGATGATCGGCAGCAGGATGGCGTTGCACACGCCATGCGGCAGGTTGTGCGTTGCGCCCGGCTGGTGCGCCAGAGCATGTACCAGCCCCAGCCCGGCGCTGTTAAACGCCATACCCGCCAGGTACTGACCAAACGCCATCTGCTCGCGCGCTTCCAGGTTATGACCGTCGTCGACCGCTTTCGGCAGCCAGAGGTTAATCAGGCGAATCGCTTCCAGCGCATTGGCATCGGTCAGCGGGTGTGCGCCAACGGACACGTAGGCTTCAATGGCGTGCGTTAACGCATCCATACCGGTCGCGGCGGTCACCGGGGCGGGAATATCAAGCATCACGCTGGCATCGTCCACGGCAATATCCGGGATGATGTTCGGGTCGATAATCACCTCTTTCACCTGACGCGCGGAGTCGATGATCACTGCGTTGCTGGTCATCTCTGCCGCGGTGCCTGCGGTAGTGTTAATCGCCACCAGCGGCACGCCCGCATTTTTCACCTTGCCGACGCCGGAGTAATCGGTAGACGGGCCTGGATTAGCGGTGAGGATTTTAATCGCCTTGGCGGTATCAATCGGGCTGCCGCCGCCAAAGGCGATGATGTAATCACACTCCGCGTCCCGGTAAGCCGCAAATCCTTTTTGCACCAGCGCTTCCGTCGGGTTCGGAAACACCTCATCGAACAGGTGATATGACATTTGATGGGCGTCCAGCGCGGTAAACAGGCTGTCGAGCAGGCCCAGTTTCACCAGTTGGCCGTCGGTGACAATTAGCGCTTTGCCCCACTGCCTGGTCGCCACCAGGTTGACCATATCGCCGATTGCACCCGCGCCATGCAGGCTAATTTTGGGAAGTGCCAACATAAAGCTCATGATAATTCTCCTTAACTATCGCCTGTGGCGTTACGCGTATAAATCCAGGGCCGACTGCATCGGGGTAACGCCAAAACGTTTGCCCAGCGCGATCAGCTCTTCCCGGGGGATTGTCTGCTTCATGCCGCCCATGGAGTAGACCTTAACCAGCACCTCCGCGGATTTCTCGGCGGTGTCGATCAGGCCGAAGGTTTCATCCAGCGTCGGGCCGCTGCCGAAGACGCCGTGGAACGGCCACAGCACCAGGGCGTGCTTTTGCATATCCGTCGCGGTCGCCTGACCGATTTCATCGGTACCCGGCACCATCCACGGCAGAATGCCGACGCCGTCCGGGAAGACCACCAGGCATTCGGTACTGCCTTCCCACAGCTTGCGGGTAAAGAAATCAGAATTATTTTCCAGCACGTAGGTCAGGGCGATCAGGTTAGTGGCGTGGCAGTGCATGATCACGCGGTCTTTGCCGTCAGTCGCCTTGATGCGCTCGCAGTGGGAGAGGAAGTGCGCCGGCAGTTCAGAGGTCGGCACCGCGTCGTCCGTTAGCCCCCACAGAATGTGGTATCCCGCGCCGTCGCTGTCTACCCTCACGACGCCGAGATTGGCTTCCGGGTCCAGCTGAACGTTACGGAAGAACTTCCCGGAACCGGTAACGATAAACGGCGTGTTGGCGAGCAGCGGCATCGGCTGGCTCAGGGCAATATAGCGTGGCTTCTGATGAAAATCGGCGGCGTACGGTTCGATGTCCGCATCGTCCAGGCGCAGCGTGAGGTTGCCGCCGTTGCGCTCGTCCCAGCCCTTCAGCCAGGCGTCGGAGGTGGCTTTGATCATGCCCTGGACGAACCAGGAGGTGGTGATGGTCTGCATACTGTGTTTCCTTTGAAAATGCCGGGTGGCGTTACGCTTACCCGGCCTGCTTTTACTTGTAGGCCCGGCATGCAATGCGCTACCGGGCGATATTTTTTACTGACGAGCGGCGAGCACGTCTTTTTCATACGCCCGCACGTTGTCCAGCCACTGGCTGCCCGCAGGCGCATCGTGACGCTGGCAGTACATCTCCCATACCGCCTGCCACGGCAGGGATTTTTGCTCCTCCAGCAGCGCCAGACGCGCGGTGTAGTCGCCGTTTTCTTCAAGCTGTTTCAGCGCAGCAGTCGGCTCCAGCAGGGCGCGCAGCAGCGCTTTCTTCATGTTGCGGGTGCCGATTACCCACGCCGCGATGCGGTTGATGGAGGCGTCAAAGAAGTCGAGGCCGATGTGCACGCGGTCAAACAGATCGTGACGGACGATCTCGCTGGCAATCGCCTGGGTTTCGTCGTCCAGCAGGACCACGTGGTCGCTGTCCCAGCGCACAGGACGGCTGACGTGCAGCAGCAGGCGCGGCACGTAGAGCATGGCGGCGGAAATTTTGTCGGAGATGACTTCCGTTGGGTGGAAGTGGCCAGCATCCAGGCACAGCGCGGTCTGGCGGCTGGTGGCGTAACCCATGTAGAACTCGTTTGAGCCCACGGTGTAGCTCTCTGCGCCAATGCCGAACAGCTTGCTCTCCACCGCGTCGATATGGTGCGCCGGATCAAGCTTCTCGCTGATGGCTTCATCCAGCGCGGCCAGCAGGCGCTGGCGTGGCGCCAGTCGGTCTACGGTGATGTCCTTCATGCCGTCCGGGATCCAGATATTCATCACCGACGGCGTGCCAAGCTGTTCGCCGAAATACGCCGAGACGCGTCGGCTGGCTTTGACGTGGTCGATCCAGAACTGCCGGATTTCGTCGCTGGCGTGCGCAAGGGTAAACCCGTCCGCGCTCAGCGGATGCGAGAAGCAGGACGGGTTAAAATCCAGTCCCAGCCGGTTGGCCTTTGCCCACTCCACCCAGTTCTTAAAGTGTTCCGGTTTGATTTCGTTACGCGCGACCGGCGCGTCGGATTCGAGATAAATCGCGTGTAGGTTCAGGCGTTTTGGCCCTGGGATCAGGCTCAACGCTATTTCAAGATCCGCACGCAGTTCGGTGGCGTTGCGCGCTTTGCCCGGGTAGTTACCCGTTGCCTGAATGCCACCCGTCAGGGAACCGCCCGGGTTCTCGAAGCCGGCAACGTCATCACCCTGCCAGCAGTGCATGGAGACGGGCAGACGGTCGAGCTGGCGCAGCGCCTCTTCGACATCCACGCCGACGGCGGCGAAACGCTGTTTAGCCAGGTCCCAGGCTTGTTCAAGTTGAGTGGTCATGCGCAAAGCTCCTTAGTCAGTCGTTTTTGCTGAAACTGCGCCCGGTAGCGGGCAATGTCATGGCAGGGATTGGGGGTGAAGGTGGTCAGGCTGTTATTCGCCGTCACCACCGAACGGAAATCGTCGACGTTTGATAGTTCGTCCAGCGTCATCAACTGAATGCCAATGTTGCCGAGCGTGGAAGCCTCTACGGGACCTGCCACCACGGTAATGCCGCAGGCATCGGCGCAGAGCTGGTTCAGCAGCTGGTTCTGGCAGCCGCCGCCCACGATGTGCAACTGGCTGAACGGTTTACCGCGAAGGCTCGCCAGCTCGCTCAGGATGTCGGCATAGAGCAGGGCGAGGCTGTCAAAAATACAGCGCGAAAGCTCGGCGGGGCGGGAAGGTACCGGCTGCCCCGCGTCAAAACAGGCGGCCTGGATCTCAGCGCTCATGTGCACCGGGTTAATAAAGCGGTCGTCGTTCGGGTTAATCAGGAAGGTGCAGGCCTTCAGCTTTTCGGTTTCCGCGATAAGCGCGGGCAGGTCGGTGACGTTCTGCTCTTTCAGCACCCGCTGGAGCAGCCACAGGCCCATGATGTTCTTCAGCACGCGGTAGCGTCCTTCGGCACCGCCTTCGTTGGTGATATTGGCGGCCAGCGCGGCGTCGCTGGTGTAAGGCGTTTTGCTCTCAAAACCCATCAGCGACCAGGTGCCGGAGGAGAGATAGGCCGCGTCTTTGCTTGCGAGCGGCGAGGCAATGACCGCGCTTGCGGTGTCGTGACTGGCGACGGCGACAACGGGAATTTCATTCCCCTGCGGGCAAATCCACTGGCCGATCACATTGCCCGGATGGGTTGGCGCGCCGAACCAGGACGGCGAGGCGCCCGTCCATGCCAGCAGGTGTTCATCCCAGTTATCGGTGTTGATATTGACCAGCTGCGTGGTGGTGGCGTTGGTGTATTCCCAGTTCATGTTGCCGGTCAGACGATAGCTTAAGTAGTCCGGGATCAGCAGCGCATGCGCCACCTTTTCAACCAGCTCTGGCTGTTGCTCCACCAGCGCGCGCAGCTGGTACAGCGTGTTAAACGGCAGAAACTGAATGCCGCTGCGACCATAGATGTTCTCTTTGCCAAGCTGCGCGATGGCGTGCGCCATCAGCCCATCGGTGCGGCTGTCGCGGTAGGAAACAGGCAGGCCGACGCGTTCGCCGTGACTGTCCAGCAGCACGTAATCCACGCCCCAGGTATCAATGCCGATACTGTCGATGCGGATACCGTCTTCGCAGACGTTGTGAAGTCCGGTGCGGATCTCCGCTTCCAGCGCATCAATATCCCAGGTCACAAAACCGTCCTGTTTTTGCAGACAATTGGCGAAACGGTGCATTTCGCGAAGCGTAAGGGTGTGCTGGTCACAGTCCCAGGTGGCGAGCATTACACGGCCGCTGGATGCGCCTAAATCGACAGCCACACAATGGCGAAAAGTCATGGTCGGGTCCTTTCTTAAGTCATTAGCGATGAGTGTAAGAAAGGGAAGAAATAGCCACCTTCTCGCCACTGACAGCCCAAATCTCGCGCTGGCAAGAAAGCAAAGGTGAACGTGAGGGAGTTCACAGTTTCCAGTAATGGTGGGGTTTGCAGGCAGTGTGACGCTGACCGCATTTCCCGATCTTTCCGCCTGTTTCTTGAAAAACCGGCAGCTTTTGCGCGGTTTACTGTCAAAAATTTAAGGTGAGCGTGGAGGGCCTTAATTACTATTTTGAGAACTTTTCTCATTGGTGGGGGCCGTTATGACCGTACTGCACAGCGTCGATTTTTTTCCTTCGGGGGCTTCTCCCGTCGCGATTGAGCCACGGCTTCCTCAGGCTGCGTTCCCGGAGCATCATCATGATTTTCATGAGATTGTGATTGTTGAGCACGGAACGGGCATCCACGTGTTCAACGGTCAGCCGTATACCATCAGCGGCGGTACGGTGTGCTTCGTGCGCGACCACGACAGACACCTGTATGAACATACCGACAACCTGTGTCTGACCAACGTGCTCTATCGTTCCCCGGATGCGTTCCAGTTTCTCTCCGGGTTGAATCAGCTGTTGCCGCAGGAGAAGGACGGCCACTACCCGTCGCACTGGCGGGTGAATCAATCCACGTTACAGCAGGTGCGTCAGCTGGTGAGCCAGATGGAGCAGAGCGAGGACGGGCAGGAGACGCACGCGATTGCCACCCGCGAACTGCTGTTTATGCAGCTGCTGGTGCTGCTGCGCCGCAGCAGCCTGGTGGAAGGGATGGAAAATAATGACGCACGGCTGAACCAGCTCATGGCCTGGCTGGAAGATCATTTCGCTGAAGACGTCTGCTGGGAAACGCTGGCGGACGACTTTTCGCTCTCGCTGCGCACGCTGCATCGTCAGCTCAAGCAGCATACCGGGCTCACGCCGCAGCGTTACCTTAACCGTCTGCGCCTGATCAAAGCGCGTCACCTTTTACGGCATACCGACGAAAGCGTTACGGAAATTGCTTATCGCTGCGGTTTCGGCGACAGTAATCACTTTTCGACGCTTTTTCGCCGGGAATTTAGCTGGTCGCCGCGCGATATTCGTCAGGGGAAAGACGCGTTGCTTCAGTAACGCGAGGGCAGTCACCGTTTTCTGGCCGCAAAAAAGCTAATAATGCCCGGTTATTCGCCGTAGAGGTTGTGGTGTGGCCGCTCAGTTGATTCTTCGCAAAGATGATTTTTTTGCCTCCGCGAGTCAGGCCGTCGCGGTGGCCGACCGTTACCCGCAAAATGTCTTTGCCGAGCATACCCATGAGTTCTGCGAGCTGGTGCTGGTGTGGCGCGGCAACGGCCTGCACGTCCTCAACGACCGGCCCTACCGCATCACGCGCGGGGATCTGTTTTACATTCGCGCCGAAGACAAACACGCCTACGCCTCGGTTAACGATCTGGTGTTGCAGAACGTCATCTACTGCCCTGACAGGCTTAAACTGAATGTCGACTGGGCGAGCAACATTCCGGGCATTCTGAATGCCGGAGGCGAACCGCACTGGCGCTTAAGCAGCAGCGGCATGGCTCAGGTGCGCCAGACGATTTCCCAGCTGGAGCGGGAGAGCCAGAAGAGCGACCCGGTGGCAAACCAGATGTCGGAGCTGCTATTCGCCCAGCTGGTGATGACCCTGAAGCGTCATCGTTACGCCACAGATAATCCCTCCGCCACCACGCAGGAAGCGCTGCTGGATAAGCTGATCGCCCGGCTTGCGGGCAGTCTGAACAAGAGTTTCGTACTGGAAAAATTCTGCGAGCAGGAGCAGTGCAGCGAGCGCGCGCTGCGCCAGCAGTTCCGCACCCAGACGGGGATGACGATAAACCATTACCTGCGCCAGCTGCGCATCTGCCACGCCCAGTATCTGTTACAGCATACGGAGCTGATGGTCAGTGAAGTGGCGATGCGCTGCGGCTTTGAGGACAGTAACTACTTTTCGGTGGTGTTTAACCGTGAGGTGGGGATGACGCCGGTTCAGTGGCGTCATCGCAGTCGAAAAGCAGCGTAATCAGTTCGCCATGCCGAGGCCGACGATATTGGCCGCAATGATAATCACCACGCAGCCCAGGCTCAGTACGCCAACCGGACGACGTCCGGCGTTGTTCCACTCCTTCAGCACCAGCCCAACCAGCCCACCGCACAGCACGTAGAAGCTCATGTGCAGCATCCAGCTTATGTAGTCGTACTGCGGCGGAATGCTGGCGTGGCCCCAGGCGTAGAAGAAGAATTGCAGATACCACATCAGGCCGCCGAGCGCGGAGAGCAGAACGTTGGTGAAGATAAGCGGTTTTGCCAGCGAGAAGTCGGCTTTTACCGACAGGTTCTTCACTTTTGCCAGACGGATAAAGCAGAAACCGAGGTTTACCAGCGCGCCGCCGCCCATGATCACCACGTAGCTTGGCAGGGCAACATACAGCGGGTCAACGCCCAGCGCCGCGGCGGCGTCGTGCATCGGTTTGGCGGCGTTCATGGCGAACGACATGCCCGCCGAGAAGACCCCGCACATCACCGCCAGCAGCAGCCCTTTCTTCAGGTTGAACTCTTCGGCCCTGATGCCCATCTTGCGTTCTTTTAGCTGGCCTGCGCGGGTGACGATCCCCACGCCGATCACCGCCACCAGCACGCCCAGCAGCGTCATCCGGCCGCCCTGGGTGTTGATCAGCACGTCGAAATGGCCGTTAAGGATTGGCGTCATCAGCGTGCCCACTATCAGCGTAATGCCAATCGCGATGCCGATACCCATCGACATCCCGAGGTAGCGCATGGTCAGGCCGTAGTTGATGTTGCCGATGCCCCACATCGCGCCGAACAGGAATACCGGCAGCAGGGTGGAGGCGTTGAAGGAGGAGAAGTAGCCCCAGAAATCGGGCAGCAGCATGGCGCTGATTGTCCACGGCAAAATTAGCCAGGACACGGTACCGCCAACGGACCACATGGTTTCCCACGACCAGCCTTTCACCTTTTTGAACGGGGCATAGAAACAGGCTGCACTGGCTGCGCCTATTAAATGCCAGAAGATACCCATCGTAATCGCATGATTCATTTTTACGTCCTCATCGTTTTTATAGCCGGAGGCTTCCCCCCGACTTGATGAGTGTAAAAATTAGGCTGTTCAGGAACCTTCAGAAGGTTGCCGCACTTTTGTTTTGAATGGCAATCAGCACGTTAAGCGCGTGAGCAGACTCACAATTCTTTTATTTCTCAAAAACCGAATAACCTTATAAAAACTACGGCATTGATAATCATTTTCAATATCATTTAATTAACTATAATGAACCAACTGCTTACGCGGCATTAACAGCTGTGCCGCCCGACAATAATGGAGAGGATTATGAGTTATACACTGCCATCCCTGCCGTATGCCTACGACGCACTGGAACCGCATTTCGACAAGCAGACGATGGAAATCCATCACACTAAACACCACCAGACCTACGTGAACAACGCGAATGCAGCGCTGGAAAGCCTGCCAGAGTTCGCTAATCTGCCTGTTGAAGAGTTGATCACCAAGCTGGACCAGCTGCCAGCAGACAAAAAAACCGTACTGCGTAACAACGCGGGCGGTCACGCTAACCACAGCCTGTTCTGGAAAGGCCTGAAAACCGGTACCACCCTGCAGGGCGACCTGAAAGCGGCTATCGAGCGCGACTTCGGCTCCGTAGACAACTTCAAAGCGGAATTCGAAAAAGCCGCTGCAACCCGCTTCGGCTCTGGCTGGGCGTGGCTGGTTCTGAAAGGTGACAAGCTGGCAGTGGTTTCTACTGCTAACCAGGACTCCCCGCTGATGGGTGAAGCGATCTCTGGCGCATCCGGTTTCCCAATCCTGGGTCTGGACGTGTGGGAACACGCTTACTACCTGAAGTTCCAGAACCGTCGCCCTGACTACATCAAAGCGTTCTGGGATGTCGTGAACTGGGACGAAGCAGCAGCGCGTTTCGCCGCTAAAAAATAAGGTTGCATTGACGCCTGTGAGAAGCGAGTCTGATGACTCGCTTTTTTTGTATCTGCGTAATGGAGGCAGCGATGCATTACCCGGTGAACGTGTTTACAGGCAAGGTAAGGGAGTACGACGGCAGCCGCCCGAGCGCCATCGCCAAAGTGCAGGTCGACGGTGAGCTTTCGCTGACCGAGCTCGGGCTTGTGGGCGACCAGCAGGCCGAAAAGAAAATCCACGGCGGGCCCGATCGCGCGCTGTGCCACTATCCGCGCGAGCACTATGAGCACTGGAAAACCGAATTTCCTGAGCAGGCGGACCTCTTCGTCGCGCCCGCGTTTGGCGAAAATCTCTCAACGGAAGGGCTGACGGAAAAGAACGTCTTTATTGGCGATATTTACCGCTGGGGCGATGCCCTGATTCAGGTCACCCAGCCACGCTCGCCGTGCTTCAAGCTCAACTACCATTTCGGTATTCAGGATATGTCGGCCCAGCTGCAAAACGCGGGTAAAACCGGCTGGCTGTACCGCGTGGTGCTTGCAGGACAAGTATCTGCGGATGCCCCGCTTGAGCTCGCGTCGCGTTTGAGCGACGTGTCCGTTTACGACGCCTGCGCGATTGCCTGGCATATGCCGTTTGACGATGAACAGTATCATCGCCTGCTGTCGGCGGCGGGGTTGTCTACCAGTTGGACGAGAACGATGCAAAAGCGGCGTATAAGCGGGAAGATCGAGAGTAGTTCGCGGAGATTGTGGGGGAAATAGGTTCCGTAGAAAGTAGGCCGGGTAAGGCGAAGCCGCCACCCGGCACATACCGTTACGAACGCTTATACAGCGGTAGCCACAGCGTTAACCGCAGCCCGCCCAGCGGGCTGTCGTCGGCTTTCACCCAGCCGCGGTGCTGCTGCATGGCGGTTTCTACAATCGCCAGCCCCAGCCCCGTGCCGCCGGACTCGCGGTCTCGCGCTTCGTCGGTGCGGTAGAACGGACGGAAAATCTGCTCGCGATCTTCCGGGCTGACGCCTGGACCATCGTCATCGACAATGACGGTGATCCCGTCTTTATCCACAGAGAACGCCACTTCAATCTTCGTGTGCGAGTAGCGCAGGGCGTTACGCACGATATTCTCCAGCGCGCTTTCCAGCGCGTTGGGGTTACCGTACAGCGGCCACGGGCCCGGCGGGAAGTTGACGGTGAACGATTTACCCATCTGCTCCGCTTCGAACGCCGCGTTGTCCAGCACCTCGTGCCACAGGTGATTGGCTTTCACCGTTTCGCTCACCAGCGCGTTTTTCTGCTGGTTGCGCGACATCACCAGCAGATCGTTAATCATGCTGTCCAGACGGTGCGCTTCCGTTTCAATACGCTCCAGCTCTTTGCTTTCCCCGCTGCGGCGACGCAGCAGGGCGGTGCCCAGCTGTAAGCGCGTGAGCGGCGTACGCAGTTCGTGTGAGATGTCCGACAGCAGGCGTTGCTGGGCCGTCATCATCCGATCAAGCGCGCTCACCATCTGGTTAAAACTGGTCCCGGCGGCCAGGAACTCCTGCGGCCCGGACTCCAGCTCCGGATGCTGTCTGAGATTGCCTTGTGCCACTTCGTCCGCCGCATTTTTCAGCTTACGCGCCGGTTTCGCCAGGCTCCACGCCAGCCATAACAGCAGCGGGGAACTGACCAGCATCGTGACGATCAGCAGCAGAAGCGGACGGTCAAACAGCAGGTTGATGAAGTCGGACTGGGAGCTGCTCGCAGGGCGAATCAGGTAGAGCTGGTAGTTATCTTCCCCATCCCGTACCGAGAAAGGGCCGACCATCTCTACCCGACCATATTTCTTTTTCTGTGGGTGATCGGCGTTATCCGCCTGGCCAATAAAGTTGCGGATGATCTGCATTTCATTGCGATCGGCGCCAATCACGCGGCCTTCGCTGGTAACCAGCAAAAGACGTTGTCCTGGCGGCGCCCACTTGTCGATAGCGCGAAACAGCCTGCGCCACCACATTAAATCGTTCGGCGGATCGTTTGCCAGCTCCGCTTCCACGTGCTGCTCGATCATCACGCCCTGACGTTGCTCGCTGTCGAGAAGCTCCGTCATCTGGCGTGAGTCGAGTTTTGGCAACATCAAAACGAGCATTAAAACCAGTGCCAGCGTCAGCCAGAAGATGGCGAAGATGCGGGCGGTTAAGCTACCTATCATGAAGCAGAAACCATCAGATAACCGCGACCACGCAGGGTTTTAAACCATGGGTGACCGTCTTTACGCTCCGGCAGCTTGCGGCGCAGGTTAGAGATGTGCATGTCGATGGCGCGGTCAAACGGCGTGAGGCGTTTGCCCAGCACTTCCTGGCTTAAATGTTCACGCGATACCACCTGGCCAAGATGTTGCGCCAGTAGATACAGCAGTGTGAACTCGGTGCCAGTAAGCTCCAGCGTCTGGCCGTCGAAGCTTGCTTCCTGACGGCCCGGGTTCAGGCTCAGGGAGTCCACTTCCAGCGTTGGCGAGCTGTTGTCGGTATTCTGCTGCTGCTCGCTCCAGTGGGAACGACGCAGGATCGCGCGAATACGGGCCACCAGTTCACGGTCGTTGAACGGCTTCGGTAAATAGTCATCCGCACCCAGCTCAAGGCCGAGAACGCGGTCAAGCTCGCTGCCGCGGGCGGTCAGCATGATAACGGGGGTCTGGTGTGTCTGGCGAAGCTCTTTCAGCGTATCAATACCGTTTTTCTTTGGCATCATTACGTCGAGCAAAAGTAGATCGATGCTGTCGTCAAGGAGACTCAGCGCCTGCTCGCCATCATGGGCAACCAGGACGTTGAAACCTTCCATGTCGAGCAACTCCTTTAAAAGGGATGTGAGCTCTCGGTCATCGTCAACTAACAGGATTTTATTCATTGTTTAAATACCTCCGAGGCAGAAATTACGACATCAAGGCTATCTAATCCATGACTTTACGTTGTTTTACACCCCCTGACGCATGTTTGCAGCCTGAATCGTAGACTGTCTCTCGTTGAATCGCGACACGAAAGATTTTGGGAGCAAGTGATGCGCAAAGTTACCGCTGCCGTCATGGCCTCAACGCTGGCGTTCAGTGCGTTTAGCCAGGCTGCTGTAGCTATCATCGGCGATAACGGTTCCTCGCAAGAGGGCGCAACGCAGCACAGCAGCCAAAGCCATATGTTTGACGGCATAAGTTTAACCGAACATCAGCGTCAACAGATGCGAGATCTGATGCAGAGGGCACGACACGACCAGCCCCCTGTTAATGTTAGCGAAATGGAGACAATGCATCGCCTTGTCACCGCAGAAAATTTTGACGAAAGCGCTGTGCGCGCTCAGGCCGAAAAAATGGCACAGGAACAGGTTGCCCGCCAGGTAGAAATGGCGAAGGTCCGCAACCAGATGTTCCACCTGCTAACGCCCGAGCAGCAAGCGGTTTTGAATGCCAAACATCAGCAGCGTATGGACCAGCTGCGTGAGGTTGCACGGATGCAGCGAAGCTCAGAAGCGACGTTTTTCAGTAGCAATAGCAGTACCCGTAGTAACCAGTAAACCCTGTTTTCCTTGCCATAGACACCATCCCTGTCTTCCCCCACATGATGTGGGGGTTTTTTTTGCCCCGCATTCTGATTTGTTAACCGTTTATTCATCCTTTACCTCGCCATGCTTCCGTTATACTAGCGGCATGACATGACAGGAGCGTTTATGAATCAATCCTATGGAAGGCTGGTAAGCCGGGCTGCCATTGCGGCGACCGTCATGGCCTCTGGCCTGCTGCTGATCAAAATCTTTGCCTGGTGGTATACCGGCTCGGTCAGTATTCTGGCGGCGCTGGTGGATTCACTGGTCGATATCGCCGCCTCGCTGACCAACCTCCTGGTGGTACGCTACTCGCTGCAGCCGGCGGATGAAGAGCACACGTTTGGGCACGGCAAGGCGGAATCGCTCGCGGCGCTGGCGCAAAGTATGTTCATTTCTGGCTCTGCACTGTTCCTGTTTTTGACCGGTATTCAGCATCTGGTTTCGCCTTCACCGATGAACAATCCCGGTGTCGGCGTGATCGTCACGGTAATTGCACTTATAAGCACACTTGTTCTGGTAACCTTCCAGCGCTGGGTCGTTCGCAAAACGCAAAGTCAGGCCGTACGGGCGGATATGCTTCATTATCAATCTGATGTTATGATGAATGGGGCTATTCTTATTGCGCTCGGTCTGGCCTGGTATGGCTGGCATCGGGCCGATGCGTTGTTTGCGTTAGGGATTGGTATCTATATTTTATATAGCGCCCTGCGGATGGGGTATGACGCGGTGCAATCACTGCTCGATCGCGCTCTTCCGGACTCAGAACGTAACGAAATTTTTTCTATCGTGACCTCCTGGCCCGGCGTCAGCGGTGCACACGATCTTCGAACGCGGCAGTCAGGGCCGACCCGCTTTATTCAGATTCATATTGAAATGGAAGACAACCTGCCACTGGTACAGGCTCACGTTATTGCTGAGCAGGTCGAGCAGGCGATTTTGCAGCGTTTTCCTGGTTCAGACGTCATCATTCACCAGGATCCCTGCTCGGTTGTACCCGGACATGTTGGGCTTTCGTAATTCGTTGTAAAAAAGTGAGCCAGGCCAGCATTTTGTGTATAAATTACCGCCATTTGGTCTGACCTGAATCAATTCAGCCAGAAGGGATTGATATACTATTTGCAGTATTCGTTGGTCGATAAGTTTCTTCCGGCAACAGATTTCAATTTTGCATTCCTAAGTTCAGAGGTAGTCATGATTAAGAAAATCGGTGTGTTGACAAGCGGCGGTGATGCGCCGGGCATGAACGCGGCAATTCGTGGGGTTGTCCGTGCAGCGCTGACGGAAGGTCTGGAAGTTTTTGGTATCTATGATGGTTACCTGGGTCTGTATGAAGACCGTATGGTTCAGCTCGACCGCTACAGCGTGTCTGACATGATCAACCGTGGCGGTACCTTCCTTGGGTCTGCGCGCTTTCCGGAATTCCGTGACGAACACATCCGTGAAGTGGCTATCGAGAACATGAAAAAGCGTGGTCTGGACGCGCTGGTCGTTATCGGTGGTGACGGCTCGTACATGGGTGCAAAACGTCTGACCGAAATGGGCTTCCCGTGCATCGGCCTGCCGGGCACCATCGACAACGACATCAAAGGCACTGACTACACCATCGGTTACTTCACCGCGCTGGGCACCGTTGTGGAAGCCATTGACCGCCTGCGTGACACCTCTTCTTCTCACCAGCGTATCTCTATCGTTGAAGTGATGGGCCGTTACTGCGGTGACCTGACCCTGGCAGCGGCTATCGCCGGTGGTTGTGAGTTTGTGGTGGTTCCTGAAGTGGAATTCAGCCGCGAAGATCTGGTTGCTGAGATCAAAGCCGGTATCGCGAAAGGTAAGAAACACGCGATTGTGGCTATCACCGAGCACATCTGTGACGTTGACGAGCTGGCGAAGTACATCGAAACCGAAACCAAACGCGAAACCCGCGCGACCGTTCTGGGCCACATCCAGCGCGGCGGTTCCCCTGGCCCGTACGACCGTATTCTGGCGTCCCGTATGGGCGCGTACGCTATCGAGCTGCTGCTGCAGGGCCACGGTGGCCGCTGCGTCGGTATTCAGAACGAACAGCTGGTTCACCATGACATCATCGACGCGATTGAAAACATGAAGCGTCCGTTCAAAGGTGACTGGCTGGACTGCGCGAAAAAACTGTACTGATCCTTCGAGCCCTCTTCTTTCTGAAGAGGGCTTTTATTCCTCCACGTTATAGCCAATCTTTTTTTATTCTTTAATCATCGATTCGCTTTCTGGCACGCTGCATTCATCAAAACACTACACAAGAGAGCTGGGCGATGAATAAATGGGGCGTGGGGTTAACATTATTGCTGGCATCGACCGGCGTGCTGGCAAAGGACATTCAACTTCTCAACGTGTCGTACGACCCGACGCGTGAGCTGTACGATCAATACAACAAAGCCTTCGCGGCGCACTGGAAGCAGGAAACCGGCGATAACGTGGTGGTTCGCCAGTCGCACGGTGGCTCTGGTAAGCAGGCGACATCGGTGATTAACGGTATTGAAGCCGACGTAGTTACCCTGGCGCTGGCCTATGATGTCGACGCTATCGCCGAGCGTGGCCGTATCGACAAAAACTGGATCAAACGCCTGCCGGACAACTCCGCGCCATACACCTCGACCATCGTCTTCCTGGTGCGTAAAGGCAACCCGAAACAGATTAAGGACTGGAACGACCTGATCAAACCGGGCGTTTCTGTGATTACCCCGAACCCGAAAAGCTCCGGCGGGGCACGCTGGAACTACCTGGCGGCCTGGGGCTACGCGCTGCACCACAACAACGGTGACCAGGCTAAAGCACAGGAGTTCGTCAAATCCCTGTACAAAAACGTTGAAGTGCTGGACTCCGGCGCGCGCGGTGCCACTAACACCTTCGTCGAGCGCGGAATTGGCGACGTGCTTATTGCCTGGGAAAACGAAGCCCTGCTGGCGACCCACGAACTGGGTAAAGACAAGTTTGAGATCGTGACTCCGAGCGAATCCATCCTCGCCGAGCCGACCGTTTCCGTGGTCGATAAGGTCGTTGATAAGAAAGGCACCAAAGCGGTGGCGGAAGCCTACCTGAAATATCTCTACTCGCCGGAAGGCCAGGAAATCGCGGCGAAGAACTTCTATCGTCCACGTGATGCGGCTGTCGCGAAGAAATACGACAGCGAATTCCCGAAACTGAAGCTCTTCACCATTGATGATGTGTTCGGCGGCTGGACGAAAGCGCAGAAAGAACACTTCTCTAATGGCGGCACCTTCGACCAGATTAGCCAGCGTTAACGGTTAGCAAACGACACGGCGACCCGGTGTGAGAAATCCACCGGGTTTTTTATTTGGTCATCATTTTGCGTTACTCTTTTGCCTCTATTGAAAACAGGGAACGCGTTGTGAAAAAAATTATCTTACTGATCCTGATTGTCATCGCCCTTGCCGCAGGCGGCGTGTACTGGATAAAAGCGGGTAATCCGAATGCGTTGCGCCATATCGTCCTCGACCAGTGTCTGCCTAATCAGCTGCAGCACCGTAACCCGGCACCCTGCGCGCAGGTGAAGCCTGACGCGGGCTATGTGGTATTCAAAGACCGCAACGGGCCGCTGCAGTATCTGCTGATGCCAACGTACCGCATCAACGGCACCGAAAGCCCGCTCCTGACCGAGCCTCATACGCCAAACTTCTTCTGGCTGGCGTGGCAGTCGCGCAGCTTTATGACCCTGAAGCGTGGCTCTGAAGTGCCGGACAGCGCTATTTCGCTGACGATTAACTCACCGACCGGACGCACGCAAAACCATTTCCATATCCATATCTCCTGCCTGCGCCCGGACGTGCGCGAGAAGCTCAACGCGGCGCAGGGAGACATCAGCACCCAGTGGCTACCGTTCCCGGGTGGGCTGGAAGGGCATGAGTACCTCGCACGCCGGGTGACAGAGAATGAACTGGTCCAGCGCAGCCCGTTTATGATGCTGGCGGAAGAGCTGCCGGAGGCGCGCGACCATATGGGACGCTTCGCGCTGGCGATGGCGCAGCAGTCGGATGGTTCGTTTGTTTTGCTGGCGACCGAGCGTAACCTGCTCACGCTTAACCGCGCGTCAGCAGAGGAATTGCAGGATCATCAATGCACTATCCTGAAATAACCCCACCATAAATCGCGTTTACTCAGGCTGCCTGTCACCGTAGACTTGCTGAAAAAATCTACAGGAGACAGGTATGTCGCTCTGGTTAACGCATCCTCTGCTGCTGCCCTCGCTGATCGTCGGCGTCACCATCGTGCTGTGGGCGACGTCGCTGTTGCCGGAATTTATCACCGCGCTGCTGTTTTTCACGGCGGCGATGACCGCCAGAATCGCCCCGCCGGAGGTGATTTTTGGCGGTTTTGCCTCGTCGGCTTTCTGGCTGGTCTTCAGCGGCTTTGTGCTCGGCGTGGCGATCCGTAAAACCGGCCTGGCGGACAGGGCCGCCCGGGCGCTGTCGGCAAAGCTCACTGACTCCTGGATGCTGATGGTGGCGAGCGTGGTATTGCTCAGCTACGCGCTGGCGTTTGTGATGCCGTCAAACATGGGGCGTATTGCGCTGCTGATGCCCATTGTCGCGGCGATGGCGAAACGCGCCGGTATTGCCGACGGCTCCCGCGCCTGGTTCGGCCTTGCGCTGGCAGTCGGCTTCGGTACCTTCCAGCTCTCGGCCACCATTCTGCCCGCCAACGTGCCTAACCTGGTCATGAGCGGCGCGGCGGAAGGCTCGTACGGCATTCACCTGAACTATGTCCCGTATCTGCTGCTGCACACGCCGGTGCTCGGTATTCTCAAAGGCCTGATTCTGATTGGCCTCATCTGCTGGCTGTTCCCTGGCAGCCCGAAACCGGCGAAGGATTTCACGCTGTCTGAACCGATGGGGCGTGACGAAAAACGACTCGCCTGGCTGCTGGTGGTGGTACTGATGATGTGGGTGACGGAGAGCTGGCACGGCGTGGGGCCTGCGTGGACGGGGCTGGCGGCCTCGATTATCGTTATGCTGCCGCGCATTGGTTTTATCACCGGCGAGGAGTTCTCGGCGGGGGTAAATATGCGCACCTGCATTTACGTTGCGGGTATTCTCGGGCTGGCGATCGTCGTGACGCAAACGGGTATCGGAGCGGCCGTAGGCGAGGCGCTGCTGCGCATAATGCCGCTGGATGCGGACAAACCGTTCACCAGCTTCCTGGCGCTAATCGGAATTACTACGGCACTCAACTTCATTATGACTGCCAACGGCGTTCCGGCGCTGTACACCACGCTGGCGCAGAGCTTCTCGGACGCGACCGGTTTCCCGCTGCTGTCGGTAATCATGATTCAGGTACTGGGCTATTCCACGCCGCTGCTGCCGTATCAGGCGTCGCCGATTGTGGTGGCGATGGGGCTAGGAAAGGTGCCTGCAAGGGCGGGGATGGTGCTCTGCCTGGCGCTGGCGATTGCGACGTATCTGGTGCTGCTGCCGCTGGATTATCTGTGGTTTAGCGTGTTAGGGCGTTTGTAGCGGCGGGTAAGCGCAAGCGCCACCCGCCACAAAGGCCATTACGCCTGTTTAGCCGCTTCTGCCGCTTTAACGATCACCGCGAAAGCGTCCGCTTTCAGGGATGCACCGCCAACCAGCGCGCCATCGATATCTGGCTGGGTGAACAGCTCAGCAGCGTTGGAGGCGTTTACGGAGCCGCCGTACTGGATGATCACTTGCTCAGCCACTTTCGCGTCGGCTTTAGCAATGTGGTCACGGATGAATTTGTGAACTGCCTGAGCCTGCGCAGGGGTAGCAGATTTGCCGGTACCGATCGCCCAGACTGGCTCGTAAGCGATAACCGCGCCTTCGAACGCTGCCGCGCCCTGCGTTTTCAGCACGGCATCGATCTGACGTGCACACACTTCTTCGGTTTTGCCCGCTTCGTTTTCCGCTTCGGTTTCACCGATGCACAGAACCGGGATCAGACCCTGCTCTTTCAGCACGGCAAATTTCTTCGCGATGAACTCGTCAGATTCTTTGTGGTAAGTGCGACGCTCGGAATGGCCGATGATGATGTATTTCGCGCCGATATCTTTCAGCATTTCAGCGGAAGTTTCACCGGTGAACGCGCCAGACAGGTTAACGTCAACGTTCTGCGCGCCCAGCACGATGTGGCTGCCGTCAGCGGCACGTTTAGCCAGATCCAGGTACATATCCGGCGGAGCGATAGCAACCGCGCAGCCGGTCACGCCAGCCAGCTCTTTACGCAGGTTTGCAACCAGTTCGTTTACCATGTGGCGGCTGCCGTTCAGTTTCCAGTTACCCATCACTAAAGGATGTCGCATTTCAATTCTCCACGCTAAATAAGCGAATTAAGGAATATGGCCGCCCTGTCGGGCAGCATGGTCTGTGAATCAGTATAGAGATTTTCCCTCGAAAGGCTTTGCTTTTTGTCATTAATTGGCCCCGCCAAGGGTGTCAGATAGCGCCAGCTTAATCGGTTCAACGGCGAAGGTCAGTCCTTTTTCGCCGTTATCCGCCACTACATAGCGAATCGCGCCTTCGGTTGTGGCGTAGTACCGCTTATTTTTACCGGCGGTCAGCAGCTTTTGCAGCTTTTGCTGGCTCTGCTTTTTCGTCAGCGCAGGCGTAAACGCCTGCAGCACCGCGCTCATGTAATCAAGCGCCTTCGATTTAGCCGCTTTCTGCTCTGGCCCCTGAATCGGCAGCCAGGTGATTTGCATGCTTTTGATTTTTAACGTACCGCGCTCCAGCGCCGTGGAAGCATACAAATTCTCGTTAATCTTGCTCGCTGCACGGGTCAGTGTAGGGGTATCGCGCGAGCTATCAATGGCGCGAAACTCATCCAGCGGCAGCCCTGGGTTGGCCTGATTGAAAGCTTCGCGAAACTGGCTGATGGACTGATCGAAAGACGGTGCGCCCGCCAGCAAATACGGCGCAGTGGTGGGGGCCGCGGTGTTGGCGGCATGCAGCGGAAAACCCGCGCCGAGCATCGCTAAACACAGGAAAAGAGAATGTGCCGAATTTTTCATCAACATTGCACCTGGCCGTAAGTGCTCATGATTAAAACGATATCTGGTCGGCTTGTCAAAAGGTCACAACTCCAGGGTAAAATGCGGGCTAAACGATAATAAGGAACCTTACATGACCATACAGCAGTGGCTGTTTTCATTCAAAGGGCGTATTGGACGCCGTGATTTCTGGGTCTGGATGGTGACGTGGGTCGTCGCCATGCTGCTTCTTTTTTTCGTAGCTTATAACGCCTGGCTGAGCACGCAAACGGCGGCATTTGCACTGGTCTGCCTGCTATGGCCGACGGCGGCCGTCGTGGTGAAACGCCTGCACGATCGCGGCCGCTCCGGCGCGTGGGCATTTTTGATCATACTGGCGTGGATGCTGGTGGCAGGGAACTGGGCGATGCTGCCTTCCATCCTGCCGTGGGTCGTGGGCAGGCTGCTGCCGTCGGTCATCTTCGTGATGATGATTGTCGATCTGGGCGCGTTTATCGGCACCCAGAGCGAAAATAAATACGGTAAAGATACCGTCGAGGTGAAATACCGCTGATCACCAGTAGTGTTCGGCGGTCATATGGCCCGGCCGGCGGCGAAGATGTTTCGTCATCTGCCGGGTATCCTTCAGAAGCTGCTGCGTGTCCCGGACCATCTGCGGGTTACCGCACAGCATGACGTGGCTGGTTTCGGCCGTCATCGGTAAACCCACCGCGTCTTCCAGTGCGCCGCTCTCAATTAACGCCGGTACGCGACCGGTAAGCGCTCCTGCTACGGTTTCGCGGCTGACTACCGTCTGAATCTTTAACTTTCCGCCGTACTGCTGTTCCAGCGCCTGCATCTGCGGGAGATAGCTTAAATCTGCGGCATAGCGCGCGGCGTGCACCAGCACGATGTTTTTGAAGCGCTCCAGATCCTTACCGTACTGCAAGATAGAGAGATACGGACCGATGGCCGTGCCGGTTGCCAGCATCCAGAGCGTGTCACAGTCAGGGATCTCTTCGAGCACAAAGAAGCCTGCCGCTTCGCTCACAATCTGCACATCGTCGCCGGGCTTAAGGGCGGCAAGGCGCGGGCTGAGCTTACCGTCAGGAACGGTGACGAGATAGAACTCGAGATCCGGGTTATCCGGCGCGTTAACGTAAGAGTAGGCGCGCTGCACGCGCTCGCCGTCGACATCCAGACCCAGCTTGGCAAATTGCCCGGCCTTAAACGGGTGAACGGGAGCATGCAGGGTGAGACTAAATAGCGCATCGGTCCAGAATTCTATCTTTGTGACTTTACCTGTTACCCAGTCCGCCATGATCTTCTCCTGTGCTGTTTCTCTGTTCTATCTTCCGTACTTGTGGGAAACATTTCCAGCCCCTTCGGGCCGGAAAGCTCTATCGATCAAACGGTTTTACAGAATGTGGGTCTGCACGTCCGGGTCTTTACGGTCGAGATAGTGAATGGACTGAATGCGTCGGATGGTGCGCGATTTACCGCGGATCAGCAGCGTTTCGGTGGTTGCCATGTTGCCCTTGCGGGTGATGCCGTCCAGCAGATCGCCTTTGGTGATGCCGGTTGCAGAGAAGACGACGTTATCGCTGCGCGCCATGTCGTTCAGCGCCAGTACTTTATTGGCTTCGATGCCCATCGCTGCGCAGCGCGCCAGCTCGTCCTCACCGATACGACGGTTTTCGTCGCTGTCGCCTTTCACCTCATGGCGCGGCAGAAGACGCGCCTGCATATCGCCGTCCAGCGCGCGGATCACCGCCGCAGAGACCACGCCTTCCGGCGCGCCGCCGATGCCGTAAAGCACGTCGACTTCGCTGTCCGGCATGCAGGTCAGAATAGACGCGGCAACGTCGCCATCCGGAATGGCAAACACGCGCACGCCGAGTGCCTGCAGATAAGAGATGGTGGCGTCGTGGCGCGGTTTGGCCAGAATGGTCACGGTGAGTTCGTTGAGCGGTTTAGCCAGCGCCGCCGCGATATTGCGCAGGTTGGCGTCCAGCGGCAGGCTGAGATCGATTGCGCCTTTCGCACCAGGGCCGACAATCAGCTTTTCCATGTACATGTCTGGCGCGTTGAGGAAGCAGCCTTTATCGCCCACGGCCAGCACCGCCAGGGCGTTGGCCTGGCCCATCGCCGTCATGCGCGTGCCTTCGATCGGGTCCACCGCGATATCCACCGCATCGCCTTTGCCGGTCCCGACCTTTTCACCGATGTAGAGCATCGGCGCTTCGTCGATCTCGCCTTCACCGATGACAATAGTGCCGTCGATGTTGACCTGGTTAAGCACAATGCGCATGGCGTGGACGGCCGCGCCGTCTGCGGTATTTTTGTCGCCACGACCCAGCCATTTATAGCCTGCAAGGGCGGCTGCTTCGGTGACGCGGGAAAACTCGATAGCAAGTTCACGTTTCATGAGGGACTCGTACAATCAAAAGGAATTGCACGAAGTTTATCACAGAGTGGGGAGGGGTGAGGGGACCGGTACGTTTGGAGCCCCTCACCCTAACCCTCTCCTCAGGGGAGAGGGAATATAGGCTTACTCTTCGTGCTCTTCCCACGTCAGGGCACGTTTCACCGCTTTCTTCCAGCCGCTGTAGCGGTAGTTGCGCTCGGTGGTTTCGATGCCAGGGCGGAATTCGCGTTCGATGACCGCTTTCTCCTGCAACTCGTCCAGGTTCTGCCAGAAGCCTACCGCGAGACCCGCAAGATACGCCGCGCCCAGTGCCGTCACTTCACGTACTTCAGGGCGCTCAACGCGGGTGCCCAGAATGTCGGACTGGAACTGCATCAGGAAGTTGTTGGCCACCGCGCCGCCGTCCACGCGCAGGGCGTGCAAACGAATGCCGGAGTCTGCCTGCATCGCTTCCAGCACGTCACGCGTCTGGTAGGCGATGGATTCCAGGGTCGCACGAATGATGTGGTTTGAGTTCACACCGCGCGTCAGGCCGAAAATTGCGCCGCGGGCATAAGGGTCCCAGTACGGTGCGCCCAGACCGGTGAACGCTGGCACCACGTACACGCCGTTGGTGTCTTTCACTTTGGTGGCGAAGTACTCGGAGTCAAACGCATCGCTGATCAGCTTCATCTCGTCGCGCAGCCACTGAATAGATGCGCCCGCCATAAACACCGCACCTTCCAGGGCATAGTTCACCTCGCCGCGCGGGCCGCAGGCGATGGTAGTCAGCAGGCCGTTTTCTGATTTCACCGCTTTCTCGCCGGTGTTCATCAGCATAAAGCAGCCGGTGCCGTAGGTGTTCTTCGCCATCCCTTCCTTGACGCACAGCTGGCCGAACAGCGCCGCCTGCTGGTCACCGGCGATTCCGGCGATAGGAATACGGGTGCCGCCTTTACCGCCGATGTTGGTCTGGCCGTAGACTTCAGACGACTTACGCACTTCAGGCAGCATCGCGCGCGGAATATCCAGCGCGTCCAGCATCTTGTCATCCCACTCCAGGGTGTTGATGTTGAACAGCATGGTGCGCGAGGCGTTAGTGTAGTCAGTAACGTGGACACGTCCCTGAGTCATCTTCCAGATAAGCCAGGTATCGACGGTACCGAACAGCAGCTCGCCGCGTTTTGCACGCTCGCGTGAACCTTCCACGTGGTCGAGGATCCACTTCACTTTGGTGCCGGAGAAGTACGGGTCAACCACCAGGCCGGTGGCGCTACGCACGTACTCTTCCATCCCGTCACGCTTAAGCTGTTCGCAGATCTCTGACGTACGGCGGCACTGCCAGACGATGGCGTTGTAAATCGGCTTACCGGTTTCGCGTTCCCACACCACGGTGGTTTCACGCTGGTTGGTGATACCAATCGCGGCGATCTCGTCGGAACTGATGTCGGCTTTCGCCAGCACTTCTACTAGCGTGGAGCTTTGTGACGCCCAGATCTCCATCGGGTCGTGTTCTACCCAGCCTGGACGAGGATAGATTTGTTCAAATTCGCGCTGTGACACGCTGACGATATTCGCGTCATGATCCATTACGACAGCGCGGGAGCTGGTAGTGCCCTGGTCGAGCGCAACGATATATTTTTTTTCGGTCATGGTATGTGTCCCGTAGTCAGATTACAGCGAAGCTTTTTGTTGTGCGGTAGAAGTCGTTTCCTTCTCCTCTTCCACACAGGTGTCGCACGGTAAGTGGCGACCAATTAATTTGCGATAGCCAAATGCACCCAGTGCCGCCCCTACGACTGGTCCGAACAGCGGTACCAGGAAGTAAGGAATATCTTTGCCGCCGGTGAAAGCCACGTCGCCCCATCCTGCAAAGAAGGCGAAGGTTTTTGGACCCAGGTCACGCGCCGGGTTCATCGCAAACCCTGTTAACGGCCCCATGGATGCACCGATGACGGCGATCAGCAGGCCAATCAGCAATGGCGCCAGCGGGCCACGCGGAATGCCGTTACCATCATCGCCCAAAGCCATAATGACGCCCATCAGAATAGCGGTAATCACCATTTCAACTGCGAACGCCTGCACAAAATTGATATGCGGGTTAGGGTAGGTTGAGAAGATGCCTGCCAGATCCAGACTTTCGACGCTGCCGCGCACCATATGATGCGTCTGTTCGAAGTCGATGAAAAGATTGTAATAAAGCCCGTAAACTAACGCCGCTGCGCAAAACGCGCCGGCAAATTGAGAAATAATGAAGGGAACAACTTTGCGTCCGTCGAAGCACGCGAACAGCCACAGTGCGATAGTCACCGCCGGGTTAAGATGTGCGCCAGAGACCCCTGCAGTCAGGTAGATGGCCATCGCCACGCCCAGACCCCAGATGATACTGATTTCCCACTGACCAAAACTGGCACCCGCCACTTTCAGTGCAGCGACACAGCCCACTCCGAAGAATATCAACAACCCGGTACCAAGGAACTCGGCAATGCACTGGCCTTTTAAGGTTGATGTCTGACTCATAATCGGAATCCTGAAGAAATTGATGTTTATTGTTAGCGTGGCCGCCCGTGACAGCCACGATGCCCTGTAGACATAGTGTTAATTTATCGTTAACGAGCAAAAACGAGAAATATCGAAATTAAAATGTGTGGTCTGTGTCAATAAAATGAGCGTTTTCGCGCCATAAAGCGCGTTTTTGCATCAGTCGCGTATGGTGAGCTGAATCATTTTTTTAACGAATGGGTTAACAACTTAGAGGTATATGCCGCGAACGCACCAGGACGAGGCCGAAAAGTGTTGCAAACCGCGATCTGCGTGGCATGCCGCTGGACAGGGGCGACTGCGCTCCATACAATCGGAACATATGTTGTGCGCGTTTACGTTAAAGCGTCGCCTTGCAATTCAGGAGAGGTAGGATCATGTCTTTAGAAGTGTTTGAGAAACTGGAAGCGAAAGTACAGCAGGCGATTGACACCATCACGCTGCTGCAGATGGAAATTGAAGAGCTGAAAGAGAAGAACAACAGCCTGGCGCAGGAAGTTCAGAACGCTCAGCACGGCCGCGAAGAACTGGAGCGCGAAAACAACCAGCTGCGCGAACAGCAGAACGGCTGGCAGGATCGCCTGCAGGCGCTGCTGGGACGTATGGAAGAAGTCTGATTCCCACTGGGATGAACTGAACAGGCCGGGTAAGGCGACGCCGCCACCCGGCTTTTTTTATGGTTCTCGCTGACTGACATCCAACCATAAAAAAGGCCGCCCAAGGCGGCCTTAACGCTACTTGTCCTGCGCTATCGTGATAAACGCAACAAACCCGATCGGTTCATCACTTTTTACAACGAGTACGCTGGCGACAATGAACGCGATACATAAATAGCGTTTCATTATGCGGTCCCTGCGGCTAACCGCTCCACCGTTCACCACCGGTGATAAGTCGGTGGACACAAGCCTGGTTAAAGGCTGCTTTACGGTTGTGGTTACACCTTTCCCTGGACCGATGCCCATGTGCGAAATGGCGGAAAGGGACGCTGCATCATAATGAGCAATAGCAGCGTAGTTAAGGTTTTCATAGATAATTAGGAATTTATAAAGGGTCGATGAGGTTACCTGAGGTTTGAACCAGGGTAAGATAAAAATCCTGGTTAAAGGTTGCAAAACTTCCCAACGGACCGCGAATCCCGAGGGACAAAAAAACCGCCACATTGCTGTTGGCGGTTTTTTTATGGTTCACGCTTATGGTTTTATTACTCGATATCCAGCGGATCTTCAGAAAGGATAATGCCGGTATTATCGGCGTAGAGATGATCGCCTGAGAAGAAGGTCACGCCGCCGAAGTTAACGCGCACGTCGCTTTCGCCGATACCGTCACCCGCGGCCCCTACCGGTATGGCCGCGATGGCCTGAATCCCGATATCCAGGTCTTCGAGATCGTCCACCTGACGCACGGAACCGTACACCACAAGGCCTTCCCACTCGTTCTGGACGGCAATGCCGGCCAGTTCAGCATCAATCAGTGCGCGACGCACGGACCCGCCGCCGTCGACCACCAGTACGCGGCCACGGCCGTTCTGTTCGAGCAGATCGTACAGCAACCCGTTGTCCTCGAAACATTTCACCGTGACGATTTGCCCGCCAAACGATGACCGCCCACCAAAGTTGGAGAACAGCGGTTCAACGACGTTGACATCTTCCTGGTAGATGTCACAAAGCTCGGAGGTATCGTATTTCATAGGTTTAACGCTCAGTTGCTGCGAATGTGTTCAGTATATCGTGCGAAATGCGTTGTTGGCAAAATCATCAATTGTTAATTGATATTTGTCAGCTAACTGAGCGTCTGGCTTAACACAATCCCAATGACGAACAACAGGTTAGTCAGCAGCGCGCCTTTTACCGTTCGCTCCAGCATCGGCGGCATGGCTGCCGGGCTGAGTTCACGCATCACAAAGCGGGCCTGCTTAACCAGCAGCGGCGCGGCAAGCACAAACAGCCAGCCCCACAGACTGTGCAGGGAAATCAGGTTAAACAGCGCCAGGCAAACCAGCGCGCCAATAAGCAGGCAGGCATGATAGCGGCGCGCATTCACCGGCCCCAGACGCACCGCCAGCGTGTTCTTGCCGTTCTCACGATCGCTGTCGATATCGCGCAGATTATTGATATTGAGCACCGCCGTCGCCAGCAGGCCGCAGGCGGTCGCCGGGAGGAACAGGGCAGGGATCACCGTATGCGCCTGTAAGTACCAGCTCCCCATTACGCTCAGCCAGCCGAAGAACACCAGCACAGAGATATCCCCAAGGCCAATATAGCCGTAAGGGCGCGTGCCGACGGTGTAGGTGATGGCCGCGATAATGGCGAGCAGGCCCAGCACCAGGAAGCCAATGAAGTCGCTGGTAGTTTTCGAGGCGACCGTCACCAGCGCCAGGCCCGACAAGCAAATCAGCACTACGGTGATAATCAGCGCGCGCTTCATCTGTGCCTGGGTGATCACCCCTTTTTGCATCCCGCGCAGCGGCCCGATACGGTCAGGCTTGTCGCTGCCTTTTACCGCATCGCCATAATCGTTCGCGAGATTAGAGAGGATTTGCAGCAGCCCGGCGGTAATGAGCGCCAGACCTGCCACCAGCGGATCGAAATGCCCTTGCCACCAGGCAAGCGCGGTGCCGACAATAATGGCGGCAAAAGCCAGAGGAAGCGTTTTAGGGCGCAGACTTTCGAGCCACGCCTGAGTACGGCTGATATCAGTCATAGTAATTTAGCCAATAAAAATGGGGGCCTTAGCCCCCATTAACAGTGATGAGAATGCAGTAACCGCGATTATAGGATAAAACGGCTCAGATCTTCATCTGCCACTAACGCATCCAGATGTTTGCTCACATAGTCTGCGTCGATGGTAATGGTTTGACCGTTGAGGTCGCTCGCGTCATATGAGATGTCTTCTACCAGGCGTTCCAGCACGGTGTGCAGACGACGCGCACCGATGTTCTCGGTGGTTTCGTTGACCTGCCATGCAGCCTGGGCGATACGCTTGATACCGTCTTCGGTGAACTCGAGGTTCACGCCTTCGGTCGCCATCAGCGCCTTGTACTGTACGGTAGCAGAGGCGTTTGGCTCCGTCAGGATGCGCTCGAAATCTTCGGTGGTCAGCGCCTGCAGCTCAACGCGGATCGGCAGACGACCCTGCAGTTCGGGGATCAGATCCGACGGGCTGGCTACCTGGAATGCACCGGAAGCGATAAACAGAATGTGGTCCGTTTTCACCATGCCGTGCTTGGTAGAGACGGTGCAGCCTTCAACCAGCGGCAGCAGATCGCGCTGTACGCCTTCGCGGGACACGTCCGGACCGGAGCTGTTGCCGCCGCGCTTACAAATTTTGTCGATTTCGTCGATAAACACGATACCGTGCTGCTCAACCGCGTCGATAGCGTCCTGCTTCAGCTCTTCCGGATTCACCAGCTTCGCCGCTTCTTCTTCAATCAGCAGCTTCATCGCGTCTTTGATTTTCAGCTTACGCGCTTTCTGCTTTTGGCCGCCCAGGTTCTGGAACATGGACTGCAGCTGGCTGGTCATTTCTTCCATGCCCGGAGGCGCCATGATTTCCACGCCCATCGGCGCGGCCGCGAGGTCGATCTCAATCTCTTTGTCGTCCAGCTGGCCTTCACGCAGTTTTTTGCGGAACGCCTGACGCGCGGCTGAAGGTTCAGCCTGCTGTTCAGCCTGGCCCCAGTTGTTTTTCGCCGGTGGGATCAGCACGTCGAGAATACGCTCTTCGGCCATCTCTTCCGCGCGGTAGCGGTTTTTCTCAATCGCCTGGACGCGCACCATCTTAATTGCAGAATCGGTCAGGTCGCGGATGATAGAGTCCACTTCTTTACCCACATAGCCCACTTCGGTGAACTTGGTGGCTTCAACTTTGATGAACGGCGCGTTCGCCAGCTTCGCCAGACGACGGGCGATTTCGGTTTTACCGACGCCGGTCGGGCCGATCATCAGAATGTTTTTCGGGGTGACTTCGTGACGCAGCTCTTCGTCAAGCTGCATACGACGCCAGCGGTTACGCAGCGCGATAGCCACGGAGCGCTTGGCGTTATCCTGGCCGATAATGTGTTTGTTCAGTTCGCTGACAATTTCGCGTGGGGTCATTTCAGACATGGGAGATCCTTACGCTTTGGAGGTCAATTCTTCGATGGTGTGGTTGTGGTTGGTATAGATGCAGATATCACCTGCAATATCCAACGCCTTCACCGCGATATCACGCGCGTTCATGTCGGTATTTTCCAACAGCGCGCGGGCTGCAGCCTGGGCATAAGGGCCGCCAGAGCCGATGGCAATCAGGTCGTTTTCCGGCTGAATCACGTCACCGTTACCGGTGATGATAAGCGAAGCGGTTTCATCCGCGACCGCCAGCAGCGCTTCGAGCTTGCGCAGCATACGGTCGGTACGCCAGTCTTTTGCCAGCTCAACGGCGGCTTTCACCAGATGACCCTGGTGCATTTCCAGTTTGCGTTCAAACAGTTCAAACAGCGTGAAGGCATCCGCCGTGCCGCCTGCAAAACCGGCGATCACTTTGTCGTTGTAGAGACGACGGACTTTCTTCACGTTGCCTTTCATGACGGTATTACCCAGCGTGGCCTGGCCATCACCGGCGATTACCACATGGCCGTTACGGCGTACACTTACTATTGTTGTCACGAGCAGACCCCCTGGTTACAGATTCGGGAAACAGAAGCCCTGAGCCTGTGCTCAGGGCTGAATTAAATGATAGATGGGGGGGATTTTGGGGGTTTCAACCCCCGGAGGCGAGTCGAATGCAGTTTGTGTGGCCAGCCACTTTCAAACGTGAAATGGTGCCGTCTGCGTTTTCTTTGCCTTTAACCGGGCCGATCACCACGCGGTTCCAGCCGTTATTGGTGGTAATGCGTGAATCAAATCCTTCGAACGCCAGCTGTGCACGCACCGTTTCCGCCTGCTCGGCACCTTTAAACGAACCGCACTGCACCATCCAGCGGCGCTCGTCTTTTTTCTCTGCCGTCTGCTTCGGCGCTTCGGTCTCTTTGGTCACCGGCGCGGCCTGCTGCGTTTTCGGCTGCTGCGCGGTGGTATGCGCTGGCGTCTGGAGCAGATCCTGATATGGCTGCGCCGCTTGCTTTGGCGGCTGCGCTTTTGGCTGTTGAACAGGCTGCGACTGCACCGTACGCGTCTGCTGCTGCGGTTGCTGGTATGGCTGGGCCTTCGGCTGCTGTACCGGCTGAGTTTGCGTCCACTGCTGCTGTTGCTGCTGTTGAATTTGTGCCTGGCGCTGACGCTGCAGCTGCAACGTTTGCTGACGCTGCGCTGGCGTTTGTTCATTCCACGGCACTTCATTCAGCTGCGTCGGCTGCTGGCGCATATCGGCCTGCATCTGTGCCAGCAGCTGGCGCTGCTCGTCCGTCAGCTGATCGGCATTCTTCACTTCGCCACCGGCTGAGGGCTCAGTAGGCGCACGCACGCCGGGCTGACGACTTTCCAGCTCTTTAATATAGCGCCAGCGCTCTTCAGGTTTCGGCGGCAGACCATTTCCCACCACTTTGTTGCCCTGAAGGGCCTCGGACTCTTCTTTTTTATGGTGCGTGATGAAGTACAGGCCGCCAATAAAGGCCACCAGCACGGCCGCAGCAATAGCGACCATTGCTGGCGAGACCGCAGGCAGATTACGCTGCTTGCTTTTTGAACTGCTCTTTTTGCGTCGCGAAGGTGCCGGCTGGCCGCGACGTACATAATCTCGTTGTGCCACTATCGTTTCGCTGTATTTATTCGTTCGTCAGCCCGCCATGTTACTTAAGCGGCGGGGCTTTGACCAGATAAGGGTGTCCGAAAGGCGTTTACTTTAAGTCAATGCCTGGGTAGAGCCGCGAATAATCAGCTCGCAGTCCAGCAAACGCGAGCCGCTGCTAACCGTTTGACCCTGCAGCTGATCCAGCAGAAGCAGCATCGCTTCGCGGCCAATCTGATAGCGCGGTTGTGAAACGGTGGAGAGCGGTGGATCGCAAAACTCTGAAAGTGAAATGTTATCGAATCCGATAATCGACAAATCTTTCGGCACGCGTAAGCCACGGCGCTTGGCGTGTGAAAGCGCACCCAGCGCCATCACGTCGCTGTGGCAGAACACCGCCGTTGGCGGTTCCGGCAGCGCCAGCAGTTTCTCCAGCGCCTGTCCGCCCGCTTCAAAGGTAAAATCACCGCGCGCAATATAGTGCGGATCGACAATCGCACCGGTACGGCGCAGCGCCTGAACATAGCCCTGCAGGCGGTAGTGGCACAGCGGCATCTCTTCCGGCCCGGCAATGCAGCCAATCCGCTTATGTCCCAGCTCCTGGAGATAGTTTACGGCGTTGAACGCGGCGGTGAGGTTATCAATGTGGACCGTCGGCAGCTCAAGCTCTGGCGCAAATTCGTTAGCCATTACCATCGGCGGTAAATTGCGCTGTTCTTCGATGCTGGCATCAAACGGCAGGCGAGAGCCAAGCAGCAGCATGCCGTCAATCTGCTTGGTGATAATGAGGTCGATAAAGGTTTTTTCCTGCTGGTTCTGGTGAGCGCAGTCGCCAATCAGCACCAGATAGCCCTGCTCCGCCGCCGTCACTTCGATACCGCGAATGATCTCGCTGAAGAAGGGATCGCAGATATCCGGCACTATTACCAGGATGGTCCGCGATTCATTGCGCTTGACGTTCCGCCCCATCGCCTGCGGGAAATACCCCACTTCCAGCGCCGCCTGTTCAACCTTGTTACGGGTCGCCTGGGAGACTTTATCCGGGTTCATTAATGCGCGGGACACGGTTGCCGTTGAGACTTGTGCTTTCTCGGCAACGTCTTTCATGGTCGCCGTGGCAACCTCTTTCCTGGACTTCAACGTCTTCTCCTCGCCTGAACACCGAACTGCGGACATCACCATTTTTACAGATAGTTAATGGAATCGGTTACAGAATTTTCATAAAAAGTGTGAGGCGCGTTAAATTTTTCGATCCGTCTTCAGCCTTCGATGGGATCGACGTCCAGTACCCACTTCACTTTACGCGCTTCCGGCAGGGTATTGATGAGTGCCAGCGTGCCGCTGACGATGTGCTGCAGGCGAATACGCGAGGGGTGCTGAAGTAAAATCTGCCAGCGGAAACGTCCACCGCGTTTTGGCGCCAGCGCCGGCACCGGGCCCAGGATCCACAGCTGGTTATCCACCAGCGGGCTGGCCTGCAGGAGATTCCTCAGCTGTTGCAGGAAAAGCGGCGCCTGCTGGTTGTTATGATCCTCCGCGCGGATGATGACGTGGCTGGTCCACGGCGGCAACTGCATGGTCTGGCGTTCGGCCAGCGCCTGCTCGGCAAAGGCGTCATAGCCTTTGTGCAGCAGAGTCTGTAGCAGCGGGTGCTCAGGGTGATGCGTTTGCAGTACTACCTCGCCCTGTTTACCCGCGCGTCCGGCACGCCCGGCAACCTGGGTATAAAGCTGGGCGAAGCGCTCGGCGGAGCGGAAATCTGCCGAGAACAGCGCGCCGTCGACGTCGAGCAGGGCGACCAGCGTCACGTCCGGGAAGTGGTGCCCTTTGGCCAGCATCTGGGTGCCAATCAGGATGCGCGCGCCGCCGCGATGCACTTCCGCCAGCTGCTGCTCCAGCGCCCCCTTGCGGCTGGTGGTGTCCCGGTCGATTCGGGAAATAGGCACGTCCGGGAAGAAAGGGCCAAGTGCCTGTTCCAGCTGTTCCGTTCCCAGCCCCACCGGCACGATATGCGTGGAACCACATGACGGGCACTGGCGAGGAACCGGACGCTGGCTGTCGCAGTGGTGGCAGCGCAAGTGTCGCTGGGCCTGATGGAAGGTGTAGTAGTGGTCGCAGCGCGGGCACTCGGCAATCCAGCCGCAGTCGTGGCACAGCAGGGCGGGGGCAAATCCGCGACGGTTCAGGAACAGGATGACCTGGTTCCCCGCCTGCAAATGCTGGCGCATGCGGGAAATCAAGGCGGGCGCTAAGCCTGCCTGCACCTGCTGGCCTTTGAGATCCAGCACGTGCTGAATGGCCGGGCGGGCATTCCCCGCGCGGCGCGTCAGGCGCAGCATGTGGTATTTACGCTGGCGCACGTTGTGCAGCGTTTCGAGCGCAGGCGTGGCGGATCCGAGAATAATAGGGATTTGCTCGCTGTGCGCACGGTAGACCGCCAGATCGCGGGCGTGATAGCGCCAGCCTTCCTGCTGTTTATAGGAGCTGTCGTGCTCTTCGTCGATCACGATAACGCCGAGGTTTTTAAACGGCGTAAACAGCGACGAGCGGGTGCCGATCACAATCGCCGCTTCGCCGTTTTTCGCTTTCAGCCAGGCGCTGAGGCGCTCGCTGTCGTTCAGCCCGGAGTGCAGAACCTCAACCGGTGCATTAAAGCGCTCGCGGAAGCGGGCGATGGTTTGCGGCGTCAGGCCGATTTCCGGCACCATCACCAGCGCCTGTTTGCCCTGCGCGAGCACGTTTTCCAGCACGCTCAGATAGACTTCGGTCTTGCCGGAGCCCGTCACGCCCGCCAGCAGCCAGGCGGAAAAGTGGTCCGAGGCGCTATGAATGGCGCCTACCGCGGTAGCCTGCTCGGTATTCAGGCGCAGGCGATCGCCCGAGACGGAGAAGCCGTCGCGCCAGTCGTGAAGGGCGGGCGCTTCGCTGGCCAGCTCGCTCAACCCTTTCTTTCTTAATGCCTGTAGCGCCGTTTCGCTGACCTCAAGCTCGTCGACCTGGTGCCGCCAGATTTTTCCCTGGCGCAGCGCCGCCAGCGCCTGCTGCTGTTTCTGCGAACGCTTCAGGCTGTTGATGTCCACGGCCAGCCCCTGTTCGGTGGCAAACCAGTACCACATCGGGGCGTGGCTGGCGCTTTTGCCCTGGCGCAGCAGGATCGGCAGGGCGTGGAACAGAACGTCGCCAATCGGGTGATGATAATAATCTGCCGCCCACAGCAGCAGTCGCCAGGTGCTGGTGGAGTAAACCGGCTCGCTGTCCAGCACCTCAACCACCGATTTCAGTTCATTGAGGGGCAATTCGCTTTTATCGCTGACGGAGACGACGATCCCCACGCGCTGCTGTTTGCCAAACGGCACGGTCACGCGACAGCCCGCTTTGGCGCTCATGCTGTCGGGCAGCAGGTAGTCAAAGGTGCGGGGAAGCGGAACGGGCAGGGCAACGTGAGCGACGGGCATCGAATCTTCCTGACTTGAAAAGTGGCGCGTTAGTATACACATTAGTAAAAGCGGCGTGCGGATCAGTTTGCATACGTTGGTTAAATTCTGTATGATTCGCCGCCTTTGGTGTACTTTACGCCAAAGAACTTACATTCAACATCGCGTGGTGTCTGGCGTTAGGGCTGGAAGAGCGACGCGGCCTTAACTGAGGTTCTCCCATGAAAAAAGATATTCACCCGAAATACGAAATGATTACTGCAAACTGCTCTTGCGGTAACTCTATCCAGATCCGCTCTACCGTGGGTCACGATCTGAACCTGGACGTGTGCGGCAAATGCCACCCGTTCTACACTGGTAAGCAGCGTGATGTTGCAACCGGTGGCCGTGTTGACCGCTTCAACAAGCGTTTCAGCATCCCGGGCGCTAAATAAGTTTCCCGAAAAAAAGGCACCGCAAGGTGCCTTTTTTGTATCCGCTTCTCAGTATTCCCACGTCTCCGGGTCAATACCCAGTTCACGCATGATCACCTTCGCCTCTTCCGGGATTTCGTCGCTACGCTCTTTGCGCAGATCGTCATCGTTCGGCAACGGTTGGCCGGTAAACGCATGCAGGAACGCTTCGCACAGCAGTTCGCTGTTGGTCGCGTGACGCAGGTTGTTCACCTGACGACGCGTACGTTCATCGGTGAGGATCTTCAACACCTTCAGAGGAATGGAAACCGTAATTTTCTTTACTTGCTCACTCTTCTTACCGTGCTCAGCGTATGGGCTGATATATTCGCCGCTCCATTCAGCCATGAGATACCTTTAATCCTCTCAGTCATTAATCTAAAGGTGCAAACCGGTCACTGCCCGTTTTGAACCGTAATCTTGCGTAGTTTACCGTAGAGACGATACCGTGGCACGGATATTGCCGCTGCAGCGTGCACTAAAGCATATAATTTTAACGGCTATTTGCGCATTGCTCAATCTATACGCAAAGAAGTTTAGATGTCCAGATGTATTGACGTCCATACTTTCAATGTTTACTCTGGTGGCTGACTTTTCACCTCATTCGCCAGGAAGCCCTCACCATGACGCGTAAACAGGCCACGATCGCAGTGCGTAGCGGATTAAATGATGACGAGCAGTACGGCTGCGTTGTCCCGCCCATTCATCTTTCCAGCACCTACAATTTCACCGGATTTAATGAACCGCGCGCGCATGACTACTCGCGTCGCGGCAACCCTACGCGTGATGTAACCCAGCGCGCGCTGGCGGAACTGGAAGGCGGCGCGGGTGCGGTATTAACCAATACCGGTATGTCTGCCATTCACCTGGTGACCACGGTGTTCCTGAAGCCTGGCGATCTGCTGGTTGCGCCGCACGACTGTTACGGCGGCAGTTATCGTCTGTTTGATAGCCTGGCAAAGCGCGGCTGCTACCGCGTGCTGTTTGTCGATCAAAACGACGAACAGGCGCTGAAACAGGCGCTGGCAGAGAAGCCGAAGCTGGTTCTGGTGGAAAGTCCAAGCAACCCATTGTTGCGCGTTGTCGACATTGCGAAAATTTGTCAGCTCGCAAGGGATGCGGGAGCGATAAGTGTAGTGGATAATACCTTCCTCAGTCCGGCCCTTCAGAACCCGTTAGCACTGGGTGCGGATCTGGTATTGCATTCATGTACTAAATATCTGAACGGCCATTCTGACGTGGTGGCGGGCGTGGTGATTGCAAAAGATCCCGACGTTGTCACGGAACTGGCATGGTGGGCTAATAATATCGGCGTCACCGCGGGCGCGTTCGACAGCTACCTGCTGTTGCGCGGCATCCGCACGCTGTCGCCGCGCATGGACGTGGCGCAGCGTAATGCCCAGGCGATTGTCGATTTCCTGAAAACCCAGCCGCTGGTGAAGAAGCTTTATCACCCGTCGCTGCCGGAAAACCAGGGGCATGAGATTGCCGCGCGCCAGCAGAAGGGATTTGGCGCGATGTTAAGTTTTGAACTGGACGGTGACGAGCAAACGCTGCGTCGCTTCCTGAGCGGGCTGTCATTGTTTACGCTGGCGGAATCCTTAGGTGGGGTTGAAAGCTTGATCTCCCACGCCGCAACCATGACGCACGCAGGTATGGCACCGGAAGCACGTGCCGCCGCCGGGATTTCCGAGACGCTGCTGCGTATCTCGACCGGTATTGAAGATTCTGAAGATTTAATTGCCGATCTGGAAAATGGCTTCCGGGTCGCAGCCAAGGGGTAATCATGAGTGTGATAGCGCAGGCAGGGGCGAAGGGTCGTCAGCTGCACAAGTTTGGTGGTAGTAGTCTTGCTGATGTGAAATGTTATCTGCGCGTCGCAGGGATCATGACCGAATATTCACAGCCGGGTGACATGATGGTTGTCTCGGCGGCGGGCAGCACCACCAACCAGTTGATTAGCTGGCTGAAACTGAGCCAGACCGATCGCCTTTCTGCGCATCAGGTGCAACAGTCCTTACGTCGTTACCAGAGCGAGCTGATTGCCGGCCTGCTGCCTGCGGACGTGGCGGACGGGCTGATCAGCGCCTTCACGCATGACCTTGAGCGTCTGGCTGCCCTGCTGGACAGCGGGATTACCGACGCGGTGTATGCCGAAGTGGTGGGCCACGGTGAAGTGTGGTCCGCGCGCCTGATGGCCGCCGTACTGCAACACCTGGGCGTAGACGCGGCCTGGCTCGACGCGCGTGATTTCCTGCGTGCGGAACGCGCCGCGCAGCCGCAGGTGGACGAAGGGTTGTCCTATCCGCTGCTGCAACAGCTGCTGGTGCAGCATCCGGGCAAACGTATTGTCGTCACCGGCTTTATCAGCCGCAGCAACGCCGGTGAAACCGTGCTGCTGGGCCGTAACGGCTCGGACTACTCGGCAACGCAAATTGGTGCCCTGGCGGGCGTGTCCCGCGTTACCATCTGGAGCGACGTGGCCGGTGTCTACAGCGCGGACCCGCGTAAAGTGAAAGATGCCTGCCTGCTTCCGCTGCTGCGTCTCGACGAAGCCAGCGAGCTGGCGCGTCTGGCGGCCCCGGTGCTGCACGCCCGTACGCTGCAGCCGGTTTCCGGCAGCGATATTGACCTGCAGCTGCGCTGTAGCTATACGCCGGATCAGGGGTCTACCCGCATTGAGCGCGTGCTGGCGTCCGGCACGGGCGCGCGCATTGTCACCAGCCACGACGACATCTGCCTGATTGAGTTCCAGGTGCCTGCGGGTCAGGACTTCAGGCTGGCGCATAAAGATATCGACACGATCCTGAAACGCGCCCAGGTGCGTCCGCTGGCCGTTGGCGTGCATAACGATCGTCAACTGCTGCAGTTCTGCTATACCGCCGAAGTGGCGGACAGCGCGCTGAAAATTCTCGACGAAGCGGGTCTGCCGGGCGAGCTTCGCCTGCGTCAGGGGCTGGCGCTGGTGGCGATGGTCGGCGCGGGCGTCACCCGTAACCCGCTGCACTGCCACCGTTTCTGGCAGCAACTGAAGGGCCAGCCGGTGGAGTTCACCTGGCAGTCGGAAGAGGGCATCAGCCTGGTCGCCGTGCTGCGTAAAGGCCCAACCGAAAGCCTGATTCAGGGTCTGCACACCTCGCTGTTCCGCGCGGAAAAACGCATCGGTCTGGTGCTGTTTGGCAAGGGTAACATCGGTTCCCGCTGGCTGGAGCTGTTCGCCCGCGAACAGGTCACGCTTTCGGCGCGTACCGGGTTTGAATTTATTCTTGCGGGCGTGGTGGATAGCCGCCGCAGCCTGCTGAACTACGAAGGGCTGGACGCCAGCCGGGCGCTTGCCTTCTTTAACGATGAAGCGGTTGAGCAGGATGAAGAGTCGCTGTTCCTGTGGATGCGCGCGCACCCGTATGACGATCTGGTGGTGCTGGACGTCACCGCCAGCGAACAGCTTGCCGATCAGTATCTGGATTTCGCCAGCCACGGTTTCCACGTCATCAGCGCCAACAAGCTGGCGGGGGCGAGCAGCACAGATAAATACCGTCAGATCCACGACGCGTTCGAAAAAACGGGCCGCCACTGGCTCTATAATGCCACCGTTGGCGCGGGCCTGCCGGTTAACCATACCGTGCGTGACCTGATTGAAAGCGGCGACAGCATTCTGGCGCTGAGCGGGATCTTCTCCGGCACGCTCTCCTGGCTGTTCCTGCAGTTTGACGGCACCGTACCGTTCACCGACCTGGTGGATCAGGCGTGGCAGCAGGGCTTAACCGAGCCCGATCCGCGCGTTGACCTCTCCGGTAAAGACGTGATGCGCAAGCTGGTGATCCTGGCGCGTGAAGCCGGTTATGACATCGAACCGGATTCCGTCCGCGTCGAGTCGCTGGTGCCTGCGGGCTGCGAAGAAGGTTCTGTTGACCACTTCTTCGAAAACGGCGACGAGCTAAATGACCAGATGGTGCAGCGTCTGGAAGCGGCAAACGAGATGGGGCTGGTGCTGCGCTACGTGGCGCGTTTCGAGGCGAACGGTAAGGCGCGTGTGGGTGTCGAGGCGGTGCGTCCTGACCATCCGCTGGCGGCCCTGCTGCCGTGCGATAACGTCTTCGCCATTGAAAGCCGCTGGTACCGCGATAACCCGCTGGTGATCCGCGGCCCGGGCGCGGGGCGCGATGTCACCGCTGGGGCTATCCAGTCCGATATTAACCGTCTGGCTAAGCTGCTGTAAAAAGTGAATTTCCCTCTCCCTGTGGGAGAGGGTTAGGGTGAGGGCATCAGACCGCGCTCACCCCCATCATGAATTTCCCTCATTTTCCCTGAGCAAACCTCACCGTTATTGTGATTATTTCTGTTGACGTCACGCCGCTTTTCCGTCATTTTTACATCTGGACGTCTAAACGTATAGAAGTTCACAACACAACAGACAATGACACGCGAAAGATAGAGGTAAGGTATGAGCTTTTTTCACGCCAACCAGCGGGAAGCACTGAATCAGAGCCTGGCCGAAGTAAACGGCCAGATTAACGTCTCTTTTGAATTTTTCCCGCCGCGCACCAGTGAAATGGAGCAAACCCTGTGGAGCTCTATCGATCGCCTGAGCAGCCTGAAGCCGAAGTTTGTCTCCGTGACCTACGGCGCCAACTCCGGCGAGCGCGACCGCACGCACAGCATTATTAAAGGCATCAAAGATCGTACCGGTCTGGAAGCAGCGCCGCATCTGACCTGTATTGACGCCACCCGCGATGAGCTGCGCGCCATTGCCCAGGACTACTGGAACAACGGGATTCGCCATATCGTTGCCCTGCGTGGCGATCTGCCGCCGGGAAGCGGCAAGCCGGACATGTACGCTACCGATCTGGTCGCGCTGCTGAAAGACGTTGCTGATTTTGATATTTCCGTGGCCGCCTACCCTGAAGTCCACCCGGAAGCGAAAAGCGCCCAGGCGGATTTGCTTAACCTGAAGCGTAAGGTGGAGGCCGGTGCCAACCGCGCCATCACCCAGTTCTTCTTTGACGTGGAAAGCTATCTGCGCTTCCGCGACCGCTGCGTCTCGGCAGGTATCGACGTCGAAATTATCCCGGGCATTCTGCCAGTCTCTAACTTCAAACAGGCGAAGAAGTTCGCCGATATGACCAACGTTCGCATTCCGCTGTGGATGTCCAAAATGTACGAAGGGCTGGACGATGACGCGGAAACCCGCAAGCTGGTGGGGGCCAATATCGCGATGGACATGGTGAAGATCTTAAGCCGCGAAGGGGTGAAAGACTTCCACTTCTACACGCTTAACCGCGCGGAGATGAGCTACGCCATTTGTCATACGCTGGGCGTTCGTCCGGCGTAATCAGCAAAAAGCCCTCATAAAGTGAGGGCTTTTTAATCATATAAAAAGTTAAAAGGTATTAACTATCGAATCTGTGGATTAATTCAACTATATCTTATTGCTAGTGGTGTATATCGTAACGGTATCACTGTAAAGGGAGCATAGCGATGAGCACGTCAGACGAGACCAATAACGCGGCATCCGCCGGCAAATGTCCGTTCCATCAGGGCGGCGTCGATCACAGCGCGGGCGCAGGTACCGGCAGCAAAGAGTGGTGGCCTAAACAACTCCGCATCGATCTTCTAAATCAACATTCCAACCGTTCGAACCCTCTGGGTGAAGACTTCGACTACCGCAAAGAATTCAGCAAGCTCGACTATTCCGCCCTCAAGGGCGATCTCAAAGCCCTGTTAACCGATTCTCAACCGTGGTGGCCTGCCGACTGGGGCAGCTACGCGGGTCTGTTTATTCGCATGGCTTGGCACGGTGCCGGTACTTACCGCTCCGTTGACGGACGCGGCGGTGCCGGACGTGGCCAACAGCGCTTTGCGCCGCTGAATTCCTGGCCTGATAACGTCAGCCTGGATAAAGCGCGCCGCCTGCTGTGGCCAATCAAGCAAAAATACGGACAAAAAATCTCCTGGGCCGACCTGTTTATTCTCGCAGGTAATGTGGCGCTGGAGAACTCCGGCTTCCGCACCTTTGGTTTTGGCGCCGGTCGTGAAGACGTCTGGGAACCGGATCTGGACGTGAACTGGGGTGATGAAAAAGCCTGGCTGACCCACCGTGACCCGGAAGCACTGGCGAAGCGCCCGCTGGCGGCCACCGAAATGGGGCTGATTTACGTGAACCCGGAAGGGCCAAACGCCAGCGGTGAACCGCTGTCTGCGGCTGCGGCAATCCGCGCTACCTTTGGCAACATGGGTATGAACGACGAAGAGACCGTCGCGCTGATTGCCGGTGGTCACACGCTCGGTAAAACCCACGGCGCGGGTGAAGCCACGCACGTAGGTACCGATCCAGAAGCCTCGCCGATTGAAGCGCAGGGCTTAGGCTGGGCCAGCACGCACGGCACCGGTATTGGCGCTGACGCCATCACCTCCGGGCTGGAAGTCATCTGGTCGCAAACTCCGACCCAGTGGAGCAACTACTTCTTCGAGAACCTGTTCAAATACGAATGGGTGCAGACCCGCAGCCCGGCAGGCGCGATTCAGTTTGAAGCCGTGGATGCGCCGGAAATCATGCCAGACCCGTTTGACCCGTCGAAAAAACGTAAGCCAACCATGCTGGTCACCGACCTGACGCTGCGTTTCGACCCGGAATTCGAGAAAATTTCCCGTCGCTTCCTGAACGATCCGCAGGCCTTTAACGAAGCCTTCGCGCGCGCGTGGTTCAAACTGACCCACCGTGATATGGGGCCAAAAGCGCGGTACATCGGCCCGGAAGTGCCGAAAGAAGATCTGATTTGGCAGGATCCGCTGCCTCAGCCGGTGTTCCATCCGACGCAGGAAGACATTGAAAGCCTGAAAGCGGAAATCGCGGCCTCTGGCCTCTCCGTGAGCGAGCTGGTTTCCGTGGCATGGGCGTCTGCATCGACCTTCCGCGGCGGCGACAAGCGCGGCGGTGCCAACGGCGCGCGTCTGGCGCTGGCGCCTCAGCGCGACTGGGATGTGAACGCCGCGGCGGTACGTGCGTTACCGGCTCTGGAAGCTATTCAGCGCACCACCAATAAAGCCTCGCTGGCGGATATCATCGTGCTGGCGGGCGTTGTGGGCGTTGAGCAGGCGGCGAAAGCCGCGGGCGTTTACGTCAACGTGCCGTTCACGCCGGGCCGTGTGGATGCACGTCAGGATCAGACGGATATCGAGATGTTTAACCTGCTCGAACCGATTGCCGACGGCTTCCGCAACTACCGTGCGCAGGTGGATGTGTCCACGACGGAATCATTGCTGATTGATAAGGCCCAGCAGCTGACCCTGACCGCACCTGAGCTGACGGTGCTGATCGGCGGCCTGCGCGTACTGGGCACGAACTTTGATGGCAGTAAGAACGGAGTATTCACCAACCGCGAGGGCGTGCTGAGCAACGACTTCTTCGTGAACCTGCTGGATATGAATACCCAGTGGAAAGCGACCGACGATTCAAACGAGCTGTTTGCCGGTAGCGATCGTGCCAGCGGTGAAGTGAAATACACCGCGACCCGCGCCGACCTGGTCTTCGGTTCTAACGCCGTCCTGCGCGCGCTGGCCGAGGTTTATGCCAGCAGCGACGCACACGAGAAGTTTGTCCGCGACTTCGTTGCCGCATGGGCGAAGGTGATGGATTTGGATCGGTTTGACGTGAAGTAGCCATTGTGCCGGGTGGCGGCTACGCCTTACCCGGCCTACAAATTAAAGTGCCATGTAGGCCGGGTAAGCGCAGCGCCACCCGGCTTTTTTATTACTCCCACTCCTGCAGGAATCGCTGTCCATACTGGTCTGCCACCAGCAGCGCCGCATACACCTGATCCGGCGTTACGCCCCCCGGCATGTTGTGGATCGTTTCTCCTTCCGCACAAGAGGCTTCGGCAATCAGACGCATTTTGGCCGGAATATCCTCTTTGATGTTCAGCTGTGCCAGGGTGATCGGCAGCCCTACGCTGTGGCAAAGCGCCGCGACGGTCTCAATTTCTTCTACCGGCGCGTTTTCCAGCACCAGCTGCGTCAGCGTACCAAACGCCACTTTTTCCCCATGATAGAAGTGATGCGCGTCAGGCACCGCCGTCATGCCGTTATGAATAGCGTGTGCAGCCGCCAGCCCGCCACTTTCAAAGCCGACGCCGCTGAGATAGGTGTTAGCTTCGATAATGCGTTCCAGCGCAGGCGTTACCACATGCTGTTCCGCCGCCAGCATCGCTTTTTCACCCTCTTCAACCAGCGTGTTGTAGCACAGCTCGGCGAGCGCTAATGCCGCCTGTGTGCATTTACCCCCGGCCATGGTGGTCGCGCCGCTGCGCGAGCAGGCGCGTGCTTCAAACCAGGTCGCCAGCGCGTCGCCAATCCCGGCGGCCAGCAGACGTGCAGGCGCACCTGCTACCACTTTCGTATCCACAATGACCATATTCGGGTTGTGCGGCAGCATCAGGTAGCGATCGAACTCGCCGCTGTCGGTGTAAATAACGGAAAGGGCGCTGCACGGCGCGTCGGTGGAAGCGATAGTCGGCGCAATGGCGACCGGTACGTCCATAAAGTGAGCCAGCGCTTTCGCGGTATCAAGCGTTTTACCGCCACCAATCCCCAGTACTGCCAGGCAGTCGGCGCTGTCGGCCAACTTTTTCAGGCGATCGATTTCATTTTGCGAACATTCGCCGCCAAACGGCGCGATTTCGGCATGCAGTTCGGCTTTTTTAAAACTCTGGCGCAGGGTGTCTTCGGCAAAACCCAGCACAAACTTATCGCCGACGATCAGCCAGCGGTTTGCCAGGGGTTTCAGATAGTCGCCGAGACGGGTCAGCACACCCGCGCCCTGGATATATTTCCCCGGCGATTGAATGATACGGTCCATAACAGTTCTCCCTTAGAGATTGAGGTTACCAAACGCGTTTTTCCAGTCCTGCTCGAACTTTTCTATGGCCGACTCTACCGCTGGGGTACCGAGCATTTGTTGCGCTACGTCTAAGGGGAGCGTGATTGCCTCGCATCCGGCCAGCAGGCAGTCCAGCGCCTGACGCGGTGTTTTAAAGCTGGCAGCCAGCACCATGCTTTCCGGCGCATGCAGTTCCAGCAGGGACTGCAGCTCCTGTACCATGCCAATACCGTCGCCGCCCTGTGCGTCGACGCGGTTGACGTACGGCGCAACGTATTTCGCGCCTGCCAGCGCGGCCAGTAAACCCTGAGCGGCGCTGTAAACGGCGGTGCCCAGCGTGGTGATACCCTCTCTTTTCAGCCCTTTAATGGCGATAAGCCCCTGCGCGGTGACCGGAATTTTCACCACAATACCCGGGATGGCGTTACTCAGGCGTTTGGCCTCCGCCACCATGCCTTCGGCGTCGCGGCTCATGGTTTGAGCAAACAGCGTGCCCTCCGGCCCGATGGCTTGTTGCAGCCGCGGCAGCACGTCCCAGATGGATTCACGGCTGGCGGCAATGATGCTTGGGTTGGTGGTGACGCCCGCGATGGGGAAGATGCGGGCAAGGCGTTCCACTTCCGCCACGTTGGCGGTATCCAGATACAGTTCCATTATTTTTCCTTAAGTCAGAAAGGTTGAATAAAGGATAAGGCCCGGCTGAGTGCGGCGGATACAGGTCAATTTTGCCAAATACTGGACAAATGTAATGTCCTTAGCGAAGTGCGATAGCGATCACAGTGCTATTTTTTGGCGATAAGCTGGCTGTGATACTGGCGACGATATTCGGAAGGGGAACGCTCGGTGTGCTTGCGAAAGAGGCGACAAAAGTAGTTGCTGTCAGGAAATCCGCAGCGTGCGGCAATATCTTTAATTTTGAGATCGTAGCCTTTCAGCAGCTGGCGCGCATGTTCCAGCCGCGTTTGTGTCAGATACTCGTTGAACCCCACGTGGCCGATCTTCTGAAAGAGATGGGAAAGGTAATTCGGCGAGATGTAGAACGCCTGTGCCACGGATTCGCGCGTTAACGAAGAGGCGTAATTTTCTTCGATATAGCTACGAACGGCTTCGAATAGCGCCCGGCTGCGGTTAGCGGTGTGGATGTCACTGCCAAGCAGATCCCGGCAGTGGCTGAGCAAGCTTAATACCACCAGCATGGCTGTGTCTTGCTCGTCTGGCTGCATCTGTAATTCGGTGAGCGCTTGCAGAAGAAAAGCACCCGTTCGCGGGCCACGCCGGGGAACCTGTAGCTGCTGCAAAAGCGCGTTGTCACGCTGTAAATCGAGAGTCAGCTGCTGCTTACCGAAATGTATGCTCAGGACGTTAGGCGGTGGAAGCGTGATGTGTCCAAAGGATGAAAATATCGCCTCACAGGGGGTAGCAAGGGTAATGACGAGGCAGGGAAATGTTCGGGGATGCTGTTCAGCCAGCGCTGAGAAATGAATCTTACCCAGCGGTAACGTACGGTTCACCAGGTCAGCCAAAATTCGGGTGATATCGGAATACATGAGAAGACTACCGAAACGTGCCGGGCGGCGCTAAAAACGCCTGCCCGGCATAAAGCATTACCCAGTGTTACGCATACCCGCCGCAACGCCCGCAATCGTCACCATCAGCGCCTGTTCAACGCGAGGATCCGGCTCTTTACCTTCTTCTTCTGCCAGACGGGAACGGTGCAGCAGTTCAGCCTGTAAAACGTTCAGCGGGTCGGTGTAGATGTTACGCAGCTGGATTGATTCGGCGATCCACGGCAGGTCCGCCATCAGGTGCGAGTCGTTGGCGATGTCCAGCACCACTTTGATGTCGCCTTCCAGCAGTTCGCGCAGTTCTTTACCCAACGCCCACAGCTCTGGTTTCACCAGCCGCTGGTCGTAGTATTCCGCCAGCCACAGGTCGGCCTTCGAGAAGACCATCTCCAGCATGCCCAGACGGGTAGAGAAGAAGGGCCAGTCGCGGCACATGGTTTCCAGTTCGTTCTGTTTGCCGTCTTCCACCACTTTTTGCAGCGCGGCACCGGCACCCAGCCAGGCGGGCAGCATCAGGCGGTTCTGCGTCCAGGCGAAGATCCATGGAATGGCGCGCAGGGATTCAACGCCACCGGTCGGGCGACGCTTTGCAGGACGCGAGCCCAGCGGCAGTTTACCCAGCTCCTGCTCAGGCGTTGCTGAACGGAAGTAAGGCACGAAGTCTTTGTTTTCACGCACGTAGCCGCGGTACAGATCGCAGGAAATATCTGACAGCTCGTCCATGATGCGGCACCAGGATTCTTTTGGCTCCGGCGGTGGCAGCAGGTTCGCTTCCAGGATCGCGCTGGTATAGAGCGACAGGCTGCTGATGGTCACTTCCGGCAGGCCGTACTTGAAGCGGATCATCTCGCCCTGCTCGGTCACGCGCAGGCCGCCTTTCAGACTTCCCGGCGGTTGAGAGAGCAGCGCCGCGTGAGCAGGCGCGCCACCGCGGCCAATGGAACCGCCGCGACCGTGGAACAGGGTCAGCTCGATACCGGCTTTCTCGCAGGTTTTGATCAGCGCATCCTGAGCCTGATACTGCGCCCAGGACGCCGCCATCACGCCCGCATCTTTCGCGGAGTCGGAATAGCCAATCATCACCATCTGCTTGCCCTGAATAAAGCCGCGATACCAGTCGATGTTAAGCAGCTGGGTCATGACGTCGTTGGCGTTGTTCAGGTCGTCGAGGGTCTCAAACAGCGGGGCGACTGGCAGGGCGTAGTCGATGCCCGCTTCTTTCAGCAGAAGATGAACGCCCAGCACGTCGGACGGGGTTTTCGCCATGGAGATCACGTAGGCGGCCACCGATCCTTTCGGCGCATCGACGATCGCTTTACAGGTGTTGAGCACCTCGCGGGTGTCGTTGCTTGGCTCCCAGTTGCGCGGCAGCAGAGGGCGCTTGGAGTTCAATTCGCGGATCAGGAACGCCTGCTTATCGGCTTCTGACCAGCTTTCATAGTCGCCGATGCCGAGATAGCGGGTCAGCTCGCCCAGGGCTTCAGTATGGCGGGTACTTTCCTGACGCACGTCGATACGCACCAGCGGTACGCCGAAACACTTCACGCGGCGCAGGGTATCAAGCAGTTCGCCGTTGGCGATGATGCCCATCCCGCAGGCCTGGAGTGATTTATAGCAGGCGTATAGCGGCTCCCAGAGCTGTTCGTTCTGGCTCAGCAGACCTTCCGGCTTCGGCAGGCGCTGGCCTTTAAGGCGCGCTTCCAGCCACGCCTGGGTGGCCATCAGCTGACCGCGCAGCTTTTTCATCAGGAAACGGTACGGCTCGCTGGCACCTTCTTCACCGGCCAGCGCGCGCAGTTCCGGCGTCGCTTCAACCATCGACAGCTCGGAGATCAGCACCTGAATATCCTTCAGGAACAGGTCGGTCGCTTTCCAGCGGCTCAGCAGCAGGACGTGACGGGTGATTTCCGCGGTCACGTTCGGGTTGCCGTCGCGGTCACCGCCCATCCAGGAGGTGAAGCGCACCGGCACAAAGTCTACCGGCAGACGATAGCCCAGGTTTTCTTCCAGCTGTTCGTTCAGCTCGCGCAGGTAGTTTGGTACCCCTTCCCACAGGCTGTTTTCCACCACCGCAAAGCCCCATTTGGCTTCGTCGACCGGGCTTGGGCGATGCTTACGAATTTCATCGGTATGCCAGGACTGGGCAATCAACTGGCGCAGACGGCGCATCAACTGGTTGCGCTCGTAGTCGGCAATGTCTTTGTTATCCAGCTGCTTCAGGCAGCTGTTTACTTCCACCATCTTGTGGATCAGCGTACGACGGGTGATTTCGGTTGGGTGTGCGGTCAGCACCAGCTCCAGCGAAAGGGACTCCACCGCTTTTTTGATGGTGGCTTCGTTGAGGTCTGGCTGGTCTTTCAGTTTACGAAGGGTGCGGGCAATGACTTCCGGGTTGCTGGCCGCTTCGCCATTTGGCGAAATGCTGTGGTATTGCTCAGCGGTGTTTGCCAGGTTCAGGAACTGGCTGAAGGCGCGGGCAACGGGCAGCAGCTCATCGTTAGAGAGGTTCTGCAAGGTGGTGAGCAGCTCCTGACGACTGGCCTCGTTACCGGCACGGGAAGATTTAGACAGCTTGCGGATGGTTTCAACGCGGTCGAGGATGTTCTCCCCTAATGCGTCTTTGATGGTATCTCCAAGCACTTTGCCGAGCATGCTGACATTACTACGCAACGCGGAATATTGTTCGTTCATAAAAACCCAGTCACCCCATCATTTTTGTTTATGCCCAGGCGAAAATCTTCTGGACATTATTTTGTCATCTCCCTTTATAAAGCCACGTAAAACCCCCGTCGTCAATTGCTGCGAAAACGGTTCAGCAAACGAATAAATGCGGGCAATTTACGAAATTTAATTCGCATTGCGTCAGATAAGAGATGCTTATGGAAATGTGACGGTGATCATGCGATTTGTTGCCCTCACCCGAACCCTCTCCCACGGGGAGAGGGTACTTTTCGGTGCGGTTTTAATGCCAGCAGAAGTGATGCACAACCTGGGTAATCAGCTCGCGGGTGGGCTTGATGAAGCGGGTTTCCAGATATTCATCCGGCTGGTGGGCCTGGTTAATGGAGCCAGGGCCGAGGACCAGCGTCGGGCAAAGCGTTTGAATAAACGGCGCTTCGGTGCAGTAGTTCACCACGTCGGTTTTCTCGCCGAGCAGTTTTTCCACCACCTGAACCAGCTGATGGTCTGGCGGGCATTCGTAGCCCGGGATTGGCGGATGCAGTTCGGAGACTGTCAGGCGTCCCGGCCAGCGCTCGCTCACCGGGGCCAGCGCTTCGTTCAGCAGGCCATCCAGATCGCTCAGCGTCATGCCCGGCAGCGGACGGATATCCATATGCAGTTCGCAACAGGCGCAGATGCGGTTGGACGCATCGCCGCCGTGCAGGCTACCGAGGTTCAGCGTCGGATACGGCACGGTGAATGCCTCGTAGTGATACCGCTCTTTCAAATCGTCGCGCAGGGTCATAATGCGGCCGATGGCGTCGTGCATCAGCTCAATGGCGTTCACGCCGCGCGCCGGATCGCTGGAGTGGCCGGACTGGCCCAGCACGCGCACCGCGGTAGAAATATGGCCTTTGTGCGCACGAATCGGCTGCAGAGAGGTCGGTTCACCGATGATCGCGCAGTCCGGACGAATCGACGTGTTTTCAGAGAAATAACGTGCGCCCGCCATGCTGGTCTCTTCATCGGCGGTTGCCAGAATGTAGAGCGGTTTTTTCAGCTTCGTCACGTCCACGTCACGCAGCGCGTCGAGGATAAAGGCGAAGAAGCCTTTCATGTCGGCGGTGCCCAGACCGTAGAGCTTGTTGTCATGCTCGGTCAGGGTGAACGGATCGCGCGTCCAGCGGCCATCGTCAAACGGTACGGTGTCGGTATGGCCGGCCAGCAGCAGGCCGCCCGCGCCGGTTCCGGTGCTGGCGAGCAGGTTAAATTTGTGGCGGGTTCCGGGGACGGGCTGAACCTCAACGTTAAACCCAAGATCGCTAAACCAACCCGCCAGCAGATTGATTAAAGACTCATTGCTCTGATCCAGCGCTTCTTCGGTCGCACTGATGGACGGTGTGGCAATCAGGGCGCGGTAGATCTCGATAAATGGCGGTAAGTTCATTTTCATTGTTGACACACCTTAGGTCGTGATAGTATCAATATTCATGCAATAAATGTGAATAAAAATACATTAACGTTGAGCATAAAGGAACCCGATGTTGAATACGCTGATTGTAGGCGCTAGCGGTTATGCGGGCGCAGAGCTTGTAAGCTACGTAAATCGCCACCCTCATATGACCATAACCGCTTTGACCGTGTCAGCGCAAAGCAATGATGCAGGAAAGTTAATTTCCGATTTGCATCCGCAGCTTAAGGGCATGGTCGATCTGCCGCTGCAGCCGATGTCTGACATCAGCGAGTTTACCGACGGCGTCGACGTGGTGTTTTTAGCCACCGCGCACGAGGTCAGCCACGACCTTGCGCCGCAGTTCCTGGCGGCCGGCTGCGTGGTCTTCGACCTCTCTGGCGCGTTCCGCGTTAACGACGGCGCGTTCTACGAAAAATATTACGGCTTTACTCATCAGCATCCGGATCTGCTTGAAAAAGCGGTGTACGGCCTGGCGGAGTGGAGTGCGGATAAACTGAAAGAAGCGGACCTGATTGCCGTTCCGGGCTGCTACCCGACGGCGGCACAGCTCTCCCTGAAGCCGCTGATCGAAGCCGGTCTGCTGGATCTAAGCCAGTGGCCGGTGATCAACGCCACCAGCGGCGTGAGCGGTGCGGGGCGCAAGGCCGCTATCTCCAACAGCTTCTGCGAAGTGAGCCTTCAGCCGTATGGCGTGTTTAATCACCGCCATCATCCTGAAATCACCACCCATCTGGGCGCGGAGGTGATTTTTACCCCGCACCTGGGCAGCTTCCCGCGCGGGATCCTCGAAACCATCACCTGTCGCCTGAAGCCGGGCGTGACCAAAGAGCAGGTGAGCGAGGCCTTCACGCAGGCGTATGCGGATAAGCCGTTGGTGCGTCTGTACGACAAAGGCGTGCCGGCGCTTAAAAACGTGGTTGGCCTGCCGTTCTGCGATATCGGCTTTGCCGTACAGGGCGAGCATCTGATTGTGGTCGCCGCAGAAGATAACTTACTCAAAGGCGCTGCCGCACAGGCAATGCAGTGTGCAAATATTCGTTTCGGCTTCCCTGAAACGCAGGCTCTTATTTAAGGTGTGATGATGAACCCATTAATTATCAAACTCGGTGGTGTACTGCTGGACAGCGAAGAAGCGCTGGAGCGCCTGTTTACCGCGCTGGTGAACTATCGCGAATCGCACCAGCGTCCGCTGGTGATTGTGCACGGCGGCGGCTGCGTGGTGGATGAGCTGATGAAAGGGCTGAATCTGCCGGTGAAAAAGAAAAATGGCCTGCGCGTCACGCCTGCTGACCAGATTGACATCATTACCGGCGCGCTGGCGGGCACGGCGAACAAAACGCTGCTGGCATGGGCGAAGAAACACCATATTGCGTCCGTTGGCCTCTACCTGGGCGACGGTGACAGCGTAAAAGTGACCCAGCTCGACGAAGAGCTCGGCCATGTTGGACTGGCGCAGCCAGGTTCGCCTAAGCTGATTAACACCCTGCTGGAAGGCGGTTTCCTGCCGGTGGTGAGCTCTATCGGCGTGACCGAAGAGGGCGAGCTGATGAACGTTAACGCGGACCAGGCGGCAACCGCGCTGGCGGCCACGCTGGGCGCAGACCTGATCCTGCTCTCCGACGTGAGCGGCATTCTTGACGGTAAAGGCCAGCGCATAGCAGAAATGACCGCCGCCAAAGCCGAGCAGCTGATCGCTCAGGGCATTATTACCGACGGCATGATCGTCAAAGTGAACGCCGCGCTGGATGCGGCGCGCACGCTGGGCCGCCCGGTGGATATCGCCTCCTGGCGTCACGCGGAGCAGCTCCCGGCGCTGTTTAACGGCACGCCGATTGGCACGCGTATTTTAGCGTAAGTTTTTAGTGAATGACCGTAGGCCGGGTAAGCGAAGCGCCACCCGGCGGAACTAACGAATAAAGGAACGATGTTATGGCACTTTGGGGTGGGCGTTTTACACAGGCAGCGGATCAGCGGTTCAAACAGTTCAACGACTCTTTGCGCTTCGACTACCGCCTGGCCGAACAGGATATTGTCGGCTCTGTGGCCTGGTCCAAAGCGCTGGTGACCGTTGGCGTACTGACCGCAGACGAACAGCAGCAGCTGGAAGAGGCGCTGAACAACCTGCTGGAAGAGGTGCGTCTGGATCCGCAGCAAATCCTGCAGAGCGATGCCGAAGATATTCACAGCTGGGTGGAAGGCAAGCTGATCGACAAGGTCGGCCAGCTGGGTAAAAAGCTGCACACCGGCCGTAGCCGTAACGACCAGGTCGCCACCGACCTGAAACTGTGGTGTAAAGAGACCGTTGGCGAACTGCTGGCAGCCAACCGTCAGCTTCAAAGTGCGCTGGTAGAGACCGCGCAGAACAATCAGGACGCGGTGATGCCGGGTTATACCCACCTGCAGCGCGCGCAGCCGGTGACCTTTGCGCACTGGTGTCTGGCCTACGTTGAGATGCTGGCGCGTGACGAAAGCCGTCTGCAGGATACCCTGAAGCGTCTGGACGTCAGCCCGCTGGGCAGCGGTGCGCTGGCCGGTACGGCGTATGAAATCGACCGCGAGCAGCTGGCAGGATGGCTGGGCTTTGCCTCCGCCACCCGTAACAGCCTGGACAGCGTATCTGACCGTGACCACGTGCTGGAGCTGCTCTCCAATGCCTCTATCGGGATGGTGCATCTTTCGCGCTTTGCCGAAGACCTGATCTTCTTTAACTCTGGCGAAGCGGGCTTCGTTGAGCTGTCCGACCGCGTGACCTCAGGCTCATCCCTGATGCCGCAGAAGAAAAACCCGGACGCGCTGGAGCTGATCCGCGGCAAGTGCGGTCGCGTGCAGGGCGCGCTGACTGGTATGATGATGACCCTGAAAGGGCTGCCGCTGGCGTATAACAAAGATATGCAGGAAGACAAGGAAGGGCTGTTCGACGCGCTCGACACCTGGCTTGACTGCCTGCACATGGGCGCGCTGGTGCTGGACGGCATTCAGGTGAAACGTCCGCGCTGCCAGGAAGCGGCGCAGCAGGGCTATGCCAACTCTACTGAACTGGCGGACTACCTTGTCGCGAAGGGCGTACCGTTCCGCGAGGCGCACCATATTGTGGGCGAAGCGGTGGTGGAAGCGATTCGTCAGGGTAAACCGCTGGAAGATCTGGCGCTTGCCGACCTGCAAAAATTCAGCGCGGCGATCGGGGAGGATGTGTACCCGATTCTGGCGCTGCAGTCCTGCCTGGATAAACGTGCGGCGAAAGGCGGCGTGTCGCCGAAGCAGGTGGCGCAGGCGATTGCGGATGCGAAAAACCGCCTGATTTGAACCGTGCGGGCTGGTGCCCTCACCCCGGCCCTCTCCCACAGGGAGAGGGAGAAAAACGGAGCCTGGCTTAGCGCCAGGCTTTTTTACGCAAAAAAAAAGCGGACCACGGGGTCCGCAAAAGTTCACGTTGGCTTTAGTTGTTCGAGTTTTGAGAGAAACTCGCTGACGGTGCGGGGACGTCAAGGGTCAAACACGGCCGCCTCGTCTATGTGGTGTATTATTCAACAGAATGCTTGATAGGGATAATCGTTCATTGCTATGCTATCTATCGCCATGAACTATCGTGGCGACGGAGGATGAATAATGAATATTCGTGATCTTGAATACCTGGTAGCGTTAGCCGAGCATCGTCACTTTCGCCGCGCGGCAGATTCCTGCCACGTCAGCCAGCCGACGCTGAGCGGGCAGATCCGCAAGCTGGAAGACGAGCTGGGCGTGATGCTGCTGGAGCGCACCAGCCGTAAGGTGCTGTTCACCCAGGCCGGTCTTCTGCTGGTGGATCAGGCGCGCACCGTGCTGCGCGAGGTCAAAGTGCTCAAGGAAATGGCAAGCCAGCAGGGAGAGGCCATGTCCGGCCCGCTGCATATTGGCCTGATCCCAACCGTTGGCCCGTACCTGTTACCGCACATCATTCCAATGCTGCACCAGACGTTCCCGAAACTCGAAATGTACCTGCACGAAGCGCAAACCCATCAGCTGCTGGCGCAGCTGGACAGCGGCAAGCTCGACTGCGCCATTCTGGCGTTGGTAAAAGAGAGCGAAGCGTTTATTGAAGTACCGCTGTTCGATGAGCCGATGATGCTGGCGATCTATGAAGATCACCCGTGGGCGAACCGCGATCGCGTGCCGATGGCCGATCTGGCCGGTGAAAAGCTGCTGATGCTGGAAGACGGTCACTGCCTGCGCGATCAGGCGATGGGCTTCTGCTTCGAAGCGGGCGCTGACGAAGATACCCACTTCCGCGCAACCAGTCTGGAAACGCTGCGTAATATGGTGGCGGCGGGAAGCGGTATTACGTTGCTGCCTGCGCTGGCCGTGCCGCGCGAGCGTAAGCGTGATGGCGTGGTGTACCTGCCGTGCATTAAGCCGGAGCCGCGTCGCACGATCGGCCTGGTGTATCGTCCAGGGTCACCGCTGCGCAGCCGCTATGAGCAGCTGGCAGAGGCCATCCGCGGTGCGATGGATGGCCATTTCGACAGCGCGTTAAAACAGGCGGTTTAAGCCGTTCAGCGCGGCTACCCGATAGGCTTCTGCCATGGTCGGGTAGTTAAAGGTGGTGTTAACGAAGTACTCAATGGTGTTACCACCGCCTTTCTGCTCCATGATTGCCTGACCGATATGAATGATTTCCGCCGCGCGTTCACCAAAGCAGTGAATCCCGAGGATCTCTTTCGTCTCGCGATGGAACAGAATTTTCAGCGTACCTACGCTCATCCCCACGATCTGCGCCCGCGCCAGATGTTTAAACTGGGCACGACCTACCTCGTAAGGCACCTTCATTGACGTCAGCTGCTGCTCGGTTTTCCCGACAGAACTGATTTCCGGAATGGTGTAGATCCCCGTCGGGATATCTTCGATCAGATGCGCCGTCGCTTCGCCTTTCACCAGCGCCTGAGCGGCAATGCGGCCCTGATCGTAAGCAGCGGAGGCCAGGCTCGGGTAGCCAATTACGTCGCCCACCGCGTATACGTGCGGCAGCGCGGTCTGATACATGCTGTTGACCTTCAACTGACCGCGGCTGTCTGTTTCAAGCCCGATATTTTCCAGCCGCAGTGAATCGGTATTGCCGGTACGGCCGTTGGCGTACAGCAGGCAGTCGGCTTTCAGCTTCTTACCGGACTTCAGGTGCATGATCACACCATCATCGCAGCCTTCTATTTTCTCGTACTCTTCGTTGTGGCGAATCACCACGCCGCTGTTCCAGAAGTGGTAGGAGAGAGAGTCTGACATTTCCTGATCGAGGAACGCCAGCAGGCGATCGCGGGTGTTAATCAGGTCAACTTTGACGTCCATTCCGCGGAAGATCGACGCGTATTCGCAGCCGATGACCCCTGCGCCATAGATAATGACGTGGCGGGGTTCATGGTGCAGGCTCAGAATGGAGTCGCTGTCGTAGACGCGTGGGTGTGAGAAGTCGACGTCGGCCGGATGGTAAGGGCGTGAACCGCAGGCAATAACAAATTTTTCAGCGGTGATTGTCTCAATCGAACCGTCGTGGCATTCGAGTGCCAGGGTGTGTTCATCCACAAAATGCGCATTGCCCTGCAGGATTTCACAATGGTTACGCTCATAAAAGCCCTGACGCATGCGCGTCTGCTGGTTAATGACGGTATCCGCGTGATTCAGGATGTCGGCAAAGGAGGAACGAAGAAGTCGGGAGTGGTCGCTGTAAAGAGGGTTCTGGTTAAATTCGATAATGCGGCTAACGGCGTGGCGGAGGGCTTTCGAAGGGATGGTGCCCCAGTGGGTGCAACCGCCGCCGACATTATGGTAGCGCTCGATGACCGCTACTCTGGCTCCCTGTTTCACCAGACCCATAGCAGCACCTTCGCCGCCGGGGCCGGAACCAATAACTATTGCGTCGTAATCGTAGGAATGTGGCATGGCAAGGCTTACCTGTTCTTATACATAAAAGCAACAGAATCATAACATCATTGCCAGGGTAACCCAATTATCGTTGTGCTTTTTTCCGGCAGTGGAGCACAAACCGCACGTAAACAATCATTCACAAAGCTGAGCAAACAGATTAATTTTATTCTCTGGTATAGTGCCATCAGGCCTTTGGAAGGATTCAACTATCGTGATGGGCGTAAGAGCACAACAAAAAGAGAAAACCCGGCGTTCGCTGGTGGAAGCCGCATTCAGTCAACTGAGTGCTGAGCGGAGTTTTGCCAGTTTGAGCCTGCGCGAAGTCGCACGCGAGGCCGGGATTGCGCCAACGTCCTTCTATCGTCACTTCCGTGATGTGGATGAACTGGGCCTGACCATGGTCGACGAGAGCGGTTTGATGCTGCGCCAGCTGATGCGCCAGGCGCGTCAGCGTATCGCCAAAGGCGGCAGCGTGATCCGCACCTCCGTGTCGACGTTTATGGAATTTATCGGCAATAACCCCAACGCGTTTCGTCTGCTTTTGCGCGAGCGTTCGGGCACATCGGCAGCGTTTCGTGCCGCCGTCGCGCGGGAAATTCAGCACTTCATCGCGGAACTTGCCGACTATCTTGAACTCGAAAACCATATGCCGCGTGCCTTTACTGAAGCACAGGCCGAGGCGATGGTGACGATTGTGTTCAGCGCGGGTGCCGAAGCGCTGGACGTCAGCATTGAACAACGCAAGCAGCTTGAAGAGCGACTGGTATTGCAGCTCAGGATGATCTCCAAAGGCGCGTACTACTGGTATCGCCGTGAACAAGAGAAACTGGCACATCAAACCGAAGAGTGAAGGTGAGTAATGAAACAGTCAGGTCAGGATAAAGGGACGCTGTTGCTGGCATTGATCGCTGGCTTATCCATTAATGGCACGTTTGCCGCTATTTTTAGCTCCATCGTGCCATTTTCGATTTTCCCGCTTATTGCGCTGGTGCTGACGGTCTACTGCCTGCATCAGCGTTACCTGAACCGTACGATGCCGGTTGGGTTACCGGGGCTGGCCGCTGCCTGTTTTATTCTGGGCGTATTGCTGTATAGCACCGTGGTGCGCGCGGAGTATCCGGATATCGGCTCTAACTTCTTCCCTGCGGTACTGTCCGTGGCGCTGGTGTTCTGGATTGGCTCGCGCATGCGTAGCCGCAAGAGTCAACTGCCAGAGTAATGAGGTCTGAGTAGGGCAGGTAAGCGAAGCGCCACCTGCCAAAAACGCCGGCTAGTTACTTCGCCGTGAGCAGTACACCGCACTCCATATGGTGCGTATACGGGAACTGATCGAACAGCGCCAGACGTTCAACCTTGTGCGTCTGGCTTAATGTTTCCAGATTCTTGCACAGCGTCTCCGGGTTACAGGAGATGTACAAAATACGCGGGTACGCCTGCACCATCTTCTCGGTTTCGCTGTCCAGGCCACTGCGCGGCGGGTCGACAAAAATCGTCTCACACTGGTAGCTCTTCAAATCGATCCCTTCCAGGCGGTTAAACTGGCGTACACCATTCATGGCCTGGGTGAACTCTTCTGCCGCCATGCGAATGATCTGCACGTTATCGATATGGTTAGCGGCGATGTTGTACTGCGCGGCCGCTACCGACGGCTTGGCGATTTCCGTTGCCAGCACGCGTTCGAAGTTACGCGCCAGCGCCAGCGAGAAGTTGCCGTTACCGCAGTACAGTTCAAGCAGATCGCCCTTAGACCCTTCCGTCGCCTTCAGCGCCCACTCCAGCATCTGCACGTTCATCGCGGCATTCGGCTGGGTGAAGCTGTTTTCCACCTGACGGTAAACCATCTCTTTACCCGCCACCGGCAGACGCTCGTCGACGTAATCCTGATCCAGCATGATTTTGGTTTTGGTCGCGCGGCCAATCAGGTGCACGTTGATGTTCTGCGCACGCAGCGTATCGCGCAGGGCTTCGGCCTGCTCGCGCCATTCGTCGGTCAGCGCTTTGTGGTACAGCAGAGAGACAATCGCCTGATTGCTTTGCGTGGTCAGATAGTCAATCTGGAACAGCTTGTTGCGCAGCACCGGATTGTTGCGCACGCCTTCAATGATCAGCGTCATCAGCTGGTTGATAAGCTCGCTCGCTGCCGGGAAGCTGTCCACGCGAATGCGTGATTTGGTCTGCTGATCAAAAATGATGTGGTACAGGTCGTCGCCGTCATGCCAGATGCGGAACTCGGCGCGCATGCGGTAGTGGCTGACAGGGGAGCGGAACACCTCGGGAACGGGCGCGTTGAAAGGCGTCATCATACTTTGCAGGCGGACAACTTTCTCGGCCAGCTGCGCGTCGTACTGTTCTGTCGGGAGGTGTTCTGGGGTCATGATGCGTCCTGAGTGATAAAGAATTACGCGGGGATTGTAGGGATTGTTCAGGGGATGTCCAGATTTAATGGCCAATAGCTGTCTGGACATCTATACGTGTCTAATTGTAGCATTCTGTTTCCGGTCTCCTGAGAGTGAAAAGGGAATCCAGTGAAAATCTGGAGCTGACGCGCAGCGGTAAAGACTGGCGGGATGAGAGCTGTAGACACTGTGAAAATGGGAAGTCTTCATCCGTATAACGCCACCTAGCCCGAAGACCTGCCGGGATCACGTCGCATTTGGTTTCATCATCGCGTGCTATAGATGAGGCCTGCGGCATCCTTCTTATATTGTGGATGCTTTAACAATGATTAAAAAAGTATCGCTGTTGACGGCGCTGTCCGTCACGGCATTTTCGGGCTGGGCGCAGGATAGCGCTGACTCGTTGGTGGTGACGGCAAATCGTTTTGAACAACCTGAAAAAACTATTCTGGCAGCAACGTCGGTGGTTACGCGTGCCGATATTGACCGCTGGCAGTCAACCTCGGTGCTGGACGTTATGCGTCGCCTGCCCGGCGTGGACACGGCGCAAAATGGCGGGGTGGGGCAACTCTCTTCTCTCTTTATCCGTGGCACCAACTCCAGCCACGTCCTGATTCTCGTTGACGGCATCCGCCTTAACCAGGCGGGCGTCACGGGGTCGTCCGATCTCAGCCAGTTCCCGATCTCCCTGGTGCAGCGAATCGAATATGTTCGTGGACCGCGTTCGGCGGTCTACGGCTCGGACGCGATTGGCGGTGTAGTCAACATTATTACCACCCGCATGAAGGACGGTACGACGCTGAATGCCGGCGCAGGCTCGCACGGTTACCAGAATTATGGCGGCAGTACCCAGCAAACGCTGGGCGACAGCACGCGCGTCACGCTGGCGGGGGATTACACCTATACCAAAGGTTTCGATGTGGTTGCGGACGGCAACAATGGTGGCCTTGCCCAGACCGATCGCGACGGCTTTATGAATAAAACGCTCTACGGTGCGGTGGATCACGCATTCTCAGACCAGTGGAGCGGATTTGTTCGCGGCTTTGGCTACAGCAACCGTACGGCCTATGACGGTTACTACAGCTCATTTACCCCTGACGTACTGGTCGATACCCGCCAGCTCTATAGCCAGACCTGGGACGCAGGATTACGCTTCAACGAGGACATCTTCCATTCACAGCTCCTCACCAGCTATAGCCACAGCAAAGACTATAACTACGACCCTAATTTGGGCCGTTACGATTCGACGGCCACGCTGGATGAAATCAAACAGTACAACGTCCAGTGGCTCAACTCCGTTGATGTGGGGCACGGGAACATTGGTGCGGGCGTTGACTGGCAGAAGCAGAGCACCGAGCCGGGTACAAACTACGTGACCAACGGCTACGACCTGCGTAACACCGGCGTCTACCTGACCGGGCTGCAGCAGCTGGGCGATTTCACTCTGGAAGGGGCGGTTCGCAGCGATGACAACTCTCAGTTTGGTCGCCATGGCACCTGGCAAAGCAGTGCAGCGTGGGAGTTCGTGGACGGTTACCGCTTCATTGCTTCTTATGGTACGGCCTATAAAGCCCCGAATCTGGGTCAACTCTATGGCTTCTATGGCAATGACCATCTTGATCCAGAAGAGAGCAAGCAGTGGGAAGGGGCGTTTGAAGGCCTGACGGCAGGCGTGAGCTGGCGCGTGTCTGGCTATCGTAATGACGTTGATAATCTCATCGACTTTAATAATAACCTTCAGGAATATTACAACGTCGGTAAAGCACGCATTAAGGGTGTGGAAGCGACGGCGTCGTTTGATACAGGTCCGTTGACGCATACCGTTGGCTACGACTATGTGGATGCCCGCAATGCGGCGACCAACGAACTTCTGGACCGTCGTGCTAAGCAGCAGGTGAAATATCAGCTCGATACGCAGATCTATGATTTCGACTGGAGCCTGACGTATCACTATCTCGGCACGCGTTACGACACTGATTTTGGTTCTTATCCGTCAGAAAAAGTGAAAATGGGCGGTGTGAGCCTGTGGGATGTCGCAGTTTCATATCCGGTCACCTCACACCTCATAGTTCGTGGTAAAATAGCCAACCTGTTCGATAAAGATTACGAGACAGTTTATGGCTACCAAACTGCAGGACGGGAATACACCTTGTCTGGCAGCTACACCTTCTAATCCGCGCCCTACCGTGCTGGTGTTTGATTCCGGCGTCGGTGGGCTTTCGGTCTACGATGAGATTCGGCATCTCCTGCCGGATCTCCATTACATCTACGCCTTCGATAACGTCGCTTTTCCGTATGGGGAAAAGAGTGAGGACTTTATCGTTGAGCGTGTGGTTGAAATCGTCACCGCGGTACAAAAGCGCTATCCCCTTGCGCTGGCGGTCATTGCCTGTAATACGGCGAGCACCGTTTCTCTTCCCGCCCTGCGTGAAAAATTCCAGTTCCCGGTTGTGGGCGTTGTTCCTGCCATAAAGCCTGCCGCGCGCCTGACGGCGAACGGTATCGTGGGCTTGCTGGCCACGCGTGGCACGGTGAAGCGTCCTTATACCCGCGAGCTGATCGACCGTTTTGCTAACGAATGCCAGATTGCAATGCTTGGCTCCGCAGAGCTGGTGGAGATGGCGGAAGCGAAACTGCACGGCGAGACGGTATCGCTCGAAGAGCTGCGTCGTATTCTTCGTCCGTGGCTGCGGATGCCCGAACCACCGGATACGGTTGTGCTGGGCTGCACCCACTTCCCTCTCTTGCAGGAAGAGCTATTAGAAGTGCTTCCGGAGGGGACGCGGCTGGTGGATTCTGGTGCGGCGATCGCCCGTCGTACGGCCTGGCTGCTGGAGCATGAAGCGCCAGATGCGAAATCTACCGATGCAAATATCGCGTTTTGCATGGCTATCACGAAAGAGACTGAGCAACTTTTACCCGTTTTACGCCGTTATGGCTTTGAAACGCTCGAAAAACTGGCGCTGTAGCACGGTTTTGAGCAAAAAAGAGACGGTTGAAAGTTTTTTTTAAAAGAGGGGTTGTCAACGTCTGAGAACTCCCTATAATGCGCCTCCACTGACACGGAACAACGGCTTACAGGCCGCCGGGTTAGCGGGGTTCAGAGATGAGCGCCAACAGAGAAAAGTGAAAATAATCGCTTGACTCTGAATGAGGAAAACGTAATATACGGGACCTCGCAACGGTGAGCGAAAGCCGCGTTGCAACTGCTCTTTAACAATTTATCAGACAATCTGTGTGGGCACTCA